>DAGG01000017.1 GCA_002498125.1 Candidatus Woesearchaeota archaeon UBA525
ACAAAAAGGAAATTATTTAAATGTCAAAGACAATAAGGAACACTATGAAGCTCAAGAACATCCTCGCCGCCGGACTCCTCCTCACAAGCATCGGCACTGACACATACGCGCGCGAACGCACTGTGCAGGTAGGCGAACCAGTAAGGATTGAGCAGACCGTTGCAGCTGATTCTATCGAGTCGAACGCAACAACTATGCGCCGCAGAGCAGTGCGCCGGCCAGCGTCGCCCTCGCACATCATGCACGGCGTTCTCGCGGATGACGACCTGCGCTACACCAACCACGCCGCCGTTCCGAACACCATCAGGGCGTGCATTGAGCGCACCGCAACCTGCATCACAGACACGCTTGCGCCAGGAGCAAGCATCACGAAGACAGATGTCGTGCGCACCCTCGGCCTTGACACGGCAAGCCTCGAACTCTACACGACCGGCAACGCCGAGATCCGCGGCCACAACGACGCGATACCAACAACGCTCATAACACCCGAGCGACAGAACATCCCCATCATGGGCGAGAACCAGACCTTCCAGGTCTACACCTGGAGCCCCGGCACTGCCGAACTCGCGTACCTCCTGAGCAATGGCGTCGAACGCGACCGCGAAACAATACAGCTCAGCCCCGGCACCACCACACTCACCCCACGGCCGCTCCAGACGGGCGAACAGCTCGACCTCATCCCGAACGGACCAGCAATCATGACCAGCACGGTCAATGGCGTGCAGTACCGCGCCAAAGCGCTCAGCGAGGCAACCGGGGTCCACTACGTGCTTCGCGCCGACGCTGCAACGACGAGCTGGGCGAAGAACCCGGACCCGACCGGCATCCTCACGTTCGCCACACTCGGCCTCCCGCAGGACCGGGACAACACGCAGAGCAACTACGTCAAAGACTACACCGCAATCAACTGGGGAACCACCTTCATGAAGGAATCCGTCCAGGTACCGGGCAGCATGGCCATCCGCGGCATGTGGGTCACCGACAAGAACATGCCCTTCAACGCCTGGAGCAACGGCACCACACAGACGCAAGGAGCAACCGCAGAGAACAGCTTCGGCCCAACCGGCGCACAGCGCTACAACGCAAGCATCAACCAACTACCACCCGACCACACCATCACCATCCTCGCCGCCGACGACATCCCAGCAAGCTACACCATCACCGGACACAACGACAACGGCAACCAAACCGGCACCATCGAAGGCACCCTCCCCATCCACGGCAACACGACCATCACCGCACCAGCGGGCAGCACACGCGTCACACTCAGCGCAAAAAACGCCACGAACAACTACACACGACAACCACACATCCTCATCGGCGCAACCATCGACGGCATCAACAAGGCAGGATACCGGGTAGAGAAGCCCTTTGCAGGCACGACCGGGAAAGAGTATGTCGACACCTGGCTCAAGCCACTTGAGGGCAGAATCTTCTACCTCAACAACCGTGAGTTTAAGTGCATGATCAACGGCAACTGCGGCGTACGCAGCTACGCACCCGACCTTGCCGCAGCGCTCTACCCAACGAGCAACTACCCAGGCACTGTGCAGGACTTCGAGCAGTTCTTCAGAAAGCTCACGGATGGGAACAACGCCAACGGCGAGGCCTTCTACACGAAGGACCCGCTCAAGGTGAGCACGCAATCCATCGGCAAGTACCACCTCGTCTCGTTGCACCCCAACGACGGTGCCATCAAGACCGACATGAACGACGCGACCGCAGCCGCAGTCTTCAATGTCTACGGAAGTTTCCTCGAGGAGTTCACGCAGAAGCAGCCCGGAGAGTACGGCGGGACAACAGCGACGGGCCCGAACAAGACGCTCAGCCCGACCTGGGATAGTAGAAACAACAACGATCCGAACACCGGCCTCGGAATGTAGAACTAAACCTATTTAAAGTCTCAGACGCCAGAGAACCTCATGGGTGAGGTGAGGTGGCGCATACTACTGCTAGCACTAGCAGCAACTGCACTCTTCATCGCCCTCGCGAATTCCAGCACTGCTACCCTTTGCAGCCAATGCGGCCAGTACGACATCGAGTGCCAGACGACCTGCACACCCGACCCCTACTGCGGGGACGGCACGTGCAACAACGGCGAGACGTGCGGCACGTGCCCGTACGACTGCGGCACAGCCGTCTGCAGCAGCGGTCAAACGCAGCTCACGAGTTTGTCCTGCGGCGCGAACGAGACGTGGACGCAAATCTGCACGAGCAACCTGTGCGGCTGGACGAACTACCAGTGCACCTGCATCGAAGGGTCAACCGTTAAGTGCGACGCGACGACGTACAAGACCTGCACGAACGGAGCGTGGGGCAACTGCCAGTACGACTGCCGGAACGTCGTGTGCAATAGTCCGCCGGTCTGCAAGACAGGCGCAGGCACCTGCGGAGCAAACGGCTGCACGTACCCGAACAACGCCCCCTACGGCGAGCCATGCACCGACGGCAAACGATGCGACGGACAGGGCAGCTGCACGCTCAATCCCTGCACCGGGCTATGCCTGAGCACACCGAATGGCAACACGAGCAGCACCCCAACGCAAAACGCGTACTGCCCAAGCGGCAAGTACTGCTACGCGTGCGCAGCGACGTACACGCGCACCCCAGACCACCCAGACGGCGCATGCCTCAAGAGCACCTGCTCGCCATCTGATGCCGCCTACTGCGAGGGAAGCAATCTGAAGACGTGCACGCTCCAGAGTAGCGGCCTCTACGCATGGACCACCACCACCTGCAGCGTGTGCACCGTCAGCCCGCCACCGGCAAAGTGCTGCACACCAGAATCACAGACAGCGACCTGCGGCACCAGTAACTGCGGCACGAAGCTGAACAACTGCGGACAGAGCGTAACGTGCGGCGCATGCCCCGAAAACCAGTACTGCTCAAGCACAACACCAGGTATCCCCGGCACCTGCACCACGACCTGCACGCCGACAGCAGAGATCTGCGACGGGCAGGATAACGACTGCGACAGCCAAGTCGATGAGGGTGGCAGCGCTCTGTGCGCGGACCAGACGTGCAAGACGAAATCCTGCGCAGGAACGAGCGGGTGCACCTACGCGCCGCAGAGCGGCACGACCTGCACAATCCACAGCCAGGCCGGAACATGCCAGTCAGGCACCTGTGTTCCAAACTGCGTCCCTGAGTGCCAAGTCCCGAGCGATGTCGCGTGCAATCAACCACTAAGTAATGGCTGCGGGGGCACGTGCGCAGGCACTGGAACGTACTGCAACAACGCCGACGCCCTCTGCACCACAGCAGGCTGTCAGGTCTTCGGCATCAGCTTGCGCTACGACGGCACAGCCACACCAATCCCCGAACCACTCACCGTCGCAGCAGGAACAAGCACAAACATCAAACCAGTCCTCTCCGGCACGATCAGCACGTACGCGTACACGATCACGTGGCTCGGCAGCGTGTACGAGCGTTCCCGCGAGAGCTACTTCGCACTCGCCCCGACCACCGCAAACCTCGGAACGCACATCATCACGTTCACCGCAAAGAGCGGATCACAGATACTCACATCAAAGAGCATCACCGTAAACGTCCAGTGCACGACCAATGACGCATGCTACTGCACCATAAGCAGCACCGCCGGGTGTCTCACAAGCACAGCGAACAGCGTCGCGGCAACGGGCTACTGCGCAGCAGGCTCGTGCCGGACCTGCGCGTACAATAACGTCAGCACAGGCACAGCCTGCGTGCAGTGCACCACAGTGAGCCACTGCGCAGTCACCGATGCCGAATGCCAGGTGCCGAGGTGCACAAGCAACATCTGCAACCCCGAGTTCAAGCCCGCCGGCACAAAGTGCAACAATAACGTCGGCGTATGCGAGAATGGCTTCTGCAACGGCTGTGACCAGACTGAATGCAAGAAGAAAGACACGAGTGCCATCGAAGCAGGCACGCCATACATTGACGGCTGTAGCAAGCTCACACCACAGACCCTCGTCATGACGAACCACACCTGCGGCGGGAACAGCTGCGTGCCGAGGGCCACGCTCGTAGAGCTTTCACCCATACGAGAGAACGCCGATGACGGCACATCCTGCGGCACAGGCAATGCCTGCCAGAGCGGCAAGTGTGTGAACAAAGCGTGCCTGAACGGCACCATCTGCGACACGCTCGACTGGACTGCCAACCTGCGCTCCTGCAACGGCATCATGATAGCCACATGCGGAACAGACATCACCTGCACGAAACCAGTCGTCGGTAGCGCGTGCGTGAACGCCAGCGTGCAAGGCTTTTGCACAGGACAAGATCAGTGCGTCGCGCAGTGCCCTGCTGACCAGTTGCCTGGCTGCAAGCCATCGGCAAACGCCAACTACGTAGACACCAGCCTCACCTGCGAGAACAGCCAGAAGTGCTACACGTGCGCACCAGGCCATGTCTACAAGACCTCTGACGGCACATGCGTAGTATCGGCCTACCGCTTCGACTTCACTGCTCAGGCGACAGTCATGCGCGAGGACATCTTCATCAAGCCAGTCATCACCGACGTCAACGGGAAGGATCGACTCGATGATTTCAAGTTCCAGCTCGCCACGACTGGGCTCGGCCAGAGCGTGAACTCCGTCGGCGCATTCAGCATCAGGATCGATGAGCCAGGAGTCTACCCGGCGACGCTCACCGCATTCCGCAAAGGCACTGGCGCCGCTGAGGCAAGCGTCACGAAATCTCTCACAGTCACCTGCCCAACAGGGAACGCTTGCTGCCCGTACGGCGAGACAGCGTTCAAGTCCGAAGGCAGCACCTGCGTCGTTGACAACATCCCTGGTACATGCAGGAACCGCCAGTGCGACCTCTCCTGCGTCCCAAAAGCCCACGTTGAGACAGGCACTGATGAGCAGGGCAAGAACCGGTGCAACAACGGGCTTGACGATGACTGCAACGGCCTCACCGATTGCTACGAGCCTAGCTGCCAGTCTTTCTGCGGAAACATCCGTTGCCCACCAGGGGCCATCATCTGCAGTGACGCGTGCACTAACCTCAATGAGGACAACCTGAACTGCGGAGCGTGCGGCAAGCGGTGCAAGCCTGATGAGCGGTGCACAGAGAGTGCATGCATCCAAGTGAAAGGATGCGATATCGTCTGCAACAACGACCGCGACTGCGGCAAGGGACGCGTGTGCATCAATGCCGGGGACTGCACGAAGAGCTACTGTGAGCAGTCCAACGTCGTGCGTCAGAATGACACTGACATCCGCGGGCTAGGGGAGATCATCGCCCGCACCAGAACGCACATGATCACCAAGGAATTGCGTGGTGACGAGCTGCGCATCACGGTCAAGAACCTCGCCGCCGCACCATTGAGGAACTTCAACCTCACAGTGAACATCCCGAAGGAGATGGCTGAGGACGCGAGTGATCTTGGCGCGAACACACCCTTCTTCGTCATAGTCGACGACCCTGTAATCGATTTCCGATTCGAGCAGATAGGAGCGAAGCAGCTCATACAGATAGACCTGCCGCACACAGTGGATGCGAGCCTGCTCGAGAGCGTATACATCTCAGGAGCGCACGACCCTGTCTCGGGAGACATCCAAGCACTCACACAAGACGACATCACGATCACGAGCAATCTCGTCACAGAGCAGGGGAGGAGCAGGATCCTCGTCGGCCTCGACCCGCACAGCCGACTGTACGGCGTGCGCATCCCAGTGCACATCCCAAAGTGCGTCGCTGAGAGCGTCAAGGACCTGAAGATCAGCGGGAGCTACGAGGTCATCCTGGATGACCCGCTCGTGGTGTGGACCTTCGACAGCCTCACGAGCAAAGAGGTCATGGAGATAGAGGTTGGTAAGGAGGTCGATGAGTCCTGTACAGACCAGCTCACTGCGTTCGCAGTCGCAGACCTCGCTGATGACCCGGTCAACCCTTGGCTACCGCTCCTTATCATCCCGGTACTGGGAGTTATCATCGTGTTCTTCCAGCGCTTCCATGCCGGCGCTGAGGAGCACATGGGCCGCAAGGAGTTCGAGGCCCTCGGGAAGGAGCAAGGCCAGACAAAAGAGCAGATAGATGAGTCATGGAAGGAATACGAGAGAAAATGGTGATAGCATGAAAAGCACGATGAGAAAGCACGAGATCTTCGGTCTCGTGTACCAGTTCCTTGGCGCCACGAGCATTGGCATCGGGATATACAACGCTGTGTGGTACGCGGTCAAGCCGCAGAAGTTCGGCACGCTCTCCGCAATGCCCACGGGCTGGGACTGGATCAGCTTCCCACTCTTCTTCGGCCTCGGCGCGGTGCTGTGGAGCCTGGGGAGCATCGAACTTAAGGACGTGGCTCCGACATCGAGGGGAAGAAAGTGAAGAGGCTCTTCCGCAAGGTATCGGAGAAGGACGAGGAGCAGCTCCTGGTGAAGGAGCTCATCCAGGGAGTGGTCCTTGGCTTCCTGCTCGGCTTCCTCACCGCATTCCTACTCCTGGGCTGGTAGGCACAGAACATTTAAAAGTCGTCTAGCCCTATCATCTCTAGGTGATACAATGTTATCCGTAGTCGTATGGGTCCTGCTCGGCATCATCGCCGTGCTACTCCTGGCTTTGATAGTCATGTACAACGCATTCGTCCGGCTCAAGAACGAGGTGGACAACAGCTTCGCGCAAATCGACGTGCAGCTCAAGCGGCGCAACGACCTCATTCCGAACCTCGTGGAGACAGTCAAAGGCTACGCCAAACACGAGAAGACGGTGCTTGAGAACATCACGAAGGCGCGCGCGTCAATGATGAGCGCTAAAGGTCTTGATGAGAAGGCGAAGGCGAGCAACATGCTCTCAGAAACGCTCAAGAGCCTCTTCGCCGTGAGCGAGAACTACCCGCAGCTGAAGGCGAATGAGAACTTCATGCAGTTGCAGGAGGAGCTCGTCTCCACAGAGGACAAGATCGGATACAGCCGCCAGCACTACAACGATGTCGTGATGCAATACAACACGAAGCGTGAGGTGTTCCCGAGCAGCATCATCGCAGGCATGTTCAGCTTCGGTAAACGCGACCTGTTCGCAGCCACTGAAGCCGAGAAGAAACCGGTCAAGGTCAGCTTCTGATGGACAAGAGCCTCTTCGAGCGCGTCCGGCGCAACAAGCAGCGGACGTGGCTCGTCTTCTTCCTTTTCTACCTTATCTTCCTCGCTCTCGGCTCTATCCTGGGACTTGTCTGGGGAGACATAACTTTCGGCATCATCATCGCCTTCATCGTCGCGGTGTTCTACTTCCTCATCATGTACTGGTCAGCCGAGTCGGCGATCCTCGCCGCAATGGACGCCAAGCCGGTCACGCCGCAGAGCCACCCTGTGCTCTACAACGTGGTCGACGGCATGCGCATCGCCGCAGGCATCCCGATGCCCAAGGTATATGTTATCGACGACACCGCGCTCAACGCCTTCGCGACAGGACGGGACCCCGAGCGCGGCGTGATTGTGGTCACAAGCGGACTCCTCGCTAAACTCGACCGACGCGAACTCGAAGGTGTCATTGCGCACGAGATGAGCCACATCAAGAATTACGACATCCGCGTCATGCTCTACAGCGCAGTCATGGTCGGCGCAATACTCCTACTCTCAGACATCCTGCTGCGATCATTCCTCTGGGGAGGCAAGGGCGGGAGCGGCAAGGGCGGCCAGGCCCGCATCGTCCTCATCCTCATCGGCCTCGCGCTTGCCATACTCGCGCCATTCATCGCGCAGCTCATCCAACTCGCGGTCAGCCGCAGGCGCGAGTACCTCGCAGACGCAGACGCGGTCGTGCTCACCCGTTACCCGAAGGGTCTCGCCGGCGCATTGCGAAAGATCAAGAGCGACCCCGACCCGCTCGTGGACCACGCGAACAAGGCGACAGCGCACATGTTCATCAACGTCCCATTCCGTCAGCACGGTAGGTTCTGGCAGTCACTCTTCAGCACGCACCCGCCCATAGATGAGCGCATCGCCATCATCGAGCGGATGTAATCAGTCCCGCCATATCTCGTAGATGAAGCTCACAAACCCGGTCACGTAGAAAAGTATTGTGAACATGAACATGACGAGCATTATCGGCACGAGCGTTATCTCAGACAAGCCCCCACTGAGCAACTTGACGAGCGATGATGCGTAGTAGATGAAGCTTGAGACGAAGTAGTTGTAGATGTAAATGCCGAAGAACACCGCCGCCGCACCGAATGGCAGCAGCATGAGCACGCGCCGCGCGTAATCATGGAGACCTATGATTGCCACCAGGAGAAACACTGCTCCGGCAGCGATGAGCGCGACGTTCACTAGTGGTATCCGGTCCGCGCCGATGGGCAACGAAGTCAGGTTCACGCCGACGAGACCAGCCTCCGATTCCCGTATGGCACTGATGCCGAACACCGGCACAATCAGGAAGACGGCGATGACTGCGAGCACGATGCCGACCTGCCACCCCTTCCAGTCCGGGAGGTGCTCGTGACTCTTCGTGCGAATCTTGAACATCTTGTACCACATGACTGCGGGCAGAACGAGGAGCGTGATGAGACCAACTGTGCTGAGCACGTACGCCGCCACCACCGCGATATCCTGGGACAGGACATCTGTCATCGATCCGATGATCATCGAGTACACCGGCTCATGCGAGCCATCTGTGATACGCACGTAGAGCGTCTCATACCATCCGAATATCGCCGGAGCGACGTAGTTGCCGACGTCAGTGATGAGGTGCAGCACGAGGAAGCCGCTGATGCCCAGGAGTATCGTGCGTCCCTGCATGAAGAGGTGGAGCACGTCGGAGTACAGCTCATCGCCGATGGTCCCGAGCCGTTCGATCATCTGATCCTTGCTCAAGCTGATGTGATGGAAAAAGAACATCGTACCGAGGACGACGACTGCTAGCGCTATGAGCGGCGCGTCATTCGTGATCGTCATCCACTCAAAGAGTAAGTTGAAGACAATGATGAAGAACCCAACGAGGACGAGGAATACCCACAGTGGCCGCAGGGCTGTCGCTTCGCCCTCCTCGCGCAGCACCGAGAGGACGCTCGGTTTCCTGACCTGTATGCGGTACGCTGCGAAGATACTCACTCCGATGAGCAGGAGCATGCCTGCGATGAGCGACACCGTGTGGATAATCGCGGCGTGCTGCACAAGCGTGCTGTAGAACATGAGCATTGAGCCGCTCAACGATGTCGGCGTTGCAAGGAGCGCGACCTGCTCCTGCCCGTGCATGAGCAGGAGCGGTATCTGCTGCTGCGCTGCGTTGAACTGTGGCGCTATCGCCTCGATGATGCGAGCCGGCAACCTCGCAGTCGCTTCGAAGCGCGTAAACTCCTCTGACGTGAGCGCGAAGATAACTGATGACGCCGTCGGCTCTGATACGCTCAACTTGATGTACGAGGCGGCCGATGCGTAGAGCTCGGGTAGTGTCGCCGCGGCGTTCCCCACGAGGTCCTTCACACTCATAATAATATACGCAGAAACAATAGTGAGGTCGGCGTGCGCGTGCCGTTCACCGAAGAGCAACTCAGTGGGGCTGATGGCATAGATGATGTAGGCGATAGTCGTCCAGCCAACCAAGTCCATGATGTAGGCCCAAAAAGGAGTGAGCAAACCTGCGAAATCAAGCAGGCCCATACTGATGAGCAGCACGAGGATAAGACGCTCGACCTCCCACCCCAGACGCCTGTCCATCATCCCCCTCCCGTCTTGAGGCTTAAAAAGGTTGTGCCGTCACTCCGACGAGAAGATGACACGGGCAAGCAAAAAGCACTTAAATACTCGTGCCGGTGGCTCTGGCATGGATATGCGCCAACTCAAGAGCAAGGGATGGTCTGCGGCAGAGATAGACCACGCGGCACGCATCATGACGAAGGCGGAAGGCGTCAAGCACCCGCACGTCAAGGCAAGCGAGCATGCGCACCTCTGGATGCTCGTCTTGGCCATACTCCTCGCGAGCACAGCGTTCTCTACCCTGCTCTTCCCACTCATGCTCTTCGCCCACTGGATGTTCGGCTTGCTCCTCATGGCGCTCGCCGGAGCAGGCATCGGCATGATGTACACACATGGCCTGCGCAGCCTAAGGATAGGACACGCGCACCATTTGACGGGATTCATCGTCATCGCCATCCTTTCGCTGCTCTCGGCAACGCTCATCATTGGGATGCTGCAGGAGCGGTTCATGATCATCCCCGGCGTGCGGCAGGGCAGCGCATTACTCTTCGCGCTGGCGCTCACCATCGGCATCGCGATCCCCTACTTCCTCGAGCGGAGACTGCACGGAGGCTCTGATGGACCTACGTGAATGGACTGTGCTCTACGTGAAGCATAAGGACATACTCACGAGAAAGCTGGAAGGCCATGACGACCAAGGTGGCAGGCTCATGTTCCGCTTCAAGGACCACAATATGCACGCCTACGCCATGGAGCGGCTGCAGGTACCTGAGCGCCTAGAAGGAAAGACGCTGCTCGTGACGCTCCAGAACGAGGAGAACATCTCATTCCTGCTCAAGCACTGGAATGAGTTCGCTCAACACAAGGGACTGACGATGATCTTCGTGAATCCAGAGGTGAACGAGAAGTGGTTCATCATCCCACACACGCACGCGCAGATCTCCGACCCGAATATCGAGACGGGAATACGGGCACTCGCGGAGAACGTGACGCACGTATGAACTTGAAAAGCTTCTACAACGAGGACATCCGGAATATCAGGCACTGGAGAGAGCACAAGCTCGCTGGGATAAAGCGGCTCAATCGAGACATACGCCGACGGCTTAAAGTGCACCTCAAGGATTTTCCGCTCAACACTGCACAGGACCATTACCTCGCGGCCCACATCTACCAACATAGCTTCACCATCACAGGTACGAGAAAGGCACTCGTCCATGCGAAGAAAGCCGTCGCGCTCGGGAAGAGAAACGCTAAGTGGCTCATCGCCGCAGCGACAGATCGCTTGCTGCAGCTGCAGGGAAAACGGCAGAGGTTCGGAACGCAAGCAGTAGACATGGACGCGAAGCGTCTCAAGCAGTACAAGACGGATCCGCGCACCACTGACGAGGAAAGTCGCGCATACGGGCTGCCGCCGTTGAGAGAACTAAAGAGATTAATGGAAAAAGGATAGGATCAGCGCTTTTTCTTCTTCACAGCCTTCTTCACCGGCTTCTTCAGCTTCTTCGGTTTCGCCTTCTTCACCGGTTTGGCTTTCTTCGGCTTCGCCTTGGCTTTCGGCATCTCCACGACGGGCTCCGGCCTCACCTCGCGCTTGTAGCGCGGGTCGTGCTCGAAAGGCACGCGCAGGATCGGATTCTTGCCCTTCGGAATCTGGATCTTGTACTTCTTCGGCCGTGGCGCGCGTTTTCGCGGCGGTGCTGAAACCGGACGTACCTTAAGCGGCTGCTTCGTCGGAGGTGGAGGCGGCGTACGCTCATCCTCTTCTTCCTCGACATCAGCACTCATCCATGCGGGAGCATCAGGCATGCCCGCGGCCTGCTCGCGCAGCGCCGATCCTGACTTGCCCTCGATGGTATTACGCACGTGGCTCAGGAAATCGCGCTGGTAGAGAAAGTAGTTCGTGATGATGTCGATATTGACTATCTCCTCACGGCCCTCGACAATTGTCTTCATGGTGACGTGACGGCGGTACTCGTTCTCGCGCTCCACGTTCTTCGCGCGTAGGAGCTTGCGCTCCAGCAAGTAGAGCTGCATGTTGTCCACGACGACATCATCGTCGCCGAACAGGTTCTTCACGAGCTCGGCACGCTCGATCGCGCTCTCGGGCTCGTTCGTGATCTTACCCTGCTCTTTCGCATAACTGATGAGCGAGTCAACCATGAGCGCGTAGGCGTCCACGGTGCGATTGAGGATGTTGATGATGACATCCACTGTCCTCGTGTACTTCAGCGACACGTAGATGAGGTGGTCGACGCGCTTAAGCTCTTCATATGCCTCATTGAGTTTTTCCATTTAACGTTCACCTAGGTACTGGTTCGCGCCATGCACGAACCGCTTGAGTGTGCGCAGTGATTCCTTCAGCCCGGCAGGAGACACCTCCTTGAGCTGCTCGAAACCCTCGTCTGCGATGACGAGCTTCTCGTCACGCTTGAATGCTGTGTGCGTGTCCTTGTGCTCCTGCAACGTCTGCCGCCATTCGTGGCAGAGCGCGACCGCCTCATTGGCGGCGGGGATGTTTGGACTCCGTATCTTCACGAGATCGGCGAATGCCGCGACCGCGTCGTGCCTACCGTTGCGCATCACATGCTGAGGCAGCTCGTAGTCGCCGTTCCCCACGTGATGCTCGACGACTGCCTGCGCAGAGTCCTCGATCGCCTTGCGGCAGTGCTCCATGACGCTGAGGAGTAGCTTGGGATCCTTGACCATCGGGTACGTGACGGTCAGGAGGTGATCCGCGATCTGCACCTGCCGGTTGGCGTCGGAGAGCAGAGTGGAAGAATGCACGGCCATTTCACATTGCGCAAGAGAGGTTCTTTATAAGTTTTATCTCGTGAGTCCGCAAGGAGCAGCACCAACGGGCTTATAAATGCCAGGACGCTTCTCCACTCCTATGCGAGTACTGGTCATAACCGATTCTGGCTGCGAAGAGGCATGCGCGATCGAGATAGCGCGCTGGACCAAGGCAAAGACCGTTACTGAGACGAATATCGTCTCGTTTGAAGCAGACCTCACCACGGCTGCGCTGCTCGGATACAGGCTCCAGACCGCCAGACGCGTACTCCTGGAGCTTATGCCTCCCCTCGATACTATCGAGGATATCGAGAGTCACAATCCTGACGCAGAGGTCATAGCGCAAACAGTCTCTGAAGGCGCGACATTCAAGGCCGATGGGGAGATCCTGGCCATGAAACCGGGCCAGGAAGAGGCTCCTATGGATATTATCACGCAGGAGCTCGTCGAGGCGGTCGGTGGTTGGGGGCACCGCAAGCTCGGACTGCAGGTCAAGCTCAAGTCGCCGGACCTCGTCGTCTACGCTGTGAAGACGCCTGAGTGCATCCGCGTCGGGATTGATGTCGTAGGACGAGGGCTCGCCAAGCGCGAGCACAGGATCATGCTCAGCCGCCGTAGCCTGAAATCGACCATAGCAGCATCCACAGTCCTGTATGCAGGAGTCAAGGAGAAGGACGTTATCCTCGATCCTGTGGCTGATGATGGCAGCATCGCGATAGAGGCGGCACTCCTCCTATCGCGCACTGGCCCGCGCCAGCACGAGCGGTTCGCGTTCGAGAAGTTCCCAGGCGACAAAGGGGACTGGAAGAAAGATATGCACAAAGATATCGAGCGCATCACTGCCTACGCCGCGAACCTACAGGAGATGAAGGCGATACGCACGAACGCGAAACTCGCCGGCGTCGACAAGCACATCCACTCCACTAAGGTCACGATAGACTGGGTGGATGCGAAGATGAAAGAGCGCAGCGTGGACAAGATCATCACTGCACCTATCCCGAGCGGGAAGTCCATTGCGCCGCAGCAGGCAGCGAAGCTGGACGACCAGCTCTTCTACCAGGCGGAGTACATCCTGAAGAAGCAGGGAACGCTCACCGCCATCACTGAGAAGCCGAACGAGCTTCTACCTGCGGCGGAGAAATACAAGTTCAAGGAGCTCGAGCGCAGGACTGTGCTCATGGGCAAGAGGGATATGACAATCATCAAGTTCGGGAGGTGACATGATGGACTGCGAGATGTGCGGAAAAGCAGCGACGGCCAAGGCGAGTGTCGAGGGAGTGCAGATGCACGTATGCGGGTCGTGCGCGCGCTACGGCAAGGACGTACGGAGCATCCCTGCGCCAAAACCCGTGAAGAAACCCTCGGTATTCACCCGTGAGGCCCCTCAGCCAAAGGAGGAACTCATCGAGACAGTGCGTCCTGATGTCGCGAAACTCCTACGACAACACCGCGAGAAGCTCGGGCTAAATCAGGAGCAGTTCGCCGCCAAGCTGCAGATACGCGCATCGACGTACAACCACTACGAGAGCGGCGCGAGCGTCCCTGACACCGCGACAGCGCGAAAGCTCGAACACACACTCAAGATACCGCTCGTCGTGCACATGAGGGTCGCTGCGGGTCCGCAGCAGACTGCCGAGGAGCAGCGTGGCCTACAACTCGGGGACTTCATCAAGAAGCGGTGAGCGTCGCGACAGACCCGACGGGCAGCTCAATCTTCTCCCCGTTCTCAAAGAGGAAAGCGGATGCTGTTCCGATGACTGTTATCCTCTTCTCCTCCACGTGCAGCCCCGTCTCTTCGGGCAGTGCTATCACTGGATGCCTCTTGGAGTATTTGCGATATGCCTTATCGTCTATCCGTCGGTAGTGGCAACCCACAGCGTAGCCGTGCAATAGGTCCAGGCCGCGCGTATCCTTCATCTTCGGCAGGTTCTCATCAGCATCGCCGCCGAAGCCTGCTGTGCCGATGTCCGCGCCGAAGATGATTGCGCCTGCGCTGCTGCCGTAGACTGGCTTGTTCTTGAGGAACTGCTTGAGCAGCGGAAGGAACCCAGATGACCTGAACGTGTCGAGCAGCGCGTACGTATTGCCGCCACCTATGTACATTCCGTCGAAAGCATGCAGTTCGGTCGGTTTCCGGTATGCGACGCTGACCCAGGTCTCGTGTGTACCTATCCTACCGAGGATTGTGGATGCCCAAGCGCCGGTGAAATCCCTTCGCCATGCAGTCGGAAGGTAGAGGATGTGGTGCTTGCGCTTAACAAGCTTCCTAAAGTACAAGTCAATAGGTTTGCACTGCTGCAGATCCCCTCCTCCGCTCAGTATGATATCCATAGTTCCCTCCGTTCATGTCTTGATGTAGTACCAGGTGCGCGTGCCGCCAGTGCTGTCTATCATGACGAAGCGGCCTGTATTCTCAAGGAGGAAGAGTATGCCTTCATCGCTGCGCGTGAAGAGCTCCTGCTCCATCTCCTCTGTGATGAAGATGTACGATGTACCGGTACGATCAAGGAACCCATAGAGCTGCTTGGCGTCGCGCGACAGAAACACCTCGCGTGGAACGCTCGTATGCGATCTGCGGCCAGTGAAGTACTCGATGAGCGGAGCAGACGAAGGATGTGAGAGAACTGCGCCTTCGCGGTACTGATTGCGCAGTGCAGTCATCGCGTGCGCGAAATCAGCGTCAGGAGCGTCACCGGCGCTCTCGCGCACAGTCACGATGAATAGGAAGAGTCCTGTGCACGCGAGGAGCACAATGAGAGACTGCTTGATGAGTTCCAGCTCCCAGCGCCCTGAGATGAGTAAAAGCAGCGAGATGCCGACGAGCGTGGAGACCGCTATGGCCGCAAAGGGCAGGAGCGAAGGGATGATCAGCGCACCGACGAGGAGGAGCGCTGTGAGCGCCGCCATGATGCGCAGCCTGCTGAACTTTACAGCGACAGCATATGATGCCGCGAGCACGAAGAACACGCTGATGCCGCCAGCTGTGCCGAGCTCGAAGAAGATGCTAGGATTGAAGACAGGGGATGTCAACTCTCGCATCTCGGGCAGCGCGCCAGTCCAGACCATGGACCATGCTATCGCGATGGCGATGGCGATCAGCAGCCCAATCGTCGTCTCCTTGCCGCGCATGGAGATCATGAAATACACGACAGCCAACAGCCCTATGACGGGGTGTGTGATGAGCGCGAAGAGGAGCGCAACATAGGCGAGGAACGGACGACGCTCGAAAAGAAGTGCTGCAGCGACGATGAGACACATGGCGAGCAGGAGCGGACGCAGGTGCGTGGACAGCACGCTCATTGTCGGAGAGAGCACGAGCGCGATAAGCGCGAGCACAACGGCGGCTCTATCCGCTATGAATCTCTCCAGATAGAAATGCAGGAGCATGATGAGCGCAAGCGATAGAAGCATCGGCAGCATCCAGGGGACGCCAAATACCTGCATGATCGCGAGCAGTGCGACGTAAGGGTTCGGCGCGATAGGGGTATCGCGCAGCGGATCGTAGCCGACAACTCCCTGTTCAAGGAGGTTCGCGTAGCGCAGGTGAGTGTAGCTCACAGCTCCTGGCGTGAGGGGGGATCCCTGCAGCAGCCTGATGAACAGCGGCACGAGAAATGCTATCACCGCGAGGGAGATTATGATGAGAAGCCCGTATCTGCGTGCGTAGTACTCGAGCTCTTGTTTATTCATGCGCCCCCTCCACACACGACTGTGTAGATGAGGATGTTGCCGATCTGCTGGACCGGGAGGCAGAACGCGTCTGATGCCAAGAGGCGCTCCCTGCCGTACTGACGTTGGGCTGCGGCAGTCAAGAGGATATGCGTGAAGCCGAGCTTGTTCGCCTTGCCCATCACTGCGGTGCTGAAGCTCGAAGTGTAGACGCTGTCAATATCCTTAACCAGCTCATCCCCTCTTTCGACGAGGAGGAAATCGCTGTCTGTGACTGTCTGGTGGCCGCTGAAGTACTGCACTGCAGCGGATTCCTTCACCGGCGCGAGGAGGACGACGTCCGCAGGGAGCTCGATGCCGAGCTGTCGCATCGATGCTATGTCCTCGGCGGTTGGCGATTCCTGCAAGGAGAGTCGTGCGTTGATGAGTGCCGGGAACACTGCGCTGAACACGAAAAAGACGAAGATTATCCCTACGATAGGATAGACCATCCAGGGCGCCTTTGTGAGGCGCACGTACCGCACGCTGATGAGCAGGCCGTATGCCGCCATGATAGAAAGCAGCACCGCGAGGATGACTAGACCGAGGCTCACGGTGATGGTGCGAAGCAGGAGCATGACGATGGTCGCCAGGATGGCGCCAATGATCGAGTATGACGTCCGCTCACGGGTCTCGAAGAGGACGTGATAGACTCCGAAGGTGCCGAACAGGAACGTGACGACGCCGAGCGCGTAGAGCACACCGAGCAACGTGATGTTACCGAAGGAGATGAGCGCGAGATCAGCGGGCAAGTTCTGCCACAGCACCTTGATACCATGGGTGAAGAGCGCCTGCTTGTAAATGATGACGTAGAACCACACTCCCAGGACGAGCGTGAAGTAGAAAAGCTCGTTCACACGCTCGTCGAGGCCGAACCCCTCGACTTTGAGCAGCACGATGATAGCGAGCAGCGAGAGCACAAGGATGAAAACGATTGGGCTGATAAATGTCAGGAGTATGGTCGAGATGATGATAGGGAAGATGTGGCGGTCGATGTCGTGGATCATCGCGAGTATCGCGAGGAACAATGCGAGCGCGATTGGCGCCTCGCCGGGCGTGTTCAGATAGCTCGAGAACACTATCGGCCCAGTACCTGCCAGCATGACTGCAACAAGCGCCGCTCCACGGGATTGAGTCACACGCAGCCCGATGAAAAACACCGGGATGAGCAGAAGTGCCATGAAAAGGTTCGGAAGCAGCTTGTACATGAGCGGCGTGAGGAGGACGAGGCCTGCGAGCAGGTAGTCGAAGACCGGGTTCGTGATGCGCCGTGAGCCGGTGACGCTGAGGTCGTCGAAGCGCAGCGGCTTCCCGGTCTCGATGATGTTCTCCACATTGCGGACCGACAGGTAAGAGTCGTAGCTCAATGCAGAGGTGCTCGTGGAGAGCTCCATGCGTATCCAGAACAGGGCGAATACAAGCACCGCGAGCAGGACCAGGTCCCAACGGAGTTTCATCGACGAGAGTCTATGGACTGGATTTAAATAGGTTTGGGGGTCTATGCCTCGACGAGCTTCGACATGCACTCCACTGAGCAGAAGGCGTAGCGGCGTCCGTGGTCAGTGATCCATCGCCCGTCGCCGAGTTCTTTCCCGCAGCTGTCGCAATGCTCCATGGGCAGCGCTATGCCTGCGGAGGATAAACAGCTTCTGTTGCAGCCTTAGACAGGAGATTCTGACAGGTCAGAGGTGGAGTCTGGGAGCGACTCCTCGTGCTCGATGAGCGTGCATGCGACGACCTTGTCGCTGCCCTTGAGGTTCATCAAGCGCACTCCTTGCGTGTTTCGGCCAATCACGCTGATGCCATTTATGGGCGTGCGGATAGTTATGCCGTTCTTGCTGATGATCATGAGATCGTGGTTCTCCTCAACGCTGCGGCACGCGACGACCTTGCCGTTGCGGTCTGAGGTCATGATGTTGATGACGCCCTTGCCGCCGCGGCTGATGTGGCGGTACTCGCCAGCCTCTGTGCGCTTGCCGTAGCCGTTCTCGGTGACTGTGAGTATCGTCTGGTTCTCGTGGCTGATGAACATGTCAACAACTTCATCGTCCTTCTCGAGACGGATGCCGATGACGCCGGTCGAGGTCCTGCCCATTGCGCGGACGTCGCTCTCGCTGCACAACACTGCCATGCCGCTCGCGCTCGCGATGAAGATTGTATCCTGACCAGAAGTGAGCCGCACGCGCACGAGGTCATCGTTCTCTTCGAGATTGATGGCGTTGATGCCGTTCTGGCGCACGTTGCTGTACGCCGATAGCGAGGTCTTTTTGAGGAGGCCGTTCTTGGTGGCGAAGAGCAGGAACTTGTCCTCGCTGAACTCCTTCACTGGGATGACGGTGCGGACCTTCTCACCAGGCTCCATCTTCACGATGTTGATCATCGGCCTGCCCTTGCCCTGGCGACTGCCCTCGGGGAGGTTGTAGACCTTCGTCCAGTAGACCTTGCCCTTGTCAGTGAAGACGAGAAGCCACGAGTGCGTGTTAGCGATGAAGAGGTGCTCGATGTAGTCCTCCTCTTTCGTCGTCGCGGCAGTGATGCCCTTGCCGCCACGGTTCTGTGCGCGGTACGTGCTCACAGGCAGGCGCTTGCAGTAGTTCTCGTGACTTATCGTGACTACGACATCTTCAGGCTCGATGAGGTCCTCGAGGTTGATTTCCTCATCACCGCCGTCGACTATCTGCGTCTTGCGACGGGTCTGGTAGGTGTCTGAGACCTCCTTGAGCTCGGTCTTGATGATTTGCAGGATGCGCGGCTCGCTCGCCAGGATGTCCTTGAGGTCGGCAATGAGCTTCTTCGTGGCTACGAGATCATCGCGAATCTTACCCTGCTCGAGGCCGGTGAGGCGCGAGAGGCGCATCTCGAGAATGGCGTTGCTCTGGCGCTCGGAGAGGCCATATCCGCTCATGAGACCTGTGCGCGCCTCCTCTGTGTTCTTCGCTTTCTTGATGAGCGTGATGATCGCGTCGATGTGGTCTAGCGCGATGACGAGACCTTCGAGTACGTGCTCCTTCTCCTCTGCCTTGCGCAGGTCGAACTCAGTGCGCTTGCGCACGACCTGCTTGCGGTGCAGGAGGTGCTGCTCGATGATTGGCTTGATGCCGAGCACTTTGGGCTGGCCGTCGACGATCGCGAGCATGATGACGCCGAACGTGACCTGGCACCGGGTGTGATGCATGAGAGTGTTCTCAACAAAATCGGCGTTCGCGTCCTTCTTGAGCTCGATTACGATGCGCATGCCGTCGCGGTCAGACTCGTCACGGATGTCGCTGATTCCGTCGAGCTTCTTGTCCTTGACGCCGTCGGCTATCTCAGTGATGAGATCTGACTTGTTGAGCTGGTACGGGATCTCGCTGATAACCAGGCGCGTGCGATCCTTGTGCTGCTCGCGGGAGACGACTGCACGTACACGGAGCTTACCGCGACCGCTGCCGTAGTACTGCATGATGCCGGTGCGGCCCTGGATGATGCCGCCCGTCGGGAAATCAGGTCCCGGCATGAGCTTCGCGAGCTCGAGCGCGTCTGTATCTGGATGGTCTATTAGTGTGATGGCCGCGGCACATACCTCCTGGAGGTTATGCGGCGGGATGTTCGTCGCCATGCCGACAGCGATGCCTGAACTGCCGTTCACGAGGAGGTTCGGGAGCTTGGCAGGCAGGACCGATGGCTCCTTGAGCGATCCGTCGAAGTTCTCCACCATTGCGACCGTCTCCTTGTCGAGGTCCTGGAGCATTTCGTCTGAGACGCGCGAGAGGCGTGCTTCTGTGTAACGCATGGCTGCTGGAGAATCCCCGTCGACGCTGCCGAAATTTCCCTGTCCGTCGATGAGTGGGTAGCGGAGCGAGAAGTCTTGCGCCATACGCACAAGTGAGTCGTACACCGCGACGTCGCCGTGGGGGTGGTACTTACCGAGCACTTCACCGACGATACGCGCGCACTTCTTGTACGGCTGGTTGTGGCGAACCGCGAGGTCGTTCATAGCGTAGAGTATCCTGCGGTGGACTGGCTTGAGGCCGTCGCGGACATCGGGCAGCGCACGTCCGATGATGACGCTCATGGCGTAATCAAGGTAGGACCTCTGCAGCTCATCCTCGATGATCTGCGGGATGATCATGCTCACAGGCACTGGATTGCCTTCCTGTCCGGGCTTGGTTTCTGCCATGTGAGAACCTTGTAAGTTTCAGAGGTGTTGCTGAATCGGATTTCTGCGTTTTCTCGTCGATAAAATGGACTCGGGGGTGCTTTATATGCCTTTGGATTTCCTATTTGTTTTCTATATAGATATTTTGCAACATTTTCTCCTGACCCAAAAGGCTTTTCAATATACCCCCTCCACCATCGCACTATGGGGCAAGATATAGTGACTCCGCTGGAAGTTATCCAGCTCAGGACGGTATATTCACTCATTGAAGAGATCTGCTACAGAGCGAATATCGTCGAAGACAACCCTAAGGACCCGGCTGAGTGGCATCGCGACATCGTCAGGGGATTCAAATCTTCAAGCCTTGCGGATATGGACTCCGTGGTGCGATATCTCGCGAACTACGACGGTAAGGACACGGTGAAAGCACGCGAGGACCTCTTCCTGCTCACGCGTGGAACAAGGAACGACCTATCTAACTAGAACGCTTTATTGGGATCAAGAATTTTCCCCACAGCGACGATGTTCGTCCTAGTCTGGTCGGTATGCACTGAGAAGGTCATGCCGCAATAGACGCAACGCTTCTTCCTGCCGACAACAGTGGGACTTCCCTGACCTATCTTCGGGTCATAGAGTTGGTCGTGCTTGCAGCGAGGGCAGCGGACAGTGAGCATAGAGAAAGAGAGGATTCACTTCTTCTTAACCGTTCTGCGCGGCTGTCCAGTGGGCTGACTGGTAGGTTCCCCGACGCTGAACAGCGGCTTCGTCAGGTCGCTCGTGAAGAACCATATCTGGACTATCGATATGCCTATCGCGTACAGCGTCGCCGAGACAGCGTCGCCGATTGTCACGACATTCTCGCCGGAGAATATAACGACACCGAGGTTGACGATGTAGAACACCGCCCAGAACACGGCGAAGATGATAGTCACAATACGCGCCCAGTTCCTGAAGTTCCACAGCCCCTTGCTGATGAAGTGGAGGAGCACTGCCAATATGGCGCCAATCAGCGCGATGATTCCCACGACCGCGGCGACCTCACCAGTCGTCACCTGCAGCACGTCGACGAGTATCTTGCCGAGGAATGGGCTGATGAGGAGGAATACCGCAACGAAGATGGCCAACGACACAGCTGAGAGCCATGTGAGGAGCGCCCATGCGCGCACGAGGCTCGCCGCCATCAAGGTGTCTAACACGAAATCGACCTGCTTGGCGAACAGCGCATCGATTGTCGGCTCCACCTGAAACAGCCAGATGGAGAGCGCTGAGAACGCGAGGACGATGACCGCAACGACCAGGAGGAGCGCACCTAGGAGCGAAGACGCTCCGGGAAACTCCGGGATCAGGTCCGGCATGGCTAGGAGCGCGATACCGCCGACAATCATGAGGAGACCCAACAGCGCTCCAAGGTAGCTGAAGACGATAGTGAGGATGCGTGTCCATGTCTGGCGCTTGAGCATCGCCCAACCCCAGAACATGATAAACGGTCCGAGCACGAGCGTGAAGACACTCACGAAGATCGCCGCTATCTTCTCAGGCCAGTCAGCGAACGCACTCACCGGCGCGATGATGCTGACGAGCAGCGAGATAATGCCGGTGATGACCGCGCTCGCGCCGTACATGAGGAGCGATATCGCGAATGCCTTGATCCATGCGTCCGCAGTCTCTTTATGGAATGCCATGATGATGGCTCTGCCTACACATCTTATATGCTTACCGGTGCGGCAATAGTCAATGAATCAAAGAACTAGAGAATCGGAAAAGAGAGAATGAAAAAAGAGAAACGGCTCACTGCTTCTTCTTGGATTTGACAGTCTTCGGCTTGGCTTTCGTAGGCACAACAGCCGATTTGACAAGAGGCTTCACTCCTACTGCAGCCACAGGCCTAGCGAACAGCGCCACGACTCCCGCGTCGAACTGCAGCCACCAGATGAAGAGTGCATTGATGCCGCCAACGATGACAGTCCAGATGAGCATGACGATGAACGCCGCAGGTCCTGCGAAGACAGACAGGAGCAGGTTCAGGACCATAGCCACCACGCCGATCCATGCGAGGACGAGCGCTGTGATGCGCGCCCAGTTCTGGCGCTTCCACAGTCCCCTGCCAATGAGGAAGTAGAGCACTGCAAATATCACTGCGAACACGCCAGTGATTACCCCGCCGACCATTGCTGCTGCTCCGACTGCCGCCGCCTCTTCAGCACCTACGCCGGTGCTGGCCAGCAGGTCGCCGACCATGAAGCTCACGAATATCAACAGCAAACCTAAGAGCACGAGCAGCCCTGCAGCCACCCATTGTATGATGGCGAGTAGATTGACTTTGCTTGCAGATTCCATATGGATCCTCCGTTCTCCTATTCCCGAAGAATCCCCGTTTTTATAGTTACTGGGGAGGCTTGCGGTAGAGCAGGAATGCGACAGTCACGATGATGAACACTGCGCTCAGGATGACAGTCCACGCTACCCACTTATTCTCGAGCGCACGGTTGTCCTGCTCATCGCAGAGGTCACCGACGCCATCGCGGTCCTTGTCCGCCTGGTTGGGGTTGGAGTGGTTCGGGCAGTTATCACACACATCGCCCTTGCTGTCCTTATCCCAATCAAGCTGGTCGGCGTTCGCTGCGTACGGACAGTTGTCCCTGACATCAGGCAGTCCGTCACTATCAGAATCCTCGCAGGTATCACCGATGCCGTCCTCGTCGCTGTCACGCTGATCACGGTTCAGGATTGCAGGGCAGTTATCGCACGCATCACCTACGCCATCAACATCAGCATCGCGCTGATCGGCATTGGCCAGCGAAGGGCAGTTGTCGGCATAGCCCGCGATGCCATCGCCGTCCAGGTCCTCGCACGCGTCACCGATACCGTTACGGTCCACGTCCTGCTGCGAAGGGTTATGCCCCTTGACGCAGTTGTCATCCGCATTCTGCACGCCGTCACCGTCTGCATCATCGCAGGCATAGCCTTGGCTGTCCAGATCGTCATCGTACTGGTCGGGATTGGCGCGGTAAGGACAGTTGTCACACGCATTGCCGACGCCGTCGCCATCACTGTCTGCCTGGTCCTTGTTCTTGACATTGCGGCAGTTATCGCACGCATCACCTACGCCATCAACATCAGCATCACGCTGGTCAGCGTTGGAGACCAGGGGGCAGTTGTCCGCAGTATTCCTGCGACCGTCATTGTCCAGGTCATCGTCGTACGCGCTGTTGCGGCGCTCAGGACCGGGCTGAACCGTAGGAGTGGATGCTGTCGTGTAGAGTGAGGAAGTGTCGTATGATGGCGCGGTCGCGTACGGGTTGCCGTAGTAGAGCTTGTACGTGCCTGCGCTCCCAGACACCAACAGGTAGCCCGGCTCGTCGCCGAACACCTGCAGCTCATTGATGATAAGAGCAGTGTCATACCAGAAGGTGAACCTCAGGTAACGGAATGATGAAGGGGAATATGTAACGGTCCTTGTCGAACCGTAGGAGAAGAGCGAGTTGCGGTCCTTGAGCACAGTCCATGACTGTCGGTCATCGCTGCCTTCGACCATGATGTCCTTGAATCCCTGCTCTGCCGTGGTGATGACTGCTTTACTGGTCAGCGTCCTCGCGCCAAGGTCAGCTACCACCCACGTCCTGCCGGCATCCGCAGCCCCGTCGGCCTGGTATGACGCGCCTTCGGTCGCCATCTCACCATCGATCATCTTCTCGGCACCGTAAGTCACAGACCTGTACGGTGCGCGCTCCGATGATGCGAAGACCGATGCAATGTTCTGCCGCTGGTCCGGCGTCGTGGAAAGGTAGAGCTTGTACGGCAGCTCTGTGCTGCCGACGATGCGCAAGTCACCGCCATCCACTTGAGACTTCGCGAGGATGTCGGTGCCGATGGCGACCTTGACAGGGCCTGCACTGATACTTACGTCACGAGAGTACTCCCAATGCGAAGGCTCGAAGGCCATTGCCGGTGAGAGTGCGACGATGAGTAGGAGAAGCCAGAGGAGCGATCTCAAAATAATCCTCCGAACGCTATCATGAGCATGATGATGAACACCACCACCAAGACTATCGTGAGTACGACTGCTGTAAGCAGTCCGATGGCTATCCACTTGCGGCCGTAGATGAAGGCGAAGACGATAGCGAAGACCAACGCCGCGAAGCCGAGGATGCTGACTATCCATGAGAGTATCATGCCTCCATAGCCCATCCAGTATCCGGGGATGGTAAGAATCCACTGCAGGAGTCCGAGGAGTATGTAGACACCGATGCCTGTGAAGAAATCAAGGACTTTATCCCCGCCGCTGACGTAGTACTCCTGACCCCGCTCGAACGAAAGGAACCCTTTAGGTGTCGATGCAGTCTTGGATGCTGGTGCGGCCTGCGGCCGATTATCCTTGAACTCCTCTACAGTCGGCACTGCCATGCGCTCACCCCAGGTACTCCTTGATGCGATCCTTGTTCTTGATGTAGGCGAACGACGCGCCCAGCGCGATCAGGCCCACGATGATGGTCACGACAGTCCTGTAGATGGTCGGGAGGTTGTCGAGGTCGATGAGGAGTATCTTCAAGACAGTCACAGCGAATAGCACAAGACCGCCGATGCGCATGACGTGGGAGCGTCCAATGAATCCCGCCACGATGTAGCCGACAGCTATGGCTGCCCAGGCAATGGTCAGGACAACCTGGCGGACGTTCGATGTCGTGCCTTGGAAGAGGCCATTATAGTCCATGATTTCCACCGCGACAGCGATGACGAGAAGGACCGATGCAACTCCCACGAGTACGCCAGTCATGATCTTGATGAGGTCTGTCTGCTCCTTGTCACGCGAGAGGATATTTGCCGTCGCATAGAGCGCGATGATGGTCACGACATACCCTGCAGTGCGGTGGCCGAAATCATACTCAAAGCCATTCACCAACGCGCCAATCGCCGCGAGGCCGAGCGCTATGTAGCCGAGCACGCGCAATCCGCGCGTCTCCACCCGCAGGCCACTGCGTACGAGCAGGAACCCTTCGACCGCCCACGCGAGCGGAATCCATGCACCATTGAGCTGCACCGGTATCGCGATGGTCACATACGTGATGCAGAGGATGAAGAACGCCTCGAACATGTTACGCTGACCACGCTCGCGGGCGATGAATGTCATGCCCAAGAAGAACACGGCGATGAGGATGAGGAACACGCCACGGAACGATTCCCAGTAGCGCCAGACGATGCTCAAGCCGAAAGTCAGGAACGCGAGCGCGTTCACGATGGCGACGGCCACATTCTGCGTGTTGCTCTTGTTATCCTGCAGCATCACGCTGAGGAGGTTGAACACAAGGAAATAGATGAAGAGGTAGAACAGCGCCGGTCCCACTATCTCAGGTATCTGCCCTGCTGGAGCGTACCTGACGACACGCTCTGTGAAGAAGAATATCATGTAGACGAAGTACGACGCTACGAGAGGGTATATGGCGATAGGCCAGTTCTTCTTCCAGAGGATAATCGCGAGGCCGATGGTGAGCAGCAGTGTCGGGATGAGGATTGCGTGGTAGCTCAGCTCATTGTTCACGATGCTGATGAGGATGGGCGCGAGGTAGCCGAGGAAGAAGGCGTAGACCGTGAGCAGCAGCGAGTCGTAGCGCAGCGCGAGGACGACCGCTATGGCGAGCACGATGAAGAGGAGTACGAAGTCCATCACTGCGGTCATGCCGAGTGCTATCCTGTATTCTGGGAACGCGTACGCTGCGTAGAACGTGAAGTACAGCAGAGCGAGCCCGCCGCCAGTGATGAGCTGGCCGAAGCGCTCGTACTCCTTGCGTCTGAACACCTCGCCCAGCACAATGATGAGGACTGAGAACATGACACCCATCACGATGCGGCCGAGGATTCCTATCCAGCCGTTATCCACTGCGAAGCGGTAGAGGTAGAACAATCCGAGCAGGATGAGCAGGAAGCCCACTGTGCCGAATATCTTGAATCCGAGATTCTCTATGGGCTTGGAAGTCTCCTTGGAAGCCTTGGAAGCCTTGGAAGTGTAATCCTCCTCGACGACTTCTGGTTCAGGAGTCCCGCCATCTAATGTGTCAAGACGCGCCTCGAGCCTCTCAAGGCGATTCTTCAGTGCCGAGAAATTCTTCTGCAGAGCAGCCTGGTTCTTGCCTAGCTTCCCGACATCATCAGACAATGCCACAGTATTCCCGGATGATAGTCGTTTATAAATTTTCTGCGCTCAAGCGAGCGATGGAAGCCTGCGTAATCTCAAGAACAACAAGACGAGTGCTGTCCCGTGTAGGATTGCCGTTATGATGGCGAGCGGTGGACTCTGCGTCATCAGTATAACAAACGCCTGCAGCGCGTTGTGTCCGTACCAGCCGATGCCGAAGAGGAGGAATGATGGCAGTGTCAATATGCTGTTTCTGCCTAGCAGCCATGCGTAGAGGACAATGATGCCCGCGTACAGGATGAAGAAAAGCGGCACTGGCAACTTCTGCGACGCCGATATCGCCAGGACCCAGAAGGGGATGATGACGCTCAGACCATAGAGCAGTGGTTTGAGAGTACTGGCCGGCGTCTCGTAGCGCAACTTGCCTTTGAAGAGCGTTCCAAGGATGAAGAGTGCCGCGATGATTGCGAGCAGTACGATGAGCTGTCCCGCAGTGCCGCCAATCACAGTGGCATCGGAATGGAGGAACACGAAGCTGAGCAGCAGGAGCAGCACTACGCCGAGAATCGACACAGTCTTCGTGCCGAGCCATGGTTCGTCGCGGGATTTCGGGAAGAGTGTGTGGATCAGGAGTATGGGAAACACGACTGCTGCGAACGCATGCCACAAGCTGATAGCCGCGGCCCACGGCCAAGCTATGCCGCCGACCATGCCGTAGCCATCGTACAAGTTGACTGGCAAGTCCTTGACGAGGAGGAATGTCTTTGCGGTGAGTCCCTCGTTGATGATGCCGTAAGCAACACCCCAGAGGATGAGGCCCCGTAGGCCGAGTTTGAGACGCACAGCGAATTCGCGCAGCACTAGAATGACGAGGCCGTAGCCGATGAAGAGGAAGATGAACACTCCTGGGTCAAGCCAGGTGAAGAGCGGACGTCCTACGATGAACTCTGGGAAGATAGTTGTGAATGCGACGAGGGAAAGTATAGGCAGGAAGCGCATGGTCTCCTCCATGATACTTCCCTTAAAAAGGTTCTCACCACATTGCGACGTTAACTATGAAACCGATGATGAGCAGCCACATGAAGATACGCAGCCATCGCCGCTTTCCATCACGCTCAAAGTAGGGAAGGAACTGGAAGTTGATGATGATGAAGCCAAGCGCAAGCAGGAGGCCGGTGAACGCGCCGTTGAACGTAGCAATCGTGACGGCTAGAGATATGACTGAGTATGCGATGAGCGCAATTGCGACGCGCTTACGCGCTACCTTGCCTTCCTCCTTTGTGAAGATTCGCGGCACCATGTAGAGCGCCGCCCACCACGCGAACATGCCCGCCTGCAGAGCGCCTTTGCCTGAGCCTGGGTGGTTCTTCAGGAGGATCCACTCAATGATGACCAGACCTATAAGCCCGGCGATGAAGTAACCAAAGATATCGGCGCGTCTGCCTGTGATCTTATCCAATACTTTCCCAATGAAGTAGAACACTATCGCGACGATAGAGTACACGACGAGCGCTCCCAGGAAGAAAAAGGGATTACCGTGTAGGAGTGCAAGGTTCTGGAACTCGCCTGCGGCAATGGTCAATAGCGCGAAGAGTATGAAGAGGAATATCTCAGGCATCATATTCTCCTGAAGAAAAGGGTTTTAATGTTTAGTGGTCAACGTACTAAGAGCAAAGAAGACGGGCGCGGGTGATTTGTTCGAGAGAAATTGCCGACCCAGCATAATGGGCTGTTCAAGGAGAGGGATTCCCGGAGTTCCGGACCTACTCATCCACAGGGTCAGGAGGGTCCTGCTTGCGCTGGTGTGACCGCTTGGTGTAGATCGCCACAGAAGACAGGCCGATGCCTGTAGTCGGGTAGAGCAACAGGGAGGGGTCCTCCTGGATGGCGGTCACGCACTCCATCGCCATATGTGGCATCGCCTTGATGGTGTCCATCACCGTCGGACCGTAGGTTACTGCGAGCCATGCGCCTCCTGCGATAATCGTCGCCTGCGTGGCGCGCTGCGTCAACGTGGTGAATGGGGTCCTGATCATGGCATCCAGGACTGGCTTGAAGTAGCAGTAGTAGCGACCAGGATGCCTCGCGGTCCCGACTCTCGTCTTCCACCAGTACTTGTTCACACCAGCCTTGAATGCTGAACGATTAATGAGGTACTGGGTGCCGCCCTTCTCGAGATACTTGCCCACGGCTTCTGTATGACCGTGTTCACCGTAATGCTCCCGACCGGGGAGCGCCTTGATCCTCTTCATATACCCCTGCGCCTTTGACACATCGCCGGTGGAGAGCCCGATACCGACCAGGCGGCGCAGTGTAGTGTAGTGGTTCCTGCCTAGCTCCTGCATCTCCGGCAGGGTCCAGTCGAGCTTGGGGCGCGCATCGATGTAGTCGAGCTGCGAGTCGAGGTCGACGAGTAGCTGGCGTTCGTAGTCCTCGACCCATTCGCGGTCGTAGAGCAGTCGCGTGAAGCGCGCACGCTCAGTGGGCTTGCTCACCGCGTTCACAATCATGAGCTTGACATCGACGCCAGGCAGCTGCCTGCTGAGGTAGTCGATAATCTCGTTCGCCTTCTCGTGCTCATCGCTGATGTAGTGGAACGAGGCGCAGCCGGCGAGGACCTTGAGGCCTACATCCTTAGGGAACTTGAATGCCTGCCGCCAGCAGCCAAGGTCTGCGAGGATCTTCGAAATCCCCGTGCCTGTGCCTACACTGTCATCATGCAGGAAGTCATCTATGCTCTGCTGTAGCCCACTCATGCGCCGGTTAATGACGAGGGGTTTAAAAAGGTATTGTCATTTACTACTTATAAGTAGGTGTATTTAGCCGGGCGCTATTTCCGCAGCTTCTTCGCCAAGGCAGCCATCCTCTTGAAATCCGCCTTAGGACCGTCGTTGGACATGAGGAACCCAGGGTACTTCTCGAAGTAGTCCTCCCTGCCGCTCTGATACTGCTTCCAGATGCCCTTCTTCATGTGGGAGGTACCGTGCATTGGGAAGAGCTTGATGTGCGCATGGTCGATGCCTGTGCCTTCCATCATCAGGCCGACGCGTCCGACATCCTTCAAGCGTAGCAGTATCTTCGAGACTTTCTTGGACACTGCGATGAACTCCTTGAGATCCTTATCCGACATCGCGAGCACATCACTCCTGTAGTGCTTCTTCGGTATTACAACAGTGAACCCTTTGGTGTTCGGGAATGGCGAGAGCCATGCCATGTGCTTGCGATCCTCGTAGAAGAGCCCATCACCCATCGGTTTGATGTTGCCCTTCGCTATCTCGCAGAAGATGCACTTACCATGCTTCGTCTTTGAGGAATACTTGTGCATAGTGCGATGCAGGAAGTGCGATTATAAAAGAATTTCCCCGGCTTACCGTCGCTCTCGAAAACTCCTGTCATCGTGCGCTCGGCCGCAATCTTCGGCATTCAGAATTGGAAATATGAAAAAACCGATAAAAAAAATCACGCAATGATTGGCTGCAGGGACATCTTCTCCCCGTTGACGAGCATCCAGGTGAAAGCATCCTTCACATCAGGGGATGTCCCCCAGGTGAGCTGCGCGTTGTGGTAGGAGGTGATGGTCTCTGTCGCCACGAGCAGGTATGCGTCCGCAGGGAACTTTGCTGATTTGATCTCCTTTTGCAGAGAGTCAGGGATGCGGACCGTGAACGTCGTCCTCTGGCCCTGGAACGGGAGCGTAGCGATATCGCTGAGCTTCTTCACAGCCTTCAGATCGATGTACATGAACTTGTCTCCGAAATTATACTTCTCGAGCAATTGCGCCATAGTGAATCTCCGCCGAAGAACCGTGGTAGATCAGCGACCGAGGAAGTGCCGCGGAGTATATAATACCTATTCATTGAAAAATATATTTTTGAGGATATGTTTGTGGGTGGTGGGCTCGAGAGCGCGTGGTACGGGGTGCAGGATTGAGGAAATCACTTCCTATCCATGCACCCCACATGGATTGGTAACTAGTTAGAATGACTGCAGGGTACAGGATTCGTTCACTTACGTTCTCTCTCCTGCCCCCGCACTTCAGATTTACGAGACAGGCAACTATGCAAAGAGAAGTGCGGGGTACAGGATTCGAACCTGTGAAGGCATGAAGCCGACGGATCACTCAAGATGATTTTTGAGTCCGTTCCATTTGACCGCTCTGGCAACCCCGCGGAACTGTGAGTAACCATAAGTTGGTTTTAAACCTATCTCGTCAGAAAAGCCCCTTGAGCCATCGAGTGAACTGCTGGTATGCGCTAGGCTCTATGCACGCCTCTGCGACGCACCACCTGCTCTGGCAAGCGACGTCCATGCTACAGGCATCGCCGACAGCGCGCAATGGCTCGAATTGGTTCCCGCTGCAGAATTCGCTCCCGCGCAGGGTCCCTACAGCGAAGCAGCCGCCATCATAGCAGCCGTCGCATGGAGGCCTGCATATTCCGTCAATGCAGCTCCCCTTGATGCAATGGTACCCTTGCGAGCAGGACAGTCCCTCCGCTATGCGTGGCTGGAAACTCTCGCCGTCGCAGTACTCGGTTCTCGTGTACGCACCAGACCTTGCGCAGGAGTTACCGTAGAGACATCCCGAAGTGCATTCGAGACCTTCAGAACTCTCGGCCTCAGGCATCTCGCTGTCGCAGTCACAGGATTCGCCCTGCTCACACACTCCGTTGCCGCAGATGGGCTTGACCTCTTTTGTGAAGAGGAAATTCTTCGCTTGCGCACTTCCGCTGGCGAGGCGCAGCACAGTCCCGTTGCCGAGCCATTCCTGGCCGCCATGGCGCTGGAGCCTCAATGATTGCGTCTTCTCACCTACCGTGACTTCGACATCCACCCACTCCACTCCTTCTGCCCTGATGAGATAAGGCACACCAAAGAATTCACAGAGGTCGTAGCCACCGGTGACATTGCAGTACTTCTTGATGAGCGGCCTGCCGCTGAGCACGAACGTATCCTCGAGCATGACTTGTCCAGAAGAAGTGCTTACCAGCACAGTGAACGTGTACGTCCCGCTCTCGACAGTACCGAAAAGACCCTCAAGCATGATCGTGCTGAAGCTCATGATAGTGCCACTGGTGCAGCCTGACCGCCCAAGTTCCTTAGTGACGCCTGACGGGCTCGTGATAGTAGAGGTGCAGTCCCCACTAACGTAACCCTCTATCGACACTTCAAGTGTAGATGCAACATCTGCGTTAGCTGGCTCGACACTCAGGGTGCTCGCGTAAGCGACGTTGACCATTGCGATGACGAGTGCGAGAAGGAGATAGGCTTTCATCAGCACACACAGAGAGAAATAGAATAAAAAGCTTTACACGTCAGCATCACCTGTAGTCAGGACAGCACTTTGAGAACACTGGCTGCTTTTACCTCACTCCTCGAGAGCCAGGCCTGTCCGCAGCAGTATCAGCTCTTCACGCACATCCTCCGCGGTCCTGACGAGGAAGAGGACCTGCGGGATCGTCTGCCCTGTCTTGAGCGCCATGATTTCCTCGCGAGAAGGCAGCTTACCACCCTTCCCGGCAGTGAACTGACGGACCATGCCGGTAGTGAGCGTGATTATGGCCTCGAGCGTCCGGCGCGCTGAAGCAGGCACTTTCTCAGGTACGTCTTTAAGTGCGTCGCCCATATGCTCGAGGCGCTTGACCAGGAGCTGCAGCGCGGGAATGACTCGTGACGAAGGGATGCCTGCCTGCTCAAGGAACACCGGATCGTGCGCCGCTCTCGTGAGCAGCCGTTGGCAGAGATGGTATGCCTTATTGATCTCGAGTTCATTCTGCCGAACAGCACTGTGCGGACCCACCCCGGCGAGATCGACACCGTAGCGGAGCAGGGCGCAGAGGCGATCAAGGATTGAGTAGAAACGTAACCTCGATTCATCGAGCAGACACCTGATGCGTATCGATTTCTGCTGCTCCTCCACCACATCCATACCTGGAAGCTCTTGGATTGCCGCAAGCGCTTTGGCGCGCATGGCGGGGGAGTTGATGACGACGAGGACCTCTTGCACACCCATGATGTATGCTGCGATAATCGATTCCTCGATGGTCTCCTCATCGGAGAACTGTGGCGTCAGCTCTTCAGCAGGAGCGATATTCGGTGAGACGATGAGATTGCCTGATGAGGTCTCGGTGAGGGAGAGCATTGTGCCGCTCTTCACATGGTGTTTGACCGCCCATCTCTTCGGCAGCGATACCACAAAGGTCCCGACAGAGACCTTCTGCACCTTACGTATGTCCATACATTATTTTTTATGTATATACTATATAAACCATTTGTATATTTTTTCTAACCCCGTCTGATGATTCATGGAATTGAAAAAAGCGGACCTGCACCTACACACCGACGCATCGGACGATCACATCGACTGGCCGTTCAGGCTGCCGATGAAGCCAATCCTCTCCCCCTTAGAGACCTATACACTTGCGAAATCCCGAGGTATGGACTACGTCACCTTCACGGACCACGACACAATCGATGGAGCAATGCGCCTGCACGATGCGCTCGGGAAGTGGCCCGCCGATTTCTTCATCAGTGAAGAGATTACCGCCGCCTACCCAGGACTCGAACACGATATCCACGTCAATGCGTTCGACATCACACCTTCGCAACATGATGCGATACAGCGGCTTCCACGACTGGAACACGGCATCCATGTCGGCGAGCTCAGCAAATACCTCAAGAGAGAAGACATCCTCTACTCGTGGAACCACCCGTTCTGGAGTAGCACCTGCTCAGATATCGCCATGCGCACACTCGACGAGATAGCGGAGCACTTCGGCGTTGTCGAAGTGCGCAACGGGACACGGCGCAAGAGCCTATGCGACGTTGCTGAGACCTTGGCCTACAGCAAACAGGCTGCTCGTGTCGGTGGCAGCGACAGCCACACGTACGACGCAGGTCTCACCTACACCCTCGCGACAGGAGAGACACCGCGCGAGTTCCTCGAGAGTATCCGCAAGGGGGAGAGTGCGGTCGAGGGGCTTTACGGGACTGAGGAACGATTCGTGCGCGACACCGCTGCTCTCATGAAAACCAATTTCCGCAGAGCAGCACAGCGATGCGGTATCGCGACACGCGCCGCACTCAATGGCTGCGAACGGCTCGGACAGCTCATCGCTCCGACCATTGTGAGAACATACCATCGCAAGCAGGACCGGAACCTGGGGAGGTTATACACATGAGCAGCGTTATCATACCGGTGAAGGACGAAGAGGAGAATCTCAAGCGACTCATCCCGACACTGCTTGAGCAACGACCTCTGGAGATCATTGTGGCAATCGCTCCAAGCACCACCGACCGTTCCAGAGAACTCGTGGAGTCATACGCACCGCACGCGCGCTGGGTGGAAGGAGGCATGCCTGCAGCAGGACGCAACGCAGGAGCGAAGGCAGCGAGAGGGGAGTATCTCTTCTTCATGGATGCTGATGTCTTGCCAGGTAGCCCTCTCTTCCTCGCTGAAACACTAAAAGAGTTGGAGTATCGCTCTCTTGATTGCGCGACTGTCGATAATCATCCTCGGACGGAGAATATCAGCCACCGGCTTTTTTACCGTTGCATCCAGAACCCTGGCGTGCGCATTGCAACAAAACTGCGGCACCCGCGTGCCATCGGCACATGTATCATCGCCCGACGGGAAGCCCACGAGGCGATAGGAGGATTCGATGAGAACGTGGAATTCTACGAAGACGGCGAATATGTCACGCGCATGCACCGTTATGCGTTCAAGTTCGGCGTGCTCAATCCTTCGCTTCACATCACCACAGATGCCCGCAGACTCGAGAAGGATGGCATCGCCAAAGTCATGTACCTGGCGATGAAAGCGGAAGCCTACCGTGCACTCAAAGGAGAGATAATGGACATCTCAGTAATCGACAGCGACTATTTCTCTCACAAGAAACCGCGGTTCCCAACGAGGTTCGGGAATTGATTACAGCCTACCCAATCGCTTATCGACGTCCTCAAGTGCCTTCTGCAGGCGCTCGAGCTCAGTCATGGGCTTAGCCTTGGGCAATTCCTCCTCTGCAGCGGGCAGCTCAGGCATCTCCACAGGGACCTCCTGAGTCACTTTCTTCGTCGGAGCAGCGATGAAGACCTTCTTGCTACCCTTCTTCACCCATTTGCCCTGAGGTTTAGTATCCTTCACAGGCTTCAGTTCTGGCGCGCGCGGCTGCAGTTCCTCAAGCTCCGCGGGCGTGAGCTGCGGCATGAGCGACTCCACCCTATTCACGAGGACTGTGAGCTCCTTGAGCTCGCGGCGCAGCTGGTTCATGTGCGAGAGCTTCTCGCCACGCAAGCGCACGAGATCATGGTAGCCCTTGAGCGTGTGCAGCGTCGCCTTGCTCGACTCGAGCAGCTTGCGGCGCACCTCAGGCCCGTCCTCGATCTTGATGAAGTAGCTTCCCATTGACATCACTCATAGAATGACTGGTTGATCTTCTCGACGCGGGACTTGATATCCGTCAGGTTGTCATTCCATGCCTGTATCTGCATGTCCTCCTGCGCCTTGAGCTCGTTGATCTTCGTGATCGTCTTGTCAACTGTGCTCAGCTTGTTGTTGATTGTTTTGAGCACCTCGAGGAGCTCCTTGTACTTGTCCACCTTCACATAGATGGGCACGTTTTCCATAGCACACCTCATTCGAATAATGCCTCATCGATCTTCATGAGGTGCTCCTGCACCGCATGCATATCTGATGCGACACGCTTGTATTGCTGGTCCAGCTGCTCATGGCGCAGCGTGGCCTCCTTTATGGCATCATCATTCTGGCGCAATATCTTGCGCGCAGCCTTGATGTCTGCGTTGATGGTGAAGTAAGTGTCTGACGAGAGGAACTTAGCGGGCTCGAGTCTCGCCTCATCGATGCGCTCGCCCGTTGCGAGCTCAATCGGAGGCAGGTCGTCATGAGGCATGGCGATTGCGTTTGCTGGCCGCGGCACGACCGGTTCCTCTGTGACGAGCTTCACAGTGGGCTTCGCTGGTTTCAGTTTAGGCTCCAGTGCCGCCAGGTCCTCATCAGTGAAGTCTGGCAACTCGATTGCCGAAGGATCCTTAGGATTCGTCTCAGACGTCGTGACGGGCGGAGTAGACTCTGTTTTCGCAGGTTCAAGCACGGCAGGAGGAACAGTCTGCTCTTGTGGAGGCCGAACAGGCAGCGCTGGCGGGACATCAGAAAGCCCGAGTTTGCGCTCTATCTCGCTGATGTCGATAGCGTCCTTGTCGGGCTTCGGCTCAGGAATGGCGGGAAATAGGTCTGTACTCTCCGCAGGTGGCGGCAGAGGAACTGCATCATCGGCGAACGGCATATCCGCCGCAGGCGGAGCTAATGGAGTGACTGATGGAGAACTGGACGCGGCGTCCAGCGGTGGCGGCGGAGGGACGTTCTCTGCAGTGTACACAGGAGCAGGCTTGTCCTTCTTCAGGAAATCCAGGAATCCCATTGCAGTACGAGAACGCGTTCTCCCCCCTTTCAGACGGGAAGCGCCGGAGAACGTATAAAAACGTTTCTCACCATCGGCCAATGGTTAAACCGTCTTCTCGTCGAGCTAAACGATCCTGTAAGGATTCGCGACTTCTCTGATGTAAGCGACGGCATTGGTGAGCTTGCCCGGGTCATCAGCGTAGATGGTGAATATCTTCTCGCCGCGCACGACCTTATTGCCCACCTTGGCATAGATGAGCAGTCCAGCATTCTTTGATATCGGTGCGCCGGCGATACGCGCTATCTTTGTTATCGTGATATTATCAATGCCTGTGACCAGTCCTGACTGCGACGCGAGAATATCCTGCTTGTGCCGCGCAAGCGCAGGAAGCTGCTTACGCCCCTGTGCATCGATGATCTCATTGAACTTCTTTAGTGCCGCTCCATTCTTGATCTGCCCCTCTGCTATGGCGGCGCCCTTTCCTTTGGGGCAGTGGCCGATGAACTCGAGCAGGAGTCCTGCTATCATCACCGACTTCTCCCGCAGGTCCTGCGGCGCACCCGCGTCGTTCTTGAGGACTGAGAGTACGTCGTACGCCTCCAGCAGCGGCCCTATGCCGTTGCCGATGGGTTGGCTGCCGTCTGTGGTGATCACGAGCATGTGCATGCCAAGGAGCTTGCCTATGGTCTGGAAGTTCTTGCGCAGCTCTTCGGCCTTTTCTATCGTCGTCACCTTCGCGCCCGGACCGTATGGGATGTCGATGACCACGTGCGTGGAGCCGACGCTGTACTTCTTCGCCATGACGCTGCTGAGCATAAGGCCGGGGACATCGATAGAGAGCGGCCGCTCAATGCGGATGATACGGTCATCGGCAGGAGCGAGGTTGACGCTGCCACCCCAGACAAGGCATGCTCCGACCGTGTTCACTATCTGCATCATGCGCTCTGAAGGGATCTCAACCTCCGCAAGCACCTCCATTGTGTCTGCAGTGCCTGCGGGGCTCGTGATCGCACGGCTGCTGGTCTTCGGCACAGTGTAGCCCAAAGATGCCATGATAGGCACAGTGATCATCGACGTCCTGTTGTTTGGCACTCCGCCGATGCAGTGCTTATCGATTACCATCGGCTTGTCAAAATGCAGCTTGATACCTGTGTCCGCCATGGACTTGGTGAGTGTGCCGATCTCCTTGAACGTGAGCGGAAACATGCTGCAGGCAGCGACGAAGTAAGTGAGCTCGACCTGCGTGAGCTTACGGTCTACGATATCCTTGACCACGAGCATCATCTCCTGCTCGTTGAGTTCCTCACCCTCCATCTTCTTCCTGATGACCTTGATCGATTCAGGCTTGGGTGCGGGGAGTATCGTGACTTTACTACTCTCAGCGACGCCGAGTGAGAACGCAGTCTCAAGGAACATCCCGATATGATCATCAGGCAAGAATCCATTACCTGCAGTATTGACTGTCGCGATGACACTTTTCTCGCCATACTGGATGATGACGCGGTCAGAGGTGTGGAGGTCGTGAGTTATCGCGGCCTTACGCGTGATGAGCACGACCGGGGAATCCCCGGTGGAGATGTCAATGAGTTTGACTGAGAGTTCCATAGAGTACCTAGTCGTCGTTCTCCATAGTGTCTGGATGGTGCGGGTTCTTGTGCTGGTGCTCGTTGATGCACTCTGCACCGATGCATTCTTCATATACCTTCATGATAGTACTGTGATCATTCAGCTGTAGCATCTCGCCGATCTCCGGCGCGAACACCTCGCACTTCGTGTTCTGTTTTGCCCAAGCGGCGATGGCCTCTATAGCCTCACGGTTTCCGTGATTCAGCACGAGGACACGCGGCTGCACAGCCTTGATCGTGTTCTGGATATCCTCGTTGCTGAGATGACCTGAGAAATCGAAGCGGTGCACTTCGCACTGCACGTGCGTACGGTAGCCGCCCACGTACGCGGTCCGCTCGTTGTCGAGCATCCAGCCATTCGTGCCTTTCACCTGGTAGCCTGTGAGGAAGACCGCGCTATTTGCATCAGACCACATATGCTCGAGATAGTGGATGGCAGGGCCGCCCTGCAACATGCCGCTCGTGGTGACAAAGATGCCGGGCTTCTGCGCCACAGCGGTGCGGTGGTCCTCCGATGTAACGAACTCCACCTTGTCGAAGAGCTGCGAGAGCAGCTGCTTGTTGGCGACATAAGGATTTGGTCCGTCGAGGATCGCGCGCGTGACCTTCTTCGCCATACCATCCATGATGATGGGCACAGGCCACTGACGCTTGCCGAGTATGATGAGCATCTCCTGCGCGCGGCCGACAGCGAAGACCGGCACGAGGACACGGCCGCCGCGCTTGATAACCTCCTCGACGCTCTCGAGGAATTTCCGCTCGAGCTCGTCACGGTCAGGCAATGTGCGCATGCCATAAGTGCATTCTGTGATAAGCACATCGACGTGCCCCCAGGTGTGAGGATCGGCAGGCTCCATGAGCGCAGTCTTGCGCGTGTTGTAGTCGCCAGTGTAGAGGATGCTCAGCCCTTCAGCCTCTATCTTCACGCTCGCACTGCCCGGGATATGGCCGGCGTTGAAAAAATTGTAGCGAATAGACCGGAACTGTGTTTCCTTGTTGAACGCAACTTTCTGGATATCCTGCGATACCTGCTTGAGCTCGAGGTTAGAGAACGCCTCGTGCAGGTGCTTGATGCGCGCGATCTTATGGCTATCCTTAAGGAGTATCTGCGTGATGTGATCGGTCTCCGCAGTGCAGAATATGGGGCAGCGCATCTTGTAGTGCTCGAAAAACGGCAGGCCACCGCTGTGGTCGAGGTGCGCGTGCGAGAGGAAGACGCCATCGACAGATCTGACCTCGAAGACTTTTGCAGGGTAATCGAAACCCGACTCATGGAACTTCAGTCCGCAATCCAGCAGGAAACGGTCATTGCCAGTACGCATCTCTATGCAGCTACGGCCGACCTCATGCGCCGCTCCATGGAATATAAGATCCACACCTCACCTCTGTCATGCATAATCCGCGACGGTGAGTATTTAAACGTGTCGGGAACGTTCCTGCGGCAGCCGTAATGCTTGCGGATACTCCGCCGAAACTGCACTAAAGGATAGATACAGCCCTTATTCTATGAGATGGCTCATCATCGCACTGCTCACACTGCCGTTCGCGCACGCGCTCGAGTGGTCAGAGATCCACTTCAATCCAACAGGCAATGACAACGGGAAGGAATTCATTGAACTCATAGGCACAGAGGACCTGGAGGGCTGCACTGTAGAGGATAGCGCTAGCAGCGACAAAATCATCTTGGTGAAGCGCGAAGATACGCACGTCATCCTCATCGTAGAGGTTGATGGCATATACAACGACACTCCAAACGCGACCGTGTACCACGTCGGTCTGGCAATCGGTAACGGCCTCGGCAACACCGCAGAAAGAATAACCATCTCATGCACAGGCTCTGCGCTCATCAGCACTGCGTATAACATATCAGGGATAGACGGATACAAGGAAGGACTGTCTATCATCTACCGGGACGGCTGGACCGTGGGCCTTGAGAACGGCACTCCAGGCATGGTCGACAGCCAGGATCGAGAAGAGGATTCACACGAGGACTATAGACCCGAGTCCAACACGCGGTGCAATGATACGCTCCTGCTAACACTTCAGACCACATCCAGCAAGCCCGGAGAACGCGTCACGTTCGACATCGTCTCTGCGGACTACGCATGGTACGAGGCCATCGCGAACGGGACAGTGATAGGATACGGCGACACGCTCGAGGAGGAGCACAGCATCATTCTCCCTGACGTCAGCGTCAAGCTCACGGCCTATGCTCGCCACTGCGGAGGCAGACAAAGAATGACGCGTACCATAGCTGTGATCCAAGAACCTGAGGTAGCGATTCCTGCCCCGCCTCTGGCCACACAGCAGACCACTGCGCCTGCACCGGCACCTACACCAACAGCCACGGTCATGGCCGAAACGCCACAGCCAACGGTCCTAGTGGACCAGGACAGGGACGCTGTCCCGTGGATCAGCGCTTTCGGGATAGTGACCGTCATCACGAGCGCTGCAGTCTTCCTCCTCCGTCGGGAGGAGTGAAAGCTCTCGAGGGTACCCAGGGCAAAGTATTTAAGCACCGACTGGGCACGCCAAGGCATGAAAGAGAGCCAGATCAAGGAGCGCATAGGTCAGGGGTGGATTCGTGCAATCATCACTTTCGAAGTGGTGGGTAAGCCTGCGGAGCACGTGGCCAAGGCACTCGGAGAGTTCATCGATAACATCAAGAAAGACGAGCGCGTCATCGTGCTGCAGGAAGAGCGTGAAGATCCGCTCCAACACGAGGACGGCATGTTCAGCACCTTCTCCGAGATGGAATGCCTCGTCAAGGATCTCGAGACGTTCACATGGCTCTGCATCAACTTCAGCCCCGCGAGCATTGAGATACTCGAGCCCGAGGATATGGAGATGGAGAGCAGGGACGTCACGAACTGGCTCAACGACATGCTCTCAAAGGTGCATGAGATAGGCGCGAACTACCGCACCGTCAAGGCACTCAACGACCACCTGACGATTGCGCTCAACGAACTCATCAGGAACGCCATCATCCTCAGCCTTCGCCAGGGAGCGAAAGACGCTGATGCCCTCGCCGAGGATACAGGAATACATATAGACCAGATACAGCCGTTCCTCAAGCACATGATCGAGAAGGGACGCATCACCCAGGAAGGTAAGCAGTACGCCTTAGGAAGAGGCGTCACGTACGACGACTCAACGATAAAGGCGGTCGCGAAGAAAGAGACGAAGAAGGGAAAGAAGTAGCATGGCACCGGGCAAGAGAGAGCTGACGCCGAAACTCCAGGTAGAGGCACTGCTCTTCTCCAGCGGCAAGACCATGTCCGAGGAGGCCTTGACGACGCTCACCAAGCTCGACATACGCACTGTCCGCAAGGCGCTCGCCACGCTCCAGAAGGAATATGAGGAGCGCGAATCGTCGATAGCGATATTCAACGACGATACCGGCTGGAAGATGATGGTGCGTGAGCTGTACGTGCCGACGGTCAAGAACATCGTGGCGGATACTGAGCTCTCCCGCGCATGCATGGAGACGCTGGCCATCATCGCGTATAAGTACCCTAAGGTCCTCCAATCGGAGGTCATCGACATCCGCGGGAGCGGAGCGTACGAACACATGGCAGAGCTCGAGAAGCTCGGCTTCATCAACCGCGAGCCCTCGGGCCGCAGCTACTCAGTGAAGCTCACTGAGAAGTTCTTCAACTACTTCGATGTGAAAGGCGGCAAGGATATCCGCGAAGCGTTCAAGAACGTCAAGGTCCCGCAACGCGTCGCCTCTGCGGCGCAGAAAACGCTCGGCGACCTGCAGGTGGTAGATGCCGCGCCCGTCATCGACAAGCCGGAGCGCAAGCCAGAGATTGTCGACGGCATGGAGGTCGTGGATGTGTCCCCGGCGCAAGAACGCAAAGTCGAGCGGATAGAGCAGGAAGCCGTTCGCGAGGCCGAGAAGGAGCAGGATAGCAAGTTCCTCGATGACCTGGATATGCGCATCGCCCGTCTCCAGCAGCGCAATGATGATCATGATAGTGATCCTGCGTTCCAGCGCACACCACTGCCTGGACAAGAAGAGGTCAGCACAGGAGATGGTAGTGAAGAGGCTGTCTCGGAAGATGCTGAAGAATCAGAAAAAGATAAAGACTAGTATCATTACTTCTTCAGTTTCGCTTTCCACGCGTCGCGGTTGCGCTCGAGCAGCTTCTGGATGGTCCCTTTGCGCTCCTTCCACTCAGCCAGCGTCTCAGTGATGAAATCGACGGACTTGCCGTCATCCTCATTGAGCTGGATGAGATTCATCTCGCGATTCCGATACATAATCCAGTTCAACGTATCAACGAGGACCTGCTTGTCCTTGTCTGTGAGGAAGTTGTACTCCTCCATCGAGGCGGCGTTCTGCGGATTGGGGAGGATGAAGCCGTGAAGGTAGCCTGCCCAAGCGTTCACCCCCTGCATCATTTGCCAACGCGCGTAACGGAGGACGCTGCGAGGGAAAATTTTCTCACGCCCAACAAGCTCCAAGGTGTCGAACTCGCTATCGAGTTCCTCGAGCGGCGGAAGCTGCGGATGCTGCTCACGCGCTTTGGTGTAATTCTCGCTGAAATGAAGCATCGCGGCCCGGGACTCCTGGAGTGTCATAGGAGGACGAAATCATGATGCGCTTTTAAACATTCCCCGCTTAAAAATCCCGACGATGAATTATTTTCTTGCGTTTCCAGAATGGAAGAATTTTAAAGCGGCGTCGGCAAGACGGCATGGCGCGGTGATGGTTATGGGAAAACTCGAATCGATTCTGGAGAAGCAACGGGAAGCGGCGGCGAAGATTACTGCTGCGAACGATGAGTTCCAGCAGTTCAGAGACGCTATTGCAAAAGGTGAAGACTCCACGAGAGATCTTGTTAAGGATTTCCTCATCGTGGACAGAGGATACTTTGCAGAAAACGATTACGAAGCAGTGCAGAAGACCTTGGAGAACCTCTCGCAAGCCGATGAAGTGCTGATTAAGACGGTGATCGACGGTTACATCGAGCACCATACCTGCCACATGACCCACGGCACGACACAGAGAGAAAGCCACCGCATCGAAGCCATGCGCTTCGCCACTGTCAAAAACCCGCTGATTACACTCCAAGGGATCGTCATCCCGGGAGATTACGTGTGGACTCAAAGGGAAGGATTGATGAGATATGAACGAGATCTCTTCGCCGGATTCTCCCCTTGGGAGATAGAGCACTCCGACCTCACAATCGACATATCCTCCCCATCAAAGCAACAGTTGCGATTCACGCACGGAAGAGAAGAGGAGAACTTCCTCCCTCAAGCCTTCAAAAAGGGCACATACTTGAAGAGCTGGGACTTCAGCGTGCTCAGCGCGACGACCTCCATCTACACCGGGACTGAACTAGAAAAGGCCACGGAAGAGCTTAACTGGCACTACCAGGGCAAAAAGAACACCTTCCTTACGGACGCGCGCAAAGTACTGGATCTCGGCATGAACCTCAAGGCATACGAGGAGAAGCTAGCAAAGGAACGCGAGGAACGCAAGCGCGTACTCGGAGAACGACTCTTCGACAAACCGACAAAGCAGGATATCGTTGACGCGATTGGCCTCGGCATGCACGAAGTGAAAGGGAAAATAGTCCTGTCTCCCAGCCTCACTGGCAGCATCCCTGACAGAATCATGGAACTCGCTGAGGAGTACGGGATAAAGTACTGATCTTTGCTATCTGAACAGAAGTTCACTTCATCCTATTCATATGGTAGAGTTTCTGCACAGGCCAGCTGATCTCAATCTTCTCTTTTGCGTAACGCGCATGGAGCTCCTTGATGAACTCGTGCTTGATGATGTACTGCGCCACGGGCTCGGTCGCGCGAAGTATCACTGAGAAACCGATATTGCTGTCGCCGAAGGTGTGGTAGCGTATGAATGGCTCATGCTCGTGTTTAGCACCCTCAACAGTCTTTTGGATATGCTTTGCCACCTCGACAGTGACCTTCTCGACTTTCGCAAGGTCTGATCCGTAGTCGACACCGACCTGGACGTTAACAGACATCTCCTTGGCAGGCAGGTAATCATTCTGGAGCACGCTACCCGCGATCTTGCTGTTGGGCACTATCACATAGTTGCCCGGCAGCGTCCTGATGCGCGTGGTGCGCCAGCCGATATCATCAACATACCCTGACAGGTTCTGCTCTGGCAACTCAATGAAGTCGCCGACGCGGAACGGCTGGTCGCTGACGATGTGCAGCCCTGAGAAGAAATTCGAGAGCGTGTCCTGCAGCGCGAGGCCGACAGCGAGACCGCCAAGTCCTAGCGCTGCAACAAACGGCGTGACCTCGACCTCGAAATACGCGAGGATTACTATGAGCGCGCTCAGATGTATTGCTGATGAGATGATGATGTTCAGAACGCGCGGCGTGGCGTGTAAGTTCTGGTGCTTGCGGTACCACCTGGTCGTGAACAGCGTGATGATGCGCGCCGCGAGCCATCCAATGATGATGACAAAGACCACGAGGGCTGTGCCACGGCTGTATCGTGAGTATGACCCCATCACACTCAGCGACCGCACCGCGAAGTACAGACCGGTAGCTAGAATCAAGTAGAATATCGGCCGCGAGCTCGCGTCAAGAAGCGCATCATCAAGGTCGGATTCCGTCTTCGCGGTGAGGCGCGTCACGAACGCCACGAAGATGTGCTGGAATGCCTTGGCGATGAGGACTGATGCTAGCAAGATGACTGCTGCAAGGAAGTACTCATTCTGCTGCAGGAGTTCCCAGCTCACCATGGGGTAGAGCACCTCGCTCCTCTTTAAAAACATTCACCAGCACTGGACGGGAGCAGCATTATAAATCCGTGGCGCTTCTCGATAAGGATGGTAGGGCCTATGGAGGAGACCAAGATACCGACGGGGACGGCTTCGATGGACTGGCTCCTGGACGGCGGGTATGAGAAGGATATCCTGACCTGCATCTATGGCCCGCCGGGTAGCGGAAAGACAAACCTTGTCCTGCTCTGCATCGTGAACTCCGTGCTCGCGAGTAGGAAGAAGGTCATCTATATCGACACGGAGGGCAACTTCTCCATCGCGCGCTTCCGCCAGCTCTGCCCGCAGGCGTATAAAGAGGCGATGCAGCAGATCATCTTCCTGCGTCCCATCAACTTCGAGGAGCAGGCCAAGGCATTCGAGAAGCTGCGCAGCATCGTAGACGAGCGCAAAATCGGACTCATCGTGCTCGATTCTGCTGCAATGCTCTACCGCCTTGAACTCGGCCGCAACAAGGATGTGTACTCAGTGAACCGAGAGTTCGGAGTCCAGCTCTCATACCTGACAGAGATTGCGCGCCGAAAGCAGATTCCTGTGCTCGTCACGAATCAGGTATACGCCGATTTCGACGACCAGAACAATGTAAAAATAGTGGGGGGCGACATACTACGCTATGCGAGCAAATGCCTCATCGAGCTGCGCCGCCTGCACGACGGCACACGCCTGGCGATACTGCGAAAGCACCGCTCGCTCCCAGACAACCGCATCACTGGATTCAAGATAACCGAGACGGGCATCGAAGAGGTTGGGCTGCCAGAAGGACCTGGTACGCAACCTTCGGCCGATGAACTCTTCAACAGCGCAGATAAAG
>DAGG01000009.1 GCA_002498125.1 Candidatus Woesearchaeota archaeon UBA525
TCAAGACCGGAACTCCAGAGTCCGTGGAACGAACGCCAGAATCTGCGAAGGACAGTCCTGCAAATCCCGAGGAGAAACAATCTCCAGTCCAGAACTCTGAGAATCCTGCCACGCCAGAGAAACCGACGCTACTCGACGAGCACATCAAGCGCCCAGAAGGCGACCTCGTGCTCACGGTGAAGGTCAAGCGTTTCTTCTTCTTCGGCGTCACAGGGCAGGAGATCCAGGTGCTCCAAGGCGAGAAGACGGTCGACCGCATCGTCACAGACAGCCGCGGCCAGGCGCTCTTCAAACTGCCGCCGGGCGAGTACACTGTGAAGTCAGGCGACAAGCAAGTCCCGATAGACCTGAAAAGCCACGCATCGCTGCGGCTTTGAGGAAAACGCAAGCGTCCTTTCTATACTTCCTCTTTATCCTGCATGCATGCTCCACAAGCACATCGAGGTACGACCGACTCCAATCGGTAAGGGTCTGGTCGCGAAACACCCGATACGGAGGGGAGAGGTGGTGTGGAGCGATGCTCCGCGAACGCCGCACAAGAATGACGAGATCACGTCCTGGCCTGACTTTGAGCAGGAGCGCTTCTTCGCCTACGCTTACCAGGTCGGTGATGATGAGTGGATTGGCGGTGACCCGGAAGAGGATCATTCTCTCTACATGAATCACAGCTGCGACCCGAACACCTGGCATGACGGTGATTGGCGCATTGTCGCGCGACGCGACATCAATCCGGGAGAAGAGGTGACTTATGATTACGCGACCAGCCAGACTGACCCGGAGTTCGTTCTCTTATGCCGTTGCGCGACAGTCTCCTGCCGTAGCATCATCACAGGACACGACCACAGGAAACTGCGCTCGCGCTATGCTGGCCATATGATGGAGTACATAGAGATGAAGAAGTAGAGATGAAGAAGAGAAAATAGAGGAAGGGCTAGCCCCGTTTCTTTCTCGTCTGCTTCCAGCCGCCGCTACCGTCGCCGGTCGACTCGCGTGGCTCGGAGTAGGTCGTGGCACCAGCGTACCCGCCGCCTTCGCTGCGATTCTGTCCACCTCGTCCGCCTTCACGTGGACCGTCACGTCGGGGTCGAGGACCATCGCGGCGTCCGCCTTCGCGCCGTCCACCCGGGCCGTCGCGGCGGGGTCCGTCGCGTCCGCGGAAGCCATCGCGTCCGTCATAGCCATCCTCGTGTTTGCGGAAGCCGATAGACTTCACGTTCTCCGCCTGGAGCTCTGTCGGCGTGACGTTAGGGAGGTTCAGCACATCCTGGAAGAACTCAAAGTCGCGGTTCTCGAGGAGCGTGATCGCCTTCCCTGTCTCGCCTGCGCGAGCAGTCCTGCCGATGCGGTGGATATAATCCTCAGGATTCTTCGGCACGTCATAGTTGAGGACGTGCGAGACGTTCTTGATGTCAAGGCCGCGCGCAGCGACGTCGGTAGCGACGAGGATATGCAGCTTGCCGGTCTTGAAATCGGTGATGACCTTATCGCGCTTTGCCTGCGAGAGACCGCCATGGATAGCTTCGGCGTTCACGCGGTGGCGCTGCAGGTTGCTCGCGATCACGTCAGCGATGTGGCGCGTCGCACAGAAGATGATGGCGAGTTTCGGCTTCTCGTTCTGGATGAGATGGACGAGGAGCGAGAACTTCTTGTTGTGCTCGACGACGTAGTAGAACTGCGGGAGCAGGTTCTCCTCGACGTGCACCATGGTCTTGATGTGCTCAGGATCCTTCTGGTATTTACGCGCGAGGCCCTTAATCTCATCAGGCATGGTCGCGCTGAAGAGCATGGTCTGACGATCCTCAGGGAGCGACCTGATGATGCGCTCCATGTCATCGATGAATCCCATGTCGAACATGCGGTCGGCCTCATCCAGTACGAGCACGCGGATGCGGGATGTGTCGAACGTGCCACGCTCGAGGTGGTCGATGATGCGTCCCGGCGTGCCGACGACTATCTGCGCGTCCTCGAGTTCGTCGATCTGCGGGTTGATGCTCACGCCGCCGTACACTGCCGCGATCTTCGCGCGCTTGTGCTTGGTGAGCTTACGCATCTCTGTCGTTATCTGCTGGCACAGCTCGCGCGTGGGCGCGAGGATGAGCGCCTGGACGTGCGGCTCGGTGCTCAGGTTGTGCATGATTGGGATGCCGAATGCGAATGTCTTGCCCGAGCCGGTCTTGGCCTGGCCGATGAGATCGCGGCCTTTGAGTCCCGGAGGGATGGTCTTGGCTTGGATCTCTGTCGGCTCAGTGAACCCGAGATCGTCTATCGCTTTGATGATGAAATCATCTGTTACTAGGTCCCTGAAAGTGGTCATACTGCGTTCTCCTGCTCTAGTAGAAGTCATGACACGAGGCATTGCGCTGTTTGCGCCTTCAATGACTCGGTCGATTGAGGACGCGGTTCGGGAGGCCCGATGGCCTATCGCAACGTTGCAACCTTAGACCGTTAGCGGTCCCATGGATTGCGGTATCTTGATCTTCTCTGGCGAGGAGAAACAGGTTTTGGTTTATAAATGTGTGCCTCACTGGACAAAGAGCCCTGATATATTTAACCGCTCCCGCTGCGGCGTGATGATGGACGTGACGCATCGCTATCTCCCGTGCAGGCGCACGCGCCAGCCTATCCGCGGACTCTCGGAGCGCCAGGTCAAGCAGGGCCTTCTTGAGGATGGGTGGGAGGTATGGCGCGGCAGCAACATCGGCATCACACGTCACGCTGACATCTACCCGAATGTTGAGCGCAAGTACAAACGCCTCTGTGAACTCCTGCAGCGCGACTATCAGAAGAAGCTCGAGCTCTTGCAGTACCTGTGCGCAGTCCATCACGGCATGCCCGACTACCTCTGTCACAGGAGCAAGGATGGCGCGTGGAAGTTCGTCGAGTGCAAGTACCTGCATGAGCAGTTGAGCGCCAGACAGAAAACCTGCATCGCCAAGCTCCAGTCATTAGGATTCACTGTTGAGGTGCATAAGATTGTGGATCACCGCACCAAACTACGTCACGCATCGGTCAACCTAAAGACTGGTATTAAGACAGTCAAGGAGAAGCAGCTCAAGCTGAATTCAGGAAAGATAAAAGAAATGACGAAGGAGCTAAAGAAGGTTCTCTAAGGCGCGTGTCCTGCTCTGATACGTCATCGATGGCGCCGGGCCGTCTGCATGACGCGGGAATCTGAGCCTGCGCAAGCCTTTCTCACCCGCGATGTCTATCTGGACGATGCCGTGCAAGTACTGGACTCCTATGACCTCCACTTCCTCAACGCTCTCCGGCGCTCCGATGAATACCCTAAGGTCATCTCTGTTGCTCACCAGAGGCGGTGCCATAATCAAGTATTCGTAGAACGCCCTCGGCTTCACTGCAGCGTAGACGGTGCCCTCGTCGTCCTTGGCGACGTACGCGAACTTGTGCAGTGCAGGGTTGAGACGGTCCTGTTTTGGCTTGAGCGTGATGTCCATATCCCCCGGTGTTTCAGGGCGAGTTAAAAATTTTCCCAGAAGGTAGCCTTTTTATATGATGACCTGCGGGGCTATATGACGAGGCGCAGAAGATGGGACAGGAGTACTACGGCATTATCGGTAACGGGGAGACCTGCGCCCTCATCAGCCCCTTGGGCAGTATTGACTGGTTCTGTCTCCCGCACTTCGATGGCGACCTCGTCTTCGCCAAGGCGCTCGACCCCATCGACGGCGAACGGCTTACGTTGCACTACATGGAGCGCGGCAAGGAACTCGCGTTCAAGAGCGCGCGCCAGGAGTATATCCCGCGGACGAACATCCTGCGGACGATTCTCGATTACCATGGACTGACAATCACAATCACTGATCTCATGCCCTGGACCTACCGTGGCGGTGAGCGAGCGATACTGCGCAAGATCACCATCAAGAACCGCAACGCTCGCTCGCGCAAGCTCGAGCTTGTCGTGAAGACGCGCAAGCCCGCAGGACAGGACCCTGAGCATCGCGAGGTCGAGGACGGTGATATCCTGACGTCCAATGACCGCTATGCGCTCGGTCTCGTCATGCCGGAGTTCAAGATCAAGGTGAAATCAGGCGAGGAGAAATCGCTCTCAGTCATCCTGTGCTATGATGACGATGAGCGCCGCCTCAAGGCGGTCATGGAGAGTTGGCGTCATCGGGAGACCGATGAGACATTGCGCGCGACCACAGACTTCTGGATGAATTGGCTCGACCGCGGACGGCCCATCAGCCTTCGCAAGCCTGACGCCGAGATGATTGAGCGCGGCCTCTTGTGCATGAAGCTCCTCCAGTACAGCACTGGCGCGTTCGTCGCCGCGCCGACAGCATCGTTCCCCGCCTATCCCGGCTTGAACGACAATTGGGACTACCGTTTCTGCTGGATCCGCGACACGTACTTCGCATGCCGCGCGTTCCTTATCGCGGGACACTTCGACGAGGTGCAGGCGAGCCTGCGCTTCATCATGGGACTCCAAGGCCGCGATGGGCACTGGCAGCAGCCGTTCTACACAATCACCGGCGACCTGCCCCCGAAGGAGATCATCATGGAGAACCTCCGCGGTCCCAACCGCGAGGTCAATATCAGGATTAACAACGGCGCACGCGACCAGCTGCAGATTGACAGCGAAGGCAGTATGCTGCATCTCCTCTACCTCTACCTGCTCTTCAGCAAAGACGAAGAGTTCGTGCGTAAGCACTGGAAGCAGGTCGTCAAGGCCGCCGACTGGCTCGCTAGAAATTGGCAGAAGCCAGAGAACGGGATATGGGAGTTCAGGGATCGGCGTATGCACTGGACCTACGGCAAGGTCATGTGCTACGCAGGACTTGAGTCCGCATGCAAGCTCGCTGACGCGCTCGACATGCAGCACAAGAAGGCATGGGTGACTGCTAGGGATCGCGTGAAGGCAGAGGTGCTCAAAGAGGCATGGTCGCAGCAGCGTGGAGCATATCTGCAGGCGTACGATGAGGATGCGCCGCTGGACATCAGCGTACTCAGCCTCGAGGACTACGGTCTTGCAGCTCCTGACAGTCCGCGCATGAAGGCGACAGTGAAGAAGATGGAAGAGCGCCTCTCGCTTCTCGGCGGCATGCGCCGCTACGAGTCGGCAGTCCTGCCGTTCTTCCTGCCGACGCTCTGGCTTGCGGGGCACTACACCCGCGTCGGCAACCACAAGCGCTCACGAGAACTTCTCGACCACGCGATAGCCAATACAACCAGCCTCGGTCTTGCGGCAGAGCACTACGATCCACGCAACGGCAAGCAGCACGGCAACTTCCCACAGCTCTTCTGCATGAGCATGTTCGTGGAACAGCTCGTGCTCCATCACCAGAAGCCGCGCCTCGTAGAGAACCTCACGCTCCTCAACCTACCGTTCAAGAAGACTACAGAGATGGTTGATGAGTTCCTCATCACTCCAATAAAACGCATATTCTCATAGCGTGTGTCGACTCTGTTTCACCGTAACCTATTAAAACATCTCACCGCTCACTCTATCATGGTGATTCTCGCCCTCGTACGTCACGGCCAATCGCAAGGCAATGCCGAGCAGTGGTTCGTCGGGCAGGTTGATTGCCCGCTCACGCCAAAGGGAGAGGACGAGGCGCGGAGTGCAGGAATTCTCCTCAAAGACTATCGTTTCGATATCGCGTACTCAAGCACGCTCCAGCGCGCCTGGCGTACAGCAGAGCTCATCGGCGCATCTCCGACGCGCACGTACGCGCTCGACGAGAAGCATTTCGGAGACTTGCAAGGCCATCCGTACACAGTGATGGAGCGCTACCAAGGGCAACCATGGGTGGGGGATTGGGATGCTGCGCCGCCAGGAGGCGAGTCCTACAGCGACATCGAGGCGCGGGTCTTGCCGTTCTACCACAGTGAGGTAGTCCCGCTATTGCGCGAAGGCCGCAATGTGCTCATCGTCGCTCATCACCATACGCTCCTCGCCATAGTCCGCGAGGTGGAGAGGATGCGCGAGCACGTGCATATGAGGAACGCGGTCCCGCGTGTCTACGACCTCGATGACCAACTTCAGGTCAAATCAGTCCGGGATCTCCAGTAAGGTTTTTCAATCCATGACCGTGCCCGCAGTCCATGGGTGTGGTGGAGACGCTAGAGTACCTATTGGATGCTGTCCTGGATGAGTACGACTCCGACTGCTATGATGACGCTAAGGAGACTATCCTTGATCATGGTCACGACCATCTCGGTGTCATGCCGCAGTCGCTCAACCCGTACTCTCTCCTCGCCTATGACCTCTACTGCGCAGATGAGAACAAGGACATGGAGTCTACCATCATCTACGCTATCGGCATGGTCAGGGAGAATGACTTCCAGAAACTCAAGACGCGCCTGCCGGATGATATAGACCCCCTGCTGCCTGGTGCTGAGCGCTTGAGTGAAGACGCTGCGCGTAAGGCGTTGGTCTGTTTCGAGAACGAGGCGCGCTTCGATCTGGCTGCACGCATGATGCTCCTCCGCAAGGACGTGGACCGCGCAGACGCTTACAGGACGCTCGACTCATTGCAGCAGGAAGCTGCGCAGTGGCTCAAGGTGTACTCTGCTTGACCGGCGTGCCGACATCTGAGAATTTCTTCAGGCCGAGGAACACATCGTTGATGGCCACGCGTAGATTGTCCTTGTGCAGGCGGACCTGCTCCTCTGTGTCACGGTCGCGCAGCGTGACGGTGCCATCTTCTTTCGTCTGGTAGTCGACGGTGATGCAGTACGGCGTCCCTTCTTCGGCTGC
>DAGG01000033.1:0-25506 GCA_002498125.1 Candidatus Woesearchaeota archaeon UBA525
TGCACGAAGCACAAGCAGCTCAAGCTGCCAGACCTCAAGTGCATCTGCGGCAAGTGGCTCGACCAGCGCGAGAGTAAGTTCGGCGTGTTCTACACTTGTATGGGCTGCGGACCGGTGTCCTTCTCGAAGATGATGCTCGTGAACGGCGATGCTATCAGGGCGGCGTTAGGCGGAAACGGGACGAAATCCGAGAAGCCCGCGTCGCAAGGTGGGAGCTACATGCAGGGCGGGACATTGCGCGACCGGATTAAGCAGAAGATTGCCCGCGGCGAGCCGCTCACGCCGGATGAGCTGGATTTCCTCTAGATTATTCTCATTCCCGTTGTTTCTGAACTGATACTGTATTAGAAGATGTTATACGAAAAATACTTCATAAAAAAATTATCCCAGCATCGCCAGGTGGATGTCGTCGTAGAGCTCGCGGATGTTCGTGTAGAGCACGCTGCGCTCCTCCGCAGGCACTTTTGCCTTCTGGAAGTCCTCGCGCAGTTCCGCGTACAGGCGCTTGGCTTTCTCGAGGTCCTTACTCTCGAGCGCCTGGCGGCAGTCCTCGACCTTTGCGTAGATCGGCAGCTGCTTGCTGCGTACATCCATGACTTCATTGCTGCTGTCGCGGTCGGGCTGCCCTATCGGCGTGGTCTCGATCTTGGTGTCGAGATATGACTTGTATGACTGCTCGTCCATATCCTTGCGCTCCTTCGCAAGCCCCTGGCGGGCGCCGAGGATGGACTCTTCGAGCTGCTTTCGCAGCGCTACGGCTGAGCTGACACTCTTCTTGTTCTTGATGACTTTGGCGAGTGCCTTGTCAATCTGCTGGCGTATGCCTTCGACCTGCTTGCGCGCGGCCTCGAGCTTCTTCATCTCCGCCTTGATGCGGTCGCGGCTTGCGCGCTCCTCATCGAGTGATTCCTTCGCGCGCTGCTCGGCATCAGCAATCATCTTCTCAGTCTCTGACTCGAGCTTCTTGGCTTGCGCTGCGCTCTTAGCGTGATCTTCCTTGGCCACTTTGAGCTTCTCCTGCTCAGCGGCGGTCTTCGTGACGTCAGCGGCGATTTTCTTCTCGCGCTGGCGCAGCGTCTCCTCGTGGCGTGAGAGGTCAATCTCCTTCTTTGTGAGCACCTCGAGGTTCTGCTTAGTCTGTGAATCGAGCTTCTTCATCTCCTCCCACTGCTTGCGCACATGGGCGGCATCCTTGAGGACCTTCTTCGCATCGTCGCGTTCATCCGCGAGGCGCTTGCGTTCCTCCTTGATCTCGCCGAGGGTCTGGTGGCTCTTCTGCTCTGAGAGCATGAGTTTCTTCTCGCGGTCGGCGAGCGACTTCGTGACGTCCTCGTACTCCTTCTTGCGTGCGAGGTATTCCTTCTTCGCAGCCTCGAGCTGCTCGCGGGCGTGCTGGAACGACTCCTTCTGTTTCGTCAGGCGGCGCTTGACCTCTTGGTCAAGCTTGTCCTTGACGAGCTTTGCCGAGCGCTTGCGCTCGCCTGAGAGCTCTTTGGTTTTCTGCTCGAGCTGCTTGCGCAGCTCATCGATACTGATCTCGACCTTCTGCAGCTTCTGGACAGCGGCCTGGCGCTTGCGGACGACCTGCTCGACCTTGGTCTGCTCTTTCTCGAGTTTCTTCGCAACGCCTCGCTCGTGCGAGAGCAGCTCTCGCAGCATCGAACCGCGGTTCTCCGCTTGCTGGATGCTGTCCGCAAGGTCAGATTCGCCGATGGCATCACGGATCCAGTTCGCGAAGTCGTTGCGGTACTCGTTCACATGGTGCTCGAACGTGCTGTCATCGATGTAATCGAGCACGTCGATAAGGTCGCGCAATGACTTGACCGGTTGGCCGTTCTTGAGTATGAAGTACTGTTCAGGTGCTATCTCCTTGTCTTGGAGCTTCCATTCAGGTAGCTCTGGCCGCTCCTCGACGCTCTGCAATGTCTTCTCGATCTTCTTGTGCGCGGTGTCTATCTCAGCGAGGTGCTGGTCGATGAGGTCGTGATGGACTGGAGTCTCATTGTCTTCCTCAGTCGGTTCTGCGAATTCCGTAGGCTCTGCTGCAAAACTCGGCGGTTCCTGTGTGAAAGCAGACTGCTTCCCGGGCGCCGGCTTATGTTCAAACTCGCGGTCCCACGGGTTGCGGTCTGGTTGGGCAGCGGCCTCTGTGCGATGCGCTGCTTCCGATGTCCAGTCGTCTATCTTAACCTCTTGTTTCGGAGTCTCTTCCTTTGGAGCTTCTTGTGGCGCAGGTGGCTGCATTGGCTCATCATCGAGGCCGAGCTTGCGCTTGATCTCATCGAGATCGACGTGTTCCGGCGCAGGAGCGGTCTCCCGCGGTGGTGGCGGAGTCGTCCTTGGAGCAGGTTGCTCGGGCTCCTCTTTCAAGAAGAATTTCTTCAGGAATCCGCCCTGCTTCTTCGGCGATTGGCCTGGAAGACTCGGCGGTGTAAGATCAAAGTCAGACATATTCCCCCCTCTTACGCATCAATGCGGTTGGCCACACCTTTGCGCAAGTAGTATTCACGTCGGAGGACTTATATACTTTTCGTTACCATTGGAGAGGTAAGACGAGTGATTTTATACTCTCCCCGTCGAGAATTCAGCATGGATCCACTGCCTGAGAGCGGATACGAAGCGAGGGTCGAGGCGAACCTCTCGCGGCTTGAGCGCTTCGAGATATCGACGCGCCAGGATATCGCGCACACACAGCAGGAGATAGTACGCGCCATAGCCGACATCCAGATAGAGATGGAAGGGCTCAAGAGCGAGATAGTCCTGCTCGAGCACGAGATGAAGCGTACTGCTGCCACTGCCAAGGACGTTGTGGTGCAGTTCCGGCCATCGGCCAAGAGAGGGGAGTTCGCGCGCCTGCAGTCACGCATCGACGCCTGGGCCCCGGAGAAGCGTATCACGCGCGATCAGTTCAAGAAGATGCTAGACGCGATGTAGAGTTCTGAATTTTTATTAGTTAGGTTCAGCTGCCTTGGCGTATATCTGAAGCCCGGTGACAAGATGAGCAAAGCGAATCTTGACAGTGACGGGCTGAAACCATTAATGAGTACATCCGCCGCAGCGCTTTTATACACAGGAGCAGTACTGGACATCTATGCAAGACATCATCACTGAGGAGAAGCTGAAGAAGTACTTCGCCATAACAGAGGAGGCGCTCACCATGGCGACCGCCAATATCAATCCTGAGCGGCACGCCGCTGCGCTAGAAGCACTCGACATGGTCGAGCGTTACGTGAGCGACGCGCGCCACTTCGAGAGCAATGGCGACCGGGTCAATGCGTTCGCAGCGTTGAACTACGCGCACGGGTGGCTTGACTGCGGCGCGCGCACAGGACTCTTCGATGTCAAGGACAGCAGGCTCTTCACAGTGGATGATGCATGAAGGCTGGAACTGATTACATCGGCGTGGGCCTGGGTGTCATCATCGTCAAGGACGGGAAAATCTACCTGCAGCAGCGCGGACCAGCATGCCGCGACCTGCAGGGCTACTGGGAGTTGCCAGGCGGTGAGGTAGAGGTCGGCGAGACGCTGAAAAGCGCCGCTGCCAGGGAAATCGAGGAGGAGACTGGCTTGCGCATAGCAGTCAAGGACTGCGTGGGCATTGCTGACGAGCACCACATCAGCCACTGGGTGAGTTTCGTCTTCACAGCAGAGATTGTCAGCGGCAATATGGAGATGCGCGAGCCTGAGAAGGTCGTGGCGCAAGGGTTCTTCAGTATCGATGAGCTGCCGCAGCCGCTCTCGCCCGTATCGCGGCAGAATATCGAGGACTACAAGCGCGACAAGGTCTTTGAGATATCAACGCTCTAGCTGGTTCTTGATACGCGTCGCGTAGGAGCGGATCGCTCGCTCAGCCTTCTGGTCGAAACGATGCCTGGTTTCGAGCGCAGCGTTGAAGAGGTCGAGGTCGCGCCGCGCGAGCGGCCTCATGCACTCCTTGAATACCTCGACCGCCGGGGTCTCCTCCATGAGCTGCGCATAGAACCCGGTCGTATCCTGCGTCGCATCGAATAGCCGCACAGTCTCCTCGCCGATTGAGCCTGGGATGTAGGGTTTTGCGTGGACAGAGAGGAACTCTCGCGATATACTGTCAGGGTATGCCCACCGGAACACCATGTCGCTCGCGTCAGTGTCATGCAGTTGGCGCACGATGCGTAGGAGCGCTGGTACGCCTCTTGGCTCAAGTCCTGTGATGCGCTCTTCCAAGAGGGACTGGTACGCAGGGCGCAGCGTGCGCCAGTCGCGTGCCTTCCGGATGAGATAATACTCGAGTGGTTCGAGGTATGCGGGTTTCGGGCCGACGAGCGCGCCGCTCAGGCGCTTGTCGATGAAATCCTTCATCTCATCAACAGTCATGTCCTTAGGAGATTTCAACATGCAATGAGGGAAGATAGCGGAGTTTAAGGCTGTTTCTCCAGCTCCTCAAGGATGCGGTCGCAGAACTCGACAGCGCTCACGTAGTAGTGCTCCACAGGATCGCGGTCGTTCGTCTTGAGAATCTGCAGGATGGTGTCGTGACCGTCCTTGTGCCTCACGATGTGCTTGAGAGGCTTAATCTCCTCTGGCGAGAACACGTCTTTCTCCTTCATGATATAGAGCGAGAGCCTGTCGCGGATCTTGCGGATGAGGACTTTCGCGTTTCCTTTCTGATCCTCGAGATCCTCCGGCTTTATCGCGTGGAACTCGTTGTACCAGTCGCTTGGTACTTTGAGGCGCTCGCGCATCTTCGGCGTCGCGCCGTTGCTCGCGCGGTAGACGCGGCCGATCACGAAGTTCATCCCCTTGATCTTGTCCTCGATAGCGTTCACGTACTCCTCGAGCTTCTCAGGCTTGAACTCCACCACGTGCTGCCGTTTCACACCCCTATCCGGCCTCTGGTGGAGCAGGCAGAGTGCTGTCACGATGGATGCGAGGATGACTGAGACAGCAATCGCGCCAGGGACATTCATGTGCGGGTTGAGCACGAAGTTGATGAGCCCGAGTATGGCGAGCCCCAGCGCGTGCACAATCGCGAGTATTGCCCAGTAGGCGACAGGCTTGAAATGCTGGTGCGTGGCCATGATATCCAGCACCAGCGTGATGATCAGGGGCGAGAACCCTAGGAGCACGTTGAGGAGTGGTGATGCTGAGACCACGGCGATGATGGGGATGAGGATGACTGTCGTCACGAGCGCTATGGCGAGCGTCATGTTGATCCGCTTCTCTTCAGGCGATGCGTCGTGCTGCGTACCGAGCGGGTGCGTATCCTCAGGATGCGGGGTCGTCACGTCGCCGTGCAAGGGCGCGTACTTCGGTTGCGGCTCTGGCACATGGCTCGGGTGTTGCCCCATGCCCTACCCTGCCCTACTTCGTTATTTAAATGTTTTCAGGAGCAATACTTAAGAATAGATTGTTGATACTGATTGATAGATGGGGCTTGATGAACGTATACATCCGCACGACACTTACAGCCGTCAGAAGCTCAGTGCCGAAGAGGAGGCGAGCACTAATCGGCGACTCTACATCCTGGTGCTCGGGTTCTCACTCTTCTTGATGTATGAGGGGTGCAATGGACGGACGCCAGAATACCCGCCGTATGATGCCCTTTCGCATGCCTCTTCTTACCAGATGCCTACAAGATAGGTCATAAAACTTAAGAATCGAGCGCAGGTTCGCTCTCCTATGGAACGGGGCGAAAAGAGAACTCTTGTTTACGCAATACTGGGCGTCGGCACGCTATGCGGTGTGCTCCTCTATCAGGGCTGTAACAATCCTGAGACGAAAAAAGTTGACAGACCATACTATGAGGGTCGTATCGAGGTTCCAGCGGACATGAAGCTGAACGCTGAAGAGTACAGGTTTTCCTGACACAAGATATTCTAGGTACGTTTGCCCTTTGAGTCAGGCATCCGCTCCACCTTCGGGTAGGTGCCTGGTTTCATGAAGACCTGCTGTGTCTTCACCGCGATGCCTTTGTCGCCCATCATGTTCTTGCTCGGCATCAGCGCCTGGCCGACGAGGACCAGTTCGTCTTTGAGCGTCATGACTGCAACGAGGTCCTCTGTTTGGATGTCGGAATCGAGCTTGCTGATGCCAGGCACCTTGAGCTGCATGCCGTGGCACAGGGGATCGACTGCAGAGTCGTGCACCCAGACCTTCGCGAGGTGGGCGACACCAGTCTCGATGGGGAGTATTGCCTTGCGCAGCGGAACGTCGTTCTTCTCGACCTTGTGGTAGTGAAGCGCGTCAGTGAGATCCTGGAGCGTGACGATGTGCGTCTCGTTGAACGATGCCGCCTTGGTGCGTCGCAGCTGTGCCATGTGCGCGCCAGTGCCGAGTCTCTCGCCGATGTCGTGGCAGAGCTTGCGGATGTACGTGCCGGCCTGGCAGCCGACGACAAAGAGGACGTCCTGTCCCTTGATGTCCAGTATCTCGATGTAGTATACCTTGCGGAACCGGAACTGGCGCTTGACTGCCGACTTGATAGGTGGCATCTGCTTGATCTTGCCCACGAACTCTGCCATGACGGTTCGCAGCTGCTCCTCAGGCACCTCCTTGTGGATATGCATGAGCGTCACGTACTCCTTGCCTGCGGTGAGCAGGCTCTGCACGATGCGCGTGCCGCTGCCGAGCGCGACCGGCAGGACGCCGGTGACTCCAGGGTCGAGCGTCCCGCTGTGGCCTGCTGTATCCAGGCCGAGTATCTGCTTCGCGTACGCGCTCACCTGGTGGCTGCTCGGCCCATCGGGCTTGTCGATAACCACGATGCCTGACTGGATGAGCTCCTCTGTGGTGCGCTGCTGCGGCGGCCTGCCGTACTTGGGCGAGGTAACGGAGTGCTTCTTCACTAGCACCTTGTAATCGCGTCGTTCGAACGGCAGGTTGCCCATTGCCTGGAGGATTGAAGAGCAGTTTAAAAACGTGCGTGCCGGAAGATTGAAGAACCAGTGACGGGCCGGAGCGTCCGGGTGGATAGTGGGCAGGTATTTCGAGACTAAGCAGCAGGAGTGCTTTGGCGTCGCGCTCGCGAACTACATGATGCGCTATGGCGGCATATGGGGTGAGAAGCTGCCGTCACCGCAGGAACTCCTGGACAGGTACTGGAGGGAGCCTTTCGTCCAGTGCGACGGCGTGACCGACGCATTCTTCGTCCCGTACTTGACGCGTTCTCTGACTGGCGGGATGTATGACGCGAAGGTTACAGTCACGCGCAATCCTGACTATGATATGCTCATCCAGAAGTATGGTGGAGGCATCGGCCTCTTGCTCGCAGATGAGGGGCGTAGGGGGAACATCAGGCAAGTGGAACGTATCGCTGAGTTGGAGGTGCCATGCATCGCGATATTGGAGAACAGCATCGATATTGTTGGGAGTGACGAGAAGTATCACTTCAATCCCCATGCCGTTTTGGCTCTTGGTCATCACTGGTATATAGACTTCGGCCAGCTGCTCCACTATGACGACGCACAGGTAATCGGGGCGGTGCACCTGTCTCTGCTGAGGAATCCGCTGAAAGAGCTTTGCGAGGCGCGTGGAATCAAGGTCGAGATGCCTGAGCCGAACATCTGGAGAATCTAGTACGGCGTCTTGTTCTTCGCTGGCTCGCGCGGAGCGTTTAATCCGAGCTCGCGGTCCACGTTCCTGGCGACCTCCTTGAGGTCTGCTATCGTTTTGTTGATGTCTGCCTGGATGACGTCGAGGAGCTCCTCGAGGTTGTCCACACGGAGCTGGTAGCCGCCGCGCACGTTCTCCACTATGCCTGCGTCCATGAGACCGTCCAGGTGGTGGATGACTGTCGCGCGTGTGAGGCCGAGCGCATCGGCCAGGTCGTCGGAGCTGAGCACGCTGCCGCGTTTGAGCGCCTTGAGCAGCGCGATGAAGATCCGGAAGCGGCTCTTGTCCTTGTCGCGCTGGCTGAAGAGGCCGAGCGCTCCGCCGAGGTGTTGGAGCTCTTCGTTCAGGTCAGGTCTTCTCGTCTCAGAATGGACGCGGCAGATGGTAATCTTGGCGAAGCGCATACGTTGACGTAAGGTCAACCGATATTTAAACGCTTGTAGAAGGCTATGTGTTCCAAGTGAGGCGTTCGCGATGCTTCTCATGTGCTATGCGTTGCAAGCGCGCGTTCCTGCCTGCGAAGTAGCCGTCCAGAGAGAAGCCTTCGGGGCAATCGCGAGGCAGTCCGTACCTCTTGCGTTCCGCTTCGCGGTGCTTCATGATCTCATCGGCACGGGCGTTCATGTATTGTGCCATAGGTTCTGCCGCATGGACTTTGAGCATCTCTAGCACCTTCGCAGCAGTGATGATGTCGGGGTGAAGCGTGAATGCGATGATGTCGTAATCTCGTGCAGGTTCCAGTATGCCTTCAGCAAGGCTATGCTTTTGTACAAGCTCTCCTGATTCCAGATCGATAGCTACAGTATTGTCGATGTTCCACAACCCGTGGCTGTATGCGCGTTTGTAGTCTTCGGTGTAACCGTCCCTGCCGTCAGCTTCCAATGCCCAGAACGGCACGTGGTTCCATTGAGTTCTCTGTTCTCTGCTGTACTGGCGGACCTTGTTGACAAGTTCCTGCGCGTCCGCTGATATGCGATTTAGGGTTGTCATTCTTTCTGCAGTTGTATTGTTGTTGATAAAATTTTTCCTCTTACGTAAACTATATAAATAAGTTGCTCTACACTCAACTTAGTTGACTTAAGCTCAACCAAGAGGATTTGAGGTACTAATAATGAGCAAGAAGGACAATCACGAGGCTGAGCAGAGCCAGGTCAAACCAGAAGAGGTGAGACCTGTCGCGGATATGGAGACTGTTGCCGATGTTCAGGAGGACGCTGACCCGCATAAGACTTGCGAAGAGCAGCGGCAGGAACTCGTCGAACAGCTCCAGCGGCTGCAGGCGGAGTTCGACAACTACCGCAAGCGCGTCGAGCGAGAGCAGGCAGATGCGAAGAGCTCGGCGAGCGAGAAGCTCCTGCGTGAGCTGCTGCCGATAGTCGACAGTTTCCAGCTCAGCGTCCAGCACGCGAAGGATGATGCAGGCAGCATCAAGGGCGAGGACCTGCTTGCGGGGATTATGATGATTAACGAACAACTAGCAGGACTGCTTGAGCATCAGGGACTGACAGAAGTCCCTGTGGACAGGTTCGACCCGAAGCTCCACGAAGCGATTAACACGGTCGCGCAGGAAGGAGCTGCAAGGGGGTCTGTCCTGCAAGTGTACCAGCGAGGCTACATGCGCGGCGATCGGGTATTCCGGCCAGCGCGGGTAAGCGTCGCGAAATGAAGGTGAAACTATGAGCGAATACAAGAACGATCTCTCTAAAGCGATGGCCTACAACGGCATGATGCCGATGGGACAACAGTACGCTGATGACATGACGCGCAATGACATTTACAAGGCATTCACTGCGCTCATGTACGGCGACAGTTTCGATGTGAAAGACCCGAAAACGATGCAAGGCCTTTATGCGGCAAAAGGCTATGTCGATGGTATGATCGACGCCTTCGAAAGCATGGGCTATGGAGAGAAAGGCTACGGCACGAAAGGCAAAGGCATGTACAGTGCTGATACCAATTCTGGCAAGGCGCACGGCGGGCACTGCTCGACCTGCACTTGCAAGAACCATGCAACGATAGATGATATTATCGGCGAGCCACGTATGCGCCAGCCGTCACGCCCCGGCAATAGAGCCAAGGGCAACTAGGAGGGAGAACAATGGCACAGAATAAAGTCATAGGAATCGATTTAGGAACCACATTCAGCGCAGTGGCGGTGATGGAAGGCGGCAAGCCAGTCATCATCCCGAATGCAGAAGGCGAGCGCACCACGCCATCAGTGGTGAGCATGACTGAGGAGGGCGAGCGCCTCGTCGGCCGCGTGGCGAAGAACCAGGCGGTCACGAACCCACAGCACACCGTCCGCAGCATCAAGCGCCACATGGGCGAGGACCACAAGGCAGAGATCTGGGGCAAGGATTACACGCCGCAAGAAATCAGCGCAATGGTCCTGACCAAGCTCAAGAAAGATGCGGAAAGCTACCTGGGCGGAGAGGTCCAGAAGGCAGTCATCACCGTTCCTGCGTACTTCACTGATGCGCAGCGCCAGGCGACCAAGGACGCCGGCAAGATCGCGGGGCTCGATGTCCTGCGTATCATCAACGAGCCGACGTCGGCAGCGCTCGCCTACGGACTGGACAAATCCGATGCGCACACGATCCTCGTGTTTGACTTCGGCGGCGGAACATTCGACGTCTCCATCCTGGAGCTCGGGGACGGCGTCTTCGAAGTGAAGGCCACGAACGGCGACAACCACCTGGGCGGCGATGATGTCGATACGCTCATCGTGGACTGGCTCGCGACAGAGTTCAAGAAGCAGTACGGCGTCGATCTGCGCGAGGACAGGACCGCGCTCCAGCGCCTCATCGAGGCTGCGGAGAAGGCGAAGATCGAGCTCTCAGGCAAGGCCAAGGCGACCATCAACCTGCCGTTCGTCACAGCGACGAAGGACGGTCCGAAGCACCTGAACGTGGAGTTGACTAGGGCGAAGTTCGAGCAGATGCTCGCTCCTATCATCGAGCGCCTCAAGACGCCGACACTCAAGGCGATGAAGGACGCGAACATGGAGAAGGAACACATCGACAAGGTCATCTTCGTCGGCGGCAGCACACGCATCCCTTCAGTGCAGCAGCTCGTCAAGGACATCCTCGGCAAGGATGGCGATAAGAGCGTCAATCCTGATGAGGCGGTCGCGCTGGGCGCAGCCATCCAGGGAGCGATCCTCGCAGGAGAGGTCAAGGACGTCCTCCTCTTGGACGTGACCCCGCTCAGTATGGGCATTGAGACGCTGGGTGGAGTCTTCACCAAGCTCATTGAGCGCAACACTACGATTCCGACCAAGAAGTCGCAGGTATTCAGCACTGCAGCCGACAACCAGACTGCTGTGACCATCCGCGTCTTCCAGGGAGAGCGCGCCATGGCGGCTGACAACAAACTGCTCGGCCAGTTCGACCTTGTCGGTATCCCGCCGGCGCCGCGTGGCATCCCACAGATTGAGGTGTCATTCGACATCGACGCGAACGGTATCGTGAACGTCAGCGCGAAGGACCTCGGCACAGGGAAGAACACCTCGGTGAAGATTACCGGCTCCACGAATCTCAGCGATGAGGAGGTGGAGAAGATGCGCAAGGACGCAGAGGCAGCAGCGAAGGACGATGAGGTGCGCCGCAAGGATGTCGAGACCATCAACGAGGCCGACGCTATAGTGTACAGCACCGAGAAGCTCTACCCTGACCTCGAAGGCAAGGTGAAGGCTGATACGATTGACAGCGTGAAGAAGGAGGTTTCCAAGCTCAAGGAGCTCATGGAGGCTGAGAAGCGCGACGTGGTAGGGGTCCGCAAACAGCTGGAGATCGTGAACAAGGTTGTCCAGGAGGCGACCACCGAGCTTTACAGCCAGGTCAAGACCGAAGGAGCGCCCAAAGCTGACAAGACCGACGAGAAGGTCGTCGACGCTGAGTACGAGGACGTCAAGAAGGACGAGGCGTCCGAGTCAAAAGACGCAAAGTAAATCCTTTCTTTCATTTTCCTTTCCTTATTCATTTTCAGTTCATGTTTTTCAGTCAACAGTGACGCCTTGGCACTCAACTGAGCGGCCGCGACTCCGAGCTTTGGCGAAGGAGACGGTGCGGCCGCGAAACAAATCACGAGTATGAACGCCGCGTCACGCAGCGCAAAGCTTTAAGAAAAACAATCAGGAGAGCTCAGGATCATGGAACCCAAAGCAGTCGTGTTCGACCTTGACGGCGTGTACTTCGAGCGCGGCACTGAGGAGTTCATCAGCAAACTCCAAGAGAGGCATGGCCTGTCTGAAGAGGACATCAAAGGAGTCTACTTGAAAAGCGAGCAGATGAAGGACTACAAGACGGGCAGGATCGGTAAGGAGCAGTTCTGGTCCTACGCTATCAGGACGTGGGGTATCGACGCAACTACGGACGAGATTCTTGCACTGCTCGCTGAGAGCTACGCAGAGAATCCTGAGATCGTCCAGCTCATCTCCGACCTCAAAACACAAGGGGTGAAGACCGCGGTCTGCACGAATAACTTCCCTGAGCGCATTGCAGCGCTCGACGAGAGATTCCACTTCAAGGAGAACTTCGATGTGTTCGTGACCTCCTACGAAGAAGGAATCATGAAGCCTGATGCGCGGATCTTCGAAATACTGGCCGCAAGGCTCGGGCTCCGGCCTGACGAGATCATGATGAGCGACGATAAGCCTGAGAATGTCGTTGCTCTGCAAAAACTCGGGTTCCAGGCGTTCGTGTATGCAGGACTTGACGATTTCAGGCGAAAGGTGAACGCATGACCCGCGACTACTACGAGATCCTCGGCGTGCCAAGGACGGCCACTAAAGAGGAAATCAAGAAAGCGTACAAGACGCTCGCGAAAAAGCACCACCCCGACCTGAACAAGGAGGAGGGCTCCTCTGATAAGTTCAAGGAGATCAATGAGGCTGCGGCAGTGCTCGGCGATGACAAGAAACGCGCCGACTACGACGCGATGGGGCACAACGCCTTCCACCAGCGCAGCCGCAACGGAGCGCAGCCAGAGTACGACTTCAGCGGCATGCGCGGCGACTTCGACTTCGGAGATATCTTCGACGCCTTCTTCGGCGGCGGCCAGCGCGGGCCAAGAACGGTCCGTGGTGATGATTTACGCTATGATATTGAGCTTACGCTCGAGGAAGCTGCGTTCGGCGTGAAGAAGAAGATACGATTGCGCAAGCACGAGCGCTGCACCGAGTGCAAGGGCAAAGGTGGCAAGGATGTCGAGACCTGCTCGACATGCCACGGCCAGGGCATGGTGCGCCAAGCACGCCGCACACCGTTTGGCGTGTTCCAGACCGCAGGTCCCTGCCCGCAGTGCGGCGGCACAGGCCAGCACATCAAGCACATCTGCCGCGAATGCGGTGGCGAAGGCATCCTGGACACTGACAAGAGCATCGAGGTCAGCATCCCTGCAGGTGTTGATGAGGGCACGCGCGTGCGCGTCCCTGGCGAAGGCAACGCCGGTCCACGCGGGACAACCTACGGTGACCTCTACCTGTTCATCAGCATCGACGAGCACCCGGTCTTCACCCGCAAGGGTTACGACATCCACGTCGATGTCCCTATCAGCTTCCCGATGGCGGTACTCGGCGGCGAGATTGAGGTTCCGACGCTCGATGGCAAGTCGAAACTCAAGATCCCCAAATCCACGCAGACACACACCGTCTTCAGGCTGCGCGACAAGGGCGTTACTGAGCTGCACACGAACGGCCGCGGCGACCAGTATGTACGCGTCGTCATACAGACGCCAGAGAAGCTCACCAAGGCGCAGGAGAAGGCACTCCGTGACTTCGGCGGCGATGATGCGAAGCTGCAGAAAGGGCTGTTCTCGAAGCTCAAGGAGAGCTTTATTTAGTTACTAACGGTGTGGTTCATTACTTCTTGTACTTTAACACCTTGTCTATCTCTTTCACACGCCGGTCGATCACGCCATCGAGGGAGTTGTCGTACCCTATCTCACGCACCCTGCTCTTGTAGCCATTCATCGTCAGCTTCGCCTCCATGAGGCAATCGTACCACATATCCTTCTCGCCCGTGTACGCCGCGATGCAGAAGTCCTGGGGCTGCGGGTCGTAGTGCAGGCGCGCAGTGAGGTGGAGGAGTTCGCCAAAGCGTTCCACCTGTATCTGGAATATGCGCTCCTGGACATCGACAGGGAGCAGGTAGATCTCCTGGAGGTCGGGGGCGCGAAGGTACTCCCGGGCTTGCTGCTCTAAAGTCTGCGGTTCGGCCTGCTCCTGCGTAACTGCCGGTTCGGCGATGAGGAGCATGCTCGCCAGGATTAATGCCTTCATGGCAGGGCAACGGTCTTCGGGCTTGAAAAAGGTATTCAATGAGAACTTTGCATCTAAACTTCTCCTTTTTCAAGGGTAAATTATATATTCTAACGGTTGTTCATATGTTCTTACTTGAGGAGGGAAACATATTTATACCCCTCCTCAGGCGCATCATACCATGGGAGGGTCACCGATGAGAAATATCCTCAGTATCGCAATACTCGTACTCCTCGTCGCGTGCGTGCCGTTAGAACAGGCACGGATGCCGACGGGCGAGGTTATCAAGGACACAGAGACGTTGGCACCGGAGATTGCCGAGCTCGAAGAGCCGCTGCCTCCGCCAGAGACTCCGGCGTTCCAGAGGAGCGACGAGCCTACAGGCAATGAGCTCTACACCATCGAAGGCATCGAGGGAGAGCTGATTCAGCTCCGCCCTGAGGCCGTTGATCCTGACGGCGACAAGGTCACCTTCACGTTCTCCAAGCCATTCGACGCAGAGGGCCGCTGGCAGACCATGATCGGCGATGAGGGCAAGTACACCATCTCAGTCGGTGCGACCGACGGTAAGACCACCACAGTCGAGTCTGTCCGTGTCATCGTGGGCCGCGCGAACCGCCCGCCAGTCATCGACTGCAGGAGTGTCACAGTGAGCGAGGGCGAGAACGTTGACCTCCACGACGCGTGCTCCATCAGCGATGAGGACGACGCAGAGGTCATCGTGACCTACAGCGGATGGATGGGATCCTGGCGCTACACGACCGACTACGACGATGCCGGCGTGCACAACGTCGTCATCACGGCGAGCGACAAGCGCAAGGGTGAGATTCTCCACACTGTCATCCAGGATGTGACCATCACTGTCAAGAACACAAACCGCGCACCGGTTTTCAGCGACAGCTTCCCGATCGTCATCAACGCAGTCGAGGCTGATGTCATCACCCTGCCGCAGGACATGATCAGCGACCCTGACAAGGACAAGGTTTCAGTGACCTTCAGCGAGCCCTTCGGCACGAACGGCGTCTGGCGCACCAAGATCGGCGACGCCGGCACCTACGAGGTCGATGTCGTGGCGAGCGATGGCGAGACGAGCGTGAAAAGGCGCGTAACCATCAAGCTCGGTCTTCTGAACACCGCGCCGGTCCTCAAGAGGATTCCGGACATCACGGTGAAGGAAGGCGAGACCGTACGCATTCCAGTGAGTGCGACTGATCGCGAGGGCGACTCGCTCACGATTGCCTTCAGCGGCTGGATGACCGAGGATACGTACAAGACCACGTACAGCGACGCAGGCAGCTACACGGTGAAAGTCACGGTCAGCGACGGCGAGTTCAAGGCCGAACAGGTCGTGCAGATTACCGTCGAGGACGTGAACCGCGCGCCGGTCTTCATCAACCCGGCATAACTCTTTTTTCTCAATCTTTTCATTTTCTGCTATCATAGACGTCTGCGATGCTATCAGAAACCTGTGTGGGTAGAGGGGTTTTATGGCCTCAACGACAGCAGTGGTACGGCGAGAGAGACGTGCGGGTTTTGTGAACTGAAACTTTTTTATTCTCGCGTCTTCCGTTTCATCCCATGTATTCCATTAGTGAGGAGAGGGGCAGGATTGTCATCGAGGATAGCGATTCAGGATACCGGCTGAAGTTGACGCATCGCGACCAGTACATCTGGAGAGTCTACTTTAAGGTCCCGCTCGGGAAAGGATTGATGACTGTCAGCGGCAGGAACATGAAGGACTATCCGCCAGAGTGCAGGAGAATCGAGACCGACCTACAGTGTCTCGAGATAGGATGCGGTCTCGGCGCGTTCCTGCCGTATCATGCAAAGAGGTTGATAGCGGATTCGCCTCTCCCGATAGCCATCGACAGCTTCGACTACTCCATCGGCAAACGGATGCTGCGTTATGCGAGACGGGAGCGGATCGTCCCAGCGGTGGAGGGCCGGATAGAGAAGTTGCTCGAGCGCACCGCAGTCATCACCGATCAGACGAAGGTCAGGCTGCTGAACGTCCCACTACGTAGGGCGATGCGGTACACGTCGTTGTATCGCCGCGCGGATGTGATCATAGACAATTTCGGCGCGCTCCACTGGCCACAGGCAGAAGAGGGGTGCGGAGGCCTGGATGAGAAGCGTGAGCGTACCATCGACTATCTCGCGCGGCTCATACATCCACGCGGCGTCCTTCTCGGTAACGGCATGAATCCGTTCTCCTAATCCTCTTTCACCACATCCGTGTTGAGCGAAATGCCCGGGATCTTCGGCACACCGTACACGCCATCGTAGCCAGGCGGATCGATGGTGATGTTCCCGCTGCGGAAGTGCATGATCGCGTCGACGACGAGCGGGTTGCCTGCGCTGAGCAACGTCTCTTTAGGGACATTGAGGAGCACGTCGAACTCGTTTTTCCCTGTCTTAAGGATATTCCAGTACTCTGTCCAGACGGTCTTCGTCGCGAGTCCCTTTCCGAGGACCATCGCAATTATTTCGCTTAACGGAAGGAGCTTGATCTCGTTCTGGAGTTTCGCTTTCGTATGGCTCTCCTTATCAGCGAGCTGGTTCACGCGGTACTGCACGCCGATGGTGAGCTCGCGCTTGCACACAGGACAGGTCTTGCCGTTCTTCTTCGTTTCCTCAGGTGATTGCACGAAGCTGCATGCGCGGTGACCGTCGTAGTGGTACTTGCCGTAGGCAGGTTCGACCTCGATAGTCCCCCAGAATCCTTCTCCTGTCCTGATGGCCTTGATGATATTGTCGTACGAAAGACGCTCGATATCGACAATAGTGACCTCGCGGCCCAATCGCCACGGCCAGTAGGAGTGTGCGTCGCTGAATGATACCTTGCGCAATCCATCGAGGCGCGAGAGACGCTCGTTCATGAGAATATCGGAACTGATGCCGGTCTCGATGGCATGGATGTGCGGGGTCTCCTTGAGGAAGCATTCATTGAGCGAATCGAAGCCGCTCTTGCTGCCGAACACGCCGAACCACGGCGTCCACGCGTGCGCAGGGATGACCTCGATACGCTCATCTATCTGCCGCAGATCCTGCACGACCTTCCATGCAGGTATGCCGAAGATCGGCCTGCCATCATAGTCGAGGCGACCCTGCTTGCCGAAGTACTCGGTGATGCGCTTGGCGACCTCACGACTCGGCGCCAGAATGAGGATATGGATCCTGCGGCCTTTGACCTGTGTGTAGATGAGTGAGATCTCTGTCTGGTAGATGAACGCCTGGTCTGTCGCCGTGTAGTAGATGCCGTCCTGCTCTCTGACGAGGAGATCGTCGAGCTCCTTCGTCCATTCGGGATGCGTGAAGTCGCCAGTCCCCAGGACGTCGATGCCTTTGGTCCTCGCCCACTTCTCCAGATTCTTGATATCGAGGTCCTTGCTGCACGCCTGGGCGTGCTTCGAGTGGATGTGCAGGTCGAGGATGAGGCGCATAGGGTGCAGATGGGGAAAGAATATAAATGCATTTTGGGTGAATTGTGCTATGAAAGCCATAATCGCACTCTTGGTACTGTTATTATTCACCGCCTGCGCACAGGAACAATCAACGGGCAATGACCTGCCTCAAGTCCCTGAGACTCCCGAGACTCCTGTCGTTGAGACCGGCGGCGACGCTGCGCCTGCCGAGTCAGGAACTGACAAGACCTTCGGCGAGATAGAGGGGAACACCGCTCTCGACGAGGTCATCTGCGATGCTGCTGCGCGTACCGTGACCTTCAGCTTCCAGAACACTGACACTCGCGACTGGGAACTCAACCAAAACGTGCCTTGGCCCGCGCCCAAGGACCTCGCTCCTGTGCGCGTCTACATCAACAGCTACGAGGTGAATGGTCGTAACCCGTACATCAAAGATGGCGAGCGTCAGTTCGGACCAGAGGAGAAGTTCTCTGACAACTGCGGCGGCGTCGAAAGATTGGCTCCTGGCGAGTCGGTGACCTGCACGCTCGCGCCGGTACCCCTGAAGGCGGCGAACGACCTCATCGCAGGCAAGAATGAGATCCTCGTGCACGCGCCGACGAGCAAGCAGACGATACAGTTCCTCTGCTAGCGTAAGGTTTTTAAGCGGGGAATAGGTGGTCTATCCTATGAAGATGCTCGTCGTGCTATTGGCGTTGGCTATCGTGCTCGTGGCTTGCGGCCAGCCGGCTGAGTGCCGGGAGCCTGGCAAGGATGATTGCCTGCTTGACCTCGCCAAGGAACGTAACGACCCGCGCCTGTGCAACGGCATCGACGGCGCTGTCCGGGCGTGGTGCTTCACCGATCTCGCTGCGCAGCTCGACGACACTAAGGTCTGCGCGAACATCGACGACGAGCGTAGTGCGGCGTTCTGCGTCTCGAATATCGCAGAGACGCGCGGCGACGTGAACCTGTGCAGCGCGATTAGTGTGCTTTCAGCACGGGACAAATGCCTGCACGAGATTGGCATGGACAATCTCGACGCAGCAGTGTGTGCTAAGATATCGCAGAAGGCATACGGTGACGGGTGCATCTATGACATAGCGCAGACGACACTGTCTGCCGATAGCTGCGAGCTGATCACGAACTCCTCGACTTCATTCCGCTGCCTCTTCCAGATGGCCTCAAAGAAGATGGACGCCACAGTGTGCGACCGGCTGAATGGCGAGCAACGCGACTGGTGCATCACGAACATCGCTATCAAGAGCGTCGACGGGAACCTATGCGATACTGTCGAGTCCGGGGCTGTCCGCGGTGCATGCCGCGACGGCATCACACGGCGCACCTGAAAGCTTTTAAACCGCTTCTTGTTCTGTTCCCATCTACAGCCCCGTGGTGTAGCGGTCAATCATTCGAGCCTTTGGCGCTGGTTTCCAGCGAAGACAGCTCGGGACCCCGGTTCGAATCCGGGCGGGGCTATCAGGACAAAAGGCGGAACTATAACGCATGAAACCAAAAATTGCTGCTATGGGTAACCAAGGAAGCTATCAGTTTGCAATCTTTCTTAAATCAGAAGGAGTGCTTACTTTTTTTGCGAAGATGCTCTTAGAAGTAGGTGAAATTCCTGAAGTTGTGAATACGATGCTTACGGGAAAGGGGCTTTGCGAAACTGAAGAATTAATGAAAAAGAAAACTTCTCTGAAAGAAGCGGACATCCAGGAAATCGAAGATGCGCGCTTTCACTTCTCAGGTGAGGGGTTCATCATTGACATAATTTTTGGAAAGAAGAGAGTTTTCCTTAGTGGTTATTTGAGTGAGAAGAAGAGGAAGGTATTGGTAAGGAACTTACAAGAATGCGAGTTTGTGAAACCGAAACAAGAGTAACGGAATTGTCCCAATTCCACACGATTCAGCCGCGTGGTTATTCTGGATGAGTCTCTATCAATGAACGCGACTCAGAACTTTTGGTCATTCTTCCGTCATATCCTAGGTCTTTACCTGCACCACTTCTCTGATGAGATTCTCCAGCTGTTCGATCCCAATAGGCTTCCCGAGCATATGTCCTACTCCGTATTTCTCCCTCTCCTCGTCTGTCACATCGGCTCCCCAGCCAGTGAGGAGGGCGATATTGCTGCCTTTGTACTTCTCCGTTATCTGTTCCGCGAGCTGCCACCCGCTCATGTGGGGCATCCCTACATCGGATATGATCAGGTCATACCTGTTCTTTTCCAAGAGCTGTAACGCTTCTTCTCCACTGGCCGCGATATCAGCCTGATACCCTAATATCTCAAGCATATCCCTTCCGGCTTCTCTTATGAGGTCGTCATCATCGACCCAGAGCACTCGGGCTGATAGTTTGCCTTCATGGCGTGTTTTTTTAAGTGGGGGTTCTGCTTTTCTCGCATAAGGCAATACCACTTCAATGGTCGTGCCCTCTCCAGGGACTGATCTTTTCACGCAGATCTCCCCATCATGATCCCTGATTGTCGAGTATACGGCGCTCATGCCAAGACCCCTCCCGAGATCAAACCCTTTTGTCGTGTAGAATGGCTGGAAGATTCTCTTCACTGTCTCTTCACCCATGCCGATCCCCGTATCGGTAATCCTGGTATATACTCCGCTTCCTGCATCACCAGTCTCAAAAGATAATGTTCCGCCTTCTGGCATCGCTTCGATGGCATTCTTGATGAGATTGTAGAATGCGCTACTGAGTTCTCCGGAGTTCCCATCAACGGGTTGTGCCTTTCCGTACTCCTTCCGGATGGAAATCTCGAACCCATTCTTCTCTGTTTCAGCTTTCCATTTCGGTCTTGTCTGCTCAATGACCTGATCCAGCAGCGTATTGAGGTCCACCGCAGCGTATTCGCTCTTATGCCCTGCTTTAGTTCCGAAACGCTGGATCTTCTGGACTCTCACTGCAGCATCTTTTGCAGAGGATCTGATAGTATTGAGATATTTACGGACCGTGGGTGAAACGTCCTTTTGCAGCGAAGCGAGCTCAATGCTCCCGAACATTGCCTGCAAGGTATTGTTGAAGTCGTGAGCGACACCCGCGGCGAGCTCTCCGATAGCAGTCATGCGTTCTTTCTCCACCACCGCTCTCTCGAGATTCATGCGCCTTGTGATGTCGTGGAAATACCATATCCTTCCATGGTATCCCCCCTCGCTATCAACTAATGATGTGGAGTATCTTTCAAAACATCTTCCATCAATGAAGTTTATCTCGCCGCTGCTTATCTGCTCTTTTTGCTGATACAGATGCTCGAATTTACTTAAGAATCCTGCCGGTTCCTTGAGATATTTTTTGACATATTTCAAAAGCGATCTGGCATTGCCAGTATCGAGCACGTCTTGGGGTATCTTCCATAATTCTCCGAAGCGCGCATTATAGTCGACTATCTGCCCATTCTCATCCACGACCAGTACCCCGTCAGGAGAGGTGTCTAATTGGGCTTTCAACCGCATCTTCTCTAAGAGGAGTTCTGTTTCTGCGTGTTTGCGTTCGGTGATATCGCTCACGTATCCGTACCACGCGATGCTGCCATCAGCTAGTCGCTCCGGTTGGGAATCCCCCAGCACCCAGTGCGCACCGTCGGGTTTGACGACACGGAACTCATGATGCCACGGCGTCATGGTGCTTCCTGATTGGTTGATGGACTGATACATCCCCTGCAGATCGTCAGGGTGTATTCTTGAGAACAGGTGCGAGGCGTCATCCTTCACCTGGCTGGGGGTGAAGCCGAAGACAGCATTCATCATCTTGCTCGCGAACGGGATGCTGAATTTCCCGTCGGGCGTCATCTTGAATTGATACAGGGCGCCGGGTACCTGTTCGCTGAACTTCGCCAGGATCTCATGGCTTTCTTGCAACGATTGTTCCGCCTGCTTGTGCTCGGTGATGTCCTCAGAGATGCCCAGCAGATATTCTGGTTCTCCATTGGCGTTGAGGATTGGAACCTTCTTGGTGTGCACGATCCGTATCCCTTGGTGCTTGGTCTGTATGAGCTCTTCAGGGATATCCGCCATCTTCTTACCGCGCAAAACCTCCCGGTCATTTTCCGTAAAACCATCTGCTTGTTCTTTTGGGAAGAAATCATAATCAGTCTTGAGGAGCAATTCTTCCTCTGAGATGCCTGTGAGCTCCTCTCCTGCCTTGTTGAAACGGACGAACGTCAAGTCCCTCGCGTCCTTGACAAATATCGTGTTCGGGATATTCTCGATGATCGAATTCAACAAACTGTTCGTCTGGCGTATTTCCTCCTCTTCTTGATAGTGCTTGGTGACGTCCCAGATAATGCCATTGACTCTAGAGGGTCGGCCTTTCTCATCGCGAGTCAACCCGCCTCGGGCAGTGATATGATGGATGCTCCCATCCGGCCAGACCGCGCGGTACTCCGGTTCGTATATCATATCCTGCTCTATAGTCCGCGCTAGCGAGGCCTTGATCCTCTCGCGGTCGTCAGGATGAACCGCTCCATAGAACTCCTCTACGGTCCCGGTGAACGTTGCAGGGTTGATGCCCAGCAGATGGCAGACCCGGTCGTCAAAATAGCGTTTATTCTCAGTGATATCCCAATACCACATTCCCATGTCGGCTGATTGTAACGCGAGGTTAAGTTGCGCCTGGTTCTCTCGTAGCGCATCCTCCGCCTCTTTGCGCTTGGTTATATCACGGATGTTACATTGGATTATTTTCTTGGGATCCATGAGATAGATATTGCTGACGAACTCCACGTTGATATGCCGTCCATCGGCAGTTTCTAATGGTAAACTTTCATATCGAATATGTTCCTGTCTTTGGAATTCCAGGAATTTATCCTGATTGGCTACGACCTCCTTCAAGAAGCCCAATTCCCATATCGCCTTTCCCTTGATCTGTTCATGCGCATAGCCAAGCATCTCGACCAGGTGTGAATTCACATCTACAACCAATCCATTATCGCTGTCGAGAATCATGATGCCTTCTTTCGCTGACGAAAAAAGCGTCCGATACCTACTCTCTGATTCTTTCAAGACTTCCAGCGCTTGCTCGTGTGCAGATATGCTTCTTCTTATGCCTTCTTTGGCATCTTCAGGAACGTCCTCTCTCTTCAGAATGGTCTCCAGAGTCATATGTTGTTGATCCATATGCTGTCTCCCTCTGAACATGATCAGGCCGGCGCGTGCATTGTTATAGGTAATACTCCTGACAATATAATTGTGATATTGAGTCATAAACATGTCCGACGTAAAACGCGTTCCTTCCATAGTAGAAAACGCAAGATTCTCTTTCTCTTTATGCGGAAAACCCGCGGATTTTATACATACTCAGCGATAATGTTTTCAACTGTAACACATGATGTATTGTCAGTTCCATTAGTGATTACTATGCTGCAGTTCCATGAGTCCCTGCTGAAGAACATAGACCTCGCCATGACGGAAGAGAAGACGCTCGAGTTGGCGGCAAAATGACGCTTCAACCTGCGGCAGATTATGGGAGGATGCGCGGGGTCTACACTTTCGCATAACTCTTCGGCAGGATTACCCGAAATGTCGTTCCTTGCCCTGGAGTGGTTGCGAGTTCTAGTCCTGCGTCGAGAAGTTCGCAGAGTCGTTTGACGATGGTGAGCCCGACGCCTTCTCCCGCTTGTTGGTTTGGAGGGAGTTCATGGGAGGCTGAGGGGAGTGTGGTTGCAGGAGCGATGTCATCTGTCGGATGCTTGCTGTCTGCTCTGACATCGTTGCCTGCTTTTGTCGCTTCATGCAGTTCGTGTGCCATTGGCGCATTGTGATTGTTGTTGATGCCTGGGCCTGTATCCTTGACGGAGAATGTCCATCGATTGGTATGGTGGCTCTCATCAGTACCCCAGGTCACGGATACGCCGCCGTGCCGAGTATACTTGATGGCGTTGAGAAGGAGGTTCTGCAGGATGCGCTGGATCTTGATCTTATCTCCTTCTATCATGAGTTCATTGGGACCATCCATCTTGAGATAGAGCCCGCGATCTGTCGCGAGATGTTGTGACGCGGTGCAGAAATCGCGCAGTAGTACTGCGGCATCGAAGGTGGTAATTTCGCGTTGCTCCTGGCCTGCTTCCAATCGCGCGAGATTCAAGAGATCAGTGAGCATTTCATTCAGTGACGAGACGCTCTTGACGAGCATTTCTGCTACTTCGGTACGGGTCTTGTCAGGCAGTTCTGAGCCTTTGCCTTGTAGGAATGTCGTCGCGAGTGTTAGTACGGTGACATTCCCCCGTAGATCGTGTGCCGCAGTACGCCATCCTTGCGCCCGCGAAGACTCGATGCCCTGTAGCGCAGCTAATGCTGCTTGTAGATTGGTGACGCGTCCGGCAGATTCTGTCTGCTGGAGCTTTCCATACTGGGTCACGCTTTGCGTGATGCTTCCTGCACAGAGTTGAGCCCATATGCGACGGACTGTCGGCATGACGATAGGATCCAATTCGGGATGGGTTGATGCATAATCCTCTAGTTCATCAGCAACGAGTGTCTGCAGGTTCTCCCACTCACCGATGAGTTCCGGGAGTTGGTAACCTTGCTGCCAGCGTTGCATACCGTGCTGTCCAACGCCCTCCGCCTCAATCTGCTCCGCTAGTGGGCCTTGTACGTCAGGCCATGCACGTAAGGTGTGTTCGAATCGGTCGAGAATTACCGGGATATGATCATTGAACTGCGTGCGAGAGAGGGTTGGCGCAATGTTTTCCTCCTCAGATCCTTCACCTGCTTTCCTCCACGCACTTAGAATCGATTGACGTTTTTTCAGCAATTCTGCTGCGAGGATATGGATCTGCTCCTGAGCAGGGTTTGGGGGGTGGATGTCAGGCATTGCTCCTCCCTACGAGGCAGGAGTTTATAGAGCCTTTTTGAGGTTTGGACGAAAACGAGGTTTTGCGCTTAAGAGGGGCGGGGCTTATTTTTCCTCTAACGTCCTCAGTTCCTCGAACTCCCTATAATCCTGCGTCAGCTCTTCACCGCTAGAAATGTCTCTTTTAGCCACCAGGTCAGTTCCGCGTAGCGTCATGGTTCCGTCAGGAGAATGGTTGCAGTACCGGATATCGTCGTGTGACAGGTGCCATTTGCCGACGTTCATGTCGAAGAAGCCGTAGTGCTTGACCACTCTCTTTTCCTCGTCGACCAATGCAGTGAACTCTTCTTCGGACAGGAGCAGGTCGAGCTTGAGGTTCTGGGTGTAGATCAATGCGCCCGCACAGATATCTTCTGCGGCGAATAGGCCTATCCTGTGGATAGGACTCGTTTTCAGGAGGTACTTGACGTGGAACATGGTATCCTTGACGGAGACGAATTTATAGATTTTTCCAGCCTCTGCTTTTCAAAATCGCTCTCAAGGTTAAAAGGGCAGAGTCACTTATCCTTATACATGCCCATCATAACATCTACTATCCTCGAAGTAAGTATCTTGTAGAACTCGTCGAACTCAGGCAGCTCTGTGGCAAAGCAGGGGTGGTAGATGTGCGTTGTCCCCGCGGCCTTGAGCATGGCGTTGAGGCCGACCTCTTTCTCCGGCGCGGTCCGGAAATCCGTCCGGTAGGTGATGATGTGCGGCGCTTTGACGTTGAAACCCGCCTGGTGCGCGAAGCGCTGACCGAGCGCCACGCCGTACTCCACAGCGGTCCCGCTGTCGGTATCGCTGCCGTCGGTGTTGCAGAGAATGAAGTCGTGGCTCGCCGCGTCCTTGACGCAGTCCTCGACGATGCCTGCGACATCGAACCCCTTCTCAGGTGAGATGAACCTCAGGAGCGCTGTGCGCTGCGGGAGCGTCACTGTCAGCTTGACATCGCGCTTCGCCGCTTCCCCGATGAGCCGGGACTCGAGCTCGACGTTATGCCTCCTCTCGGCCGCGTTGAATAGCGATCCTGCCTGGTACAGTGATAGCTCCATCTGCTGAGGTGGTCGCTCTGTGCTTATATCTCTTGTCCATAGGTTTTTATATCATTCCTGTCGCGTTCGGTGCATGTCTTTCGTGGTGGTGGATATCGAGACTACTGGCCTCTCCAAGAACTACCATAAGATCACTGAGATCGCCGCGCTACGGGTGAAGAACGGCGAGGTGAGACAGGAGTTCCACACGCTCGTGAACCCGCAGGTCAGGATACCTTCTTTCATCACAAGGCTCACAGGCATCGACAACGCGATGGTCAAGGACGCGCCGTCTATTGAAGAGAGCATGCCGGCGTTCGTGAAATTCCTCGGCGATGATATCTTTGTCGCGCACAACGCGACGTTCGACTACGGCTT
>DAGG01000033.1:25594-34276 GCA_002498125.1 Candidatus Woesearchaeota archaeon UBA525
TGCACGAGGAAACTGGCGAATCGGCTGCTGCCAGAACTGCCGAGCAAACGCCTCGGCGTGATCTGCGAGCATATGGGCATCACGAACATGAGCGCGCACCGCGCAATGGGCGACGCCCAGGCGACAGTCTGCGTGCTCAATAACTTCCTCGACCAGCTCAAGTGTCGCGGCATCACAGAACGAGAGGCACTGCTGAGGTTTGAGCGGAGCTAGATTCCCAATACTGGATATCGAGATGTTGAGAAAGTAAAAAATCACTTCTTCTTATCGTCTGGTTCAGGGTTGCGCCTGATCTTCCTCATCTGCATGGAGATCTGCTGGTCGTTCTCATTGATGAGGGTCTGGGGGACGTTACGGTCGGGGACCTTGGCGCGTGACTGGATGCGCTCATCCTTGCCAGTGAGGAACTTGGCGTACTTCTCCTTCTTCGCTGAGATTTTCTTGACCTTGTCCTTCTTGCCCATTGTCATTCACCTGATGAGGGGAAGGCGACGCCTGCCCTTTATATTCCTTGCTTTTTGCAGCACTGCTTGTACTTGGTCTCAGACCCGCAGTAGCAGTCCTGGTTCTGGCCGATGGCGCCGCTCTCGAAAGCCTCTACGCGGGTTAGGAAGGCATCGTCAGTGACTATCTTGTAGGCGTCGATGTAGATCTTGGACGCCTCGCCGTAGCCCTCCTTCTCATGATCCTCCTTGGTATCAGGGTGGTGCTGCATGATGATCTTCTTGAAGGCACGCTTGACCTCGTCCTTGGGGGTCTCTTTCGTGACTCCGAGTATCTCGTAGCATTCCCTGATGTGCTTCTTCGTGCGCATGGTCCCAGAAACCCGTTCCCCTTTTTAAAGGAGAAGGAAAAAGATGGAAGCGCCTACTCTGCGCTGGCCTTCTTGACGTTCGCTGCCTTCGGGCCGCGGTCGCCGTCAACGACATCGAAAGTCACCGCGTCATTGTCGCGGAGCTTGTCAGTCGTTGCCGAGCTGTGGACGAAGTACTCCTTTCCGTCGTCGCCGGTGATGAAGCCGAAGCCCTTCTGGTCATTGAAAAATTTCACTTTTCCGTTCATTGTACTCACTCCCTACCAGAAAACGTAAACAATGCATTGTACGCTAGGATTCCTGATATAAGGGGAAGAATGCTTCTTCTGTTTAAGTAGTTACTCATCGTAGCAGCCACTCCATGAGCTTGGAGCCCAGATAGCCGAGCAGGACAAAGGAAGCGCCGAGCACCATGAACGCGATGGCGAAGCCGCCAATCCCGAAAGAGGCCAGGACTGCCCCCACGATGAGGCACGTCAGGCCGACGAAGATCACCCACATGCCGATGAGGTCGACGTAACTGCGCATCAACTCTTTGGCGAGCCAGGCGAGAGGGCGTATCATACACTCTCATTCCTGCGCGGCTATTTATCGGTGCGTCGAGGATTCAAACCCAACGCTTAAAAACCCCCTGCCGTCACGCGCAGTTGTGTGAAACGAACGAAGATAATCTGCACCCTCGGCCCATCCACTGACAATATCGATACCCTCGTCCAGCTCATCAATGAGGGTATGGACGTCGCGCGGCTGAACTTCTCCCACGGTAACAAGGAAGAGCGTGACGCGCGCATCGCGCTCATCAAGAAAGCCCGTGAGATCACAGGGAAGCGCATCCCGATACTGCTCGACACCAAAGGCATCAAGATCCGCACCGGCTATGTGCAGGGCTACAGCGATGCAGAGAAGAGAGCGGCGATAGAACTCCGCAAGGGAGAGTCGGTCGTGTTCGCCTGCGACAGCAGGCAGTGCAAGGAGGTGGGGATTCGCTCCACGTCAGAGCGCATCTTCATCGACTACGACGACCTGCCGGGCCAAATCAAGGTCGGGCAGCATATCCTCCTCGATGATGGTCTCATCGCCACAGAGGTGACATCAATCGAGGGCAAGGCCATCACAGCGAAAGTGCTCAACACCGGCCGTATCGTCAGCCGCCGCTCCGTCAACCTCCCAGGCTTGCGCCTCGCGCTCGACGCGCTCACGGAGTCAGACAAGCAGGACCTACTCTACGGCATCGCGAAGGATATCGATTTCGTCGCGCTCTCATTCGTCAAGCGCCTAGAGGACGTGGCGAAGGCCAGGAGATTCCTCGACGACAATGGCGGCGGCAATGTCATGATCATCAGCAAGATCGAAAACCAGGAGGGCGTCGAGAATATCGACGAGATACTCTCGCTCTCCGATGGCCTCATGGTCGCGCGGGGCGACATGGCGGTCGAGGTGCCGTTCGAGCGCGTCCCTGCTATCCAGAAGGAGATGATCGCGAAGGCGCTCCGCGCGCGCAAGGTCGTCATCACAGCGACGCAGATGCTCCACTCCATGATGAAGGAGCCGACGCCGACGCGCGCTGAGGTCTCTGATGTGTTCAACGCAATAGAGGATCTCACGGCGTGCATCATGCTCTCGGGCGAGACTGCGAGCGGCGACTATCCTGTCGAGGCTGTACGCACCATGAGCGCGATAGCGCTTGAGGCTGAGCGTGTGCAGGAGTACGAGCGGCGCTTCTTCGCTCAGCCCATGGATGCTGCAGGCCACGTCACCACGTCGGTCTGCCACGCGGCAGTCAGCACAGCGTATCAGGTGCGCGCCAAGGCCATCGTTGCCTACACAGAATCAGGTCTCACGGCAAAGCGCCTGAGCGCGCTCCGTCCCGCGACACCGCTCCTCGTCGTCTCGAGCGATGAGCGCGTGGTGCGCCAGTGCCACATGCTCTGGGGGGTTCAGCCCCACCGCTTGGATCGCATGGAGCAGTCAGAGGAGCTCTACTCAGCAGCCATGCGCATCGCAGAGGGACTTGAGAGCGGCGATAACATCGTCGTCGTCGCAGGCACAGCAGTCGGCCTCTCAGGCTCGACGAACGCGCTACGTGTCATGACCAAAGGCGACGTCATAGTCCGCGGCACATCAGTCACCAATGGGACTGCTAGGGGTCAGATTCGCATCTGCAAGGACTTCGAGGACGCGCAGCAGCTCAAGGCCGGCGAGGTCGCCGTGCTCTACAGGCTCTACCCTGAGTTCGAGCCTTACCTGGATAAGGTCGGCGCGATACTCCTCGCCGGGACAGAGTACGATATGCGCATGATGGTGCGCGCTCGCGCGCTTGGTGTGCCGATAGTCATGGATGTCCAGGGAGCGAGCGACCGGTTGCAGGATGGGATGGCCGTCGAGGTGGTGGGGAAGAAAGGAGTGGTGCTGCGGGCCTAGGTCTTGCAGTAGATGCTGAAGCGGTCAGGCGTCGAAGGGTCGTAGAATCCTATCTCCGTGCGTGACAGCTCAGCTCCTTCGTACACCGGATATGCTTCTGCGATATCCTTGATAGTTCTGTGGAACTGCGAGATCGCGATACCATCAAGACCTGGCGGGATGTAGATCCTATCAGGCAGGCCGCCAGTCATCGCGACAACACGCTCCCAGTCGAGGCGACGGTTGTCATAGGGGACGATTGTCTTGTCTGCGAAGGACTCTGGAGCGACGTGGTATTTGCGTGTGATGGCCTCTCTCACGCTGTCGTTCCAGAATTCTTGATCCTGTTCCGGCTTGCATGCGATGCACGGGATGAATCCCATGTCCACGAGCTGATCGAGCGCGTCAGCACGCGCGAAGAACACATTTCTCCGTCCTGGTGGACCCCTTGTTCCTGCCGGGCAATCAGGCATTCCGATGCTGCCTGTCGATATCCTGGCGGTCCATATCTTGCCTTCCTTTCCGAGTCTTACGTACATGATAATCGAAGGCACAGGCGTTTTTTTAAGAGTTCCGAAAAGGTTTAAAAGGGTTCAGGGTTCTTCCCACGTAAAAGCCCCGTAGTGTAGCGGTCAATCATCGGGCCCTCTGGCGTGCGGAATGGGATTCAATCTCCCTTCTCCGAACGGAGATAGGCCTGGACCTCGGTTCGAATCCGGGCGGGGCTATACTTTATTTTTTGTCTAAATGTGGGCATCTTACAGGAGAACGGGTTTAAGCCCCATGCTTTCTGCTTTCTTGAGAATTCGCTCGTTTATGGTTATGCCTTTTGCTGATGACATGGCTTGAGCTTCCTCTAGATTGTTTACTCTGTACTCTCTCTTTTCTAATGCAATCATGCCTGTTTTTCCTATGACTTTTTGAGTTCTCACATCGAACGCTATTGCTTGGATGGTGAATGGTACTCCTCTGAAGAAATTATCAATCGTAGGTTCGAGATGACGCGATTTGATGAAGTGATGTGTTGCAATTGGAAAGAGGTCTACTTCGAGATCTCCTTTAATGAAAGTGGGGTTTCCATGCTTCGTTCTCACTACTGTCCACCCTGTCGGCACCACGAGTTCTTCTTTGAGGTTCTCAACGAGGAAATCAAAATCGTAGTTGCCCTGGGGAGTCTCATACAACCGCTCTATGAGAACTCTGCTCACGATTCCTCCGATGAGCCAGATTCTTCCTTCCGCATTCAATGTGACTACTTCTAGCGCTTTCTTGTAATCGGAAAGTTCGTCAAGTTTTTCGATAAGAATGCTGGTCAAGATTTCTTCTGTAAGCTCCATCTCTGGAACAAGTCAAGGTTGGTTTAAATACTCTGAGGTTAAAAAAAGTGTTCTTAGAAAAACAGACGCTGATGTCAGAGTATCTGGGTGGAGCTATCTTTTCTGTTTCTCGACATATTGTCGCTGCGTAGTCTGCTTCATGTCCAAACAGTCTATAGAGGACCAACTTTCTCCATCATATTGAGCAAAGCTTTTTTAAAAAAACACTAGGCATCCCGTGCTGTGGATAGGCGGGCATTCATGAGGACCGGGGCGATGGGACTGGCCGGCGCTCTGCTCCATCGCAACGCGTTCTGTTTCGACGCTACGCCGTATGTGAGCCTCATCCCTCTCGAGGTGCATATCGGCAAGGACCTGTGGTCCTATCCTAATCTCGAAGGCTTCCCTGAGGAGTTGAGCGCGATATACCGCGTCAAGGTGGAGGTCGTGGAGCCGTACTCCATCACGTCGGGGAATGATGCAAGCGAAGTCCTGCACGCGGTACGCGAGGCAGGATATGGTCACGCCCTCGCCCTCACGAGAGCGCCCATCAAGGTGAAGCTGAGTGAAGAGGATATCAAGAAGAGGATAGCGGAAGGAGGCACTGAGCTCGAGGGCTGGCGCATCGGTGTATCCGGGCTTGCGGAATCCCCAGGCACCGCTGCTGTCGTGACAGATTATTGGCGAGGGAGGGGCGTGCCGAAGGACATTGCGCATAACAGGTTGCTGGAGGTCATGGTGCATGAACTCGGCCACAACTTCGGAGCCGATGACTGCGATGACCGCGGCTGCAACATGCATTCTAACCCTACCGCCAAGGTCCGCAGACTAGACGCCCCTATCGGCGTGTACTGCGAGCGGCACTATGACTTCCTGCGTGACTGGCTACGGATTGTCTAGGCTAGTACTCTCATCCCAACTCCACTACGAGGTCTGTCGGCGCAGGTAGTTCCGGTTCCTCATTGAACATCACCTGGCCTGATAGCTCCGCTCCACTGATAGGGTAGCAGCCATAGTGCATATGCGAGCAGAGTCTCATGGTGAATGTCGCTTGTTGTGAACGATCGGTTGACGGGCTCACGTCGGCGATGATGCTTATCCTTGCCTTTTCTCCTTCGTTCAACCATGTTCCTTTCATTTCGATCCAGGGGTCGTACTGTTCGTTGCTGATGATATAATCAGATGTCTGCCCTCCTTTCTCGATTCGTAGCTTCACTGAGTCGAACGATGAGAGTGGCCATATGCTCACCATGACATTGTTGATCGGGTAGCCTGGTACGTAGGTATTTTGTGTGCCCGCGGGATATCTCGCATTGCTCTTCACGTCGAAGACTGCGATCTCCACCTCTTTTGCTCCAGGCATCACGGCGCCTTTCGACTCCACGAGTGTCGATTCGAGGGGGTTCACTATGTCAATCGAGTAGGTCTCCTTGCTGAATACAGAGGTATCTGTGGTGACGGTCATGTTGATAAAACTTAGTCCGTAAGGCGCAGATTCCGATACATTGAATATCATGGAGATATAGGATGCCTTTCCTGGTTCTAGGAGGATGCTGCTGGTGGGTTCCGCTTCGATCACCTTAGCCCCCCTGCTCATCTCTTCGAGCGAGACGTCTGCTGTCCTGGAGTTGCAAGATGGACTGTCCATGCTCTGGAGTGAATTGGCGACCCAGATTTGCTTCTGTCCTCTCTCCACAATATAGATGTTGTAGTCTGTGCCGATGAGAGGCTTTTTGCGGACGCACTGGGGCTCCATTCGAGTGATGTTCAGCGTCAGCTCATCTGCTGTGGCGCTGATTACTGGTCCGATGATGACTCCGTTTCCAGGGTCTGCATAGGACTCTCCGATCTGCAGTGCGCGAACATCGCCGCTGGTCGTCTTCGATGCGTCGATGATCCGTGTCGCCATGAAGGTGCCCTCTTGGATATAGTTGATCATCGCTCCACGGGTGTTCAGTACGAGATCCTGTCTCTGGAGATTGGAGTCGAATCCTATGGGTCGCCTGTATTCGATGCTCATCCCTTGGCTACCAGGGACTGGTATCCGCAGTGAGCGTACGCCCATTTCCTGCTCAAGCGGCTTTATTGTGTACGTGCCTGTCGTGGTCACATACTGCACTGCGTTCTCATCAAACCATCCCAGCGCCTCTTTCATCGCGCTGTTGATGTGCCAAGAGTACCCGCCTGTGCCCATGACATCGAAGGCGTTACCATACTCACTGTGCCTACACTCCTCGTTTTCGGCGGTCGTTCCTGTGCACTCGATTGAATTGGCGTGGATGACGCCGAGGGCGTGGCCGAGCTCGTGCGCGAGCACGAAATCGAAGTAGCTCGACTGTTCGTAAGATGATGTTATCTGGTCAATCGAGTACAGCCCTACGAGGCTCTGTGAGAGATTGAAGAAGTTCTCTTCATCCTGTATGGGGCACTTGTCGACACACGAGAATCCTCCTGATGCTCCCCATATGTGATAGACAATCCTGTCATACTTCGAGAGATCCACCGTGCCTTCCTTATGGAGGTCGAGTGCAAGGGAACTGTGGAACTCCCTCGCGTTCCCTTCCACAGCGATCCAGTCGGTGACATCGTTTGTGAACCAAGTTTTCCCGTAGGAGGTCTCATTGATGAATAGTGCGAAGGGACCTTTGTCGATCCTATCCTTCACCTGCTCCATGGTCGGCAGCGTCCCTTGCGCGTCAACGCTCTTGATGAGCATGTGGAGTGTCCGCTGCTCTCCTGTGGCGTCTGCCACGACAGGGGTCCTCTCGTACTCGATGCTCTCCGCGATGACTGCCGTGCCCAGTACGTATCCAGTGACTTGTCCTTCTCCTGGAGCGGGCTGTTGGTCGGGTGTCGCATAGAGATCATACCTCTCCCGGTCACCATCTTCCTTGACTGTGATGGCGTACTCGTTCCACGATCTCTGCTGCTCGAAATCATCGAAACTTGTCATCTCTATCGCTCCGGTGAGCTGCACCGGCTGTTCGATGAGCTCGAGCGCTTCAGCGGGCATGTCTCGCCTGACGTCTGATGGTATGAGTTGGGTATGGAGCGCCAGCGGATTCACCTCTAGCTCATGTAGTATCCTCTCCTGGCGCTCCTGCGCGAGCTGGATGACAATGTTGATGTTCTCTGAAGTCGGGTCGTCCTTGGCGATCCTGACCATGATGGTGATCTCTCTTAGTGCAGCAGTTCCATCATTGCTTCTTGTCTGGACAGTCGCGATGTTGGAGTACGCTGAGGTGCTCGCGGGATCGTCTCTGTATCCTCTCACCCGGTATGCGTATCTCGTACCAAGCTCAAGCGGAGCGTCGATGTAGCGCGTCTCGTCAGATCCGATTACTGTGAGGAGGGAGAACGCATCGTTACCGTCTTGACGTTCTATCTCGAAGCCGTCCTCAGTGCGGGATTTGTCTGTCCATGAGAGCGTGGCTGTGCCTCCGTCGCAGTCCTGTTCGCACATCTCTCCTACGGAGCAGATGCCGTCACCGCAGTACGAGTTCAGTTGACCGCAAGCACTGAGCAGCAAGGCGGCGATGATAATGGCGAATACAGAACTTCTCATGATACCCACTCCATACCGATGGGCCTTCAGGCCCAGATGCTCTCTGAAGACCGTGGTTTTAAAATATTGTGCCTCCGCTTCAAGTACGTGGATAACGCCGTAGATTTTTTATAGCCATCCTGCGACTGATGTGAGCCTCACTTCTCGATACTTCGTGACTGCAGGTCGATGCCGCGCTTCGCCCACTCCTCGATGAAGAGTTGTGGCGGAATGCTCGTCTCCTGGCGGAGCGCTCCTCGCTGCGTGATGCGACCTTGGCCGATCATCTGCGCGATGATGGCGATGCTGTAGCCAGTGGTCCGCTGCATCGCGGTGTGCTCCTGTTGGAGGTCGACGAGCGTGTAGTTGCGCTCCTCGTGCGCATCACCAACGCTCACGCGCATGAGTAGCGCGTCCTGGCCATGGTAGGAGAGCGCATCGTCGAGCGTGCGTTCTGTCGCCTGCCTGTGTTCAGGCCTAAAGAAACCGAGATCAGCAATCGCCTTGAAGAGGGTCCAGTGGCCTGGGTAACGGAGTGTCTTGTAGTCAATATCCTTTATCTGTCCCTCGTAGGTCTTGCTCAGCGTGCTGCTGCCGCCGCTCGTGTA
>DAGG01000033.1:34345-50321 GCA_002498125.1 Candidatus Woesearchaeota archaeon UBA525
GTCATGCTCTCAACAGTCGTGCGCCTGTAGTCACGCAGCACCTCTGTGGGTTCGAGGCATTCGTTCACGAGGCCGTGGATCGAGAACACCTTCATGTACTGCAGCGGTCCCTTTGGCCGCTGCGGTAGGCCACCGACGCGTATGCGCACGTACTCAGGCATGCGCCCGAGTTCATCGATACCGTGCTTGGCGATGATGCTCACAGCGCCAGGCGCGATGCCGCAATCAGGGACTATGCTCACACCATTCGCAACAGCATCGTCGTGTAGCATGAACTGCTTCTCAACGACGGTATTGTTCCCGCCGAGATCGAGGAAGTGCGCGCCCATTTTAATCGCGGCTTTCGTCATTTCGAGATTGAAGTCATAGGGAACTGCGCTGATGACGATGTCGTCACGTGCGAAGATGTCGACGGCTCTTCCCGCATAAGGCTGCGCGCCAGTGTTGTCCGCGACCCTTCTCGCGTGGTGTGCGTCAACATCGACGATGATGGCCTTGTTCCCATTCCGGACGATGTCGTGCGCGATCGCCTCTCCCATCATCCCTGCTCCTACAATTACGTATCTCATGATGCGAGGAGTCTGCGTAGCACATAAGAATATTGCGGTAAGGACGCTTGAAGGCAGTCACGAATAAAAGAAAGATGAAAAAATCCTAGCGTATCTTCAACGCTGCCATAATCTTGTCGAGCTTCTCGTTTATCTCGGAGAGATCGGGGCTGCGTGAGGTGTCGCGCGGGCTGTCGCGGCGCGGAGCGTCGCTCTTGAAGCAATCTCTGCAGTAGACTGGCTTTCCGCCTGTCGGCTTGAACGGCACCTGCGTATCCTTGCCGCAGCTCTCGCATGTGACGTCGAAGAGCGTGAGGTTGGATCGTGGGCGGTCGAAACGTCCAGCGGAAGGCCGCGAGTCGCGTCCGCTATCTGATCGTGAATCGCGGTCGCCGAAACGTCCTCGCGCTTCGGGACGTGAACGGATGAATTTGCTCTTACCTGGTTTCGCATACGCCATAGTTCTCTCCAATTACTCTTCTCGAGAACGGCGGTCCGTTTATAAAGCTATGTTGGTGCGGTTGCACAAGCACGTCATGCATAGCCTTATAACTATGACGGGCTTATTCTCTTGTATGCGGACGCCTGTGAACCGGATTAAAGGGAAACCCCTTGCTGAGACCCCTGAAGACCTCGTGGCAGCAGAGCTGTCCAAGCAGTATAAGGTGAAGCGGGAGCTCACGTTGGAGCATGATGGTAAGTCCTTCGTGGCGGGCATCCTGCTCCCTGATCAGAAGCTTATCGTCGAGATCTCAGGCAAGGGAGATGACAAGGGCATCATGGCCGAGATGGTGAGGGAGCGCATCGCGCGCGGCCTTGGTTGGCGTATCTGTCGTGTCAGGGACACGAACGACGACGTGCTCTACAGGGTAGACCGTGAGATCAGGCGCGGTTGAGTTCTCCTTGGGATACTGAAAGCATTTAATTCTCAACTCCCTTGATGGCTCCTATGGCAAAATCGAAGAAGAATATCAACGAGTATGTGTGCAAGAACCACTGCACAGGGGGCAATGGCATCGTCTACTTCCTCGGCTTCATCGGGGCGGCAGTGTACTATGTTCAGAATGCAGTAGGGTTCTGGAATGGCGTGTACGGTATCCTGAAGGCCGTTGTTTGGCCGGCGATACTTGTCTACAAGCTTCTAAGCCTGTGAAGTCAAGCGCTTCTTTTCTCTCTAAACCCTGCTTTTTATCCTGCTCATTGAAACGGTAGGAACACCTTTCTCCGAATTCTCAAATCACGTTTATGTAAGCCGGAGCCTCATCATATCGCACTCAAGAGGTGAGACTATGAATAAAGATGACAGGAACAGGAGTGCAGTCGACAGGACGGGCGAGAAGCCTGAGAAGGCCGGCAGGACTGATGATAAGCCCGAAGGCAGCCAGGAGGACGGTCAAGGCAAAGAGTAGGATTGATTACTCGCCAGAGGATTGCTCATGGCGTACAACACTAACGGGAGATAAGAGGTGAGACAATGGCAGACAGAGACGACAAGAACAGGAATACCGATAGGGCTGGTGATAGGAACGCTGACAGGACTGGCGACAAGACTGTCGCCGATGATGAGAACCGTCGAGAAGGGAGGGATTCGGAGAGTCTTTAATCCTCATTTTCCCCTTCGGGGGGGTGCGTGAAGAAACATCTCTCGAAACGCAGCGCGAAGAAGATATCCAAGAGGACGCTCAGCAAGTACCATGAGGGACACGATTACCTTTCAGGATACTGAGCTATGATTATTTCGTATAACTTATTGTCGTAGAGATAGATTATGCTATAGTCGTTCTCGAAGAGTCGCGTCAGTTCAGGCCGTGAATCTGCCCAATCGGTCGTCGGTTGCTGAGGAGGATCCTTGAGCACGACGAGGTAGCCGTCCTCAGGCATGAACTCAGGATATCTGGCGATGAAGTCTCCCATATCGACCGCTACTACGGTGTTGTTCGTGTAGTAGGCGTAGAACGGGTACTCTGAAGCAGCATAGATGGTGAGGTCGGGACGGCCATGCTCGACGAGACGCTCCGCCATGCTGATGGCGTGGTGCTTCTCAGTACCGATCGGCGGCCCCGCGAGTGTGTGGAAGGCAGGGGCTGAGAACAGGAGGATGATAACGATGAAGGGCACCCAGAATCGCGTGCCCCACACCCTCTTCCGCCACGCGTTGTGCGCAGCGGCATAGCCTATGCCGGCGAAGAGCACGAGGGGCGCTATCGAGAGGATACCATACCGTGAGTGCTTGTATCCGAACGTACTGAGATAGATGAGTGTGGACACCGCGAAGAGGGTGAGTACGATGATCGTCACGCGTAATTGTCTGTCGTTCCTCCAGTCTTTCCATCGCAGCGCGAGGAGCGCGATACCGATGAGGATGGGCACAGTGAAGAGTTGTGCGTTCAGGTAGAAGAGCGCGCTCTGCTCGTGCCACCCAATCATCGTCGAGGAGGTGCGGAACGGCGCGACGGCGGAGCCTAATCGCGCGTACGCCCATGCCATGTACGGCAGCAAGGCGGCCGCGGCTCCTGCGGTGTACGCAACCATGCTCAACGCCGCCATCTTCCATCTGCGCAGCCCCTTTCTGTCAAGGCTCGGCAATGCGAGCAGCACGACCAGCAGCCCGACGAACGGTATCGTAGCGAGTGCGCTGAATTTCGTCAGCGCAGCGACACCTGTGAGCGCGCCGGCGGCAGCCGCCCATCGCCATCCAGGATGGAGCGCGCACCAGACTGCGAACGTGAAGAATGTCGCGACGAGTGCGTCAGTGAAGAGCATGTGGCCGAAGCGCACGAAGAGCGGCTGCACCGTGACGATAAGCGCGGCGAAGAGCCCTGCCTCCTCGCTATGCAGTCTGGCGCCTACCAGGTACATGCCTAAGGCGACGGCTGATGTCGCAAGAGCGACGACGATAGACGCCATGAAGACGTGGTGCCAGATGAGGAACCCGGCCGCGATGATGATCGGCAGGATGGGTGGGCGGTAGAAGAACTCGTTGTAGTTCGTCTTGCCGCCGACCATGTGTTCTGCGTGCATGAGATAGACGCTCTCATCCCACTCGTGCCACTGCTCGAGCGGATAGAGGCGCAGGACCAGCGCGAGAACGAGGATGAGAAGCAGGAGTGCCTTTCTCTGCATATGCGCCGGGTGCCCCCCGTGGTTTAAAAAGCTTCTTTCCCGGGCGAATCATTTTAAATCCCCAGCGTCCCCGGATGCGGTGATGCTCACGCTCCAGGACTGGATCATCTACCTATTGTGCTTCGTCGGCTTGTTCACATCAGTATTCTTCGCGCTCACTATCCTGAGCCCGCATAAGATGCGCTACAGGCGCGACCAGAAGTTCAGGCCGAAGGTCAGCATCATTATCCCCATGTGGAACGAGGGTTCTGCCAACGGCGAGCGCCTACGCAAGACCGTCGAATCCTTGCTCGCATGCGACTACCCGAAGTCCAAGCTCGAGATCATCATCGTCAATGATGGCAGCACTGACAACTCGCTCAATCTCGCGAACCAGTACCGCGTGCACGGCGTGAAAGTGCTTTCGTACCGCAAGTCGCGCGGTAAGACGCACGCGGTAAATCTCGGCATGCGCCATGCTACCGGCGAACTCGTGGCGGGACTGGATGCCGACTCTTTCATCATGCCAGATGTCCTCGATAAGCTCGTGCCCTGCTTCAAGGATAAGAACGTCATGGCGGCGGTGCCTTCCATCAAGATATGGAACCCGCGCAGCTTCCTGCAGCTCGTGCAGTACCAGGAGTTCCTCAGCGCGGTGTTCATCCGCCATATCCAGTCGGAGCTCGGCGCCATCCCGCTCGCGCCAGGCGCGTTCACGCTCATCCGCAAGTCGTTCATCGATGCGCACGGAGACCTGCGCGCGGATTCAATGGTCGAGGATCTCGAGATGAGCATGCGCATACAGAGCGAAGGGTACTTGATAGAGAATGTCACGTACGCCAATGTCTACACGAGCGGCGTCAAGACGTTCCGCGCGTTCGTCAGCCAACGCCTGCGTTGGTTCTGCGGTTTCATCATCACTGTGCGCAAGTACAACCACCTGCTCCATCCTCGCTACGGGAACCTCGGCGTGTTCATCCTGCCGGTGTCCATCATCTACATCCTGCTCACGATGGGTGTGTTCTTCTACACCATCGCTATGCTCTTCTACAATCTTTCGCGATGGCTCTGGGAGGTGCACCTCGTGGGCTTCAGCTTCAAGGATATATTCGAATTCTCCTTCGATCCATTCCTCGTGACCATAGACAACACAACAATCCTGCCGTTCATCCTCTTCTTTGTCATACTCTCCTTCATGTACTACATCAAGACAGTCTCCGAGGAGAAACAAGGCATCCTCATGCCCTTCTTCGCGTTTAACTTCAGCTATTGGCTCATCGGATCGCTCTGTTGGGTGCTCGCCATATACTATTATATAGCGGGAAAGAGCATTAAATGGGGTCCTAACTATTTCAGGACGAGACCATGATATCGCGCAAACGCATCAAGACTTCGCGGTACGTCGCCGCGCTCGCAATAACTCTAGTCATATTCCTCATAGGTTTCATCATCGGCGGCGAGATTAATGAGCGCAAGATAGATGCGCTCTACAGCCTCGAGCAGGACATCAGGGTGGAGTCACTTAGCAACGAACTCGTGTTCCAGCTTGTCCAGAAGGATCTCTGCGGGAGCATGAACATGTCCTCCTATACTGAGGAGCTCGCCCAGATAGGCCGTCGTCTAACTTATATGGAAGGGGTGTATGGCTATGAGGATCCTCGTGTCGTGCGTCTGAAGAGCTACTACTCATTGCTGCAGGTGCGTCACTGGCTCCTCTCTGACGAGGTGAACGCGAAGTGCAGCTATGACAAGCCGCTCATCGTCTACTTCTACACGAACGATGGGTGCGGAGATTGCGAGGACCAAGGTCTTGTCCTGACGAACCTGTACAGGCACTATCCGCTCTTCAATACATACAGCATGGAGTATAGCTTGGATAACCCTGCGCTTGCGTTCTTGAAGGAGCGCTATGGCATCGAACGGCATCGCCTGCCGACGCTCGTCGTCAATGGCGAGGTGCTCTATGGCTTCCAGGACAAGGACTCGCTTGTGGAGCGACTGGAGCTCGAGCGGCGCCTTGCTGAGGACATGGCCGCTAATCCTGAGCGGTACGAGTGAACGTCCGTTGCTTCTCTCGCGCTGCGGCCGAGATACTCGTGACTTGTTTCGCGGCTCACCTCGTTTCTGCGCTGCACTTGAAACGCTCGCCGCTCAGATCTACGCCAAGGCAGCGATATCCCGCAGTCTGAGAATATGTATGGAGAATATGAAAAGAGTAATTGAAGAACTTACTTCTTCAGGCGTCTGCGCTTCTCTTTCTTCATGCGCTTGCGCTGCCACTTCCAGCGCATCTGACCCTTCTTCTTCCAACGTCTTGAACTTCTCTTCATGCATTCGCTTCACCGTGCTGATGCGCGGCTACTGAACCTCCGGATTCAGGTGATGGAGGGCTGGACTCCCAGACCGTATTTAAAGCTTTGGTCACTTCATGAGCTGTCTGGCCGCCGTGATGTGCTGTATGGCCTCATCCAGCTTCGCGCTAATTCCGTTCTCGAGCTGTTCGGTGATGCGCTCATCAGTGATGTCGATGAGGTCGGCTGCTTCGGCGAGCTCCTGGATTATCTGCGCGAGCAGGTCAATCTGCTCCAGGCACTGCTTATCATACTCAGCAGGTTCTGCCGGGTTGATGTTGTCCTTGAGCTCGCGGATCTGCTTCGCCGACTCGACGATCTTGTGCAGCATATTATCGAGCTTGACCTCGTTCTCCGCGAGGTCACGTTCTGAGATGGCCATCCCTCTACCCTGTCCTGCTCCTTTTAGTAGTTTGCTATAGAGAAGTTAGTTATACCATCTCCCTGTTGAACTTCTGTTTCATGACGGCCTCGGGCCGACGCGCATACGTTCGCTCATATGATATCGCCGCGTATGCCCAGATTGCACTGAGGCAGGTCGCTGAAGCAGCGGTGATCTCCAAGATATTGGTCACCTGGAAGAAGCTATCCATGGGTTCAGGTACATGGTAATGGTACAATGCGGCGAATGTGCCGATGCCGACGGCCGCTCCGATGTTCCTCGCTCTCTTGAAGCAGTCGATAGTGCCCTTCACCAGGGTATCTGCTTCCTCTCTCGTAATCTTCTCAAGCGACGCCATGCCCCGGAGATCAGGCGCGAATGCTGTTTATACAGTTTGCGAGAGATGGAGGGACGTATACGCTCTCGGGATATTCACTCCGTTCTTATGTCGGCGTACCCGGACAGAGCTTTGAACGAAAGTGAGAATGCTCTGGCCGGGATTCGAACCCGGGTCCCCGCCTGTCTTCGACGACGAAGATTTCGCCGCCGCGAAAGGGCGGAATGATTGGCCGGACTACACCACCAGAGCGGGTAGTCTGAGAACCTCGAGTCGCTATTTAAAGCTTCCGCGTCTCATCTCGAGGAAGCGCCGTGCCTCGGACAGATAGGTGTTTCCTGGATCAGGCATGGGGAACGACGTGCCATCGTAGCTGAACCTGTGCCAATCGACGTTGATGTTCACACGGTCCCGCCTCGACTCTTGGATGAGCAACGCCCTTCCTGCCGCGCGCGTGTTTGGCGCATGCTGCTTGAGCCAATCCACGTGCTGGTCAGTGGTGATTCTGCGATGGTTCACCTTCTTCTCCAACCGGTTGAAGAGCCCCTGCTCATCGATCCAATGGTACTTGAGCGCGACAGCGGCAGCCTCCCGACTCCCGTAATCCTTGCCCTTGCTAATCACGATCTCCTGCAGGAGCTTGTGTTTGAGCGCGAAATCGAAGTACTCATGCATGTCGAGAATGTCGTTTTCCCGCATGAGGTCGATCACTGATGAGTACGTCTCGAAGACATGTCTGTCGGCACTGCTCAGGTGTCCAACAACCTTCCCTATCATGTCGCGGTACATCTGCTGGATGTCGAGCGCACAATACCTCCTGCCGTCCTGGAGCTGGAGGCGGTGTGTCTTGCCCGTGAGGTCACGCGCGACGTCATGCATCTCGCGAACCGGATCCGCGAGCGCGAGCCGCGGCATATTGGGAGCTTCCTCGATAAGCTTGAGCACGAGGCTCGTCACGCCGGTCTTAAGATAGGTAGCGAACTCGCTCATGTTGGCATCGCCGCAGATGATATGTAGCCGCATGTACTTGCCGGGGTCGCCCAGCGGCTCATCGCGCGTATTGATGATGCCTCGCTCAGAGAGTGTCTGGGGGCCGATGACATTTTGCATGTGCATCGCACGCTGCGAGAGCAGGTAAGTCCCTTGGTCGAAATCCAGGCCGCCGGCTCCGGCGAACACCTGACGTGTGACGAGGTAAGGTGTGAGCGTAGGGATCATCCTGTACAGGATGCTCTCATTCATATCAGTCTCTTCCACGGGCAGGTTGAATGTGCGGCATAGCCTGTGGCGGAAGAGCTGGTAGTTCTCGTGCGTCCCGACAGTCATCCCTTCCTGGCTGACGTTTGTCTTGTAGACGCGTACGCGCCCGGCCACGACCTTCGGCCTCGCATCCGGATCCTCGATGTTTGGCCGCGAGAGAACGAGGCGGTCGACGCCAGCGAGTCTTTTCGCGAGCCATTCCATGTTCGCGCGGTCCAGCGCCAGCAACTCTTCTGGTGTCGCGCACTCGGCGTTGGCGACCTCAATGCCGCTGACATCCGTGTAGATCTTGCTGCCGTTGGCTGTCCAGTTGCTCATGTTCGGGCGCAATCCGATGCTCTGCAGCACGGGGCCGGCTGCGCTCCTTGAGCCGAGGTGTGAGCCGGGCTCGTCGGGGATGAAGTGCAGGCATAGCTCGTTCTCCAAGCTCATCACACGACCCATGGGGCTCTTCTTTCCGTGTAACTCTATATAATCATTTCCAGCTGCATTGACCATTATCGGTATCTTGCAGTTGCAGTTATCGTTTTTCGGCAGCAGGATTTAAGAATATCCTAACGTCAATGATACCCCTATACCGACGGGGTGGCGAAATGGCTGAAGGGCAGAGACCGAACGGTTCTCACGATGAGAAAGTAGGAGTGAAGACAGAAGTCGAACTGCTACGTGAGCAGCTGCAGCGCAAGGACTACGTCATCATGCGCCAGAAGAAGTTCATCGATGAGGCAACAGCGGCGTTCGAGGCGATAGAGCAGGGTCCTGGCGCAGTTGGCATTTACGAGGGGAAGGCGCCGCCGCTCGAACCGGCAGGCCAGAAGAGCATCCAGCTCTACCAGGTCCGCGACCTCGGCAATTCAAGTCTCAAGTTCCTCCCCGCGCTATCGCCTGATGTAGTTGAGGCGCTCGACAACATGAGCATCGGCGAGCGTGTGCTTCTTGATGCCGAAGGCAAGGTCATCAGGAGCATCGTAGGCCGCGAGCCCAAAGGCCAGATAGCGACTGTGCGTGAGGTGTTCCCAGATGGCACGCTCGATCTCGAGACCATGCATGACACGCACGTCTTCGCCAGGCGCGGCGGCAGTCTCGCCGATGAGATTCTCAAACCAGGTAACCGCGTCGTCTACCATGACAGCTCAGGCATTGCGCTCTTCCGTGTCAGCGACGGTGTGCAGCATGCGCACCGCGAGGCGCCTGTCCTTGACAAATCGTTCGACGACATAGGAGGTCTGGAGAACGTGAAGAAGGAATTCCGCCAGACGTTCGAGATGTTCTACTCTCGCCGTGAGGACATGGCGGCACTGGAGGTGCCTGTCTCCAAGGGCGTGCTCCTCTACGGGCCCGCCGGCTGCGGCAAGACCGTCATTGCGAAGGCGATGACAAGGCATCTCGATGAGTACACCATCGCAGGACTGGAACGCATCCGTAATGTGCTCCTCGCGCGTCATGCGGCGGACACCGACGACATGGCAACGTTGCGCAAGATCTACGAGGATGGGCTGCGTAAGCCGCTGCCGGGCGACAAGGATGTTGTACGCAATCATCTCGATCGCATACTCCGGGCGTACGGGTACGACCCGTTAGACAGGGACGGCAGCGTGGATCGCGTCGAGCGCATGCTCTCGCAGGACAGGAAATCGTCATTCCTCTACATGAACGGCCCAGATTTACTCGATAAGTGGGTCGGCAACAACGAGCGCAACGTGCGCGACCTGTTCCAGGATGGACGCGAGAAGGCGCACGAGTGCGGCCTCGCAGTCATCTTCATCGATGAGTGTGAGGGAGTCTTCCGGCGTCGGGGAATCAGCGACAGCAGCGCAGGTTACCTGGACAACATCGTCGCGACGTTCAACTCGCAAATGAACGGCATGGATGACAACGAGAATGTCTTCGTGATGCTCGCGTCCAACTTCATCGAGAACATCGACCCCGCCGTAATCAGGGACGGGCGCATCGACCTGAAGATTAAGGTCGACAGGCCGGACAAGGCCGCGGCCAAGGCAATCCTCTCGAAGTACTTCAAGGACAGGTTCCGCTACGACGACCAGTTCGTGCGGCGCTACGGGAGCAACGACGCGGCGCGCGAAGCGCTCATCGAGAGCTGCCTGACCATGGTGTTCGACGAAGGCGAGGAGAACAAGATCATGAACGTCACGTACGACAACGGCAAGACCGAGCTCCTCTACGTGCGCAACCTACTCTCCGGCGCGATGCTGGAGAACATCGCGAATAGGGCGAAGCGTCTCGCCGTAGCGCGCGGTAGCGACGGGGAGTACCCGCTCATCAGGCTGGACGATCTCCAACAGGCGTTCTCCGACATCCGCGAGGGCCACAGGCACATCCAGAGCACGAACGTGGTCGAGGAGATAGGCAAAAACGTCGGACGCCGCATCAAGGACGTCTCCTTCTATAACAAGACTGAGCAGTCCACGAGGAGTTGGACGGGGCGCTAGGGTGGCGGTCGAGAAGGTCATGGGTGGAGAGACAGAGTTCGGCGCAGCCTTCGAGCTGCCCGGTTACTTCGTGGAGCGTGACAGCATCCAGTTGTCGCACCTGCTCGTGACAGCCTATCCCGGCAGCGTCGGCGAGGTCGCTGACTATGCATCGTTGCTCCGCGGCGATGTGGAGCAGCAGTGGCGCATCGCCGCAGCCCTTGACGAGAGGCAGGAGAGCCCGCAGCGCGACATCAGGGAACGCTATGAGTGGTTTAGGGGCGGGCTCGAAGAGCGGCCCATCGAGGCCATTTCAGATGGGCGGCAGCGCTCGAGCATCGACCTCCGGCCGTACGTCGACAAGGTGCTCGAGGAAAACATGCGTCGGGGAGGGTCGAGCGACAGGTTCCTGCCTAGTGGCGAACGCCTGTACGTGGATCATGCCCATCCTGAGATGTCGTTCCCGGAGGTGCGTTCGGCGCGTGATGCTGTCCGTTATCAGAAGGCGGCGCAGCTGCGCATGAACGTCGCGCGCAGGAACGCGGAGTCGATGCTCCGCGAAGCATGTCCGGACACGATTCCGGCGGACCAACTCTCGCTGCGTGTCTATGGCCACAACCAGGACTTCGCAGGTCACACTTTCGGCGCGCACGAGAACTATCTCATCGGCCGCGACGTGGATCCTGAACATCTCATCAGGTGCCTGCTGCCGTACTTCGTGACGCGCACAGCGTTCACCGGCCTGGGCACGCTCGGCCGCACGCTCGGCCGGAACAGGTTCCAGGTATCGCAGCGCGCCATGTTCATGGAGACGCTCGTCGGCGTGCAGACGACTTATTCCAGGCCCATAGTGAACACTCGCGACGAGCCGCACGCCGATCCCGGCAAGTACATGCGCCACCACGTGATTAGCAGCGACATCAACCACAACGAGTGGGCGATCTACCTCAAGTACGGCATCACCTCGCTGCTGCTAAAGATGATTGAGGACGACGCGATAATGCCACAGAAGTACGACCTCCGGTCCCCTGTCTGGGCGATGCGAAGTCTTTCCCAGGATTGGGAGATGAAGCAGTCGCTGGAGCTGGAGAACGGGAAGCGCATCACGGCACCTGACCACCTCGCCATGTACCTTGAGGACATGCTCAGCTACACCGCATCGCACGGCGCGACAGACGAGGAGAAGGATGTTCTCGAGCGGTTCGGCTTTATCATCGAAGGCCTCAAGTCGGACCCGCTCTCGCTGGCGCCGTTCCTTGACTGGCCGATGCACTTCAGGCTCATCGACGAGTACGTCACGAAGAAAGGGATGGACCCGCAGGACCATCGCCTGCGCACAGTGTCTCTGCGCTACTGCAGCATCGAACCCGACCACAGCCTTTTTCACAAGCTGCAGTCGAAAGGTATGGTGGAGCGCATCGTCAGCGATGACGACATTCTCGAGGCGTTCAACACGCCGCCGGTGGACACCCGCGCCTATCTGCGCGGCAAGGTGGTGGAGAAATTCCACGACAGGCTGGAGTCGGTGAACTGGGAAGGGTTCACGTTGGGTGGCACGAGGCTGCTCTTCAACCCGTCATCAGGGACCAAAGTGGAGATCGACAGTATCCTCGACGCGCAGACGCCAGAGGAGTTCATCAGGAGAGGCAAGGAGGCGAACCTATGGAATACCGGACAATGATGCCGTACAGCATCCAGATTGCGTACAGCTCAGGCCAGCAGCAGAAGCCGGCGCAGGCACCGCCGAAGGGCTCGCCAGCGCAGGAGAAAAAGGGGGCTTCTAAGTACAAGGACATCGCCAAGCGCGGCAGGGAGCTCTCTGACATGCTGGACAAGGACGATATGGACGACCTGGATGACTCGGTCGAGAACGACCCTGCGCAGGACTATGTGCTCGAGAAGAGCGGACAGTGAAGGTGGACTATGGAATTGCATGATGATTTGCTGCAGCACCTGGAACGCGAACGGCCTGACCTCTTACCGGGCTCGCAGTTCGCAGGTATCGACCGCAATGGCCTGGAGGGCAAGTATGACCACGGCACGACTATCGTCGCGGTGAAGTACGCCGACGGTGCCATCATCGGTGGAGACACCCGTTCGACCATGGGGCTCTTCATCAGTGACGAGTATAAGCGCAAGGTGCACGTTCTGGACCGCTTCACTGTCGCAGGGTTCGCCGGGGTTTCCGAGATGTGCGACGAGTACGCAGGATTGCTCGGCCGCATCTTCGAGAACTACCGAAAGATCCACCATAGGGCGCTGGACTTCGCAGGCAAGGTGAACCTGACCTCGGCGCTGCTCAAGAAGAATCCCCTCCTCCTGCACGGCATGATGACTGTGCCGATCCTTGCAGGACTGGATCCAGAGGCGGGCTCTTCGCACATAGTCACGTACGACGGCATCGGCGGAGTGACTGAGAAGATGTCGTATGCCGCACTGGGATCGGGCGGTCACTTCGCGGCGCTGTCGCTGCGCAAGACCTGGAGAGTGCGCGGTGGTCAGAACATGGAGCGCGAGACCGCGGAGAAGACCGTCGTCGAGGCGCTCTGGGACTCGGCCGTCCCACAGGCAGGATCATCGCCGCCTGATATCAGGCGCAACATCCTCCCTTACCTCATCTCTGTCGATCAGGAGGGGACAAGGCAGGTGGAGAGGGACGCTATCGCACGCTACGTGCGACAGTTGGAGTTAGAGTTCGGAGACGAGTGAGGTGCCAAGATGTTTGAATTCATTACGAAATCACGAGAGGAGATGCTTGAGGAGAAGCGCAACCTTACCAAGAAGACACTGAGCCGCGCGCCGGTGGGGCTCGGGATGGTGTACAACAACGGCATCCTGTTCATGAGCGAGAACCAGCTCCTGGGCGAGCGCATGTACAACACCGATCCGGTGCTTGAGACCATCGGGTACATCGGCAGCGGCTCTGCCCGTGAAGTGCAGAAGCTGCATCGCCTCATCACAAACGTGGCGGATTCGGCAGCGCTCGAGTACGGCCGCAAGCGCATCAGCATCCCGAGCAGGAGCGTCACCGCGCGCTTCATCGGAGAGACGTACATCGTCCCTGAGTTCGACAGGCGTTTCCGCGGCGAGCTCGGCGCGACGAACTTCGAGATCAGCCTCATCCTCGGCGATGTGCACAATGGTGAATTCTACACGATATTCTTCGACGGCTCGCCAGAGTCCAAGAGGGATTTCGCCTCTGTCGGTGCAGATGCCGATGCAGGCCAGCCGAACAGGGTGGAGCAGTACCTGCGTGACGGCCGATGGAACCAGGGCCTATCGCTGGAGGACGCTCTCGCGCTCGGCACGAAGGCGCTCGCGTTCGGCACAGGCGACAGGATCCGTGACGGCTACATCGAGGCCGCAGTGCTCGACAGGACCATCGCTGGAGAGGACAAATGGGCTCCATTATCGCCTGCGAGGGGATCCTGCTATGCCAGGTCTCCGGTGGATGTCGGACGTGCGCGCGAGATCATCAGGTCTGCGCTCGACTGAAGCACTCCGAAGCCTATTTAAAGGGAAAGGAGTATCACAAGTAATACTAGGGTGGTATGAAATGCTTGCACAAGTGAATGGTTTCAGGAATAAGCACAAAGACATCATGTATACTGTGTTCCGCGCAGTGTTCGGCGTGCTCTTTATGATGCACGGCCTGCAGAAGTTCGGCGTTCTCGGCGGCACGTTCGCGATGCCGGGCAAAACGCTCATGCTCGTCGCAGGTATTGTTGAGGTCGTTGGTGGCTTGCTCATCGCGCTCGGTCTCTTCACGAGCATAGCCGCGTTCATCGCCGCAGGTCAGATGGCTGTTGCCTACTTCATGTCGCACGCGCCGAGCGTATGGTGGAACACTCTCGCGAACAAGGGCGAGCCTGCTGTGCTCTTCTGCTTCGCGTTCCTGCTCGTCTGGTTCTTCGGTCCGGGCAAGTACTCACTTGACGAGAAACTGTGTCCTACAAAGGGCAAGAAGTAGTTCTTCTCTTTTTCACTTCTTATACCAGGAGGTGCAGTAGTCTATGGCCCGCTTAAAGATGTTCGGCGTGTAATCTCTTTCCCTCGCTCTCTTCTCGCGCAGGAACTCCTCGCGCGCGTAGGCGAGACGTGTTCTCGCTGTCGTGTCCGAGGGTTTTGGTAGTTTGCAGTCCAGCATGAGTTCCAGTGCCATGCTGGTCCGGAGCGTTGTACGCGCTCAAAAACTTTTTCATCACTCAGGAGCATCCTGCCCGAGCGGTAGGTAGTCGAGTGTCTTCGTGTAGATGCTGCGCTCCTCTGGCGGCGTGCATTGGTACGCGATGCCGTAGAGCCAGATGAGTTCTCTCCCCGTGATACCGAGCATCTCGCACATTGTAGGGGTGCGCTCCCTGAACTCATTAACCATGTTCGCGAACCCTTCCACTGTCGTGATGGACATCTCTTTTAGCTTACTGACCACTAGCGAGAACTCGATGATATCATCCAGATTGCGGTCTGGGCTCACTATGTACTTCTCACGTCTTTGGCTTTTAATGTTTTGCGGAGGATTAGAAAAACTATCCCCTGACGACGAGGAAGACGAGATAGCCTGCGTACAGCACGAGGAACGTGATTCCTTGCCACCGCCGGAGCTCATGCTTCGGCTTGAGGAACATGAACGCGAAGAGTAGGAATGTAACCCCCAGCAGCACGCCGAGGTCGATGAGTGCAGTCGAGGCGAGCGCGACAGGGGCGATGATGGCGGTGACGCCCATGACCCAGAGGATGTTGAAGATGTTGCTGCCGATGATGTTCCCGACCGCCAGATCGACGTCATTCTTGCGCGCGGCCATGACGGTCGTGACGAGCTCGGGCAACGACGTGCCGATAGCGATGATCGTCGCGGAGATGAGGAACTCGCTCAGCCCTAGCTGGCGCGCGATGAAGACCGCTCCGTCGACTGTCCACCTCCCTCCGAAGTAGAGCGCGGCGAGACCGCCGACGAGCATGAGTGCGATTATCCAGCCTGAGTGCCTGTGCAGGCCCATCTCCGCGCTCGTTGCCTTCGGCGCTGCGCGCGCCATCTCTATCACGTAGTAGAGGAAGATGCAGAAGACCATGAGGAGCACCAGGCCTTCCGACCGGAGTACGGCGTTCGGTGTGCCGTCGAGGTACGGACCGAGCGCGAAAGAGAACAGGAGCGCCGCGGCGAGGAAGGAGAACGGGATCTCCTTCCAGATTGTCGAGCGCTGCACTGCGATCGGCGTGATGGCGGCCGCGAGCCCGAGGATGAGCAGGATGTTTGCTATGTTGCTGCCGACGATGTTACCGAAGGCGATATCCGTCGAGCCCTGGGTCACCGCCATGATGCTCACGATCATCTCCGGCAGTGATGTGCCGAACGCGACGATAGTGAGGCCGATGACGAGCGCAGGCACGCCGAAGCGCTTGGCGAGGCTACTCGCCCCATCGACGAGCCAGTCGCCACCCTTGATGAGGAGCGCGAGGCCGAAGACGAACAGGATGTACTCGAGCATGATATGCGGCAAACAAGGCCTATCTAAAAATTTTCTGGCGAGAGCGTACTATGGAGAGATATGAGCCCGCCGTGCGGTCGC
>DAGG01000018.1 GCA_002498125.1 Candidatus Woesearchaeota archaeon UBA525
CCATGAGGTTGGAATTCTCTTCCTTTTTATCTCCTTATTTATTTTCCATATAGGACCACTCTCATCCCTCCTCTCAAAACTACTTATTTTCCATAGTTAGCTTATTTTCCCACTTCTATCATATAAATCAACAAAAGGAGGAAAGCATATAAATCCCAGAACTCATGGAAGTGTAGTCCCAGTGACAACATGAAGCGACGACGGGACAGGCCATTGGCGTAGTTCTGCCGTCGCGAGCAGCGACCATGAAAAGAGTCAACGTACAGGTGCCCGACGATACGCATACGCGGGCAAAGGTGATTGCCGTCCTCAAAGGCGTCACGCTGAACGAGTATCTCGAAGCAGCGATCTCTGACGCAGTTGAGAAGGACAAGGCCGTCCTCGAGCAGCTCAAACGCAAGTAGAGGGCACCATGGACCACGGCGGCGATTACCTAGATGGAAGGCCACGCAGGCATAAGCGAGCGATAGCTCTCGGTACCATAGCCCTCTTCATGCTCCTCACGACGATCATTGGCGCAACGGCCATCAGCATCACTGCGCCCTCATCAGTGCATGAAGGGCAGCCCTTGTCCGTCGCAGTGAGCGGCGCAGGCACTGTCACAATAGCGCGCGACGGTACAATCATCGCCACAGGGGCTGGCGGCGCGAGTCACTCATTCCAGACCGATAGCACAAGTGCCGGCGTCTACACGTACGCGTTCAGCGACAGCAGTGGCGGCGAGAGCCGGCTCATCGAAGTCATCGACGTTCCGCTCGCCGTGCGTATCACAGCGCCGCTCAAACAAGACATATCGACGAGCAGCGTCACATTCAGCCTGCAGACGAACCTCGCGCCGGAGTTCTGCTACATCACCATCGACGGCACGAGCCATACGCTCACAGCGACCTCAGGAACTGCGTTCAGCGGCACATTCCCCGTTCCTGACGGCGTGCGATCAGTGGACTACAAGTGCAAGCTCGGCAGCGAGATAGCGGCGAACCACACCACGTTGCACGTGGACACAACGCCACCAGTCGTTACAGCCCATTCCCCGAGCGGCGAGGTGACTGGTCCCTTCATCACGCTGGCAGTAGACACCGACGAGATAGCGCTCTGCCGCTACGGCGATTCTGACGTTGAGTACAGCGCGCTGCCCTACTCGATGAGTTCATCGTACGCGCTGCGCAACACTGCGACGATAGAATCCGCCACACATGGCTCTGCCACGTACTTCGTCCGCTGCACAGATGTCAGCGGCAACAAGATGGAGTCACCAGTAATCATTTCCTTCCTCAACCGCCTACCTCCGACGGCGGAGATCGATATCGACACTGAGCCGCCGCTTAAGGCGGGGACGTACAAGGTCAAGCTCACGACAAATGTTCTGCTCTCAGCGACGCCAGTGCTCAAGTACAGGTTGCCGGAGACCGGCAGAGAGGAGCAGGTCGTTCTTAGCGGAGAAGGCAACGGCTGGACAGGCTACATCGTCATCCCCGTCAACGCCCCTGACGCGACCGTATCGTTCACGTTCAGCGGTACGAGCCAACAAGGAGTCGTTGGCACCCAGATTACTGAAGGGTCGCTCTTCATGGTGGACGCACTACCTCCCGACCCCGTCGATGTGCTGACGGTGAAGGATGGCCCGTCCTATATCTCGCTGCAGTGGTTCTCGACAGTATCCAAGGACCACGAACACTACAACATCTACCGAGCGGACCACGAGGGCGTCACCTATACCGACTTCTACACCACCGCCCGCGGTGTGGAGTACACAGATCGTTCGGCGCAAGGAGCGCGCTACCATTACTATCGCATCGCACCCGTCGATGCCGCGGGGAACATCGGGCCTCTCTCAATAGAAGCGTATGGCAGCGCGATCGACGCGGTCATCAAGGAGACGCCGGCGGCGGATCCGCTTGCGATCGCGCGCATCGATGAGGAACTCGCAGCGCTGGGCGGCCTCATGCTCGACGCGAACGCCAGCATCCGCTCGCTCGAGTCAGAACCGAACAACGTGAACATCGAGATTATCAGCCATATGAGGCTCGTCGAAAAAGGTCGCAAAGCTGTGCTGCTCCTGGAGACTGCAGCGGCCGATCTCAAGGAGCTGCGTGAGCGTTCTCCGACGCAAGCAGAGGCTGACGCCGCCATTGCACGCGCACGTTCCACTGCAGAAAAGGCGCGTGCTATGCTCGTGCGCAAAATCGTGCCGCAGCATCAAGCGGAGACCACGCAGTCCGCCGACTACGCAGGTCTTGAACGACTCCTTCCGTATCCGTTGATGGGTGTGGACATGACGGCGAAGGAGAAGGCGAGCTACCTGCGCTCCTCTATGTCGCTCCAAGACAGGATCACTGTGAAGACGATCGCGTACTCTTTCACCATATACGATCTGGCGAATAAAGGGCTGGAGCACACGCTCGTAGTCAAGCGCATAACGCTCCAGGATCCTGCCAATGATGTAAAGCTCATAGAATCGATACCGAAGACGTTCGCTGAGGACGTCTCACTGATTACCTTCTTCAAGCAGCCGATAGTCCTCGAAGCCGATCCGGTAGTGCAGTACACGTTCCCAGTTATCCAGGAGGAGGAGTACTCATATTTCGTACAACGGATAGTCCCGTTGGATGAAGTGAAGAGGAGCAGGACATTCCTCTACCCGAAGATCCCTGAGCGTGCCTCAGGAGACCTTCTATCGGGCCAGGTGACAAAAGACACCGCCGGCTCCTCATTTTTCTCTGGTGACTGGATACTCATACTCCTGGGCATCGTGACCATCATCGGACTAGGTGCGTACTACGTCTCTCTGGAGGAGAAGCCATTCAAGGGGTTGCCATCGCCAGCAGTTCCTGCAGCGAGCATCGTGTCGCGACCGATGTCTAATCCTCCTGCGCGTATCGTCAGGCCAGTGACTGCTCCGTTTGAGAACGTCGCTACGCCGGCGCCTGACGCCAAGGTCTTGCTGCGTGCGGCAGATGGATTCATCGATGACAAGCGGTACGATGAGGCTCTTATGGAGTACAGGGACGCACTCCGGCTTCTCAAGGCGAATCCTGCCCTGGAGCAGGAACTCGGCGCAGCGGCTGGCGATGTCTACTCCAAGCTTATGCTCTTCAAGCGTCTCACTGACGCGAAGACAGCGCTGGAGCGCAAGGATGCCATCTCGCTAGGGGCAGCCTTGGCTGATGTGCGCGGGATTGCGCAACACATAGGTGATCAGGACACGACGCTCATGCGTGAAGCGAAAGCTTCTTATGCAGAGTTCGCGAGGTCGCTCAATACTCTCGAGATAGAGAGGGTGGGGAACTACTGATGCGGCCGATAGTGATGCTGTTGCTGGCGCTACTGTGCTTGCCTATGGTCCATGCGGTAGCGATTGGCGTGAATCGCGCCAGCCTTGAGTTCACCGACGTCCTGCGCGGCGGCTATGCTGAAGCGGTGATTACGGTCACGACGGATTCAGACACCCTGATTACCGGAGAGGTGCAGGCCGCTGGTGAGGCTGCTGAATGGCTGAACTTCTCCAAGGAATTCAACTTCAGCCGTGACATGCCGTATGAGTTGCGCGTCAGCGTCCAGCCTCCGATAGACGCGCAGATTGATAATTACCAGGTCAACTTGAGTATCCTTACTGGAGCTCTGCTCCAGACTGGAGACGGGAGGCTTGGCACGACAACAAGAGCGAGTTTCAGGGTGCCAGTAAGCTTGGCCATGACAGGCACAGAGCGTGTGGCCTGCACTGTCGGTGGCGTTCAGGTGTTGGATTCTGAGGAGGGCAATCCAATCCAGGTCCGTCTGAGCATCCATAACCGCGGCAATGTTCGCATAAATCCGGGCGTGCAGATAGAGGTGTTCGACCAGTTACGTTCCAAATCTCTCGGGACTCGTTCGACAGAATTTGGCGAGCGAGTGCTGCCTACAGTCACCTCTGAGGCGCTGCGTACGTTCGCGTTCGACCTCCCACCACGGCAGTACTGGGCGACTGTGAGCGTGCCTGAGTGCGGTTACAACGGTATGCTCTCGTTTGATGTGCTCGAGCCAGGATCTATTAAGGATGACGGTGAGCTCTTGCGCATCAGTGCTCCTGCTTGGGCTGAGACTGGCGACATCATTCGTATCGATGCAGTATTCAGGAACAAAGGCATAAGACCGGTGCGCGCGACATTCAAGGGCACGATATCCCTTGTCGATGAAGAGGGCGCGGTCCAGGAGATAGTCAAGGTGATAGACAGCGAAGCCTACACTGTCGATCCTGACGTCACTGCCGAGATCCCGACGTTCTTCAACCCGCTCATCGGTGGGCAGTACAAAGTCACTGGCACGGTCTACTACAACAGCAAGTTGACCCCGGAGCGTGAGACACTTATCAACGTGAACGGGGAGCCAGTGGCTTCAGTCGGAGGATATGCTACATATGTCCTCATCGGTATGGCCATACTCATCCTCGTGCTGCTCATCATGATCAAGAAAAAGCGGCAGCAGCGCACGCACCATTACGCGCGGTAGTCCTTGTAGAGCTCTTCCTCTTCTCTGCCGAGCCAGTATGTGACGACGGGTATCTGCTGCATCCAGTAGGTCCGTCCTTTCACCAGTCTTTGCGGCAGGAATATCTTGTTGTACGACAGCAGGACACCCTTGACCTCCTGCTGCAACTTCTCCTCGAACTGCGCACCGTAGTTGTGGTCGCAGAACGTGAATAGCACTTCGTTGCCAGAGAGGTCTTCCTGGGTATAGTCTGCGTTCTTGAACTTGGCTCGCGCGACGTCGGGTACCTGCTTGATGAGAGCATCTCTTGCGCTCAACGCTTTCTCGTGTAGTCCTCGGTCGCCTTCGATGCCTGTCGCATCGGTAAAGAGCGCAGCGATGAGCACGATGCGACCATCCCCGGATCCGAGGTCGGTGAAGCCCTTGCGCTCCTCAAGATGCATCCTCATGAAGAGTTCGAAGACGTCCAGCATCCCTGCCGCTCCCCAGATGCCATACTGCGTGTCGAAGAACGGCTTGCCGTGCTCCTTCTTTGTGGTTACGTCTAACTCTTTGAAATACGATTCGATGATCTTGAACTTATCGTAGATGTCCATGCTCATCCCTTGAAGAAATCCTTGAGGAGATCTTCGTACTTCAGCGATATCTTGATGCGCCATTCCTTTGGGAAGCACTGGTAGTAGCTCTGCCAGGCGTAGCGCTCGTCGAGGAAGATGATTGCGCCGCGGTCTGTTTCCGTGCGGATGCAACGGCCGGCGGACTGCAACGTCTTGTTGAATGCCGGGAACGTGTAGCCGTAGTCCCAGCCGCGGCCGAACTTCTGGTCGTAGTAGTCGATGAGCGCCTTGGTCTCGAGATCGGGGCGGCCGAGTGGCAGGCCGACGATGATGACGGTGCGCAGCTCGTCACCGGGGAGATCGATGCCTTCGCTGAATGACCCGCCCATCACTCCGAGGAGCACAGCGCCATCGTGCTTGTACTGCTTGAACCTGCCGAGAAGGCCCTCGCGTTCCTCTTTGGTGAATGACGGGTGCTCGGTGAAGACGGTCTTATGGCTCTTCGTGTCCAGGTGTTTCTTCACTTCTTCGAGGAGCATGTAGCTCGGGAAGAAGATAGCGATGTTGCCGGGGACGGTGTTCACAACTTGCGCGCAGATGAGTGCCATGTCCTCGAACATCTGCGCACTGCGCGTGGTGAACTTCGTCGTGGTCTTCGGGATGATGATATTCAAGCGGTTCTCGTGCGGGAACGGTGATGGGAGCGTGAGCAGCTCAGGATCCGTGGTGCCGAGCACCTGTGCGTACATGGCCGTGGGCATGAGCGTCCCGCTCATGATGATAGTGCTGTACGCATCGTCGAGCACTGGCTTCGTTATGACGCCCGGGTCGAGGCAGCGGTAGCGTAGTTCGAGGCTCGGGAGACGCGACGCTGACGGCATGTCAATACGTCTTGCGCCGAACAGCGCGTGCTGCTCCTCTTTGGGCCCCTCATCTTTTTCGAAACGATCGTCTTTGCGCGCGAGTATGCGCGTGAAGCCGTCATCATCGCCGGCCCATGCCTCGAGGAAATCGGCTACTGTTCCGCAGCTCGAGGACTTCTGCTCCTCGCGCACCTGGTCTGCTGCGGTGTTGAGATCCTCGATGAGCATGTTGATATCGCAGATGCGTTTGATCTCGCTGAGGAACGCGTCGCGTGTCACGTGCTTCTCATCCTTCATTGCTTCGCCAAGCTTGGCGAGCGCCTCGGCCATGAGCTGCAAGTGGTGTTTGTGGTCCTCCTGTTGTAGTTTTTCCAGTTCGCGCATCGCACGACGGATTACGTTCGTGCTCACACGTTCTGTCGCGAGCTCCTTGATGCGCTCCGGTAGGTTGTGACCCTCGTCGATGACGAGGATGCAATCCTGCAGCTCTCGGTTGATGCGCTTGAAGAAACCATCACGGATGCGTTCATTGAATATGTAGCTGTAATCGGTGATGATGACGCGCGCGTCCTTGGCCATGAGCATGGTGATCTCGTACGGGCAGACGCGGTACTCCTCTTCTTCACACATCGCCTTCACGTTCTCAGGGGTATTCGGCGCTTTCTTGCCGAGTTGGACAAGGACGCTCTTGGCGTGGCTTGAGAGCTGTTCGCCATTCTTCATGCGTGTGTAGTGCTCGCACAGGCCATCCTCGCGGACCGCTTTGCAGTATTCAGCGAATTCCTTACCGCCCAAGCGCTCGACGCCAGGCTGGAGACACATGTGCTTCTTGCCGATGAGGTCGACGACGTTGATGCTCACGTTGTGCTTTTGCCGTATCCTGCTCACTGTCTCAAGCGCGAGTGCGTGCTGCGTGAGGCGGCTCGTCATGAATATGACGACTTTATTGAGCTTGATCGCGCGCTCAATAGTCGGCGCGAGCGCCGCAGCTGTCTTGCCGAGGCCTGTTGGTGCATGGACTACGAGCTGTCCCTTGCGGTCGATGGTCTCCAGCACCTTCGTGATGAAAGTGTCCTGCTGTGGTCGTACGCTGTCGTGCGGGAAGAGCAGGGATTCCATGCTCCGGAAAAAACTCTGGAGGGTTTATAAGAGTAGAGGGTGCGTGTCTGGTGAGTGTCCGTCATCACGCGCAGTATCTTCGCTGATCTGCTCTCAGATATCTTCTCCTCACCTTTCTGTACGTCCAGAACATTTATAAGCTCTCAGACGCAGCATTGCATGCATGTCAAGCGACATCTTCGCTGTGATGGCCGATAGGCGCAGCTGCAAGCGGTTCTCGCCGCAGCCTCTGGAGATGGACAAGGTCCTGCAGGTCATACAGGCAGGGCATCTCGCGCCATCAGCGGGCAATCTCCAGAACTGGTCGTTCCTCGTAATCACCGATATCGAGAAGGTGCGTGAACTCTACCATCACACGCTCGACCAGGAAGCATTCCTAACTGCGCCCATGGCTATCGTGGTGTGCGGTGATGTCGACTATGCGCACAAGATGTACGGCATGCGCGGCAAGCGCCTCTACACTATCCAGAACTGCGCAGCCGCGATGGAGAACATGCTTCTCGCTGCGCACGCGCTGGGATTGGGTGCGGTGTGGATTGGCGCGTTCGACGAGGACAAGGTCTCCGGTATGTTCGGCATCCCGAACGAGGCCCACCGTCCGCAGGCCATACTCCTCATCGGCTACCCTGACTATGAGGTTGAGCCGAAGAGCATAAGGCCTATCCAGGAGGTCGTGTACTTCAACTCCTTCGGCAACAAGGTATTGCGCCCTCACCTCATCTTCTATGATTGGGCGACGGAGTGGCGTAACCAGGCGCAGAAGGTCAGGCAGCATCTCTCGGCGCGCAAGGAGGCTATAGTGGCCCGGAAGGCCGAGGAGGAGAAGCACCCGCCGAAACCACGTGAGAATCCTTTGGTCAAGGCTAAGGAGCAAATCCGCAGCGCTGTGGAGAAGCTGAAGAAGGAGCAGTACAGGAAGTGAGTGGATTCTCAACACTACCTTTTTAAAAGAAATCGGACTCTTTCTTCCTATGTCACATGATCACGAAGGAAGCTGCTGCAGTACCCCGGACGAGTCAGAGGACCTGAGGCAGATGGCAGTCCAGCCAGATGGATCATACTTAATCACGGGCGAGATGATTATCGGCGACGTAGTCGCGGCGTTCCCGAAAGCAGCAGCGGTCATGCTTAGCCACGGCCTGCACTGCGTCGGTTGCCACGCGAACGCCTTCGATACTGTCGAGGACGGTGCGCGCCTGCACGGTATCGAGGATGAGGAGATTGCGGAGATGATTGCCGAGATCAACGAGGCGATCAACCACAAGATAGAAACTGTCGAGATGACGGACCGGGCTGTGGCGAAAGTCATTGAGCTGCGCAGCGAGGAGCCGGGCAAGGAAGGCTGGCCACTCCGTATCAAGGTCGCTTCGAAGGGCTGCGAAGGGTTCGAGTACGAGATGGACTTCGAGCAGGCGAAGGACGGCGATATCAAGCTCACCTTCGGAGAACTCCAGGTGCTCGTCGACCCCGAGAGCATGGGCATGCTCAAGGGCAGCGGCATCGACTACATCGACTCGCTGAGCGGCAGCGGCTTCAAGATAGAGAATCCTAACAAGGCCGGCTGCGTCTGCGGCAAAGGCAGTTGCGGTAACCATTAAAACAGGGATTTCTTCCTTCCCATTATGGACATGGGGGCGCTTGAGGAGAGGAGCTATCGGCTCTGGTATGATGTGGACATCAGGCCAGTCCATCAGGGCATCATGCTCTCATTCCTCGACAGGCTCAAGCAGCACGCCCCCAGCATGTACGCACATAGCCTGCGCGTCGGCATCTACAGCAGTCGCTTGGCAGAGCAGGACTCGCCCTCGAACCGCCGATTGGCGGTGATGGGCGGCTGTATGCACGACATCGGGAAGTGCGGCTGCCGTACAGAGCTCCTCAGCGGCCGGGACATCACGCTGGCGGAGTACGAGGAGATCAAGGCGCATGCGTATGAGGGATTCCTAATGCTCAAGGATCACTTAGTCCTGACAGCGATGATTGCGGGGCTGCACCACTGGAAAGACGGCAGAGGGTATGGGGCGACGCTCGACAACCTGCCTTTCCCGCTGCACCTGCGCACAAGGGAGACCCTTGTCGAAGCGGTGAAGCGCGTATCAATCTCCGACTACTTCGACGCTGTGCAGACGCGCGGCAACAGCAAGTTCGGGCTGGACCGCGAGAACCGCGAGCAGGTCGCCGCCGCCATAGCAGCCGAGTACAGGCTCGCGCCTCTGCAGGCCTCCAGTCTCGTCGGCACGCTATACGACAATAAGATACTCTGGCAGCCAGATTCTGGCAACGCATGAGCGGATTGACTGTCTTCTGGCTATAGGCTTATAATCGTCATAGGGCAAGGGCTCTATGTGGGTTGGGTGAAGAACACTTGCTTGTCCCTCGTGGGCGCGTCCATGCTGACGATGCTGCCCGCGCAGGAGGATGTCGAGCTCTACAATGCGCTACGTAAGTACGATGTGGAGCGCATCGAGCAGGTTGACCTTCGGCCTAAGGATGTCAAGATCACCTACCTCTTCTCATCCTATGATGACGCTCCTCTCTTCGAAGCCCACAAGGAGATAATGTTCCGTGATGTCAAGGAGTTCTATGCGCAGTACGGGGTGAACATCAGCTTCGCGCCGTGGTCGCCAGGCTCAGAGTTGCGGTCTGTTCCTGAAGAGATATTCTACATGGGTGTCAGCGCGCTAGAACTTTTCACTATTACATGGGATGGGAGGTACGTCGGCTTGGCTGATGTGGATGAGCGGAAGGTATTCCAGCGCCCCTCGCCAGGGTCGCTGGAGCGCAGTGTGCTCGATATGGGCGATACGCTCATACACGAGATTGGTCATGCGTTCACACTCTCGCACACTAATCTCGTGCCGTTTGATTGCGTGCGGCCGCGGCATGGCAAGCAGTGGAACATCATGGATCTAGGCACCATCCGTTCTCACGGCGCGGTACCGGTGCTGCATCCGCTTCAGGTTCGGCAGATGCATAGCTACCTCGGCCGCGGGCAGATATATGAGGCGATGGGCGCAGAGCATCCCGACTGGCATTTATTCTACGTCCGTGCGCAGCGGGCAATTGAACTCCGCCATGCAATCAAAGGGAATTGCGCGCAGGAGGGACTATGCCTTCCGTGCTTCGAGGTGGAGTGACGTGCGATGGGCAGCCGCCATGACGTTGTGCGCTCTCCTTTCAGGGAGCGTCATGCCGCAGGAGTTCCTGCGCAAGGATACGACGCGGCAGCACTGGGCTGAAGTTTATGGCCAGTACGTACGGTTCGACCCCGCGCTCCTCGGTGAGGTATCGCTGCACCCCAAGACCTTGAGAGTGGAGATTGAAGTGGCTGATGGAGCAGAGCGGTTCAAGTCATATCCTGAGATCCTCGACCGTGTCAGCGAGTTCTATGCTGAGAACGGCGTGAGGATAGACTACGGCAAAACTCGGCTCGAGCATGACGCTGTGAAGGTGATCATCCTGCCGGAAGAGGAGTATGTCCAACGCAACCCCCCGCTGCCGCCACCGGAGACCTTGTTCGGTTCTCACTCGTTCCTGCCGCCGGAGATTTTGCCTAGCTCCACACACATCCTCCCGCACCACGGACCTGGAATCGATACTATTGGTTCTGCTGATTTCGTCGAACGCACACTCGATATCCGTTTCCGCGACATCGACCGTTATGCTCTCTCGCGTGATCGTGATATTGTCATCAAGCATTATGTGAATGTCATCAAGCATGAATTGGGTCACTTGCTTGGCTTAGCGCACACCGCTCTATCGGAATATGATGATATCGATGACCGCATCGGTAAGTCGTACAACACGATGTATGGAGGCAGTCCTGAATACATTTTCGACTGTTGCACAAAGCTCACGCCGCTCCAGGTACGACAAATGCATAGCTTCCTCGGAAAAGGGAAAGTGTATGATCTCATCATTGATGAGGGTCTCATCGGCTACTGGGGCGGAATGCAGGCTGCGCTGCGAGCGAAGGCGATGCTCAAATGACACTCACCGCGCTCATCCTGGCGGCAGCGCTCTCACTACCTATCTCCTTACCTACTTCCTCTGAGCGGCTCGGGCCTGTAGACATGAGTGTGAAACAGGTGACTGTGAATGTGAAGGTGGACGGTGATTACGCAACCCGGGGCCTTGAGGAGAACATGCTGGAGATTATGGATAAGTTACAGGAGTTCTATGCGCAGTATGGCATCGAGGTTGAACCGAGGTACATCAATCATCTTCCTGTAGGTCACGATGTTATAGATCTTCTTGTTGTGCCCCAGTCCAAGTATCCCGATCCCACGACTGGCGGGTTTGCGCGTTATGAGCTGCGTGCGGTCTACCTCCAGGCGTTCAGGTCTGATAGACACGACGTGAGCATCGCTCATGATGAAATAATTGCTGACTGGTGGCAGACTGTGGCGCATGAGGCAGGACACCTCATCGGACTCAATCACAGCGATATGCGATTGGATGACGAGATACCTGATGTTATCGATGGTGTTTGGAATCTCATGCGGTCTGTGCCACCAAAGCGCGAGGAGTTCTGGCGTGTCACGTTGGTCCCGCTTCAGGTCAAGCAGATGCATAGCTACCTCTCTAAGGGGGTTGTGTACGAACTGCTGGAGGACATAAAGAATGAACGCCCTGCGAACGGGGTTATCAGGGAGTATGACCAACGCATGAGGGATAGCACAAGATAAGTTTTAAAGTCGCACAGGTGTGGCTTCTTGAGAGGTGATGTATGGTAAAGAGAGTTTCAGGAATGGTCCCATCAAAATCAGGAGGAGCTATGCCGCTCGAGGGCGAACTTGCACCTGACTTTGTTCTATCTGACCAGGATGGTCATACGTTCCAGCTCTCGCGGCTGCGCGGGTCGCCGGTCGTGCTTTACTTCTACCCGAAGGACGACACTCCTGGTTGCACAATCGAGGCGCAGGAGTTCAGCCGCGATATCGAGGAGTTCCGCAAGAAAGGTATTGTCGTCTTCGGTGTGAGCAAGGACACGCCGGAGAGCCATTGCAAATTCATCAAGAAGTACGGGCTGCAACTGCCGCTGCTCTCTGACGTTGACGCGAAGGTCATCAAGCAGTATGGTCTATGGAAGGAGAAGACTCTCTATGGCAAGAAGGTCATGGGCACGCAGCGCGCGACATTTGTCATCGCAGCAGACGGCCATATCATGAAAGTCTTCCCCAATGTGACTCCACAAGGCCATAGCCAGGAGATACTCAGAGTGTTCGGTGCGGAATCAATATAAATCATCCTTTCCTCCTTAGTATCATGCACACGCACATCACGACGGAAATTGCCGTGTTCGATAGTGTGAGCTATTCTAAGTATTTTGAGTTCTAGTCTGATCGCCTCAAGCCGTTCCCTTGGCACGGATGCTAAACATCCTTGCTTTGCGCGGTGAAACGCGATTCTCTGGCCTTCGGAGTGTTTCACTCCGATCTGACAACGATTCAGGTATAGCGACTCAGGACTACTGAGGAAGCTGGAGGAGTTATGGAATTAGATAGCAGTCTATCGTCAGGCTTGCTCATCAGCAGGCATGGAGAGACGACCGACAACGAGATGGGCGTTCTGTCAGGCCATCGCCAGGTAGGGCTCTCACCAAGAGGCTACGCCCAGGCACGACGGCTCGAGGTACTGCTGCGCGGCACCAGGATAGACACCATCTACACGAGTGACCTGCGCAGGTCATTGGAGACAGGGATCATCGTGTCACGCAACGCCATCAAGGTGTGCTCGACACCACTCCTACGTGAGCGGGACGGGGGTTCGATCACAGGCCGTCTCCGCCATGAAGTGGATTGGGACAAATTGCCGGCGGATGTCGAATCGTGCAGCGAGATGATGGACCGGGCATACCGTTTCTTGCGGCAGCTCGCGCCAGGCAACATTCTCATCATTGGGCACGAGGGGATCAACAAGGCGCTCATAGCAGTGCTCATTGGATGTTCGATGCGAGAGGCCAGTTACCAGACATGCGTCAAGGAGCACTGCGGTCTCAGTTACTTCCCGGTGCGCATCTACGAATCATCAAGAGAGGCAGTGTAGCACCTTTCTCTTCTATTTTCTTCAGTATCTATAGCGTAACTTATTTAAACACCCGTCGAGAGAAAAAGGAACATGGCAGAACTGGTGCAGGCTGGACCCAAGAAAATCATATTCGACAACTATGACAGCGTCGTATCGAAGATTACGACCCAGATGGACGACCTCATCATCTATGAGTTCGCGATTGTCCCGTCCAAGACCACGAATTTCGTGGCAGGGCAGTACATGAGCCTCATCGTTCCAGGTGCCACGCCAGCGCCGTTCAGCATCGCTAGCAGCCCTGAGCGTCACGACATGATTGAGCTCGCCATCCAGATGACTGGCGGGCCGCACACAAGCAAGATCAAGCTGCTCAAGGAAGGCGACCACGCCATACTGCGCGGGCCGTTTGGCACGTTCACGATGCAGGGTGAGAAGAAGGCGTGCTACTTCGCCGGCGGCGTCGGCATCACCCCGTTCATGAGCATGCTCCGCTGGATCCGCGATACGCACCAGGACGACGTCCAGGCAGTGCTGTTCTATAGTTGTAAGGTCAAGCAGCAGTTCTGCTGGCTCGAGGAGCTCGAGCAGATGCAGCGTGAGCACCCGAACATCAAGGTTGTGCTCACTGTTACGCGCGAGGACCCTCCTGACTGGCCGCACCGCAAGGGCCGCGTGAGCGCTGATATGATCCGCGAGACCATTCCTGATTACAAGGACTACATCTTTTACAGTTGCGGTCCTCCCGCTCTCATCGATGGCGTGTTCGCCATGCTCAAGGAGATGGGGGTTGCTGAGGATCATCTGAAGCGGGAGAAGTGGTGAACTCCCAGAATTCCTGCTCATTCCCGCGCAGGTAATCGAGGAATACCTGTAGCTGCCCTGCTCCAAGCTTGCCACTGATAGTGAAGAACGCTATGGCAAGACCTATCTCTGTGAACACCAGGATCGTTCTTATCTCCTCGTCAACGAAGAACAGCGCGATGGAGATGAGGATGATCGCGAGGAATGTGAACCCGACGCAGGCGCATGCGCGCGGTTGTTTCAGACGGGATCTTCGGTAGACTTGCGGAGAGACTGCGAGGTAGTACAGGCGGTGCAGCATGGGCTACTATCGATTCCTCTCTTTTTCAAGTTTCTCGACGGAGTTTATTTTAAAATGAACTGGATTCTCTCGTCAATAGAACTGGTGCCCGCAGTTGTGGCAGAACTTTCCCTGGCCGTATGTGAGCTTGTGACAGCGCGGGCACTGCTTGTGCGCTGGCTGGTAAGGATGCGACGGGTGCTGCTGCGGCGAGGTATGCTGGTGGGTCGCATGCTGGCTCACCTGCGGGTTCAGGTGGTGGTGCGTGGTGTGGTGCGGCGGTGGACCGACAGCCTCGCGCTTCACCTTCTTCTTCATGATGCGCGGGAGGAACTCGCGTAGCGCTCCCCACATGATGAACGCGATGCCGACCCAGAAGAATATGCCTATCTGCGCCTCAGGGTTCTTGGCCTGAATGAACTTGGTGTAGGCGATGATGAGGAGTCCTGCGACCATCCACGCCCAGCCGGGCAATCGCTTCTTCTCCACCTCCATATGCTTTTCCGAGTGAAGGAGGTTTTTAAAGGCTTCTAAGCGTGCAGCGTCAGCTCACGTTCCTCCACGTCGGAGAACATATCTCCTATCTTTCCTGCTGCTTCGCGGGCAGTATCGAATTGCAGAAGCTGTTCCTGGCTGAAGCTGAAGTGGAGCTTCGGGATGAGCCTGTAGAGCGTGAGCGCCTGCTCGATCATCTTGCGACCTTCGTGTGTCCTGCCTATGTCGGCGCACAGTTCGCAGAGGTTGTCAGAGAGCGTCTCGAGTGTCCTGATGTAGCTATGCATGGAGCCGGTCCTGGAGAAAGGGCTATAGCCGAACTTATTGATGTGACGCAGGCAGAGCGCGATGTAGCTATTGATGGTGTAATCGCGACGTTTGATGCTCTTGAGCGTCTCCCAATCACCTGCTTTCGCCGCCTCCACCGCGTCCTCAAGAAGCCCGATGTTGAGGTTGAATACTCTGCTCAGGATCTTATCGAGTTCCATGCCTTGTTCTGCCATGTCGCGGAGCACTACGCTGCGCTTGCGTTCCTCCTCGATGATGAAACCGGGGAAGTAGCGGACCACCTTGGTCATGTACGCGGTTTGCTCCTGGTCTTTCGTCATGATGGTGATACGGTCGTACCCGGCAGTGTACGCGGCGTCTATCGTCAGCCACATGAGTTTACCGGAGAGCTTGCTCACGTCGATACTTGTTTCTCTCTCGCTCTTCTTGGCTTGCGTCGAGATGATGATCCGGTTCTCATTCTCTTCGACGTCGAGCTCGATTCCTTTACGCAATCGGTTTCTCTTCACCCATTGCGATGGCAATGATACAACGGCGGTCGACGGGGAGAGCTGGATAAGTTTGCGTTTCATCAAGTGATGGTTTGGGTGGTGGATTAAAACGTTTTCGGAAGTATAACTAATTAAGGAAATATATATAGTATAACTGGAAAGATTAACTAGGCGTCATCCTCTGCTGTATTCATGAGAATCGGCAGACCAGGAGCGATCGGCAGCAGGAAGAGTGAGATACTCTCGAACTACGACAGAGTGTACGGCGCAGGCCAGTGGCGTCTCATCCACGACATCGGCGGCAGGTCGGCGAGTTCTGCTGAGGCGTTGCTCCTCTACGAGGATGCGTACTTCGAACACTTCCGCCAGCACCCTGATGAGCTGCGATGGATAGCGGAGAACCATGCCGACGTGTACGACAACAACCCGTCGAACGTGGAGTCGGGTCTCGACTACGTCAAGCAGGAGTTCGGCGGCAATCACTATCAGGATATCGCCATACGGCGATGCTTCGTGCGCAATGGCACGTGGTTCTCAGGCGAAGGCCTCCTCGAGATACGCATGAAGGGCGAAGGCAAGCGATGGAGCCCGGCAATAGTGCCGTTTCATCGTCCTGATATCGTCCCGCAGCCTGAATTGCCTGGCTGGTGGAGGCCAGGCTCTGTCGAGTCGTGGTATCAGTCATCGAAGTTCCTCGAGGCCCCGGAATTCCCCTTCCGCCATGCACAGGCTTACTTCGTCACGACGAATAAGGGTAAGGTGGAGAGTGCCCGCAGGTCGCTTGGCATGGACATCGAGCAGGTCACGCTCCGCATCGAGGAGGAGCAGGACGATGTCAGCAGGATCGCAGAGCATAAGGCGCGCGTCGCTCATAGCGTGCTGTGCAGGCCTGTCATTTGCGATGACTCAGGGTTCTCTATCGAAGCAATGGGCGGGTGGCCCGGGCATCATGTCAAGCGCGAGCTTGAGCGTTTAGGCATCCACCACTTCATGGACCTCGCCTGGACACAGGACTTGCGCGCGTCGTTCACGCAGGCGGTGAGCTACTTTGATAGCACCCTGCCGAAGCCCGTGACGTTCGTTTCTGAGACAAAGGGCGCGCTCGTCAGCTGGTGGGGTGGGGAGCCGAAGCCTTTTGTGAAGTCTGATCTTGCTTACTGCTTCGTTCCTGAGGGCAGCACGAAGACGATAGCGCAGATGAGTGAAGAGGAGTACAAAGCGCAGGCTTCCACGAACAGGTGGGCGGAACTCGAGAGGTTCCTGCGTCGGACTGGTTGAGAAGTAGCGACTCTTCACTGTTCGTGCTGCGACATTACTTTTCACTGTTCGTGCTGCGGCGCCTTCACTGATGATTTGTTTCAGCCGCGCACTGTCTCGTTCGGTCTTTGACCTCCGAGTCGCGCGGCTTCCGACTTGCGCTAAGGCAGCACTCAATGAACTGTTCAGCATAGGAATGCAGTATCTAGATCTCGTCTTCCTTCTCGTCCTGGTGTTGGTCGTAGACTTCTGTGTCTGCAGCGAGGTCGTCGCCGCTGTCGAGGTCCTGGTCCTTGAAGTTACTCGCGTCCTGGAAGTCCTTGACGCACTGCTCGCTGCAGAAGCGCCACTTTCGGCCGAGGATAATCTTCTCGATGACGACCTCGTCTGGCGGGAAGTACTGCCCACAGTAGGCGCACTCGTCCTCTACGTCCTTCTCCAGGTGGTCCTTGACCTCAATCTCGAGGTTCTCGGCCGTCGTGCGGTCGATAGGTCCTTCAGGGAGTTCATCCATACGACTGAACAGGCGGATATCGTATATAAGATTTTTGCAGCAAACCATATAAATGGCTCCCTCCCCGGTAGACGCTGTGGTGGATCTCTCCCAGGTCGAGTCGAAAGTCATCTCGGTGTTCGATTACTTGCCAGAGAATCAGTTGACAAGCTTCATTGTGCGTATGAACGCTGAGATGAGCTATGCGCTCATGGCCTTCATCCCGAACTCGTGGTGGAGCAACTTCTTCCTCATGAACCCACTCTTCTTCCTCATCGTTTTCTTCGTCGTGGCGGTCGCGGTCTACTTCATCATGGACTTCGCCGCCGACGCGTGGAAGATGCCGTTCGCCATGCTCCTGGATATCATGGGGATTATGGCGCTCTCCTACGGCTATTGGATGAATGCCGCTGCAGGCGTGGGATCACTTATTGTGTTCTACTTGCTTGTCGAGAATCCCGTATGGGCGAAGTACGCGTTCGGTGGTGCCGGCGCAGTGAAAGCGCTTGTTCCAGTCCCCGCCCTGAATATCCTGCCGATCAACACAGCGCTCATGCTGGTAGCGACGATAACAGATAAGGGATTGTAGGACTCTAGACATTAGATAAGAGACAGGGATTCTACCAGGTCTGGATATTCTTCGCAGGAGTTATCCTCTCCTTGCCCATATACTTACGTAGTACTTCAGGCACGAGTACAGAGCCGTCGGCCTGCTGGTTCTGCTCCAGGATAGCGACGAGCGCGCGTGACGTCGCCACACAAGTGGAATTCAGCGTGTGCACCCAGCGGTTCTCATTACCCTCGCGGTACTTGATGTTCAGCCGCACCGCCTGGTATGCAGTGCAGTTCGAGGCAGACACGACCTCCTTGAACTGGCTGACCGACGGTATCCAGGCTTCGAGGTCGTACTTCTTCGCGGCCACGATGCCCAGGTCGCCGGTGCAGATATTGATCTGCTGGAAGTGCAGGCCGAGCGATTCGAAGAACTGTATAGCGTTCGTGATGAGCTCCTCATGGAACACCCATGACTGGTCAGGCCTGCAGATGATGATCTGCTCGACCTTCGTGAACTGGTGCACACGCCAGATGCCTTTCTCCTCCTTGCCGTGGCTGCCCGCCTCCTTGCGGTACGAGGGACTGATGCCGACGAGCTTGATGGGCAGTGACGCAGCATCGATCACCTCGTCCTTGTACATCGCTGTGAGCGGGTGCTCTGCTGTTGCGATGAGGTGGAGGTCCTCGCCCTCGATCTTGTAGAGTGTATCCTCGAAGTCCGCGAGCGACGTCACGCCTTCGTACGCATCGCGGTTCATCATGTGCGGCGGCACGATTGGGGTGTACCCCTTCTCCGCCATGAAGGACATCGCGTGCATCTGCAATGCGAAATCGAGCATGGCGAGGTCGCCCTTGAGGAAGTAGAACCGCGATCCCGCTATCTTCGCGGCGCGCTCAAGCTCGACGATGCCTAAGCTTTCAATGATATCGGTATGGTTCTTCGGCTCAAAGCTGAACTCCGGTCTTGTTCCGAAGGCGCGCACGACCTCGTTCCCGGTCTCATCAGGACCATAGGGCACGCTCTCGTGCATGATGTTCGGCAGTCGCATGAGGATGTGCTTGATGCCCTTCTCGAGCTCCTGCATGCGCTCCTCACTCTCCTTGATGCGCTCAGGAATCTTCTTTACTTCCTCGAGTATCGGCTTGATGTCGCCACCTGCCTTCTTGACCTCGTTCACCTGCATGGAGAGCTTGTTGCGCTGGCTACGGAGCTGGTCTGTCGCTCCCTTGAGCTGACGCCACTGCTCATCCTTGCTCAGGAGGTCATCTACCCAGGAGAGCTTCTCCTCATCCTTGCGTTTACGCAGGTCATCACGGACCACGTCCGGGTTCTCGCGTACGAACTTGATGTCGAGCATATCACGAGAGGGCTGATGAAGGGATTTAAAGGTTGTGGTGCTAGCTGAACAGTCCAGCTACCCAGTAGCCCGCATCCTCAACCCAGAAGCCTATCTTGTCAAGCGCTGTCGCACCCTGCTGAACAACTATGGTGCGGATCTCTTCTTCGCGTTCAGTGCCGAGCTCATCAGTATATGACACTGTCGCAGTGATGGTGTTCTCGCCAGGCCGCAGCTCGCGGCCCGGCACTGTGAACTGGAGTATAGCAGGACGCGACAGGACCTCCAATTCCTGCTCCGCATGCGCGTTATGCGCCTGCAATCCGATAATGAGGTCCTGCGGCACTGCGCCAGTGCTGCTCAGGTTTACCATGACCATGAATTGTTCACGCGGCGTCACAGTAGTGGGCGCACCCATTCGCGCGTCGAGCTGCGTCGGCATGACTGTGCGGCTCGTGACGAAGAACCGTGAGATCCCATCACCGGAGCGTGCAGTGTACTCGCGCGTCGAGACTCCGGCAGTCGCGTCTGTAGTCGTGAGCGTGAACTTCGGGCCTGTTACGGTCGAACACTCGCGGTCGCTGTCGCAGACCGTAAGCGTATCCTTATCTGTAGAACACGTGTGGGTTATGCTCTCTCCGATGTACGCAGCATCGCCACGGTCACAGGTCACTGAGAAGTCCTGCGGCACAGGCGCCTGCGTGTACTGCTCCATCTCTTCCTGGAAAAATGAGCTGTCATACACCTGCGCGTTCTGGTGCGACTTGATGATAATCGTCGCAGATGGTCCTAGTCGCGAGTATGCCCTGAACGGGAAATCATATGCGTACCCTTGCCGCAGATTATCATCGAGCTTGACGAGGAACGGGACGGTCCTGGTCTCTCCCGGCCGCAATAGGATGTTCTCGTAGTCCTTGCTCAGGAGATCGGTATTCCCTGTCTTCGCGAGATTGAGCCGTGTACTCACGTAGTAGTCGTTCCTGTTATCCACATGCGCGAGAATGAGCGCAGAGCTGCCGAAACCGACCTCGTCGTACGGCGCTTCGAGCGCTATGCTGATATCCTCCCTTGTCCGTTCAATCATGCGCAGCGGTGTGATGCTGATGCTGAGGGGCTGCGTCCGGAGCTCGAAGTCCCTACCGCGCGCGCTGATATCAATAGAGGTCTCCTTGGCATCGGGAGCTGTCTTGAGCGTGATATGGCCCGCGTCTAGGTACCCATACTCGCCGTACGTGACATCGAACGGCACCCATCCCTGCTCCGGAAGCCATACTTCCGCCCAGCCGTGGCCTCCCCATTCCTGCGCGAACTTATCTGAGTTCGTGTAGGAGTACCCCGCGACGAACCGCGCAGGTATGCCGAGCGCGCGGTTCAGGCTGATGAAGAGTGCCGTAAGCTCATCGCACTTGCCTTCCCTGCTCTGCAGTACCTGCGATGATGTCTGGATAGCTGGTTGTCCCATTGATACGAGGCTGTACTCGACATTGCGTGTAGTCCAGTCGGCGAGCGTGAAGACCACTTCATACGCATCAGTCTTGCCCGCCGCGAGCTCCTGTGCCAATCGCTGTATGTCCGGGGTCTGGTCAGCGATCTCCGCGTTCCCTAAGTAGATCTCCATCTCCTGCGGGACATCCTTGAGCGGGAACCGCACGCGCTCACGGACAGGCACAATCCCCGCTAGCGTCTTCACTGTGGAGGTGACTGCAATGGTCTCTGACTGCGACGGAGACTCCCAGTTGAACATTATGCGTTCATCGTCGAGCGATGCTCCTGGATCGACTTCCATGCTTAGCACCTGCTGGAGCCTTGTATGTCGAGGGAACCAGGTGAGTGCGGCATTCGCTTCCTCCACCCTATACCTTGCTCCGGTCGGTTCCAGTATGATGGTGTTCGCTATCTCTACGCGCGCTTCAAGCGTCTCTGCCTCCAGAGGCGTGAGGGATAACGCGGGCAGGATGATGAGAAGGAAAAGAGGGAAAAAAAGTATTGCGCGTCTCATGCGCCGAAGATCCTTGTGAACCACTGGAGCACACGCCGGAGGAGCGGCGCCTCGCCGTCGTCGGTTGTTGACTCATCAATCGCCGATTCATCCTCTGGCATCTCAGGGATATCGGCGGGTTCCTCAGGCGTCGCAGGCTCTTCCGGCGTCTGCTCTGCCGGGCTTTCCGGAGTCTGGGGCTCAGGTTTCGCGGTGTTCGTGGATGAGAAGGTGACTGTCGCGCGGTTGTTCTCCATCTTCGCGAACGACATCGCGACAGGTGTCGTGCTCACATTCACTATGATGGTCTCTCCCTGCATGACTTGGTAGTTCTCCCGTTTCTTTAGGTCCTCCAGGATTAGGACGCGCGATCCATCACGGGTGCTTATCTGCTTGAGGTACAGCTCCTTCCTCAGCGTGCTCGGCGGGACATCCAGCAGGATGACGACGAAATCGCCCGCTGCGACCTTAGGTACAGTCACTGATTTCTGGTCTGCGCTGTTACTGAACTTGAACTCATGGCTCATGCTGCCGCGGAAGACTCCGCTCGGCATCACCTTCACGATACTCGAGTCGTCGGCGAGAGTGAACTTCTGTTCCGGAGAGGAGATGTCCTGCCCTTCTGCTGTCCGGCAGGTGATGCTCCAGGTGTGCTCTCCCGGTTCCGCGTCGATAGAGAATGTGAGGATGCGTCCTCGCAGCGTGTCGCTGTATTGGGCGCTCTTCTGGACTTCACCATCAATTGAGAAATCGCAGCGTGCAATCACTGCCGCGCTATCAATAGTGAATGAGAACCTCTCGTTCGGGCTCACCGTTGCCTGGTCGCGCGGGGCGACGATGCCAATGCCGTCTGCCAGCACCGGTGCGCTGAGCGCGATGGCCATGGCCAGGATCATGACGATGTACAGGTATTCTTTCATGCTGCACCTCACCCTCTACGCACCACGCCGCGGTTTAAATATGTTATGTGCAGCTCTCCCTGCAGGGGCGTGCTCCGAGAAGCGTTGATGCCAGTCCGATACAGCTCTCCGTGGCTTCCATCGCCTTCACGGGCGTTGGTGCTTTCGACAAGGATACGCCCCCCTTCTTTTCCTTTCTTCAAGAACGCTTCATATAACAACCGAAGTTGCTCGTCATAAGGAGGCACCTGGTTCTCGGGAGCACCCAGAGGCTTGAGCATGGATGTCAAGACAGCATGTGTAATCATACCGACCTACAACGAGGCTGGGAACCTCCAAAATGTGCTGGATCTCATCTATGAGAATATCGGGAAACAGAACCTGATTAAGGTCTACACCCTTATTGTTGATGATAACTCTCCCGACGGCACAGGCCGTCTGGCTGATGAGTACTCAAGGAGGAATAAGGAAGTCAAGGTGCTGCACAGGGCCGCGAAGGAAGGCCTCGGTGCGGCGTACATAGCAGGGATGCAGCACGCGCTGCAGGAGTTGAGGCCAGATGTCATACTCGAGATGGACGCAGATCTTTCGCATAACCCAAAGGATATCCTCAGGCTCATCAGGGCCATCGAGGATGGCGCGGACGTCGTTATCGGATCGCGCTACGTCGAAGGAGGCTCGATACCGGAGCAGTGGGGCTTCTACCGTCGGCTCAACAGCTCCACCGCGAATGCCCTGGTGCGGTACGTGCTCGGGCTCGGAGCGAAGGACTGCACGGGCGGTTTCAGGGCCATCAGGTCGTCGTATCTAGAGCATGTCGACTTCACGCGTCTGAAGACGAAAGGCTACGCTTTCCAGATCTCGCTCCTCAACGCGCTCACCAGCCTTGGCGCCGACATAAGGGAAGTGCCCATACACTTCTCTGACCGCACCGTCGGGACGAGCAAGATGCGTCTGAAGGACCAGGTGGACTTCATCATGACCACATTCAGGATCCGCGCAGCCCGTGATGCCGCGGTGATGCCTATGCGTAACGTGACGGCGACTCCGTCGGCTGCGCGCAGAGCGAAGAAGAGAGTATGAGTGGATAGGGCCGTATGGATTTCCTGACAAAACAGCGGAACGCACTGCAGAGTGAGCGTATCGTAAAGCTCGTGAAGTTCGGCATCGTAGGTGCATCCGGCCTTGTAGTGAACAACGGCATCCTGTGGGTCCTTGTGTATTCAGGGATGTTCGATCTGGTCGCGTCCATCATCGCCACCGAGGCCGCTATCATCACCAACTTCATCGGTAACAGCATATGGACCTGGAAGGATCATGCTGGCGGCAGCTGGCGGCGCCGGTTCATCATGTTCCAAGGTATCAGCGTCTTCGCTGCGGTGTTCACTGTCGCTCTTTTCTGGACACTGCATAACGTCGTCGGCATGCCTCTGCTCATCGCGAATACCACGGCGATATTCATCACATTCCTCATCAACTTCACGCTGAATCACAAGTTCACATGGAAGGTGGAACAATGAACCGCAGTCATGCATATGGTCTTATCGTCATCACGGCGGTGTTTCTGCTGATATCCATCGCAGGAGCTGCAGCGCTCGTATCTGTATCCCATATGGGATACCACCCGGATGGCCATAAATCAATGACTGTCTACACCTCAGCGACAAGCGGTACTTACAAGATACTCTCCGGCACCACCATCGTCGACGCGGGCGTGCTCACTGTGCCTGAGGACCTCGCAGGCAATCCTGTGAAGTGTCAGGGGCAGATGTCCTGCCTCGTCGGGGACTTCAGCTCCTTCAACCAGCCAGGAACCTACGTCATCGAGGCGACTACAGGAGGGAATGCTGAGCAGTCGCGCAGTTTCACCATCGGCGCAGGAGTGTACAGAGACAATGCCTGGGTCTTTGAGGATTACTTCGAAGCGCACAGGATGACGGGCTCATCGTTCCACGCAGACATGAATACATTCACCGATCCGCAGCTGACTGTCATCGCTGACGGCAGCTTCATCATGGAGTCGCAGCAGGCTGCGCGCACCCTCATCCGTCTGGGCAACGCGTACTGGCGCAATCCGGAGATGGCAAGCGCCGAGATGGTGCAGAACATGATATCTTACGTCGATTACCTCGCCGAGCTCCAGGATGCGAAGATCCAGACCCGCACTGACGGAGTAGGTTTTCGCATAGAGGAGTGGATGGCAGTACAGCGGGCATTTATCCCAGGCCCCACAGATAAGACGAGTCTCACTATCTACGCAGGACCGGAAGGGAGTGAACAACCGGTCATGACCGTGCCATTGCGTAGCCTTTGCTATGGTCCTGATGCTCCGGCAGACGCAGCATCATGTCTCGAGTTCGCGCAGGACTACTACAAATGCCAGGCCGATGAGCCGTGCATTGAGATGGTGTACCAAGGCAAGACTGGCACGAGAGTGCCTGGCGAGAGCGATGGCCTCGGCGTCGACATGGGATGGTACTACGAATGGAGCTGCTACTTCGATGTGGATCTCGACAATGGGGTCTACAACGACCACATCAATCCGTGCCTCATATACAACAACACCGAAACGCTCCACTACACAGCCATGACTCTGCTGGCGTACACGAAATCAATCCCTATCATCGAAGAGTACGATCCCGCGAAGGCGGCCGATATACTGGACCGCGCCAAGCGCACGCAGGCGTATATCAAGTCCACATACGCAATCCCTGCCGCAGACCAGAACGACGGCGATGTCATCGACTCAGATGCCGGTTACTACGGCGCCGCGAATTTCATGCTCTATGATCTCACAGGCGACGTGAAGTACCTGCAGGAGGCGCACGGAGTTAAGGATAAGGTACTCCGTAGGGCATTGCCGAACGCAGTCAACGGCCAGGAGTTCTATTGGCAGGAGTACATCGCGCATAAGGACACTATCGTCGAGAGCGGACTCTCCTATCCTGTCGGGGGTTTCCCTGGTAGCGCTCCTGAGGATTTCTTCCGCGGCAAGGTGTATGTCTCATACTACAATGGCGCGGAGCTGAAAGCCGCGTCGAAGACCGGGGAACGTGTCTACCAAGAGTTCAGGGACACTTCATTCTCCAACAGCCGCGCCATGCTCGCCATGAGCATTATCGCGTCCAAATCGCTGGACCTCGTGCCTGACACCCCTGGATTCACGTCAGAGCTCGGCGATGCGCAGATAGCGTGGGTGACGGGTAACAACGCCGTCGACTGGGACAGCGCATCGAGCAGTAATGACTTGCGCTCAACGAGTTTCATCTTCGGTATCGGCGAGCATCCGACGCAGTTCCACTCGCGCTATCTCCAGGATACTGGTTACTCAGACGCCACTGGCGGCAAGCTCGCAGGCATGCGCGGCACAGGATACAAGTTCCGCACCGATGCAGGCGCGTATGAATGGCTCGACGGCAACTCATCCATCCTCGGTCAGGAGTTCGGCGCGCAGGGCAATAAGCTGGGCGGCGAGCTCGAGACCCCGCAGATGGTGGTGAGGACGTTCCTCAACGGCCTCCCTCACATACCGGGCTGGATAAATGGAGCATTTGACATCCGGGACGACCCCGCGGAGATTGATGACATCTACAACTACGTCGACGACAGAAGGGTGTATGAGTACACTGAGTCTGCGAACGACATCGTAGCAACAGCGATTGAGGCGTTTGCGTACGCCGACGCGCACTACAACGACGTTGAGCCACTAGCCCTGCCTTTCGGAGACTGGATACCTATTAATGTGACTCCGCCGAACACTACTAACCAGACGAACGGAACCGCGACACTCAATATCGCTTCCGTCCCCGGTCTCGCTTACGTATATGTCGACGGGATCCTGCGCGGTGGTACGCCGACGAGCGGATACCTGCCGCTTACGGTCGGACCGGGCAACCGCTCGCTCATGCTCGAGAAGACGGGATACGCCAATGTGACACAGGCAATCTCGCTTGTCTCAGGAGAGAACAAATCAATCACTGTACCGCTCACGCAGATGAACACGACGAATCTGACGGTCAACGGCACGATTACCGTCACCACTAGCCCTTCGGGTGCTAATGTCAGCATCGACGGCAAGAACCGCGGGCTATCGCCCGTCATGCTCAGCCTCGCGCCAGGTATCCATACTGTCCTCCTGAGCAAGACAGGATACCTCGATACCGCTACGAACTTCACAGTCGCTTCGGGCGAGACACGGACGATCACCTATGCGCTCGATGACGGCAGCGCCCCACAGGTCGTCGGGACCCCGATGATTTCGAACATCACTGGCCAGCGCATGCTGGAGACTGAGGTCGCCGTGTTCACGGTCCAGTACGACCGCGCGACCCCGGTGAAGTGGTACGTCGACGGGATGCTGAAGGCCACTGATGCCGACGATGGCGACCATCGCAGTTCTTTCAGCTGGCACCCGATGATCACGTACGCAGGCAACAAGGTGAAGACTGCAGAAGTCAAGGCCGTTGCCAATCGTAACGTGACTACTGCGTTCAACATTGATGTCATCGATGTCATCAATCCCTTCTGGGGAGACAAGGTAGGGTCATCAAATGACGTGTTCGTTTACACGAACGACCAGGTTGCGGAGTATGACTCGGTGAGTGTGGTGCTCCAGGACGCGAGCGGCCAGCGAACTGTTCCGCTTGTCAACGGCTGGAGTGACGATATCGAGACGAAATGGAATGCTCTTGTGGAGAATCTCGCTGCTGGTAACACCTACATCACTGCAGTCATCGTCATCAAGAACGGGACTGGCGCGAAGCAGTACCCTATTGATGGAGTTCTTGCGCATAACAGGCCGGGATCAAGTGGTGGAAGTGGAGGAGGGGGAGGCTCGCAATACCAGCCGCTCCACACAGAGGAGGTCGGGGACAGTGACAGCCCTCCGGAACTCGTCTACGCCGTGTTCAGCAAGGACACAATACTCAAGAACGGTTCTGTCGTACTGGCCGTGGATGCACGTGATGATGAGGAAGTCATCAGTGTGGTGGCAGTGATGGCCGATCCTAACGGACGAAGGATCGATGTCCCTCTCACGCTCACTGAAGGCTCCGGTGGTTACGGTACATGGACTGCGCAGATGGATGGCCTCTCTGCGGGCCAACACACGCTCAGCCGCATTATCATCACTGATGATTTCGGTCATGTGACAACAGCTGAGGTAGGCAATCGCGCAGTGTACGTCCTGGGTGACACAGTGCTATCAGGCGAGAGCCTTCTGCTCGTGTATGCTATCCTCACTGAGAGCTCTGTGGATCCCGGGCAGCCGGTGACTGTCAAGCTCGACGCGAGGGACTTTAACGGCATCCGTGCAGTGAGTGCGGTGCTCAAGAGTCCCAAGCAGGAGATTCCTGTCGAGCTAGAACTTGCCGGAGGCGATAACCGGTATGGTACGTGGGAAGGCAGTGTCACTCCAATAGAGTCAGACACCACCTACGCGCTCTATACAGTGACCCTGGACAACGGCAACGAGACGAAGACGCAGCGCGTCTATGGTCAGAAAGTGTACGTGAGCTATGTGGTGCCTGTGGAGACGGTGAGCGATACTCAGGATAATGAACGGGACTTCAGGCAGATAGTCAGGAATCCGATAACGCCCCTCATCATCGGGCTCGTAGGCATGGGTATAGCGATGCTCATTGTGAGCAGCATGACTTTCCTGAAGACAGAGAAATAGGGGTACAGTGACCGGGAACAGACATAGGTGAATTCAATGGATGGGAAAACTCATGACGGGAGCACGCATATCAGGTCGCAGCGCCTGAAGCACGCGGCATTCTACACTTTCTTCGGCGTGACATCGGCGTTCATCTTCGTCTACTATCTCTCGAACACTGTCATGCACTACACTACAGGTCAGCAGTTCCCCATCAATACCCTGGCAAAGTATCCGCTCTCCATCCCCGTCCTCGTGGCCGAAGCATTCAGCTTCCTCTTTGCGCTCTACTTCCTCTACGTCCTATTCAGCGATCGCTACCGTCCTCCTCAACCACAACCGCTGGGCTATCGTCCAACAGTGGCGTTCTGCGTCCCGGTGTACAACGAGCCCTACGACATCGTCGACCGGACGCTCGAAGCATGCCGCAATGTGCGATGGCCGAAGAACATCTACTTGCTCGATGACAGCAAGGGAGAGCGGGAAAAGGCGGATATGCTCTCGCTCGCCCGCAAGCACAAGGCAATCCTCGTGCGTAGGCCCGACAACGTCGGGTACAAGGCCGGTAACATCAACAATGGTATCGCAGCCGCGATCAAGGAGGAGTTCTTCGTCATCTTGGACAGTGACCAGGCGCCGACACCCGACTTCCTCGAGAAGACCATGGACCAGTTCAGCGATCCTGACGTCTTCTTCGTCCAGACTCCTCAGTACTACATCAACGATGACACTCCGCTGCGCAGGGCTGCGAAGATTGGAACGAACATCTTCTACCAGGCGCAGTGCGTGAGCAAGGCGAAAGACGGAGCCATGCCGTTCTGCGGCACCAACGTGGTCGTGCGGACGGGCATGTTCCGCGACCTAAAGGGCTTTAGCTACTACACGAGTACAGAGGACATCGAACTCGGCCTGCGCGCTAACGCGCGCGGATGGCATGGTGTCTACGTGCCTGAGGTACTCGTGCACGGATACGCACCGCCAGACTGGCAGGCGTACTGCACGCAGCAGTACCGCTGGGCCAACGGCAACCTTGCAATCCTCCGGGAGAGCTGGGCAAAGCTGCTCTGGGGAGACTACTCCCTGCTCTACCAATGGCACACGTTCTTCACGGTCGGCTGGTGGTTCATCGGCCTGGCCACGCTGCTGTACATCACCATCCCGATTATCGCGCTCGTGACAGGATCGCCCACACACCACCTGTGGTTGCCGAACTTCATGATTATCCTCCTCTATGCCAACGTCGTAACAGGCATCACGATGATCTACGTCGCGCTCAAGAGTAGGACAGATGCTGATGATGTGACACTCTTCGACGCTTTCCTGCAGTACTCGCTTATCGTCAATAGTTTCCTGCTCTACTCCAAAGCAGCGCTGAACGCCATTATGAAACGCTACATCGGTTTCGTCAGGACGAATAAGTCGGGGAGCGGCTCCGACTACAGCGACATCAAGTGGAACCTCATCATCGGCGCAGTATGCTTCATCGCCGGCGTGTACGCACTCTACCACGTGGCGATATCGAGCAGTGTGCTACAGGTGCGCACCTACCTGCCCATCTCCGTATGGATGCTCTTCTATAGCCTGATACTCACATCCTCCATCCTCTTCGTCGGCAAGAACTTTCCTGTCAAGGCGCCCTCTTCAGTGCCTGGCGATGAGAGGCGAAAGAGCACCGTCAAGGTGACCGCATGAGATCAAAACCGGAATACCGCTACGGCTACCTCGACGACAGCCAGAACGACAGACCGTTCCGTTGGAAGGTGCTCCCCCTCATCTTCGCGCTCCTCTTCCTCTCAGGCTCATGGCTGCTCCTGAATCAGAAGATTCTCTTCGGCAGCAACTGGATGTCGGAGACCTACGACACCGTCGACTGGCGCACGAACGAGGGCAACCTGCAGACGTACGGCGCCTGGGATCTCGAAGCGCACGTATGGAAATCCATGTTCATCATGGAGAACTGGCCGAACGTACTCTGGAACCCATACTGGTACCTAGGCATGCCCCTCTTCAAGTACTACCAGCCAGGGTTCTATGCGGTTCATATCGGCACAGTCATGGCCTTTGATCTCAACCCCGCGCAGGCCGCGAACATGATAGTGATATTCGGCCATCTCGCAGCGGTGCTCATGACCTTCTTCCTCTGCCTACGCGTCAGCCGCAGATACCTAGTCTCGGCGCTGTGCGCGTTCTTCCTCCTCGCGAACACTTTCCTCTCGCTCCGGAGCTACGGCTGGGAGCCGATCACCGTCGTGTTCCTGGCGTTGTTCCCACTAGGCCTTCTGGTGTTCCTGCGACAGCCATTGCGGCCTTTCAGGTTCTGGATGGTTATGGTATTGACGATATCCTACCTCATGCATCCGCTCATCTGGTTCAGTCTCTGCATGACCATCGGCATCTATCTCTTCGCGCTCAGCATCGCGTCGAGCCACAGGCATGACGATGTCGGCAGGCACCACGTGCTGACCAAGTACTTCGTGCTCGTCATCTGCAGCCTGCTCCTGGGCGCGGTGCAGTCAGTGGCGCAGTTCAGCTATGAACAGGTCACGAGCGGCGCGCACATGGGAGTGAAGTACCTGCCGTTCTATCACGTCCCCACGAACGTGATCACTATGCAGGACTTCTTCTTTGACTACATGAACCTCAAGGGACCGGGACCTATCGTGATGCTCGCGTTCCTATTCCTCATCGTGTTCAGCGTTATACACTGGCATGACAAGAGACGGGACTATCGTGCAGGACGCGAACGTAGAGAGACTATATTCCATCCCGTACTGCGCGGCTTCGCGCTCACAGTATTTGTGATGGTCCTCTTCTACTACCTGGAGGCGTTCAACATCTTCCCGATGAACTTCCTGCGCTCAGTCCAGTACCACAGGATTATTCCTGAGTTCATCATCGTCAGCGCAGCGCTCATTGCTGCCATGGCGGTGATTGTGAGCACGCGCAGGATGAAGGTGTTCTACTACGGTACGCTCTTCTCCTTCGTCATCGGAGGGTTCCTCGTGCTCTATACTATCCAGGGCCATTGGGCGACAGTCCCTAGTATCGAGGAGAAGCCGGAGTTCTTTACGGAGGACATCCCGGGCAGGATATCTATGACCTACACAGAGCAGAGTCTGTCAGTGCGCAGCAGCTTCACGAAACATCCGCAGGTCTATGGCTACTATGAGCAAGGCGTCACGAATTCCTATGCTGACGAGCTATTCTCGGTCTCATCAGGATTCCATAATGAGAGTGTCACGACGCTCTACCTTCGCGCCGCCGACGTATCACGACTGTACGTGAATCGCGAGGCGGGCGCGCGCAACGAGATCACACAGCTTCGCTTCAACGGCACGCTGCCGTACACAGATCAGAACTACCGCTACGCGTACTACAGCATACCGCTCGCCAACCCATCATTCGCGCAGGCAGTGCCTGGCGAGGAGGCGGATTATGTACTCTCGCTTAAGCCTGGCTGTCGCGAGCTGTTTAAGGAGGAGTACTGCGGAAGCGTCGGCGAGGAGTTCGTGAGTAAGGACCTCGCTGAGCAGGAGTACCTCACGGCGTATGTGAACATGCTCGAGAACCCTTACGACCCGCATGCAGAGTTCACCATGGTCAACCCCGATTACTACTCCATCGATATGCGCAACGCGACCACCGATACCGCCGTTGTCATCAAGATGACCCGCGACGACGCATGGCGCGCGACAGCCGACGGGAAGAGGCTCGAGATAGAGGATATCGGCCCCGACTTCATGCTTGTGCGGCCTGGCCTCGAAGGGGACTACAATGTCCGACTCGTGTACACAATGCCAAAGGAGCATATCATCGGCGCGGTGATTAGCGTGATTACGTTTATCGGGCTTTGTCTCTATTTCATCATCAAGCCAACAAAAGAGTTTGCGTTCCCAGAAGGGGATATGAGGTCAAGATGAAGCTACGCGACCATCTGCCGAAAGTGCTCGTGCTCGCCGGCATCTTCGTGCTCTACATCATTATCGGCAGTATACTGCTCGTGCTCGTGAACACAGGCGTTATACCGCGCGCCCCGTTGCCGCCCGCGGATGTGGATCTCGGTACCGACTCAGGACCTGTTCCGACACGCATCAACCCTGCGGACACGCTGGACTCCGCGATATCATACCTCGATACGAACCTCAGACGCTCGAACGGCCACATCGACCAGTACAAGAAGTTCTATGAGCGGCAGAACATCACGCAGCACAACCACACGAACAGCGAGGCGGTGAGCTACTACTTGCAGATCATGGCGCAGCAGGGCAACAAGAGCGCCTTCGACAGCCAGCTTGACTACATGATGGAGAAGATGATCCACCCGACAGGAGGGTACCTCATGTGGCGTCTTGATGACAATGATGCTGCTGACCCTGAAGGAGAGAACAACGCGCCTGATGCTGACCTGCGTGCAATCCACGCCCTCTACGTCGCAAAAGATAGGTGGGGAGACCAGAAGTATGATGAGGCGATTGACCGTCTGGCGCAGGGGCTGGAACGGATCGCCATCAAGGATGGCGTGCTCGTCGCCTACGGCGGAATGTCAGGTCCCAATCCTTGGCTCGCCGATGAGTCCTACCTTGCGTACAGCGACTTCCAAGTTTTCGAGCGCCTCGCGAATACCCGCGGCGGGCCATGGGTGGACGTGAGCAAGAACATGCGCAATATCACGCTCGAGGCACAGATATGGAACGGGCTGTACAACAGCGTGTACTTCCTAGACGCATCGCAGCATGGAGATAGCAGATACGGCACGCACATAGACGGAGGTGTTTACAGCATCAACAGCCTGTGGATTATGGTCCGATTCGCTGAGAGCAACGACAAGCGTCTGATGGAGAGCGCTCAGAAGTCGCTCGACTTCTACAAGGAGAGGTACAGGCAGGACGGCCGCATCTACACAGCATATGACTCGAAGGGAGAACCGACGACGAACGGTGAAAGCCCGTGGGCGTATGCGCTTGTGGCGCGCGCCGCTGCAGCGCTCGGCGACGATTCCTTCGCGAACATCATGGAGCGTCACATGCGTGACTTCCAGGACTTGACTGTGGGCTCGCCGCACTACGGCGCGTTCATCGAGGGCGCGCTCGGCGATGAACGTGTCGGCCAGTTCACGATGCAGGAGAGCATCCTAGCGCTCCAGGAGATCAACGGTATTGCGCCGAGGGTGAATGAGTGATGGCCGATAACAATAAATATGGAATGAATGGAGGGATAGCATGAGGACAGCAGTGATTCTCGCAGGAGGCCTAGGGACGCGTCTGTATCCGGTGACGCGGGAGATACCCAAGCCCCTCATACCTGTGCAGGGACGTACATTGACTGAGCACGTGCTCGACATCCTCAAGGAGCACGGGGTGCGGGAGGTCATTCTCTCTGTAGGCTACAAGGCCGATAAGATCAAAGAGTACTTCGGCTCAGGTGAACGGTTTGGTGTAAGCATTACGTACCTCATCGAGAAAGAACCGCTGGGCACTGGTGGTTGGATGCACCTATTGGAGTGTATCCCTGACGAGGAGTTCGTGGTGGTGAACGGCGACAACCTCTTCGACCTTGACCTGGACGCCGCGCTCCAGATCCATAAGAGCACTAACGCGCTTGTCACGATAGGGCTGACTACTGTTGAGGACGTGGAGCACTACGGAGTCGTCGATATGGATGGGGATGCAATCCTGCGTTTCGTGGAGAAGCCTTCGCGCGACGAAGCTCCGTCTAACAGGATTAACTCCGGATACTACATCTTCAGCCCCGCGGTCTTCAGCGAAGTTCCTGATGCTGCGAAGTTCATGCTGGAGAAGGACCTGTTCCCCAAGCTCGCGGCCAATGGCAGGCTCTCGGGATTCGTCTCAGAGGCCCAGTGGTTCGACACCGGCACATTCGAACGCTGGGACAAGGTTATCCATGAGTGGCGTGCTCCGGAGAAGGAGTATAAGCCATTGCTCAAGAACTGAGCTTTCACTATTTTTTCTCCTCATTTCTTCTCGTAACCTTCAACGAGCCCCTATAAAGGGGTGCTCTCTCGTCGCAGCATGGTGATGGCCTGGAACATAAGTTCTGGCCCGGCACGCTCTCCGAGGTGAGACGATGAACAAACTGGCATTCCTGATACTTTTCGCACTGATAGCAGCACCGTTCGTATCTGCGCAGGTAACGGTGTCGGGCCTCGGTTATGATCCTGACCAGGAGAAGCGCGTCGTGGTATACACTAGCGCGACGAGCGGTGATTTTGAAATCAAGGATATGGGCGGCAACAGGGTGCTTGGACCACGCGCTCTCTCCAGGGCGACGTGTCAAGGCAACCAGCCATGTCTCATTGGAGATTTCACTGACTTCCGTAACATGGGCGAGTTCAAGGTGCACGCGCTCGGGATGCAATCACCAGCATTCAAGGTATCCGATTCCGTGTTCCTCGATAAGTCACGCATCTTCACCGAGTTCTTCAACGCGTTGCAGCTGCAGGGGTCGAGCTACCACCCTGACCACCACGTTGCCGCGAGGCCGCTCTTCACCATGATGCAGGACGGCAGCTTCCTCCACACCACAGACATGTCCGCCATGGCGCTCATCCGCATGGGACAAGCCTACGAGATTAACCCGACACTCTTCAGATACAACCAGTACTCCTCGACAAAGCCTGACATGGTCGTGAACATCAAGAGATACGTTGATTATCTCGCCGGGATGCAAGACTATGACGGAACGCTCGCGATGCCTCACGGCTGGGAGTACAACTTCAACTGCGAAAAGGATTACACGCTCTCTGAAGGCAAGCACAACACAGCGCAGGACCCGTGTCTGAACTGGCGCGGCGAGACCGCTGGCGGCTACACTGCGAGCGCCTTCGCAGCATACATGTACGCGATGCCTGCCCTCGCTGCCGACTACCCTGAGGCTGCGCCTGGAGTGCTCGACCGCGCAATCAGGACTGAAAGCTACATCCGCCAGCACTATGGCGCGACGACAGAGCCTGGCCGCTACGGCGCCGGACTCTTTATCCTCTACGATTTCACTGGCGACACCCAGTACCTGCAACGTGCCTATGACCTGCGCGGCCAGATCAGCACGCAGATCCACAGCGAGTGGACTGAAGGCAAGGAGCTCTACTGGCACGAGTACATCAAGCACCGCAGCCAGATAGAGCAGATCGGCACGTACAAGGTGGGCGGTCAGGATCCTGAGCAGTTCTTCGCCTCACGAGCCGCAAGCGAGTGGTCTGCTATGAGCCGCACCGGTGATAGGGTCTCCGACCCCGGGACGAACCGCGGCTTCCACACCACAAGGCCGATGCTCGTCGCGGCAATACACGGAGAGCTCGCCCGTAAGTATACGGGATCTACCGACGGTACCCGGGTATCTGAGTCGACCATGGCTTGGCTCACAGGACAAAACCGCGTCGATTGGGGAACGCAAGGCATGCAGTCCAAGAGCTTTATCTTCGGCATCGGGACAAATGGCAAGACCCAGCACCTGCGCCTCGTGCCTCCCACATTCTTCGACCAGGGACAGACTTTCCTGAATGGCAAGAAGCACATCCCTGGATGGACTGCTGGCGCATGGGATATCACCGGCGACGGCAAGATGGACTACCGCGATGGCTACGAAGACTGGCAGTTCAACGAAGGGACGAACCACATGACCTCGCTCCTCATGTTCCACTCCGCGCTCCTCGACGCGCGCTTGAATGGTAGGACGGCGTTGCCTCGTCCGCACGTGACTCCGGAACAGCCGCCTAATACTGTATGCGGCAACGGCGTTGTGGAGACTGGCGAGAGTTGCGATGACGGCAACACAGCGAATGGCGACGGTTGCAGTTCAATCTGCCAGACCGAGACCACGCCGGGTGCGTGTTATAGCAAGCTCAACGACTTGCCAGTGACTTGCACCGGCGGCACTGTTATCCGCGATGACAAGGCTGGGTGTAGGACTGTAGCGTGCAGCACCGGCAGCGGCAATGTGCAGGTCTTGGCCTGCGAGAAGGTCGCCGGCAGCAAGTACTTCGAAATTTACAAGCAGACCTCCTCAGGAACGCAGCCGCAGGTATGTATCGGCAAAACCTGCCTGCCTGCAGGATGGGGTTACATCAGGGGAGATAATTTCCCTATATGCATGGACAGTCCTCCGGCATGTACTCCGACCACGGAGACGTGCGATGGCCGCGACAATGACTGCGACGGACAAGTGGACGAAGGGAACGTGTGCGCGCCCACGTGCACACCATTGATTGAAGTTTGTGATGGACGTGACAATGACTGCGATGGATCTGTTGATGAAGGACAGGTCTGCGCGCCGACATGCACTCCGACCACGGAAGTGTGTGATGGTAAGGATAACGACTGCGATGGCCTTGTGGACGAGAACAACGTCTGCGGCGGCACCGGTGTCTGCTACAACAGTGTGAAGATTATCCCCGCGACATGCACTGGCGCCTCGATTACGCAGGATGCCTGGAACGGCTGCCGCACGATAACTTGCGGCACTACGCGTGTCTTAGCGTGCGATAAGACCTCGAACTTCGAGATGTACAAGCAAGTCGGCGGGACCGCTATCAAGGTCTGCATCGGTAGCACGTGCATCAAAGAGGGCGGCTTCGCAGCGAGCGCGGCGTTCCCGATATGCACTGGCACGCCTCCTCCAACATGCACGCCCTCTACTGAGGTCTGCGACGGCAAGGATAACGACTGCGACAGTCTTGTTGATGAAGGGAACGTGTGCACCACGACCTCCTCTGTGGACCTTCGCGTGAAGGACTGGTACCCGCAGGGAAGGAACTACGTCTTCGTCTGCGACGAGAGTGGCTACGCTGCCACGCAGTACAAGTGGAACTTCGGCGACGGCCAGCAGCAGACCACGACAGTGGACAACGTCTACCACAGCTACACTTCATCGGGAAGCAAGACTGTGAGCTGCACAGCGACTGGCGGCGGTGTAACGAAGACCGACACATTACCCATCAGCGTCAGCTGAAATCCTCCTTTTTTTGCGTTTTTCTCAAACAGGCTGTAAATAGGGATGCGCGAGCAGTCCAATCGTCGGGAAATCCGACGGTGGCACACATGGAACGCACGTGGATTCTCATCCTGGTCTCTCTCATCGCCCTACAAGCAGCAGTTGCTGTATGCTATGATGACATATCTGGACTGCCTGCGACGTGTAGCGGGACGATCACGTCCGACGTGACATTAGGCACCTGCCGTACGCTGGAATGCTCTTTAGGTAGCGGTAGCGTACGTGCGCTGGCCTGCGAGAAGACGGGGAGTCCAAAGTACTTCGAGATCTACCGCCAGGCCTCTACCGGCACAGCTCCCGAGGTCTGCCTCGCCGGCGAATGTTTGAAGTCAGGCTGGGGATATGAAAGAGGAGCTGATTTCCCTGTGTGCACCACGAACACCTGCGTTCCAACGGCAGAGGTGTGCGATCAGAGTGATAATGATTGCGATGGTCAGATTGACGAAGGGAGTGTATGTATTCCTCCACCGACGAACGGTACCTGTTATGCGAAAGTCAACGATGTGCCGGTGACCTGCACCGGCGGGACAGTCACCCGCGACGACAAGGGCGGCTGCAGAACCATCATCTGCTCGAATGGCGGCAGCTCCATGCAGGCGCTCGCCTGCGACAAGCCATCCTCTACGAACCCCACCTACTTCGAAGTCTACAAGCAGACCAAGGTCGGGACTGCAGTGAGCAAGATATGTTTTGGTAACGCTTGTGTCGACGGGAAAGGTTATGCGCGCAGCAATCTGCCGTATTGCACTGCGTCTAACGTTACGAATGGGACATCCAATGTGAATGTAACTATCCGAATCGTGCCCGGATTCCCTTCAGGTCCTAATTACGCATTCCAGTGTGTTGCAAACGGATTCACTCCAAATAACTACACATTCAACTTCGGTGATGGCACAAGCAAAACCGTTCCTGTCTATGATGTGTTTCACACGTACAATGGGAATGGGACTTATACTGTGACGTGCAGCGCAACTAATGGAACGATGACAAAATCCGCTAGTGTATTGGCACCATTGACGTACACTTCATGGGAACCGGTGGCATGGGTGACCTATCGGCAGATTAACAGCACTGCTGCGAATCTAACTTGTAACTCTGATGGATTCCGTGCAGATATATTTACCTTCACTACTCCATCCGGGCCCCGAGAAGGAGGGAGTCGCAATACAATAACTCATAATTTCGGCAGCCCCGGTGAGTACAACGTATCTTGCACAGCGCACGAAACCACTCCTGAGGCAACATCCACTTATTACAACCATGAAAGCTGGGCATATCACTCCTACAGCCACTGCGCAGGAATGCCATACGGAACTTGTTACAGCGTAAGTTCTCAAGATGTCCGCGTGACGCTGGCACAGGGAAACCAGACGAACCAGACCCCTCCGAACACCACGACCTGCTTCAACTCCCTCAACACTCTTCCCGCGAATTGCACCGGTACGATAACTTCCGATGTCAAGGATGGCTGCAGGACGATCCAATGCAGCGCGAGCAATGGCAATGTTAGGGTGCTCTCCTGTGAGAAGACCGACAGCACCGGCAAGTTCTTCGAGATTTACAAGCAGTCGAGTTCAGGCACTCCGCCGACGGTCTGCATAGGTAAAGACTGCCTCCGGCCCGGATGGGGTTATGAGCGTGGGGACTACTTCCCCGTGTGCATGGGCACCACTAATGCGACGCAACCGCCGGTCACGTGCACCTACAATAACCAGACCTACCAGGTAAATCAGACTTTCCCAGAAGGGGATGGCTGCAACACGTGTACCTGCACGAGTGCCGGCATCGTCTGCACACAGCAGGCATGCACTGATGTCGACCCCGGCGCCAATTCCACTCTCTCCCTCGCAAGCGGAGTGGTGAATGGCCAGGCAGTATTCTCTTCCCAGCGAATCGTGCGCGTGTTCCCTGGCGGGAAGATCAACGGCACCATCAACCTCGCATACAATAACGCCTGGCCTGATGATGCCAGCACGCCCTTGGGCGGGACGAGCAACTGGGCCAATGCACCCATAGCATTCCGCAGCTACGGCAATGCTGAGGGCACAGGGAAGGCCGTTACGCTGAACTTCACCGCCCCAGTCTACCAGGGCGACTATGCTATCATCTTCGCCTACAGGGCAGAGACGACGCCTGAGCACGTGTTCTCCATGACGAACTGGGCGTATGGCAATCCTGTATGGTATGACGGCAACGACATCTCGCAGTGGTCAGCGGCCATAATCAGGGCGGCGAACAATATCGGCCGCACCAATGGCAGCGTTCTCTTCACAGATGGCATGAAGCAGCAGGCAGTCCCCGCGACGGCGCTGATCATCAGGGTAACGACGGAACCGATAAATACGACGCAGACAGGCATAGCTACGGTCCTCTTGAACAGTGAGATATCCTACGAGCATAACGCGCTCTTCCAGTGCCTGACCAACTTCACGCCTGCGGAGTTCCGCTGGGACTTCGGAGATGGGCAGACGAGGGTAAAGAACGCAACGACTGTGGACTCGACGGGTAATTGGAACTATTACCACCACTCCTACCTGAACAATGGAACCTACACAGTCACTTGCACCGCCATCAATGGCTCGCAGGTCGCTGTCGGTAGTACGACAGTGAATATCACTACTGAAGCGACGGCTGCTGAAATCGCTGCGACGCTGCCGGCGGATGATACTGATTGGTACAACCCATTCATCACTAGGCTCGTGCAACGACAGGTGAACGGCTCGACGTTTGATTTCGGGTCGTACGCCGTTGGCTTGCCTCGTAATTCCGATGGCAGTGGGCAGGGAGGGTACTGGCTCTGGTCTATGCAGTTCTATAACCAACTTACCGGAACGCATGGGAACATCGTACGCATTACCTTCCCTGAGCCTGGGAACTATACATATGGTAACGCCGCTGCAGGACGCAGTTGGCCGAACTTTGCCCCAGAGGAATACAATGCAGGAGGCCAGAAGCGTGGCTGCAGCAATCCGCGCACAATCTGCTACAGGAGCAACGAGGTTAGTGGCACAGTCGTGGTGCCGGAGCTCGGTACCCGCACCGAATATGGCATCCTGACAAGACCTGGAGTGAATGGCATGACCGAGATTAGCTGTCAATCGTATGCGACTGACGCTGGCAATGACGGAATGTTGATTGTTGACAATGTATGGACTAATGGATCGATGTTTATCGGTAATCAATGGTCGAGTTTTAACCTGAGCCCTGGTGCACACGCTGTCGTTTGTCGACAAGAGGTTGGCGCAGGACAAGAGAAACGTTATGAGCGTACCATCAACGTCACTGGCCAGCCGCAATCAAACGCCTCAGTCTCCCTCTCTATCGCTCCCTTCTATCCGCAAGGCAGGGATTACGTCTTCACGTGCGATGCTGACTTCAATGCGACGCTGTACGACTACGACTTCAACGATGGCGACTCTTGGACGAACGAGACGTTCAGCAGCACCTTCCACGCGTTTGATCCGGGAAATTACACTGTCTCCTGCACTGCGAAGAACGATGTGATCAGTAGGAGCGATTCCATGACCATCGAGGTGCAGTAGGTTATCAAGGAGTGATGCAACCTTATCATCGTTGATACAACATTATCAAACCCTCTTCTCTAGTTCTATTCTCTCCTTGATATTACCTTTAATGCGTAATGATGACCTTGCGCGAAGTATCTTCTGTGAAATTCACCATTTCATTTTGTCGTCGATGTATTGACGATTAGTGAAGATAAGAGCATCTCTTACTGACGTTCCTTCAACGAGAGTGTATATACCGGACAGCTCACACATATTTAAGTGGTGACGGTGAGACGCGCCGGCTACAATCTGCATAGGCAGGAGGTGAACTATGGATAGAGAGAGGACTGGAATCCTGCTCGCGTTCTTATTGCTGGGCGTGGGTATGGTTACCGCAACAGTTTATCCCACTGTCGAGTCATTGCCTTATACGTGTACGTATGAAGGTACGGCTTGTACAGCAACATCAGACGTCACGAGCGGAATCTGCCGCACGCTGACCTTCAGCACTGTCGACGGGAATATCGTCGCGCAGGTGTGCCACAAGGACGGCGGACGGTATGAAGTGTACCGCCAAGCGTTCCCAGGAGGGGACTTCCAAGTGTGCGTCGATGAGGGATGTGTCAACGAGGTCCGCGGCTACGATTCATTCGAAGCTGACCCGCTCGGATCAGATGAGGGAGGATATGTCTACCTCGACCCGAGCACGTTCAGCGAGAGCTGCACGTTCAACGGAGTCGCGTGCGAGAAGCTGAGCGACACGACAGCAGGTACATGCAGGACCATCCTGTACAACGTGGATGAGGATGCAGATGAAGACATCGCTACGCTGGTCTGCCACAAGGGCGACAGCCGCTACGAGTTCTACCGCGTCTTCGCACCAGAGGGCGACCTGTATGCGACACTCGGCATAGGTTTCGTCGATGAGCTCAAGGGCTATGACTCCTTCACAGTCTCTGAGCCAGTGACTCCGCCTCCGCCGCCTCCGCCAGTATGCTCAGGCAACAGCGTGGATGAGATTGACGCGACGTGCGACGGTAACATCACCAGCGACACGTTCGACGGCTCATGCCGCTCGATCAGCTGCGACTCAGGAGCAGGACAGCTCAATGTGCTTGCCTGTGACAAGCCTGACGGCCAGAGTCAGTACTTCGAGATGTACCGCCAGAGCTACAGCGGCGAGCCGGTCACTATTTGCCTTGATGGGACCTGCCTCGACGGTGACCTGCGTGGATTCGCTCGCAGCGAGCCGTACTGCACGGTGTGAACCGTGATTCTTTTTTTCCTTCTTCTTATATTCCTCGTGCCTCTTGCATTGCCTGAGTTCAGGAGAGCGTTTTGAGAGGATTTTGAGAATTAAAGAGAAAAAATAAGGAATCAGAAAATAAGGATTCTTACTTCGCCCAACGAGCGAAACCGGTCATCGGCCCGACGCATGCTGTGCCGACGCAGGTGGTCGTCTGTCCACTGTGCGTCTGCAGGTACATCTCATAGGCACTGCCCTTATCGCAGATCAGGACCTGCTCAAGCGCACCGTTGCTGCTGAACTTTGCCGTCCTACAGCCGTTTGTGGTGTCGCTAATCTTCGTACAGAGCGCGCCCGTCGGGTTAGTCTTGCAAATCACGTTCAGACCTGACAATCCTGTTGCTGGCGGCGCACAGACGTTTTCCTCGTCCACCTTGCCGTCGCAGTCATTGTCCTTACCATCGCAGACTTCTGTGGTCGGAGTGCATGCTGGAGGCGATGGCGCGCACACGTTGTTCTCATCCACTAGCCCGTCGCAGTCGTTGTCCTTGCCATCGCAGACCTCAGTGGTAGGTGTACAAGTTGGCGGTGGTGTCGTGCTGCCGCTGCATATCGGGAAGCTGCCGCTCTTCGCGTAGCCATTGTCCTGGATGCACGTCGTGCCGAGGCATATCTTCACAGTGCTGCCTCCGGACTGCTTGTACATCTCAAAGTAGCCTATTTTGTCCCAGGCCACTATTTGCGTCGTGCTGCATACGATAGTTCTGCCGCCATTCCACACATCCTTCGTGATGGTCCCGCCAGTGCAGGTCACGGGAACGTCCTTGACACTGCTCGCACAGCTGGTCGTGCTGCACACATTGTTCTCATCCACTGCACCATCACAGTCGTTATCCTTGCCGTCGCACACTTCCGTGGTCGGAGTGCACGTAGGCGGCTGTACAACAGTACCACCAGAGAATGCCTTGATGTCGCGGCCAATGGCAGTGCCCAGATTCGCCTTGTAGAAGGCAGATCTGTAGACGCCGTCGCTCGCAGTCCAGTCGAAAGTGCCGCGACTAACGTCGTAGTGCGTCGTGACCTCATCAAGCTTCACCTTGAGATCTTGCTTGTTCAGATAGAAGTTCAGGCTCGAGCCGAGGCCGTTCTCGAACATACCTCCCTGGACCTGGCTGACAGGCCTGCCGTCGAAGCTGTACTGGATAGCGTACGCATCGCTGCGCACGCCGCCGCTATTCATCCATGCCTGACAGTAGGCCTTCAGATCATTGCCGAGGTTAACATTGTTCAGCTCTGCGTAGTACACTGCCTTGCATATGGTGACTGCACGCACAGCGTCTGAGTCATCCCAGCTGTTCGATCCGCAGTTGTTCGTGCAGACAGCCTTGGGAATCGTACCTGCTGTGTCCCACCTGAATGCCTTAGGTGGTACGCTAAAGCGCGTGCCGTCGAAGTTCGCGGCAAGGAGGTAGGTGTTCACAGTATCCTGTGCGTACTTGACGTACACAAGATTCCCTGTGCTCTTGTATGCTGCCAGAAGCGCAATCACGACATCTCCGTAGTACCCGCCGTAGCTGAAATCGTTCCAGGTCAGACTTGCGCCCGTGCCAGTCACGGCTCCGCTCGCAAGCCAGTTGTCAATCATGACGCCGTTGCGTCCGGGCTTGCTCACGTGCGCGAAGTCGTATTTGATCATGTCCGCAGCCATTGCGTCGGCGAGCTGCCTGTAGGCTGCACGCTGCGTTGACGTGAACGCGTCGTTGTTCGCAGCGGTGTAGAGCGCAGCTATCACGCGCGCGTCAGCGTCGCTCGCGCTGTCCTGGTTGCCGGTAATCGCGGTGCTGATGCCTGTCGCTGTGCGCGATGCCTTCCATACCGGGAGCGAGCCGTACTTGCTGCTTCTCAGCTGCTTGAGTGTCGTCACCCACTGGTCGAAATCAGCCTGGTGCCTAGTGCTCATAGCCAGGGCTATGCCGACCTGCGAGAACTCGTCTGTCACGAGGCAGTTGTTGCTGAGATCGACAGTGCCGATGTTGCAGTTGCCTCCTGACTGGAGGTTGCTCACCGCCGATGCGCTCGCACTGTTCATCCATGGCACCCAGAGCGCAGTCCCTTGCGCTGTCGGAATCTTCTGAATCACGTTCTGGCTCCTGAACCAGGAGTCGACCATTGTCTCGAAGTTCTGGTCGCGCGTCTGGCCCCATGCACCGGTGCTGCTGCCGGAGATGAGCGGAGTCGCTCCTGTGCTGCATATGTTCCCTTCATCCACCTGGCCGTCGCAGTCGTTGTCTTTCTGGTCGCAGACCTCAGTAGAGGGTGTGCAGGTCGGGGTTGGAGATGAACTCGGGAGCGTTATGCTCGTGAACTTTGAGAAACCCGTCCACCTGTCGATGCATCCACCGCCTGCACAGAGCTTCAGGTCGCCGATAGGAGCGGCCTGCTTGTAGAGCTCATAGGCAGCTCCCTTGTCGCACACAAGCGCCTGCGCGAGCTGTCCGCCAGCAGAGAATTTTAGCGTGCGGCATGTGCCGCTCGTCACATCGCTGATCTTCGAGCAGGCATTGCTATTGAATGTGCACGATGTCGGGAGATCAGACACCGGCACTGTCATCGCGAGCGCGCTCGCCATCAGTATGATACCTAGACATAGTCCTAGACCAATGCCCCATTTCATGTTTCACCCACCGCATACCCACGTATGCCCCATTGGACAAATGAAAGGAAAAAAAGAAGGAGTTCTTAGCGCTTATGCCTTGAAGACCGCAAAACCGCCGGTGCTGTCCACAGATCCTGCACCTACAGTGACGGTGACACCTTCAGCGCCGTACTGGCGTGAAAGCTCATACTGTCCGTCCTTGCTGCAGACCTGGACCTGTGTCAGCTCGCCGCGCGTGCTGAATTTCAGCGTGCGGCAGTCGCCAACAGTCTTGTCGCTCACCAGTGTTCCCTGGCTGATGTGCACAGGGAGGCGGCTGACGCCTGACGGCGCCACGAATGTGGTCTTGTACGTCTTCTTCGAAGCGATGAACGTCTGCGTGGTCTTCGGTACGAACGTCACCTTAGGCTCCTGCGTGACGAATGTGGTCTGCTTCGGAGCGATGTACTTCGGAGCGACTGTCGCTGCCGAGTTGCCGTCGAACACGTACCATGCCTGCTTCTTGCTGCCGTCGCTGCGGACGAGGCCAAAACCTGTCTCGTGCGAAGGCTCGCGGTACGTGAAGATGTATGCGACAGGCACGCCGGTCTGCTTGATCAGCTCCCAGCGCTTCCTGATGTCATCTGCTTGCGCCCACTCGTCGCGGACAGGCCAGCCATCGCCGCCGTCAGTGAGCTCGCCGAACTCGCCGATGGCGAGGCGGTTGCCCATGCGACCAGTAGTCTCATAGACATTAGTCTCGAAGCTCGGGTAGTGCTCGTACATGTTGATGTACACTTTGCCCGGATAGTCGAGCCATGGCTCACGCTCCCAATAGAGCGCCTCATAGCTGACAAGTCCGCTGAAACGTCCTTTGGTCTCATCGATGAGCGGCGCCACGCGGTCTTTGATCTCCTGGGGAGACCAGCCGCTGTGGAGCTTTATCTCATTGCCCACGAGGAACTCGTCAGCTTTGCCGTTGAAGCGGCTGGCTGCTTCGAGGACGCGGCTGCGGTACTCGTTCCAGTTGCCGTCGTCTATCGTGCGGTCCTCAGTGTTCATGACTACGACCACGTGCATGCCCTTCGCCTTGGCGATGCTTGCCACTTCCTCGACCCATGCAATGTTCTCGTCGAAGAAGGGGTTTGCGTAGAGCTTCACGTTGCGCGTGAGCGTACTGATATCATCCAGGTCCATAGCCACTTGCGCCGGGGACCGGTCTATGTAATGTGAACCGTCACGCATCATGGTCTCGTGGTAGTAGTTCATGCCCATCTCTGTCGCCTGCGCTCCGAAAGCGAGGGCGATCATGAAAAGAAAGGATATGCCACCTACAATCTTTCTCTTGTTGTTGGTTTTCATGTCAGCTCCCATATGCTCGCAATTAGCGGAATATGCAATTAGTGCTGTGCTGTTTTTCCCTTTCCTTCCCAAATCCTACTTAAGATTGCGCTTTCATGATTATAGTGCTTTTTACGGGTTAAGCGAAAGCTGAGATGTTCAACATGAGATTATAAATGAAGTCCTTAATATCAAGCCAGAGTTTGAACTAGCTATTTGTCGACGGGAGGATGAGCGAAGCGCAAAATCACAATCGCATATTTTTTCAGAAACGCAGGATATGGTTAAATGATGGCTGACGGTTCAGCCGCGTATAATTAGTGCTGGAGGAGTCCCATGGTAAAAAAAGATATGGATAGGAGAAACTTTCTCGGCGCATCTATGCTGGGCGCCGCGGCACTCGCGGTCCCTGGCAGCCTGATGGCAGACCGCAGGCGTCTCGTTCGGGCGGGCGGAAGCCTCGATACCGGTCTTGGCTCAGAGGCAATCACCGGCTGCGATAACAGCGCGTTCCTCGATGAGCTCGCTCACGCCTTCGCAGCGAAGGTCTACAAGCAGGACGGGTTCAAATGGGGATGGAAGCTCCTTGTCCAGGATATATGCCCGGACAGGTACTGGCTCACGCTTGAGAACGAGTATGCAGGCCCCGCCGAATGTCCTCCAGAAGGCGATCCTACTAGGCTCCTGACCACGGTGCTCGATGTCCGCAAGGATTGCAATCTGCCCACGCAACTGGACGAACTCGTCTGGACGCGTGTCGAGAACCGTACAGCGCACGTGCATAAACCGACAGATGTCGACTACATGCGTCTGTTCCCGGTGAGTAACCCTGACGCATACATCAACAATATCGCTCCACCACTAGACGGTCTCTTCCAGGAGGAGCCTGCCGCGAAGCGCAACTTCAGGTACGCGAGCGACGCAGGCGTCAATATCAACAAGATAGGTCCTGTGTGGTCGCATGCACTGCATCAGAGATTCTTCCACGCAGCGCTGCGCTTCAAGAGCGACCCGTGGGCGGTGATGACACTCGGCGGCACAGGTCCGTGCGAGTACAAGGGTACGGTCTACCGCTTCCAGGGAGAGCACGACCTCAAGAAGGTGCTGACGGCGAAGATCGACCTCGCTCACGAGGATGCGGCCGCCATGATGACCCGTATCGACGCGGAGTCGCAGGTCAACACCAACTTCCACGAACTCTCGGAGATCTATATGTGGCTCCCTGTGTTTGGTTCAGGAGGTAAGATCATCGGAGAGGACAACAAGTACAAGGTGGACACGGCGTTCAACACGCAGTCCCAGGTGTACCTCCCTGAGGTGTACAACGCCTTCTTCAACCCTGACATGAGTGTCAAGGTGAACTACTGGAACCCGGGCGAGCCGATAGTCCAGGAGTGGAAGTAAGTATTTCCTGTTTTTTCTATTTCTCTTAGTTTTTCGTTAAGCTAGTTCAGGATATGTCCGGCTTAGAAAATGGATGCTCTAGTTATACGTAATAATGATGCGTAATAAAGAATCAGATCCTCTTCCTCTTCATCACCGGCTCTTCATCGTCGATATCATAAAGCCTCCTGTATGGGTCGGCGCTAGTGCGCGCCGATGCAGGCACTTCGCCTGAGACGTAACCCGCCACCAGGAGCACGGCGCCGACTACCATGCCGTAACTGGCCCATGTGGCAGATTCTCCTACAGGCACGAGGTACATGAGCGCGCTGAGAAAGAGGATTGCCGCCCCGGATGAGATGATGCCTGTTCTCATGGAAAAAAAGAGAGGGGAGTTTACCTCCGCCTCACTATGATGTCATCTCTTTCATCCATTATCTCTTCACGCTCTACAACCGTCCTGCGTGCAGGCGCTGTCGTCCGCGTGGAGCTGACGTGCGTCGTCACCTCTGAGTCGGGTAGCACGAGTCCGAGGATGGTCAGGATCGCGCCGATAATCATCGCGAGCACAGCGAGCATGCGCGCGCTCGGGCCGCCCCAAAAGGTCGTTGTAGTGGTCGCTGTGGTGTCGTCGCCGTCAAATACATTCACGACAGGGTTGTCGTTCACAACTACCTCTCGGTTAACGACAGTCTCCTCCCTGCCCACTACAGGGAAAACGCCGGTGTCTGTTGTCGTGGTGTCAGTTGTCGTATCTGTCGTTATCTCAGTTTCAGTTCTCGTATCAGTCGGGTCGGTCTCTGCCACGGTCTGGTAGACATCAGTCGTCACGCTCTCCGTCTGGGCGGTCGTGCCCGGGACGAAGAAGAAGATGGCTCCCAGAACGAGGATGATGATGCCCGCTGCCAGCAATCCAGGTCTCATGGTATCCCTCCGTTTTGTCATGGAAAAAAGGGAAAAAAGAGGATGTTCACCTGCGGCGCTCCTCGCGCTTAATCTCCTCGCGCTCATAGACGCGGCGGCCTGCCACGCCCTGGGTGCGCGCGCTCCTATCCACCTCTACATCGACGTGGCGGTTAGGCAGCACGAGTCCTAGGATGGTCAGGATAGCACCGAGAACCATCGCGAGGATTGCGAGACCGCGGATGATATCGCTGCCGCCTGCGGTGCCGGTGGTGGTGCCTGCGAGTGTCGCATCGGTGTCATTGTCGCGGTCAGTGGTCGGGAACAGGGTATCATCTGCAACTGTCTCGCGGTCTGTGTCGCTCGCGTCCCAGTTGTTGGTATCGCTAGTCGTGCGGTCAGTGGTGCTTGTCGTGTCGCTCACAGTCGTGATGCCCGTGCTGGTCAATCCGCTGCCGAGGAACTCACCTCCAGGTGTATACATCTCGCCATTGTCATCGATATAAACATAAACAGTCGTGTCGGGGCTGCCGATGGTCTCATCGTTTGTGTCTGCGACTAGGATGCTGTCATCTGTATCGTTGTCAGACACTGTCTGCGTGCCGTCATAGACGTTCGCCACTTCAGTATCCACAACTCTCGTCTCTGTCATTGTGTCTCCTGGGATGAAGTAAAATATCGCTCCCAGTATGAGGAGTATCACTCCTACTGCTAGCAATCCTGATCTCATGATTCACCTCCCTTTGATCTATTAACGGTGGGGCCGCGTGTTTTAAACGTATGTCGAGGAAACTGCGAAGATGCGCACCCCTATCTGCGGAGAAAGAGAATTGTTCCGAGGATGCCTTTGAGGGAAATACCAGCCTTTGAAACAGCGGTCTTTGGAATCCTGCAGGGCACGTGTTTGATTCGCGAACACGGGTACGCGCAGGACGCACATTATCAACATCGGGAAACGGCGAGTATTCGCATCGATACCTTTTCTTTTTAACTATCGTAATTGTTGTTTGGGCCAGTAGTATGCTCAGTGACGCTATGGGAGGACTATGATAGGGAGCTCGATACATCTCATCCATAAGCCTGTTTGGGACTCCGCAGGCAAGTACCTCGGTGAGGTCGATGAGGTCTACATCGATCCTGCCACGTTAAACCTCTCGGCAATCGGCGTCGGAGATATGCTTATTGCCCGCAAGGCGATACAGGGCTTCAGCGACAGGATAGTCCTCAACTGCCGGTACTGCACCAAGCGGCGTGCTCATCGCAGGTCTCCGAAACCCTTTTAAGACGAGCGTCTATTTCGGCATGATGGCAAAAGCGCTTCTCCAGACGAACAAGGGTGATATCATCATCGAGCTCGCACAGGATATGCCGATCACAACAGGCAACTTCCGCAAACTCATCGAGCAAGGGTTCTACGATGGAGTGATATTCCACCGTGTCATCCCGGGGTTTATGGTCCAGGGCGGCGACCCAACGGGAACTGGCACGGGCGGCCCTGGTTACACTATTAAGGACGAGTTCACGAAGAGCAACAGGAACAGCCGCGGCACTATCGCGATGGCGAATGCGGGGCCGAACACCGGCGGTTCGCAGTTCTTCATCAATGTCGTGGACAACAACTACCTTGACAAGGCGCACCCTGTTTTCGGCAAGGTCGTGGCGGGTATGGACGTTGTGGACAGCATCGTCAACGCTCCCCGTGACAGGCGTGATAAGCCGATCGCGGAACTCAAGATCATCAAGGCGACTATGCAGTGACGCGGCTCAAAGGGCTTCCGCCGGTCATGGATGAGCGTACAAGGGTGCTCATACTCGGCAGTTTTCCCGGGGATGAGTCGTTGCGGCGCAAGCAGTACTACGCGAACCCACGCAACCAGTTCTGGCCTGTGATTGGGGCGGTAATCGCAGAGGATGACTTCCACTACCTTCCTTATGAGGAGCGCCTCTCCAAGCTTTTGGATCACGGTATCGGACTTTGGGACGTCTATGCTAGTTGCGAACGGCAGGGCAGTCTTGATTCGAGGATTAGGTCTCCGGTGGAGAACGACCTTGCGGTGCTGAGAACCGCTCCCGGTCTCAAGCTCATCTGTTTCAACGGCAAGAAGTCAGGATCCTGCAGCGACATCTATAGGACGGAAGGCTACGCCACCCTGGTTCTTCCCTCCACGAGCCCTGCTAACACTATACCTTTCGATGACAAGTTCGATGCTTGGAAAAGGATAGCGAAGTACCTCTGAAGCACTCCCGATATCTTCAAAGATACCTTCCGTATTTAATAAGGCCACATCGGAAGAATGCCTTATGGAAGGATGCCCATACCATCACCCGCTGCACATCCTCTCCCGGAAGTGGAGCTTCTTCGTCCTGCGCGCACTGCGCTCGTCCAAGCGGTTTTCTGAACTCAAGACAGAGCTGCACTTCATCACGAACAGGATACTCATTCAGGAACTGCGCAGGTTGGAGATTGAGGGGCTCATCTCTCACGCCGCCAGTCATTATGCGATAACTCCTTCAGGCAAATCTCTCCTCGAAGCGGCGATGCCGCTCGCGCAATGGGGTGTGAAACGCGGGTGCCGCGACTGCCACACTGAATGGAACTGCGCAGAATGCATCGCCTACAAGCCTTCGCTCGAGTGCTGCTGCAAAGATTGTCCGAAGGACTGCCCGTCACAGGCCCTGAAGATGATTCAGATAGCCAAGACGAAGTAGCTGTATACACCAGTCTCTGATTTCATATCTCCAGATGTTCTCGATAGAGCGTGGTGGTTCCTATTAGGTTCCGCCTGCCAGGTGTCCTTGAAAGAAGCATGTCGGGGTATCAGGAATAGAAAAAAGAGAAGAAAAATAAAAAGGCTTACTCGAGCCAGCGGTTCTTCTGCACGAACGGTCGTGATTTCCACCACTTGCCGATCCCGTACATGTTGCCGACGTTCAGCCATGCCATGAGGAAGAGCACCATCGCGTAGATGAGGTGGTCGTCCATTATGGGGTTGTTCGCGAGCGGCAGCGCTGCTAGCCACATGAGCACCATCATGGCAGAGCCAGTCCAGGCGGCGATGCGCATGCCTGCGCCCAGGATGAGCGCGAGACCGATGCCCAACAGGCCGATCATGAAGAGCCAGTCAACGAGCGCAAGTCCTTTGAGCGCTCCGAAGAGCCATCCGAAAGCGCGCTCCGATGCGCCGGTGAGATAACCGGTTGTCGGCGAGCCGCCAGCGAGCCAGGCCTTCTGGCACATGACTTCGGCGCCTTTGCAGGTCGCGAAGCCGAGGCCGAAGAGTTTGTCAATGAATGCCCAGAGGAATATCCAACCAAGGCTGATGCGGGTCACTGCCCAGAGTACGCTTGTACGGTCCATGCTACCACCAGGCATCTCAAGGATACCTGCTCATTTTCTCCTCTAGTAGTTTTTAAATCATTTGGTATCTGGCGTAATACCGGGACGTTTAAAAAGCTCCGGTGCTGGTAATCGACGATGGTGGCGTGGCCAACGAGTCACGGAGGGTAACTATGGGTATTCGTAAGATCACCGCCTTGGGCGGCGCACTTCTCATCACAGGCACAGTCATCGCAGGATCATTCGCATACGACCTGGGCCAGTACCCTGCGAAGTACATCGTCGACGGGCAGTTCAATGGCAAGATCGTGGTGGGCGAGAACGCGGCAGTCCCTGACGTGCTCGGAGCTGTGGATATCGCAGCAGGGCTGCAGGCGGCGAGCGTCTCCAAGACAGTGAGCGCTGGAGGCACGAAACTCTCAGGTGACGTAAAGGCTGTTTATGGCGGCAACCTCCAAATCCGCAAGTCACCGATGACGATGTTCGATGGCGGATCCCCGAAGGCATTCAAGGATGGCGTAATCCGCAACTCGCAGGGCACGACCGACTATCGTCAGCACCTCATCATGGGCACCAGCGGCGTGCTGCAGTCTATCACAACCAACTACCTCCAGGATGACGATGAGAAGCTCGCCGACTACCTCGTCTTCGATACCACGCTGCCGTTCATGGAGTGGTACGCCGAGTTCCCGCAGGGCATCGAATCGAGGGTCGAAGGCACTGCTCTCGATGACATTGAAGGCGTGACATTCAACATCCTCGGCGCAGACTATTCTATCGTCGAAGCGACAATGGACGGCACGGCCGTGGAGCTCACGCTCATGGGTGGCAGCGTCGAAGATACGCTGCGAGAGGGCGAGACGAAAAAGTACTCTGTTGATGGAGAGGATTACGAGGTCACACTCGTGTTCGTCAGCGATCCAAACACTGGTTCGGTTCAGGCCAAGTTCAGCGTGAATGGTGAGCTCACCGACGCGATGGAGGAGGGCGACACCGAGACAGTCAGCGGCGGCATACAGATTGGCGTCCGCGATATCCTCGTGAATTCTCGCGATGGTGTGGCGAGCTTCTACCTAGGCGCGAACAAGCTGCTGCTGAGCGACCCGACAGCCGACGATGCCGCCTTCGACGGCACGATAGAGATTAACGATGAGTCTGTTAGTGAAGGCGCAGTGTCCATCAGGGGCCAGGCCATCGGTTCGAAGTACAAGATTAACATCATCCGGTACCGCCTCACCATGGATGGCGATGAGAGCAGCGTTGCTTATGTCCCCGCAGGCAAAGGCGTTCGTGAGCTGATGAGGGATCCTGAAGGTCTCATCAGTCCAGGTCTCGATATCAGATACGATGGACTGTCTGCTCCAGTGGTCAAGCCGCTCAAGCTGGCGGCCATCAGCGATGACCGCTACACGATGACCTTCACCAACGTGAACGGTGAGACCTATACGTTCCCTTTCCTCAGCAATCACGAGGGTGTGTGGCGCTATGGTAGCCGGGATCACGATCTCGTGTTCGTAGAGGGAGCGGGAGGCGCGAACCATACCATCGGTATGGATGACTATATCATCCTGGGCAACAACCGCGGTCCCCTTGATGCTGATAAGCCCGTCACTCGCGTGATCCGCTACACTGACTATGACGAGGTGAACCGGGTGCTCTCTTTCGAGGACCTCTCCAATGGCAAGACGCTTCCTGTCGCCGTGATGCCTGATGGTACAGGAACGCTCATCCTCACCACGCATTCGTTCATCCTCAATGTGAGCAACGTGAGCGCTCGTGAGCCGACGCTCGCAATGGACCTTGACGCGAGCGGCACCTATGCTGGTGTGGCAAAGTTCGTCACCTGGGGAGGTGTGATAGTCGACATCGCTGCAGGGGTGAACGTGAGTTCGCAGGTCGTGACGTCGTCTAATCCTGCTGCGCTCGCAGAGTACGTCGGCAACGGCAAGACGCTCAACGGCACTGCCATAGGACAGGAGGTCAAGCTGAGTGCACGTGTGATGTCGAAGAACTTCGGGACAGTCAAGTCTGACGAGACGCTCAATTGGACCATTGTCCGCGCGTCAGGCGACGAAATCGATATCAGCATCGACGCGAGTGGCTATACCGGTCCTGTCAGCTCAGGCACGAGCTCGCCGAGTGTCGGGTTCCACTTCACCGACCTCGATGATGACCGTAACCAGGGACTCACCGACTGGGGCATCCTCGTCGATGAGTACACCGACTCGAGCGGTCCTGACGAGCTCACGCTCCATCTCCCCAAGACGCAGCGGCAGGCGGCAGTGTACGTTACGTATGGCGATGTCACGAGCGTGGCTAGCGGCACCACAACGGAGAAGGTGAACCCTGTCGCGGTCGGACTAGCAGTTACTGATACCGAAGCGGACGGCATGGTCGGCAAGGAGAACTTGATCGTCATCGGCGGCCCGTGCGCGAACGCGATTGCTGCAGGACTCTTGGATAATCCTGAGCAGTGCGGCGCAGGCTTCGAGCCCGGCATGGCGATTATCAGGAGTTGGGAGGAGGACGGCAAGGTCGCTATCCTCGTCGCGGGATATGATGGCGCTGACACTCGCACAGCGAGTAAAGTCCTTGCTGATTACAAGAGCCATAAGCTGAGCGGCGAAGAGGTCGAAGTGGTGACGACCGATTCTGAAAACCTGAAAATCATCCCTAGGTGATCTTCCAGCGGTCCTATTTTTTCTCTCTGATTTCTTGTATCACGATGGAAGAAAAGCGCAGGTGGTGGTCCGGGTCTCTAACCGCCCGAATGCCCGGGTGCCACACCTGCAAGGTAATTCGTGAACCTTCAGAATTTAAGCACAACGTATCACCTGAGATACTGCGTACTACACGCGACTTCACTCAGGTATTCCCTCGCAGCGGCACGAACAGGAATCCAGGATACTCTTCTGTGCGGTAATAGCTCTCACTCACCCGGTCAACTTTCACGATAGAGCCTTGCACAGGAATTACCATACGTCCGCCGACACGCAATTGCTCGATGAGTTCCTGCGGCACCCCGTCGGCTGCTGCCGATACGAGTATGCGGTCGAACGGCGAGTCCTCCGGAGCGCCGAGTTTAGCGGTGACGCGGATTGCGCGGAGTGGATAGTACTTCTGCAGGTTCCTCGTTCCGAACTCCGCTATCTGCGGAACGATCTCCGTGGCAACGACACGGCCGCTTTGCACGATATGCATGAGCATCGCCGTCGTCCATGCTGATCCCGCACCGACATCGAGGATGCTCTGCCCTTCCTCTGGCTGCAGCAGCTCAAGCATGAAGGCAACGGTGCTCGGCTGCGATATCGTAGAGCCGTGGCCGAGCGGCAGAGCGGAGTCCACATAGGCTATATCTAGCATCTCCTCAGGTACAAAATCGGCGCGGTCAATTGCTTTGAAGGCCGCGATGATGGCCGGTGTTCTGAGGGTACCCGCGTCCACGAGTTCTTGTACTATTCCCGGTTCCATGCCAGGAGTTATGCATGCGCGGAAATATATCCTAGGTTTAAGAATCAGCCTTTCAGAGGTAGAAATAAAACGCCCACGCCCGGATGGAGTCATTCTCATTCGTTATCCGGGCGTGCGCCAGAGCGACTGCTAAGGAGCGATGAGCGCCCACGCCCGGAGATGACCCGCTAGGTCAACGCCGCAGTGTCGGATGCTGCTTTTGGGAGCGGTCAGGCGACCGTCGTACCGCAGCGGTAACTCGCGGCGTATTTAGTCCTTTCGCTTTACCCGCCGGGTGGTGCATCCGGCGGCTGGTCGATCTTTTCGGTCGGGAGCACGTACCGGTTCTTCCTTGGTCGTGGCGCGCCAAAGCGCGCTGTTCCGGGCCGCTTTGGCGGCTGTGGAGTCTCTTCCGTCGCGGGTGCCGTTTCGGCTCCCATCTCGTCAGGCGCCGCTGCTTCGTCATCCGCGTTCTCCGGGGGGTGCTCTGGCTCTGCTGGTGCGGGTTCTTTTAGGCGGCTCTGGGCTATCTCGGCGTACTCGGGGTTGATTTCGGTGGCGATGAAGTGCCGCTTCATCTGCTGGCACGCGACAGCTGTTGTGCCGCTGCCGACGAACGGGTCGAAGACGAGGTCTCCTTCCTTGGTGTACTGCTCCAGGAGGTACCTGATCAGCTTCACGGGCTTCTGCGTCAGCTCGCCGCTCCGCCTTCATGCGAGAACGATCAATCAGCGCCGCGACCAAGATGAGCGCGGCCGCAAGCCAAAAGACGGTACGCGGATGCTCGCCCCCGAACACGGGAAACGAGGGCAGCGCTAGCAGGAGCGCGGCAACACCGGGGAGAAGAAAGGCAAGATAATGCCGCATCACTCGGGCCAGTACCGCCCCGTCGCGCGCTGCGACGAGTACGATCGGCGCGCCAGCGTATCAAGCTCACGCATGGAACGACTGTAATTCTCCAACATCACGCGCTCCAAGTCACGACGATCGGTCGAACGGTCTTCACGTCTGCGATACCACCGACCCGGCAGCAGGAACCACATTCTGGGCGGATTGCGGGATCGACAAATATAAAGGTTTCGCCTCGCGCTCACCGCCCCAGGATCAAAGGCGCGCAACGAGCGAGGAGCGATGGCCATCAGCAAGTTCAAAGCAATCGGAAAACTCCGGTGGCAACGGCAGTACGCTCGAAGAGCACCCGTCATGGCGACACGAACAGTCGAATCTCACCCAGCGCGCTCTGGTTGGCGCGCTCGTGCATGCCTGCCGGAGCCTGACGACGGCTCCATGCCAAGAACACGTCCGGAGCAAGAGCGTACCCTGACTCCCACGCGCCAGTCGCGGACGGCAACTCCCCTCGCACGACATCAAGGTAACTGAAAAGGACGCGGCCGGCGCGCGCCGCATCATGTACGGACCGGACCGCCGGAGCACTCAGCGCAACAGCCTCCAGGACACCGTCACGCTGACGCTGCACTTTGTAAAAATAACGGATCGAGTCCTCCCCGAACTTTCGCTCAGCCCACACGCTCGCGTACAGTAGTTCCCGTCCGGACCAATCAAGCGAGGAGAGTACCTCGGCGAGCGTCGCGTTTTGGTACTGCAGCCATGCCACAACAGCTCCCCCGGAAGCTCCAGGCTATAAACCTTCCGGGTTACGTGTGCACCCGGCTCGGGAAGACGGCAGCATCATGGACCGCCAGTGATGCCGAACCCATAGGCATCGTGTTCGTCCACGGGTTTCGCGGTCACTACCTCAGCACCTGGCAATGGCCAGCCGCAGCATGGCGCCGACTCCTCACGACACCAACGAGCATGTTCGAGCAGCTGCACCGTGACGCACGGTACCGCTGCCAGTACTTCACCTTCGGCCACCCAGCAGGGAAAATCGTCTCGATCGCGCGCCTCGAAACCATCGCGGGCGCCCTGCGCACCTTCATCCAGACCCACGTCCGGCGACACGCGAACGCCGTCCTCCTCGTCGCGCACAGCATCGGTGGCCTCATCAGCCGCCGCGCAACCCTTGACTTGCTCGACGACGTGGGAGCAGACGACCTCCCGATTCACGGCGTGCTCATGTACGGGACGCCCAATGACGGGACAGCACTCGCGCGCATCCCCCTCCCCCTGCGCGTCCTCCAAGACATTCGCCACGACAGCGAGTTCATCGAAACGCTCAACCGGGAATGGATCGGGCGCGTCATCAACGGCGGCAACCCCGCATACAACCTGCAACAGAGAACCGATCTCCTCTGCCGGTACGTCGCTGGCATCGAGGACACGATCGTCCCCGCCCACTCAGCGGCACACCTAGGGTACCTGGGCGACGTGCGGCACACCAACCAAGACCACACCAGCCTCACCAAACCACGAGACGAGCACCACGACGGGCTCCTCATCCTCAAGGAGTTCATCGACGACGCGCGCGACCGGATCGCAGCGCGACGACTCCTCAGAGGCGCCATCCGCGCCACCACCGCAACGCTCGCAACGCTCAAGAACACCGAGTGGGTTGGCAGAGAACACGTGACGATCCAAGCGCGCCGCGTGCCTGGCAAGCTCCACATCCGCGAGACCACGCACCGACAGGACGCGCTCTGCTACGACACGTTCACGCTCGCCGTCCGCCTCATAGATATTGCTCTCCCAACCGACCGGCGCATCGACTACCAGCACACGATCGGCCCAGGACTCCTCACCCCTGCAGAGCGCCAGCTTTCACTCAACGGCGTCGACAGCTCGGCACTAGCCCGACGCGTCACGGTAAGGGTGAGCGCCACGATCAACGGGATGACGCACGAGTACACCGCGCTCGCGCCAGAGACCGACACGACCGGCTACGCGCTCCTCCCATTCCACTGTCCGCACGTGCCAAGCAGCGGCACGAGAGCACACCACCTCCGCATCACACTCGACACGGAGATGGAGGAGCAAAAAGGCTGGTACTCCTGGCGCACGAGACGCGTCATTACCGACGACCTGACCGTGGACTGGAGCGCACCATTTTGCATCACGCCAAGACCACACCTCCAAGCCACCGCAACGATCACGCCGAACACGGACGCAGGCGATGGTCTGAGCGCGACGCACATCTATGCCAAAGGTCTGATCCCGCCTAACGCCAGCATCGACTTCATCTTCGAAAGGACTAGCACGTATGGCGAGCAAACGCAGTAAATCCGGCAAGAGCAGCAAACGCGGCAAGCGCACCGCAAGGAAAGCGCCCGCGAGAGTCAAGAAGAGCGTGAAGCGATCACGCACGGCTGCACGAAAAACAGGCCGCGCAATCAAGCGCGCGGCGAAGAAGGCAGCACGCAAGATGAGCCCGACGCGCAGAGAAAACGGACCCGGCAGCTAAGACCGAGCCGTCTCGATGACGCCGACGCTCACGAAGATCTCCGAAGTGAACCCGCGCCCCGCGAATGGATGCTGGACCTGCCGGCTTCCTTCACGCCTTCGGTGGTTCTTCTTTCACCGTGATGTGCCGCTCTCCGGTCACGTGCATCGCGAGGCGCTTGAGCGTCATGCCAAGGCCGGCGTCGTGGACTGAGCGTGCTGCCTCATCGACGAGGCCGCGCTCGACCATGACCTTGAAGAGTGCCGTGACGAGTTCTTCCTTCACGCTATGCAGCTGCTGGTGCTCGTAGGCCTGCTTGAGGTCGAGGACGGCCCCGCAGCGGCTGCAGTACTCGTTGAGGCTCGCGTTCAATTGTGCGCACCGGTAGCACGTTGTTGCTCGGAGTTCCTCGTGCGTTTCCTGCTTTGGGAGGAGGTTGTTCTCTCGCAGGATCGCGCTGTTCGCGTCGCTGGCGAGGAGGTGCGCGTACGTCGCGAGTTGGTCGGAGTTGGGCGCCCAGCCAAAGTACGCTTTTGCCTGGGCCTCGTTCATGAGTCCCGTCGCCAGGCAGTACGTGGCGCGGCTGTGCCGGAAGAGGTGGGGGTAGACGCGCTTGGTGATCCCGGCTTGCTGGAAGTAGTCACGAATGAGGTTGCGGATGGCCGCGTACATGAGCAGTCGCGGCGTCGTTGATCCCAGGTTCTGCCAGAGTGGGGCTGTCGGGTCGTTTTTGAAGGGGTGGTTGTTGATCCACTGCGCGAGCAGCGGGGCGCTGCTCACGATCAGCGGGGTTCTCGCGCCGGTTTTGCCGCGTACGTCAATCGTGTACCCGACCTCGGTGGCCACGACGTCCCTGATTTGGCGGTTGCCGATCTCCGCGATCCTGCCGCCGGTCTCCCAAAGGATGCTGAGGAGGGCCTTGTCGCGCGGGTGTCGCGCGATGGTGATGACGGTCTGGATCTCCTCTGGCGTGAGGAGGTCGTTGCGCTGCAGGCGCTTTTTGTCTTTGGTCTGGACGTGGCTGTTGATCCATGCCACGAGCGGTGGCGCGTTGGAGCGCCGGGAGAAGCCTGCCGGGTCGGCGAGCCAGGTGTAGAAGCGCTTGATGATGACCTTGTAGGTTCCCAGGGTCTCCGCGCTGTAGGGCGGCTGTCGCCGCATCCAGTCGGCTATCAGGCGCTCGATGTCCTCGCGCGTCGCCTGGTCGAGGTCCTTGTTCATGGTGCGCGCGGCAAGCAATAGCACGCCCATGACGCGGATCAGGCGCACTTTGCCGCACGACTGTTGCAGGAGGCACGTGTCCCGGTAGGCGCAGATGAGGTCTTTGTTGCGCTCGCCGATCGCGCTTGTTTGCACTTGCGCTTCTGCGTGCGCGTACATGCGCGCATAGTCGTGGATGTCCAATGTCACAGTTCTCGTCATGGCGGTTCACCTTTTTCAAGGTCGCCTGACAAGCTAGCAGCGGTGAGGTCACCGCCCAACCTCGGGTCGGCGGGCCTGGGGGGCCCGCCGAGGGGTGGCGGCGGTGACCTGGAAGGTAAACGCCCACGCCCGGATTTGAACCGGGGATTCCTTGCGGAACAGGATTAGCAATCCTGCGCAATACCGAGCTATGCGACGTGGGCAAAAATGTCCCGGCACTCCTGAGAACCCAAGGTCCTTTTTAAAGGTTTATGCTTTCTTCGTTGCCTTCTTCGGCACGATTCCGAGCTCTCTCATCGCGAGGAAAGCGACTGCTGTATAGATGAGTAGGCCGTAGGCACAGCTCGGCAAGCCGAGGTCGTAGCAGAACCAGCATACCGATGTCTCCTTCACGAAGAACCAGAATGAGAAGATCATGCCTGCGATTGCTGTGCCGAGCGTTACGTACATGGCCCGCGGGTCTTCGCGTCCCATCATCGTGAAGCCGAGGATGAGTGCGAACATGAAGAATCCATAGATGCAGGTCGGGTAGCTGAAGAGTAAGGCGCAACCGCCGAGGCACTGTCCTGTGAAGTAGTGCTGCAATGTGAGCATGCCTGAGAACGTCATGCCTAAGGCAGCAAGAGCCATGATGATCTTACGCATGGTATGGCTGCGGCATTTGAGGTTCTTAAGGCGCAGGTATCTTCAGAGTCACTTGTCGACCCTGCAATGTTATAAATCCTCGATACCGGACCACATCATGGAACGAGCGATACGCAAGGCTGCGCTCGAGGCGCAGCGGGCAGAGATGACTGAATACCATATCTACATGGCGCTCGCCAAGCGCTCGACTATCCCCTCCAATCGCAAGTTGCTCGAACGAATAGCGAAAGACGAGCTGCGTCACTACAAGTACTGGCGAGAGCAGACTAAGGTGGACGTGCGTCCGAGCAGGCACGAGATACTCCTCTACCTCTTCTTTGCGAGGACATTCGGCGTCACGTTCACGCTCCAGCTGCGCGAAGCAGGGGAGAAGAGCGCGCAGGAGAAGTACGCGAAGCTCCGCGACGTTCCTGGAGTGCGCGCCCTCATCAGCGATGAGGAAGGCCATGAGCAGATGCTCATCACAATGCTCAAGGATGAGCGGCTTGAGTATGCCGGTGCGGTAGTGCTCGGCCTCAACGACGCGCTCGTCGAGCTCACCGGCGTGCTCGCCGGCCTCACGCTCGCGCTGCGCGATGGCCGCCTTGTCGCAATCGCCGGCCTGGTCACAGGTGTCGCCGCAGCGATGAGCATGGCTGCTTCCGGCTACTTGCAGGCGAAGGAGGATGGGCACCGCAGTCCGCTCAAGTCGGCAGCGTACACTGGCGGAACGTATATTCTGGTAGTGATGATGCTCATCGCGCCGTACTTCATCCTCTCATCGCTGTATTCATCACTCCTTGTCACGCTCTCCATCGCGCTTATCATCATCGCAGTGTACACGTTCTACATAACGACAGCGAAGAAGATATCCTTCTGGCGCCGGTTCGGCGAGATGGCTGCGATATCGCTGGGCGTCGCTGCAGTGAGCTTCATGTTCGGCTGGCTGCTGCGGACGTATGTCGGACTGTAGTCACTGCAGCAAGGCGATGTATGCGTGCGGTGTGCCTTCTTTTCGCAAGACAGCAATCTTTTCGTATGCCGCCTCTCCCTTCTCACTTTTCACTATGTCGGCTCCGCCTAGAACGAGATCGAAAACTCCGAGTATCCTTCTCTGATCCGAATCAATGTGCTTGATTCGGATGCTGGCTTCTCTTATGCTGTTCTTGCTCACAGAGAGCTGGTACTGGAGCTCTATGTAATCTCCCGGTTGCGGCCGAAGTATGATGCCGTGGGAAATAGAGTTTGCACCAGCATCTCCGAATGGCTGTCTCTCGCAATCCATAACTCCGGTGATGATATCCTCAAGCCAAGAGTACTCTCTCGTGACATTCTGGAGTGTCTCCTCTTTATTTGTCACAGGGACAGTGAATTCATACGATATAAACGAGAAGCTTCTCTGGGCGAATTTGTAAATGAAATCAAGGTGTTCTAGCTTGAGCATACTTAGGGGAGTCCTGGTCACTTTTTTAATATTGCCCTGCTGGTTCCCGTCAACGACCTTCTTCGATAGCCGGGGTGGCTTGTTACTGATTATCGCTGTCGAAATCATTTTCGGATGAAGATGATAGGTTTCTCTCATCCGCAGAATCTGAAGAAGATAGAACGGCGGGGGCACGCTTGCCATCCGAAATAGCGGGGGGAAGATTTGAACTTCCGACCTCCGGGTTATGAGCCCGGCGGGCACTCCTAGCTGCCCTACCCCGCTATCATTGAGGACCGCCGGGGTCTTTAAATAGGTTTGGGTGAGAAGAAACGGAAAAACAGGAGCTAGAACAGGAATCTAGCAATCAGCGCTATTACGAACAGCACGATGAAGAGCCATATGAGGAACTTCGCGATGTCCGCTGTGAACCACGCAAGGCCACGTCCGCCCAGTGCGTACGCGATGACGGCGATGACTAGGAACACGACTGCTAACCAGAGCAAATCGACCATAGTTGTACCTCCTCTTTGTTCCCATCCCACTGCGTATAAAACATTTCTCCGCGTTTCCTGCAAAGCAGCAGGCTGACGATTGGAGAATGTTAATTCTTAAAAGAATAATTAAGTCAAAATACTTTATAATAGGAATATGACTCGTCATGCGCATGAAGACCTGGATAACGAGCGAGAGCGTCACTGAAGGGCACCCTGATAAGGTGTGTGATCAAGTATCCGATGCGATACTAGATGCGCTGCTTGCGCAGGATCCGCAGAGTCGTGTTGCAGTGGAGGCGCTAGCCACGACGGGGATGGTAATGATTGCCGGCGAGGTCACGAGCAATGGCAAGGTTGACTACCAGGCCATCGCCAGGGACACGTTACGCAGGATAGGCTACACCAGTCCTGCGCTGGGCATGGATGCGGACGCCGCAGCAGTGCTCGTGGCAATCCATAGCCAGAGCCCGGACATAGCGCAAGGAGTCGATGAGAGCGCAGAGCATGAGCAGGGCGCAGGCGACCAAGGCATGATGTTCGGGTTCGCCTGTGATGAGACTCCAGAGCTCATGCCGTTGCCAATCGTGCTGGCGCACAGGCTCACGCGGCGGCTGGCCGAAGTGCGCAAATCGCGCATCATCCCCTATCTCGGGCCTGACGGGAAGTCGCAGGTGAGCGTGGAGTACCATGACGGTAGTCCTGTGCGCGCGAGCGCGATAGTGCTCAGCACACAGCACAACGATGGCACCGATATCGGCGCGCTGCGCCAGGATGTGCTGCGGCATGTCATCATTCCTGTATGTGAGGAGTGGCTCGATGATGACACTGATATCCTCATCAACCCGACAGGACGCTTCGTGATAGGAGGGCCGTATGGCGACACCGGGGTCACAGGACGCAAGATCATTGTCGATACCTATGGCGGCATCGGCCGTCACGGTGGCGGCGCATTTAGCGGCAAGGATCCGAGCAAGGTGGACCGTAGCGCAGCATACGCTGCGCGTTGGGTGGCGAAGACAGTCGTCGCCGCAGGACTTGCCACAAAGTGTGAGGTGCAGGTGAGCTACGCTATCGGCGTGGCGAAGCCCACGAGCATCCACATCGATACTTTCGGCACAAGCACTGTCCCGGAGGAAATCCTCGTGCGGCTCGTGAAGGAGGAGTTCGATCTCCGACCGCGAGCCATCATCGAAGCGCTCGACCTCAAGCGGCCGATATACCTGAAGACTGCGAGCTACGGTCACTTCGGCAGGAATGATGTGTCCTGGGAAGACACTTCGAAAGCGAGACTGCTGAGGGAGCGTGCATGGTCCATAGTATCGAGATGATCATCGCGCTCAATGAACGCGCCAGCCTCGAGCACTACAAACGGCACGAGGATGATCTCGTGAAGGCGTACAGGGTACCTGACACGCTGGAAGATATCTATTCTGGGTATAGCTTCGCCGAACCCGGCTCAGAGCGTCGCCTTGATGAGGTCTGATCGCGCCACGATACCAACGACATTGCTCTTCTCTGATACGAGGATGATCGGCGAATGCTCCAGAAGACGCATCGCCGCAGGCAATGGCGTGCTGGCAGGGAGTATCGGAGGTGACTCAATCATTATCTCAGCCGCCGCCACTTTGGAGAGCTCTTTCCCTGCTTCGATGGCTTCGAGGATGATGCTTTCGGTGATGAGACCTGCGACGTGCTTGCCGTCCATGACTGGCACCTGCGAGATTCCTGCTTGCTGCATGCGTCTGATCAGATGTGTGATGCGCTCCTGCGGAGTCGCGTAGATGATGCTGCACTGCATGATCTCTCCGACAGTGGGTTGCGTCTTGTTCTCGAGCTGCGCGATGCAGTGCTCGAGGCGTTGCACGGTCGAGTACTTCGGGTCGATCTTTCCCGCCTCGATCTTTGTGATGAGCGATTGGCTCACTCCTGCTTGCTTGGCGAACTCCGTCTGCGTGAGGCCGAGGCGTGTCCTGATGCGTTTGAGCTGCGTGATGCCGGGCATAGTGCGGCAGATACTGATTCCTTTAAGAATATTCCGGGGGAACTGTATTATCTGCGTGCGATGATGCGTGCTTCGCGCATGAGGTACGGCTCACTGTCCCTGTTCAGCGCGCGTGCGATGGTCCATGCCTCCTCGTAGAACATCACAGCCCACTCAGCATACGCTTCCTTGAGGAGCGCATCTTCGAAGATGAACGCATCGCCGAAAGCTGCGCCGCTGATGGGCACGATGTGGCAGTGGACCGCGTCCGGGTATGTCTCCTTGAGTTGCTTAATGTATTCAATTCGTTTGTTAGGCGCAATCATCTGTAGCGCCATGCGCGAGAAAACGAGCTGGAATTCCTCTTGCGGCAGATGCTCCATGTTGCCTTCTCGCGCGTCGATGGAGAGCCTTGATTCCTGCGCATGGCGCTTGAGGTCCGCTATCGCCTTGGGCGATATGTCGATGGCAGTTACCACGAGTCCTTTCTTCGCGAAGAAGAGCGCATCAGGTCCCTGGCCGCAGCCGAGATCGAGCGCCTTTCCCTCACGCACCTGCTGGAACGCCATGAGCGAGACTGGTGAGGGGAGCACCCCCCAGTAGTTCTCGTTCTTATTGTAGAGGGCTTCGTAATAGTCCTTCATCCCACTGATGATCTTGTGCTTATAGAAAAGGTTTGCGCTACTCTGCAGCGTCAGCCTCTTCCTTTGTCTTGTGCACAGTCCCCTCGGGGTGGTGTGGCGGCGCGTAGATAGTGTAGAGCTTGAGCGGCACGTCTCCCTTGTTGATCACATTATGCTCCTTGCCTGCTGGTACGATGACTGCATCTCCGTCGCCTGCAGTGTGCTCCTCGCCGTTGATGATAAAGGTCGCCTCGCCCACTTCTATCCTGAAGAACTGGTCAGTGTCTTCGTGCGTTTCCAATCCGATCTCTTCGCCGGGTTTGAGCGCCATCACGACGAGCTGCAGGTGCGGGCCTGTGGCAAGCACATGACGGAAATTAACGTTGTCCTCAGTCTGCTTCTCGATATTGTCTTTGTACATAGTATCGCCTCGCTGAGTGGCATTGCGGGGAGTGAGATAAAGAGTCCTTGCGGTTTGAGAGACGTTCCAGATGTGCTCATTTCATCGGCACTGAACGAAGTGAAGACGTCCCGAGCCGGATTCTTTGACGTCAAAGACGGCAAAGTGCGGAACGAAGTGACTGCATGTTCAAATCCGGCAAGAAACGTCCCGAGCCGGATTTGAACCGGCGACCTCGTGGTTAACAGCCACGCGCTCTAACCGCTGAGCTATCGGGACATGATTCTCAAGGGTCAGAGGGCGCTTTAAATACTTTTCTGGATGGGTTCTGCCTTGTCGTCGGGGCAAAACGTCACTACTGACTACTCTCAAGTGCCGAATGGTTTATGAACTTGTGGCCGTTCGCCTCTTCTATGGATAGCACACTGACTGCTGGTATCATGAAGGAACGGCTCAACGACCTGCGCACTTATCTGCCAGGGAAGAATGATATAGTATATGATGTCGCAGCGTTCGTAGCGACGCGTGTCAAGGGTGTGGAGCCTGAGAACTTCGTCCTCATGTTCAACTTCGGCATCAACGATCTCACGAAGAACCGCGATGGCTTCACTGGCCAGCCATTGTATGACCCGTTCGACAAGAAGGGCCTGGGCCGCTACCCTGCTGAAGCGTTCTCAGTGGTGAGGGTTCTCATGCCGAACATCGCCGCTGCAGTGGGCGGCGAGGAGTACGGCAATCGCGTCCGCGCTGTGAGCTCCGCACCCAATAGTGCGACGAGCCTTTTGGATCTCCTCTAGTCTTTTTCTTGTTGCATCTACGAGAGATGCTCTTCTGCGATTCAGAATCTGTTAAAGCTATGCCTCGCTCCTATGGTCCATGAGCGATCTGTGGTCTCGACGAGAAACTTAACGGGCGAGGAATTCCACTAGACGATATTTCCCATTGCGTTCGTAGACGACGCCAGCGTCGCGCGAGCCATTATGGACGAGAATAGCATTGTCCTCCGCATCGAAGCACGATGCGAAACCGTGGCGCATCATGCGCTTGGCGTTCTTCCCCAGAGCAGAAAAATCGAAGGCTATTCGCGCATAAGGTATCTGAAGCCTGCCAGTAATCCTGTCAGCCTCGTTTTCATCGAGATTGTTGAAAACGCCTATTGCGAACACGGGTGTGATGAGTTCCGCTTCGATGAGCAGGTTGCCGTAGCTTCCCCCTCTCTTCTCGATAGCGGATTGCAGCCTTCGCATATTGACGGGGACTGTCCCGAGGTGCTCTTTGAGCGTCTTCAGCTCCTCTTCCGCGGGACCGTCATTCCAGACGGTGTACTCCTGCACGATGGTGTTGAGGTCCATATGCTTATTGAGAATCATATGCTTGAGGGGGACTGCCGTGCTTTAAAATTTTCCCACTAGCCACGCCCACTAAATCCTTTTAAACCACGCCCCTCTTTCTCTCTATCATGCCTAAGTTTTCCGATGTCACTGTGAGCTACGCAGACTCCTGCCTGAACATAGCCCTCGATACGCTCGAGAAGGACAAGCAGGCGCTCGTCTTCGTCAACACGAAGCGTGGAGCCGAGTCTCAGGCGGAGAAGATAGCACAGAAGGTGAAGGCCGCCAATGAACAGGAATCGCTCAACAGGATCGCTGAGGACATTCTCTCCGCCGTCCAATCTCCCACGAAGCAGTGCCATCGTCTCGCGGCGTGCGTGCGCAAAGGCATCGCGTTTCACCATAGTGGACTGAACTCGAGGCAGCGAGAGCTCGTCGAGACGAACTTCCGTAACAACGCCATTAGGATCATCTGCGCGACGCCCACACTCGCGATGGGTATGGACCTCCCAGCCTACCGCTCGATCATCCGTGACCTCAAGCGTTATGCGCAAGGGACGTCGTGGGGCATGGCAGACATACCGGTCCTTGAGTACGAGCAGATGGCGGGCCGCGCAGGACGCCCTGGCAAGGAATCTGTCGGCGAGGCGATATGCATCGCCGAGACGCCTGGTGAGAAGGACCGTATCGTCGAGAAGTACCTGCTCGGCGATCCTGAGGATATCTACAGCAAGCTCGCTGTCGAGCCGGTGCTGCGCACCTACGTGCTCTCACTCGTCGCGTCAGGGTATGTCAGCAGCACGGAGTCGCTCTACGCGTTCTTCGACCAGACGTTCTACGCATGGCAGTATGAGGACACTGACAAACTCCATAGTATCCTCGACAAGATGGTCGCGCTGCTCGCGCAATGGAAGTTCATCGAGGCGCCCGGAGCCGCTCCCGCTGACGGGTTTGTCGTCGCTAGCGAGATCGCCGGCGGCAAGCTCGAGGCGACAAAGTTAGGCGAAAGAGTGGCACAGCTCTACCTTGACCCATATACCGCGCATCACTTGTTAGACGCAATAGAGAAAGGGGCGGCACGTAACCTATCGCTCGCGCCGTTCCCGCTCTTGCATATGCTGGCGACGACCATAGAGATACGGCCGCTCTTGAGCGTTCGCCAGTCAGAGATAGACGCGGTCGATCGCAAGCTCCTTGAAGAGGAGGACAAACTCCTCGTGAAGGCGCCGAGCCTCTACTCCCACGAGTACGAGGAGTTCCTGCAGACGGTGAAGACCGCGATATTCTTCGAGGCGTGGATCGACGAGGCCGGGGAGGACGTGCTTCTCGCCGAGTACAACGTCACCCCTGGCGAGATACAGGCCAAGCGCAACATCGCTGACTGGCTCCTGCACTCACTTGTCGAGCTGGCGAAGCTGCAGGGATGGCACTCCATCATCGGAGATCTCGAGAAGATGCGCGTGCGCCTCGAGTACGGGGCGCGTGAGGAGATACTCCCGTTGTTGCGCCTGAAGGGTATTGGCCGCATCAGGGCGCGCAAGCTCTTCCATAACAGCATACGCTCAATTGAGGCAGTCAAGGCCGCGGAGTTCTCGACGCTCAAGGCGCTCATCGGCGAGGCTGTTGCCCTGAGCATCAAGGAGCAGGTTGGACAGAAGGTCACTGATCTCGCCGTTAAGCGCAACAAGCGCAAGGGGCAGATCAGCCTTGGCGATTACAAAGAGAAGGAATAAAGAAAGAAGACTCTTAGTTGGTGCTGCGGTCCGTTGTCGTGTCGTCTGTAGTCCTCTGCGTGTTCAGCGTGTCCTTGTAGACGACTGGACTCTCGAAGCCGCGCGTGGTGTCGCTCTCGACACGATCGCCAGTGCCGTCAACGGTCTGGCGTGTCGGGTTGTTGTAGTCATAGAGGTCACTCCATGACGTGCCCATCGAAGACGTGCCGATTGCGGTGTTTGTGCGGCTGTTCAGCGTGGTGCTATCGCTGACTGTCGCACGGTTCGCGCTGTTGCTACCGAGCGGCCAGCACTGCATCGTCATGTCTGTCCTGTCCACGAGTTGGCACTGGAGCATGATCCACTCGCCCTCATCGACTCCGATGGCACTGCCTGTGCTGGTGTAATCGCTCACTGGGCGCCCGCTTGTCGCGCTGCTCGTCGTCCCTTCGCATGTCGCGATGCTATCATACGGGTTGTGGTCTACACAGTCGAGCGCAGTGTTCACCCTATCGGCGGTCGTCACTCTATCGCCCACGAGGGTGCGGTCGGTGCTGCCTGTCGTGGTGCTGGTATCGCTCACGCGATCATCTGTCGTCTTGTCTGAGATAGCCGCGCTGACGGATATCGCTCCTGCGAGGAGCATGATCACGGCAGCCGCTACCCAGAGTCCTATAATTCTATCTTTCATCTGTCACCTCCTTGCCCCGTACCGGTGAGGTCTCCGGACTATTTATGTGCCTTTTACGACGTATAAACAGCGCCTTTGCTTTCTCAACACCTTTGATTTGCGCATGTGAGAATATAGTAGGGCTGCATTGAGAAAATGGAGAATTATTGCTGTTTCCGCGGCTGTGCATTAATCGGCAGAAATAAGAATATACTTGCGCGCAGGAATCCTATGCTCCCGCAAATCAACCGCATCGTTGCGCACACTGATTTCGATGGTCTGATCAGCGCGCTGCTGATGCAGGAAGTGCTTGGTGTCGAAGAGGTGGCTTTCGCCGAAAGTTGGGAAATCACCGACGGGAGTTTCATAGCGCATCATAGCGATGCAGTGGTGGACCTGCCGTGCCCTGGAGAGGGGTGCGCGCTCTGGATAGACCACCACGCGAGCAACAACGGGCCGACAGGGCCCTACTTCCACCTCGATTCCAGCCGTAAGAGCTGCGCTTCGTTCATCCATTCGCTATGGCCCGATCGGCTGCAGAAGTACTTGCCTTTAGTCCAGGCGGCGGACATCATCGACAGCGCAGAGTACGCCGAGCGCGATATCAGGGAGCCGATGCCTGCGATGCAGGTCGCGCTCAGCCTGGCGCATGGCAGCCATCATTATCGCGCATTCCTCATCGAGCAACTGCGTAACCGCGGCATAGAGGATGTTGCCGCGATGCGCATCGTACAGGAGAAGTACGCTGGTGTCATGCGGGAGCATGAGGAGTTCCTCGTAAGCGCTGAGGAGCGTATCGCGGTTCGCGGCAGCGTGCTCGTGCTTGACGGTATGGGGTTGCAGGTCCCTGGCGGACTGCTGCACTTCATGCTCTACTTACGCTACCCGGCTGTTGCTGTCTCGCTGATAATCAGTGATGGCGGCCAGGGTCGCGCAAGGGTGTCGCTTGGCGAGAATATCTTCATGCGCGTGAACAATGTGAATCTCGGTATGCTTGCACGGGAGTATGGCGGTGGCGGGCACAAGGCAGCAGCAGGTTGTTCTGTACCGTTGGCGCAGAAGGATGAGATGGTGGACCGCCTAGTGACGGCGCTCAATCAATGATGCTCAGTAGATGTTCTCTATCCTGGCGACGCGCTCCTGGACATCCACCGTCATCGGACGGTTGGTCTTTCCGTCGGTCCACACTCCTGTGTAGAGATTGTCTTTAGGTTCCAACTGCACTCGCGCGCTCCTGCTGGCTTTGATGGTCGCTTGTGTGCTCGCAGGCCAGAACTCGAGCTTGTGTGTCTCGCTGCGGAATAGGAACTCGCCGCGGTAGAGGATTGTGTCGGAGAGCATGATCGTGATTGGCTGTGCGTTGCGCTGGGGTAGGTGGAAGACCAGTTCCCTCTTCGCAGGGTCAATGTCTACGACTGCTTGCTGTCCGTAGTACTCGAACGCTGCAGTGAGCCTCTCATCGAGGCTATGGAGCTCAATCTCCTCGACGTTGCGCTCGTGCTGTATCGTGAGCAGCTTCTGCGGCACGTCGAGCGTGAAGATGAGCGACTCTTGTGGTGTCGTGAGCGTACCGCGCAGCAACTCCTTGCGTTGCAGGTCAATCTCGCGTATGCCGTAGAACGATTCGCTCCCCGTGACCATGCCGGTCAGGGCATTGCCATCTTCGACAGTCACATCTGATGCCGGGAAGAGCGGAGCGAAAGATACCTTGACGAAAAGCGCCACGACGGCGACGATGACGACGATAGCGATGATGCCGACGAAGGGTATCCTCGTCCCTGACTCAAGCCAACCGTCACCAGCCATTGGTTCTTTTCCGGATGTTGGCCTTTTTAAAAGTTCCGAGAATCATCGAGGGAGCGGTGAAGGGTATGTGATCTTGTCTCCAGTCACTTTCGCGAAACCCGGGAGATCTCTCTAGTCCTGCTTCTACTACATCAGCGAGATATTGATTGATATTCCCTAGGCGGCGGGTTGCGTCATGCCGATGTTGGTCGACGAGAAGATTACGGGGCCGTCCTTTTCCAGAATTATTTTCCCTATCCCAGACCATCGAAACTTTTAAATAGAACATATCCCAACATACGGAATAGTATACTGGTGTGGATGTA
>DAGG01000023.1:0-10701 GCA_002498125.1 Candidatus Woesearchaeota archaeon UBA525
CCCTTCTGTAGGCCATATGAGTTTCATATTATCTCGCATTTCATCTTCTAATTTTTTGTTTGGCTCACATCGGGAGTTAATCTGTTCTATCCAATGAGTCCTGGCTGTCGGGTATGCTGCAACTTCTAATGCCGCGGCATTCAGGAAACTCTTGTATATCTTTTCCATGACCTGTTCGGTTTCCTTCTTCCGTTCTTCCAGGATGATGAGGAGTTCGTTTGATGACGCAGTTCTTTCTTGATGTGGTTTGCCGGTAAGGAGTTCGTAGGCCATGGCTGCGACGGCCCACCCGTCACTTCCGTTCTCCTTCCCTAAGGCAGGATTGGAGTACCTCGCAGATCCATAGACGTCATCGTTCGTTTTTCGGATACTTAAGAGATCTTTAGCTCGAGGATGGTTTGTCGGAAGTTGAGATATTCCGAAGTCGATTATCTGGAGGAGAGTTTGCTCTCTGGCGAGGTCGGTGAGGCTGGCTGAGAGCAAACCGTGACCTTCTAGCGGGACTGCTCTGAACTTCTCCGAGACTAAGATGTTGCCTGGTTTCAGGTCATTGTGTATCAGGTATTCCTCGCGCCGATGGGGTGTTGCGCATACCGCTGTCGCGTCGTATAGGTAATTCAGCAATGCCAGCGCCTCTACAATCTCCAGTGCTTCAGGTGACGACATGGACGCGAATCCATCCCACTCGCGTTTCGTATCTCCGATTCTTGTTTCTAATGTGCTTATCTGATCATCGAAGGGAGAGTAGATGATGCCGTGAAGTTGCTCATTTTCGAAGTCGATATAAACAAGATCGTTCGGGGTGGGTAAAAATTTTGGAGAATACTTTTTGTAGTTTTTCAAAATATATATTTCTGTTTCGGTTCTTATTTGAGCACTAAGAATTTTATGTCCGCGAGTTGCTTCTTTGCTGATGTTATGTTCAAGTATGTCAGACGGAATGTTGATTTTCAATATGTCTTTTCTGCTGTTGGCGCGTATACTTTCGACCTCGTATGCTCTTGAATAGCTTCCTTGGTCTTCATTGCGTAAAGGCCGCAAAATCCTATACCTGTCATCTAGTACTTTGCCAGGGATGAGTTCCTCATCTAGTCTATTCGCCATGATCGTATGTGCGGAGTTGAGTCCTCCGTTGATTTGTCGATATTCGACAGTATTGTCGGTGGATACATAGCTACTACTGGGTAATAGTACATACTTCAAATAGATTGTGGGTCTTTCCATCAACATTCCGGCACCTTTAAATCCCATTGGAGGCCTGCTGGCCTTGCAGGGATTCCAGAGTCTGGTCAAATGGGCAGGACTTAAGCTCGCTAGCGAGAAGAAATCCTGTGGCCTCGTGCCTTCGTGGGTTCGAATCCCCCTCCCTGCACTCACCTTTTTTTAACGCTTCTAGAATAAGACGGTTTAGATGAAAGAGAAGAAGAATGGATTAGTGCTCCGTGAGCCCGCCGACAATCAGCAGTATGCCTTCCACTGTGATGAGCGTCTGGTAGACCACGAGATTGCTGAGGAAGGGCAAGTTGAGGCTGATCACGTTGAACTGCTTGAGGAGCGGTAATAGGCCCACGACGAAGAGCACAATGCCTGCGGCGATGAGGAACCAGTGCAGGTTGTGCGCTGGCGGTTCGATGAAGCCGTCGATGACGACGTAGAGGCCTGCCACAGCGATGATCCATATTGCTATGCTGAAGGGCAGGTTCATCATGAACGTTGGAAGGGTCCAGTTCAGAACCTTGAGTTTGATGAGCAGCGGGATAAGCCCGAGCGCCGCGAGCACGACGCCCACAAAGAAGCTGACGGTGTCCCTCGGTCTTGTGAATACGATGCCTTTCTTGTCCATGATGCACCTATGCGGCTTTCCTATGCTCGAGTTGGCCGACGAAGATTCTGCCCTCACGGACCTCTTCGTCTACCCACTTCTCGATATCAGCGTTGACTTTCCTGAGCTTGTTGAGGTTGTTCTGGCGCCATATTTCTGAGTATCCAGTGCCGAGCCTCTTCAGCATATCCTCTTTCTCGTGGCAGTCGCCTTGGAGGCGCTGCATGAGGAAGATGACGTGGCGGAATATCTCTGTGTGGTCCTTGATCTCCATCTCTATGAGCGCCAGGAGTTCCTGCATCATCTTCTGGTGAGCAGCGAAGGGGAGTTTCTTATTTTTGCGCAGTGCAGCGGTCTCCTTGTGCAGGCCAGTCTTGAGCTTGCGCGTGACCGTGCGGTTCTGCACTGACTGGTAGAAGAGGTCTGCTATCTCGCTCGCTTCAGTCATGCTTTTCCATGGCGTGATCGTGATGCTGCGGTAGCTGCCGAAGCCAGAGACCTCGTCCTTCGCTTCAGCCAGGAGTTTCTCTTCAAGTTGTAACGCCATCTTGCGCAGTTCTGTCTTCTCAGGGTCGGTGAGCTGCTTATCGAGGCCTACAGCATCAATCAGCTCGCCGATGCGCTCGAAACTCTCCCTGATGAGGATCTTGATCTCATGACCGATGTCAATGATGGCATCCTTCTCGTGGAGGCGCAGGTCGCCGTACTTATCGAATGCCTTTTGGAGCTCCTCCTGGATGATTACGGTTGCGAGAAACATCTTCTTGAGCTCATTATCATCGTGGTGGACCTTTGTCGTGAGGCGCTTGAGCCTGCGGCCGATACGCGTGATGAGTCTTGCCTGGTGGACAAAGCCCCAGCCGAAGGTATGGAACCAGTTCTTGATTATTGTGCCTGCCATGGTGTCACTTCTTTAATGCGTCTCCTGCTGCGTCCCTGAGGTATTGGAGGTTGTCCTTCCCGGCTAGCTCTGCACTCGGTCCGGTACTTGTTGTCGGTTTCTCAGCCTCCTTGTGGAGTTCAATGTCCGATCCCAGGACCTGCTGGACCTCAGGGTATGCCTTCTTGAGTGCGCGGAGCGCATCCTGGTAGCGCTTCGTGAATTCCTCTATCTCTTTGAGGTGCTTCTTAGCCTTCTTCTTGTCATCATCAGAGCCCTGCTCTGCTTGAGCCTTGAGCGCCTCTACGCTCACGCCGAGACGTACGAAGTGCAGGTGCTCAAAGGCTTGGATTGCTTTGTAGAGTGGTACAATGACGTCGCTCCAGGGGTAATCGGCTATCTGGTCGCGCTCGTAGGTTTCGATGGCCTTCTTCGCCTTTATGATGTCCTGGACGCATTGCTCGAACCGTCCTTCATCATCGGGAGCGAGCGGCGGCTGGTGCGTGCTCAAGAGTTGTTCGAGATTAGCGAATATCTCATGGAGGTGGTTTAGCTCCTTGCGTACCTTGTTGTACTGGAACCTGGCTTGCGTAGGCCACTCGACACCTGCCTTCTTGGCATCCTCTCCAAGCTGTGCGATGAAATCGGCAGCCTCGTCCATCTTCTTAGCCTCAGGAGTCTCGGAATCAGCCACTGGTTCGCTCTCTTCCGGTTTCTCATCCCGCTGAACGACGAGGTGTAGGAAGAGCGTGCCGTCAGGCCAGATGTATGTTTGACCATCGCTGGGGTCGGTGGGGACGTTAGTGGTGCCTGACTGTGACTCAGTCACATGCTCGAACTTCCGCATCTGCCAGTTACTGAGTATCTTATTGAACTCCTCGATGTTCGTGATAGGTTGGTGCGAGGGATTATCTTTTGTCATCTCCTCATTCCACTCCCGCATCTTCTGACGTTTTTCGTCGTCAGTATAGTTCATTGGGATGTGGTTCATCCTGCTGATGATGCGGTAGCCTGTCGGGAAGGTGATATGCACGTTGGGTGAGAAGCCAGGATGCATGTTCACCGCGAAGAGGAAGTGTTTTTGTGCCTCAGTGACGCCCATGCGCTCCACATCGCCTTTCGCACGCGGATCCGCGACAGCGTCGAACTTTGGCCGCTCTCCGCTATAGGGCACGAGTGTCGGTCCATCAGGAGTCATCGCAGGTTCATTGATGAGCAGGATGCTTGTGAAGTGCGGTGGGATACCAGAGAGGAGCTTCAGCTCGTTCTTCGGCAGTTCCTCCATGTACTTTTGCATCGTCTCTGCTGCAGGCACGAGGAGTCCTTTCAACCCCTCATCCACCTGGACGTCCTTGATACCTTTGAGGAGCGCGATATACTTGGCCGTGTTCTCCTTGATTGCCTTGTCGAGCGCAGGAACAGTCTGGGCGCTCAGGAGAGCAATCCTGTCGAATTCGCTGTGGTTAGGGATGTCCATTCACAGCACCTCTCCAGGGAAGCGTTTCTGTTTTTTGTAGTGATCCATAAGCTGGCCTAGTGATTGGTATACCCTGCTGATATCCTCGACACCGGCACGTGCGACGGTCTCCTGTTCTTCAACAGAGAGTGAGGTGAATCCTTCGTGCTTGAGGAGTTTGTCGACTATTGCGGTGTACGCAGCGAGATCCCTACTGACAAATAGGTGGACTGCTCTCTTGAACTCGTACCTGAGCGCGTTCACTGCGGCGAGGCGCGAAGGTTCGATGATTAGGAACTCGTAAGGGCCTTCGATTACTGGTCCATGGCCTTCAATGAACGCCTTGAGCAGCTCAGCCAGGCGTGACAATGCAGGGTCCATCTTCTCCTTGGCATCGAAGAATGCTTTGTAGAGCTCCTTGATATCGTCAGGCGCCGCTGGAGGCGTAGTATCGGGAGGAGGCGTGGTGTCAGGAGGCACCGGCGCTATAGGTGGCTCAGAGCCTGAAGGCGCAGGCGCAGGTGCTTGGATCTGGGAGGTTCCCCATTCGCCCATGCGGTCGTAGACGTTGCGTGCCGCGACGCGGACCTGGACCTCGCGCGTCGTTTCGATATCTCTAATCGCATACTCTGTCGCAGTCACGCCGGCCTGGATATGCTGCCATCCTTTGAACATGCGCTTAGCGCCCCGCCAGAACTTGAATGCGTCCTTTGCGATCTCTCCGCCCTTGCGGTCAGCGTATCGGAACTGGACTGTGTAGTCGACGATTTGATCCGCCTCAGGGTTAGGCTTCCACGTGACTTTGATGATGCCAGTCCCTGCAAGAGCGAACTTGACCTCTTCTACCTGGTGAGGCTTGGGCTTGGGCACAGGAGTACGCGGTCGCTCAGTTTTCGGGGTCGCCTTCGGAGTGGTCCCTTCTTTTGTGGTCTCCTCTTCATTGCTTCCAGGCTTTCCGCGACCAGTGACAGCATTGCCGATGTACTCGCCCGTCTCCTTGACCACGCCGACAAAGGCCATGATAAGGTGACCGAGCGCCGCGAGGAGCAGGATGATGTACTCAGCAGCGAAGAGGTTATCGAGGATATCCCTTGCAGGCCCTGTGATTCCGGCAATCTTCACGCCGCCGTTAATCGCGGGGCTCCAGTAGACTGTGAGGATTCCGAGCGCCGCTAGGCAGATAATCACGCCGATGAAGTGGCGGAAGAACTGCTCTGTGGTGGAGCGAGCCATCCTAGCTCCCCTCCTTCTTTTCCTTGATTAGCCAGAATGACCATCCCATGAGTAAGGCTGGCAAGCCGAGGCCGACGAGGATGCCGAGGAAACCGGCGACAAGCCCTTGGGGCATGAATATAGCGATGATGAGTGCGATGATGAGCGCGACGATGTTCGCGGTCTTCTTGGAAAGCACGTCATTCTCCCGGAACACTTTGGTGCGCGCAGACCAGTTCAGAACGGCAAAGAGCAGGAGGAAGAGGAAGAAGCGCATCAGGCCTATCTGGAGCGCAGGGCTGAGGTTGATATTGAACATGCTCGCGACCAATTCGAGTATCGGTTGCAGCGGAGAGTTCCCGCTGCCAAAGCCGCTCAGGAAGTTCTTCGCAGAAACCAGTGGTACAGCGACGAGCGCCATGCCAAGAAGCGGCAATAATCGCTGTCTGTATTTCGCACCCACACTGCCACCCAGAGCCATTTGGCTGTGTTTCCACCCGGGCATGGACTATTTAAAGTTTTTCGTGGGATGCGTCGATACGTTCTCTGGATGCGGAATCGCAACTTTTAAGAACACCAGGTTTACCATTGGACAATGGCGAGGACCTCTCGCCAGTGGTGATGGTGGTGGCAACTCCTCTGAAATATAGGGATATGAAGGATCTCACACTAGACTCGCATGTCTCTTACATATTCGGCAAGGATCCACTTGAAGGACGGGAGAAGGGACATATTCTGACGCCTGATATCCAGAAGATTTTCGGCTTGCAAAAGAGCCTTTCTGATCCGACGTTGCGCGAGATGGCGACTGATTTCTGCCACGACATGCACCAGGATCTCGATGAGAGCAAAGACGAGAAGGGAGGTATCATCATCGTCAAGCATGCTCCTGATGAGCGCAAGCTCGAGGAGATCATGCAGTACGGCCTCGATCACCTCGACGCTCAGAAGCTATGGCACATAGGATACCGCACAGTCTCGTTAACGGGCCACGTCTCGATGGGTCTCGCAGTCGCTGCGATCCCGACCTCGCAGCGTTTCATGGGCAAAGCGCTTTCAGAGAAGGGCAAGGGAAATTTCGGCGCCGATCCCGTGGATATCCTGCAGGGCGTCGATGCATTCCTGAAAGGAGGAGCACTGACCGCCTACACCCTCATGCGCGTCGCTCCGCATCACCAGTATGCCACCACAGAGCACGGCTGGGACCATGCGAAGCACATTCTCCAGAATGTCTACTCTGACACCAAGCTCGCAGGCCTCGAGGTCATCGATAATCCCTATCTCAAGCAGATGTGGAAGATGTATGCGTTCATTGATCTCTTCCTCAACCTGCCGGGCCACTTGCTCGCCAGCGGCAAGCCTGTGGAGGAGCTCAAAGCAGAGGCCGGCGCATTCGCGCATACCGCAGAGCAGCACAGCGCTGAGTTCATCAGCAACGTGAATGAACACACTGGTGGCATCGTGCACGGTGTGCTCTCGCACATCCCTGGCGTCGGTGGCCTTTACAAGCGCCATCTCGAACCTATCATGCAGGCGCTCCCTGCTGATCTTGATACGCATAATGCTATCGCTGGCGCCGCGAAGCAGCACATGATGGATGCGCTCGATCACGCTTCTACTGCGGAGTATGATGCCACGCATCAGGCTGCAAGCCGCAGGGACAACCGCCTCGGCGCGTTGCCGTTGATGAGGCGCAACTACTGGCGCGATGTGCTGCACACGCAAGACCTCAGTATCGTCTTCGGTTACATGGGCAAAGCAGGAGTCGCAGGGCTTGATCTCTTGCGTATCTACCCGCACCTTGCGGAGAAGGACCAGATACACGCCGCGCTCAAGCACGGTTACGCGCGATACGGGGGGACTTGATGGGTCTCGAGGAGAAGGTAGAGATGTACAAGACCGCACCTGCAAAAGCAGGACCTGCAGTCTACAGGAACGAGCCTTCGCTCTATGAGCGCATCAAGGAGAAAGCTAAGGACTTCTTTTACATGCCTACCATCCCGCACAAGATCGGGTTGTGGTACGGCCTCTACAGCACGAGCGGATTCAAGCCGCAGTTCGTACAGGACAAGCCGCTTGAGGAGCTCGCGACGATGGATGGCGGAGACAGGGTCATCTCCCTCGTCGGCAACGGACTTGGCGCTGTGCGTTGGGTCCTAGGCGACCTGCCGCTCTACATCGCTGATAGCGCTATCTGGGGTGTTCGTGCGGGATGGTATGGCTTGAAGACCGCAACTCTAGGTGGTGCGCAGCTCTCGAAAATGCTTGTCGACAACATCATCGGCAATGATGAAGGCTATGCGCAAGCACGTGAAATACTGATGGATACTCTCCACCGCTCCAACCACCATCTTGGTGAGTTCAAGTATATCCCTTGGCATAATTCTAAGGAAATAGTCGATTACGATCAGATGGCCCAGATCGCTGACCCTGCAGGGTTCTTTGATATCATGAACAACGCGACTGCAGCGATGTACAATGGAGGAGTAGACCTCCTCGAACGCTACCAACTCCATCCAGGCACGCTTGCATTCGGCGGAGCAGTGCTCTTGACAACGCACCTGTTCAAGAAGCATTACCTGAAGAACCTCGCGCTGACGGGAGGAGAAGATGAGTGATCCTGTCGAGTCGGTGTTAGACGGAAGACAAAAAGACATACGCGACGCGTACGTGGCATTCACACGCAAGATAGCAGAGCTCTCGACGCATTTCTTCGAGGAGGAGTTCCATTCCCCTCCAGGGCCGCACAATAGGAAAGGCGTACGTAAGGAGCGGCCTGCCGAAATCAATCTCGATGACCTGATCAGCAAGCATCACGATGAGCAGGTGATACGGCTTACACACGCGACGAAGCAGAAGCTGCAGCACGCTGCACTCGATGCCGTGTTGAGCGGAAAACCATTCGAGCTCCCACGCGACCTCCCTTATGTAAGCCCTGACGACGCACGCGAGTACGGGGAGATCTCAGTTGCTGAACTAGAACCCGTCGTGAAAGGACTACTCAAGCCCATGCCAAAGGCCCTGCGTGAGGGGCTGCCGCAGATACTGCGCGCAGCAGATCTCCATGAGCACGGCGGGATGGTGTACTTCTACGGCCTGAGCAAGGATAGGATCGTGAAACCTGAGTTCGACAAGGACGACTCGCACCGTATTGTGAACGCGAGTACCATCCTCTCAATCAACCAGATGCGCCAGCTGCTATCCGATCCAAGCGCCGAATTCTACGAGAAGCATCTCGTCGACGAGTTCAAGAAGTATTCGCACGATGCTCGTCCCATCGTCGGTGCTGTTAAGCGCAAGCTCGGTATTGACACGGAGAAGCACCACATCACCGATGACATGGCGATGCTCCATAACTTGACGCGCTACCTCTTCAAGTACGCCCCTGGCGCGGTACCGGTGCTCGAGGCAGTGCTCAAACGCCATGGCAAGTACTTCCCTGAAGGACTTGATAATACCGTGCAGGCAATCGGGCAACTGAAGAAGCGCTACGGTATAAGCGACGAGCACTTCGCGGTATCTGAGGCGAAGTATGCGCTACGCGAGACAGGTCTGTTGGAATTCAATGCTCTCTCGCTTGACAGCGCGCTCAAGGCGGCAAAGAAATCTGACAAAGAGATTATCAGGTGGACGCAACAGTTCCTCAACGATATGGATCTCACCGCGAAACTATCGAAGAAACTCGTGAACGACCCGCTCAACGGCGAGAACGTGGAGCACGATGACGAGGCTGAGGAAAACATCCGCCGAGGGTCACTCAAGATCAAGGACCGTCGCCATGCGCTCAATCGCCGTGACATCCACGGCAAGTACTCTGCACTTGAGCGAGAGCTGAACAAGGAAGCGGGTGCGTGGTACTACATCACGCACGAAGTCTTCGCTCTTACGAGCGCGGTCCTGCACGAGGCGGAAACTGATGCGCACGCTTTCATGCGGAAGATCACTTCGCACCAGGCGCTGCTCAGTGATGAACAGCGCAAGCGATTCAAGACCGCGGTGGAGAGCATGCCGCGCATCATCATGCCTCATGCGCAGTTCAGCGAAGCGTATGATCATATCTACCGGGCCACGCGCGAGAAAGGCCGTTCTGTAGTTTCGAGGAACCCGTGGGGAAGCTGGTTCGACGAGCACAAGATAGAGGTCGGTCTGTTCATAGGTAGGTATATCCTACGCAACGTCGCTGACCACGATAGGCAGAATCAGCTCGGCGCTTTCGCGAAGAAGCTCAAGCAGGCGGTGTTCGACGGTAAAGAGCTCGAGTTCATCGTTGACCTGCTCACGTATCATCCTGAGGACCGTCATACGAAGACGTACGGCGATATCGAGACGAATGAGACCGCTGCTGCTCGTAGGACGATCAGCGACGCGGCGAGAAACAGGATTGGTAGTCTGAGTGATGTCGATGAGGTCCTGCTCAGGATAGGCACAGGCCTCGCCCGCCACCCTGACAATATCAAGATGATCTACGCAGCTGGCGCTTACCTCACGAGCGTCGCTGAGCGCCAGGAGAACAAGGATTTGCGCGTCATCAATAGCGCACGCAAGCATCTCCTCGATGTGAAGGGGTGGATAGAGTCGAGCAGGGACTCGATATTCAAAGACCACGATGCGCAAGCCGATAAGGAGGAGATCATCTACCTCCATCATCAGATACTCAGTGCAGCAGAGTACCAGCTTTCGCACCTCTACGGCACTCTCGAGGAGGATAACGAGCATGCCGCTAAGGACCTGATGCGTAGCGCCTACAAGCACTATACTGAGTACGCCGGATGGGTAGATACCAAGATGGCGCGTGGCGGCGATAAGGCGAACTCAATTCCTGTTTGGGGCGTTATCAAGCTCGACGGCGCGGAGAAATACAGTAGGGATCCTGATGTGCTCGCGCGGCACCTCGAGTACGCGCCGCTCAATCTCAAAGTACGCCGCGAGCTCATCGAGCGGTTGTACGAAACAGGACTGCCTCATGAAGCCTCTCGTTGGGTAGAGAGGACATATAACGACCTCTTCGCGCTCACGAGTGATCCTTCGCTGCTCACGACTGCGGATATTTTAGAGTCATTGCGCATCCATAGGAAGACGATAGGACAGAAGCACGCGACGCTTGCACCGGCTATGCCAAGCGAGTTGCTCAACTCGTTGAGTGGTTGCAGCAACTACAATGCAGCGATTAAGCTGAGCATGGATGACCCGCATGTGAAGTTCGTATATGGTGTCGATGTCAAGACGAGACGCCATGATTATGCTGATAGGACGGTAAATTAGACACACATTTTCTACCCACTACGCACATTCTGTAGAGTTGTTTATTTCTATTATAGTAGTTCTATGCTT
>DAGG01000023.1:10747-12441 GCA_002498125.1 Candidatus Woesearchaeota archaeon UBA525
GTTCTATGCTTAAATTATTTAGCTATTTCAAGTGTATTTTCCAGCGGAAACTAAGGTATTGAGGGAAATAAACTTAGTGTCTTTATAGAAAATAATTCGGGGAGTTTACAAAGTCTCTGCTGGACTGACGACTTTGCGCTTCTCCTCTGTGCTCACGTGCGTGTAGATTTCCGTCGTTTGGATACTACTGTGCCCGAGGAGCTCCTGGATGACGCGCAGGTCCTGACCTGCCTCGCGTAGGTGCGTAGCGAAGCTATGGCGGAGCTTATGTGGAGTGACGGGTTTGGTGATGCCTGCGGCCTTTGCTGCGTTACTCACAATCTTCTGCGCAGTTCTGGACGTGAGCGGCTTTCCTTCCTTGCCGAGGAAGATATATCCTGAGACGATGCCTCTAACTTTCAGGAACGCCTTGAGCTCGTCGATGACCCGGCCACCAATGACGACCATACGGTCCTTGCCGCCCTTGCCGCCGCGCACCCAACCGATGCGCTGCTCAGCCTCGAGGTCCTCGACTTTCAGGCGCAAGGCCTCGCTCACGCGCAATCCTGAAGCATAGATGAGCTTGATGAGGAGCTTCGACTTCTCATGCGTAGCGGCCTCGATAAGGCGTTTTATCTCCTCTTTGGAGAGCGTGATGGGCAGTTTCTTCGGAATTTTTGGTGTCTTGATGGAGATGATTCCTCTCTTGAGGATCTCGTTGTAGTGGAAGAGGAGGGCGCTGCGGACTAGGGCGACTGACGACTTCTCTTTGTCGTCTGAGAGTAGCTGTGCGAGGTAGAGTTTGATATCCGCTTCAGTGATGTCGCTCGGCTCCTTCTTCGTGAACTCGAGGAACTTCTGGTTATGGTAGAGGTAGGTCTTTTCTGTGTTAGGAGAGAATCCTCTTAGTTTCAGCTCTACCTTGAGATCTTCGAGTGCCATCAATCTACCTTTGTCGCAACCGTTTCTTGGGGATGAGAGTATAAAAAAGTTCGTATAATCGTAGAGTTGTATTGTACAAGTAGAGAAAATAATTAAGAGAACTCTATTCTAGAGAACACTGTTTATCGTCGATAATATAAGAAAAAGAAGGAAAATTGAGTACGTCTAGTCGTCGCTCCCGACCTGGTACAACGCCTTGAACGCCACGACGAGTGCACCGGGTGCGGTGAACACGGCAATCGCGCTCATGAACACTGCAAGCCAATCGAAGCTCGATCCCAGTGCATTGAAAATCGCTGCCATGCTGGAACTTGCGACCACGAATGCGATCGCCGCCAGGAGGAACAATTGCACCTCTTCATCGCCGATGTTCAGCAGACCTACGATGAGGCCGAGCACTGCGAGTATTCCTACTGTCCAGCCGCTGAGCTGTGCGTCGCCGCCGAAGAGCGCTACGAGCGCAAGGATCACTGCTATCGCCAGTCCTACGACGTACGACCATACTCCGACCTTAGACCAGAGTCTTGTCTTTGCTGTCTTTGCCATGTATTTACCCCCAACGCTATTATAGCGTGATTGTATGATGCTGTGTTACATTGAATATTTAAGCATTTTCAAGGGATTCCAACAGAGAAAAGGTTGATTGTGCTGAAATAATAGTGAATATATGGAAAATAAATAGTTCTAAATATTATATAAATTTTAGTTTTCGCTTAAATTATTTAGAATATATTTACAACCATATATTTCTTTAAAATATAGTTTTTGCTTAT
>DAGG01000025.1 GCA_002498125.1 Candidatus Woesearchaeota archaeon UBA525
GCCGATGGAGAGCCAGTTCGTTTATTAAGGTACCGAGAAAACACTGCTGGAAAGAAGTATGACTACTATATAGAAAACAAATTATTTCGTTGATATCGTTTTGATTTAAAAAATATCTGTTAAAACCTCTGAAAGCTGCGAATAATGATGTTTAGACGCCCGCCCCCTACGCAAATTCCACCGCCAAGTATAAATATGTGCGTTGCCGGTTCTCCGACGAGTGGGGGTAAAGAAGTGCACGACGTGAAAGAGCTCAAAGCCCTTCTCGGAAAACTCGTTGGGCAGCTAGAAGCGGTCGCCCAGTACGCAGACGCGCTCTACATAGAGAACCGCTCGCTGGTCTTCGAGAAGGACCGTACGGGAATAAGCACGCGCAGCGGCGCCGATGCAGGAGTGAAGATAAGGGCTTTTGACGGCCTGCAGTACCATGAGGTCTGCATCGCGGGCTGGCAGCCGACGCTCCTGCAGCAAGAAGTCCAGACACTCATCGCACGCCTCAAGAGCAAGCCCGCAGGCAAGGCAATCACACTCAAGGTCGAACGGGACATCAAGGAGAAGGACTTCACGACAGAACCTGTCATCGACCCCGCGGCAGTGCCTGTCGAGGAGAAGACTGCAGCGATCACAAAGGCATACGACCAGGTCATGGCCCACAGCGCCGAATTCATCAATTGCGAGGTCGTGTACAAGGAGAAGGAGGAGCGCCGCGTGTTCGTGAACCGCTACAAGAAGTTGAGCAGCAAGTGGACCGGCTGCAACTTCATCATCGTGCCCTTCGTACAGACGAACGATGGCCAGACACGCTATGACTACTTCAACCAATTCAGGCACGGCTTCGAGGTCGCTAAGATAGACCAGGTCAAACTCAAGGAGTTCCTCGGCCGTGCGCTCAAGGTGAAGCATGCGGGACGCATCACTCCAGGCAAGTACACATCAGTGCTCAGCCCAAACGTCACAGGCCTGCTCGCGCATGAGTCGTTCGGCCACGGCATGGAATCAGACATGATCATGCGCGGCCGCGCCAAGGCCGAGGAGTTCCTCGGCAAGAGAATCGCGACAGCGAAGGTCAGCATCTGCGACGACCCTTCATTGCGGGATACACACGGGTCACTGTTCTTCGACGACGAAGGCGTGCTACCGGCGCGGACATTCATGGTGCGAAACGGCATGGTCACCGCGCCGATCACCGAGAGCTACAGCGCGAGCAAGCGAGGATTCGCACGCACGGCCAACGGCAGGACTGAGAGCTATGACCACAAGTCATACGCACGCATGACCAACACGTTTTTCCTGCCGGGCAAGGACGATGTGAAGACGATGATCAAGGGCGTGAAGAATGGACTATACCTGCACCATGCTGGATCAGGAATGGAGGATCCCAAGGGGTGGGGCGTGCAGATAGCAGGCGTGCTCTGCGAGCGCATCAAGAACGGCAAGCTCACAGGCGAACTCATCTACGAGGCGACACTCACCGGCTACCTGCCGAGGATACTCGGCAACATCGCCGCTGTGAGCAAGGATTTCAGCATCTGCGACGACGCAGGATACTGCAGCAAAGGGCACAAGGAGGTCGTGCGCGTGAGCTCAGGCGGGCCGCACCTCCTCATCAAGGAGCTCGATCTCTCATGAAACTCTTCAAGACGCTACAGAAGCTGACCGGCACTGCGCCGAAGAAGGGGAAACCCAAACCCGCCAAAAGAGCGAAAATTCCCAAAACAAAAACTCCCGCGTCTAAGACGCCTAAGAAAACTCCCAATCCCAAGAGAACGACCACTCCTAAGAAAACACCTATGAAAAGATTAGTGAAGGCCAAAAGAGCCGTATCGAAAACAGTGAAGAAACCTGTGAAGCAGAAAGCGGCCAAAACCGTGAAAGCGGTGAAACCTGCCAAGAAAAAGATGCCGGTCAAGAAGAAAACTGCCGAGAAGGGACTGACCAAGCATGCCAAGAAGCGGACGCAACCAGCGAAATCCGCTGTCGTAGAGTTCGTCACCGCCATGGAGAAGGAGATGGCTGTTGAACGCAAGATACTGCGCCAGTACCCGGTGCTCGAAGGCGCAGACAGCCCGCGCATCACAATGGTCACCCAAATACTCAAAGATATCACGAAGAAAGGAATCATCAGCGACTGGAGCATCGGCTTTGGCCACAATAGGTCATCGAACCTCTATGTCGAACGCAATTTCACTATCGAGGACGACCTCTCCAGCATCAGGGAGAACCTCCTCGTCACAATCTATGAACGCGCAGACGGCATGATAGGAGAAGCGCAGCTCGCAATCGTGACAGACGATGCAGCAGAGGCGCGAGACCTCATCATGGCTGCGAAGCTCGCATGTCAGCACACGCGCAAGAAGGCGTTCGACCTACCGCATCCAGACGACATCGCGTTCCCAGAGAGCCACGATGAGAGCCTCTTCAGGCTAGTGTTCTCAGGAGAGGGATCGCGAGTGACACACACAATCCTAGAGCAGGCAAGAGCTGTCCTCACGCCCTTGGAAGTGAAGACGAACGGCATGGAAGTGCTCACTTCCGCAGGCACCGTGCGCATCATGAACAGCAACGGCGTTGATGTCAGCTACCACAGATCAGAGGTGTACGTCGAGTTCGTTCTCTCGACCAAGGCAAAGGAAGAGAGGGAGTTCACCATCAGCAAGCGCGTCGTCAGCCCTGAGCAGCTGGACCTGCCGGGCATGATCCTCCAGCAGGTGCAGATAGTCCGCGATGCTGCGTCCGCAGCGCCAAACCCCGGGTTCGAAGGGGACGTGCTCTTCGCCGGTCCGAGCGTGACCGAATTCTTCACCCCCCACCACGACTTCAATCCTCTCGTCACGCACACCTTCGCGAAGCTCCAGCACATGGGACTCAACCTGTTCACCAAGGGACAGCCGCTGGGACCTATCGCCGGGGAGCCAATCACCATCACATCCAACCCCGCGCTGCCGCTTGGCCTCGCCACCGCACCGGTGGATGAGGAAGGCACACCATTGAGGGCTGTGGAGCTCATCCGTAACAGCGTGTTCATCAACCACATCGCGACATCGCGTTATGCGCAATACCTCGGGGTACCAGCGACAGGCATGGTCAGCAACCTCCAGGTGTCACCTGGCGCAACACGCGAGCAGCACCTGCGCGGCAACAACTACCTCGAGATAGTCTCGTTCTCCTGGTTCAACCCTAACCCGTTCAGCGGCGAAGTGTCGGCTGAGATCCGGCTCGCGTACCACTGGGTGAACGGCAAGAAGACGCCGTACCGCGGCGGGACGTTCACCGGCAATGTGTTCAAGAACATCCTGAACGCCCGGTTCTCCAAAGAGATCATCCAGTCAGGGAGCTACTACGGCCCGCGCACAATCCTCTTCAGGGCCGCGAAGGTCCACCCGTCGGAGTGACGATAGCTTTATAAGTCTCGCGGGGTTGCTCTTTCCTATGCCACGCGAGAACATCAGGATGCCGAGCTCCAGCGCGGGAGTCATGAGCTTCTACGATGAGGAGAAGAGCGTCGTACGCCTCAAGCCGACCCATGTCGTCATCCTCTGCGTGATTGTCGCAGTCTTCGTAATCCTGCTCAACCTGGGCGTGTTCTAAGCCAGAAAATCTAACGAGATAAATGGAAGACTATCTCTTTATGATCCTGATATTCTCCGGGCTGTAGACGTCAGTCGGGTTCAGGAGAATGCTCCCTCCGTATGATAACTGCCTGAATGGGATGACTGCTATCCGACTTCCTTCTTTCACAGTATCCAGCAGCACACGAGGAGAGATCCCTTTGTACTGGTGCCCGCCGTTAGGCCCGGGCACAGGCCGGACATTGAGGACATACTCGGGGAGACGCGCATCGTTCGGGCGCATCATGATAACTAGCTGCTCCTCCAGAGGGGCGTTATTTATCGCTGCGCCTCCTGCGAGCACGCCGCTGCCGCCTACAGCCACTTGTGTAAGACTCGTGAGGTCGCTGGAACGCTTCAGTGATCCGATGTACGTCACAGTCCCTGTGATTTCCCCGCGCGCGTACATGAGAGCAGTGCTGTCGCAGTCCTTCCTGCAACTCCGGTGACTTGTGTTTTCTTTCGTCTCTAGCTTGATATGGCCGGGCGAGTCATTACTATGAAAGGCCAAGGTCTTGACCTGCTGGCCGCTTGGAAGCGTGTAAGGACGCGGTTGGAGACCATTGTCGCAACCGAGGAGGGCGGTGAGAGCGAGTAAAGATAGTGTCTTCTTCATACGACTAGGGATTCGTGACTTGTTTAAATTGTATTCGCCATGTTTTTAAACCGAGAAGGATTGCTCCCTGATATGATCCCGGGCATGAACCAGAGGCAGATGCAGCAGATGATGAAGCAGATGGGCATCCAGCAGGTGGATGTCGATGCGACGCAGGTCATCATCATCACCCCAGAGAAGCGCATCGTCATCGACAAGCCGCAAGTCTCTAAGGTGAACATGATGGGACAGCAGACCTGGCAGGTTGTAGGTCCTGCGCGCGAGGAGCGCATCGAGACGCTCCCCGACATCAACGATGAGGACATCAAGACCGTCATGGACCAGACCGGTGTATCGCGCTCTGAGGCCTATGCCGCGATCCGCGAGTCAAGCGGCGACCTCGCCGAAGCCATCATCAAGCTGAAGGAGTAGCGGATGCATATCAATATCGAGATCAAAGCACGGTGCGATGATCACGATTACGTCAGAAAGACACTTCTCGCGCACCATGCGGAATTCAGAGGAGAAGATCACCAAATCGATACCTATTTCCGATGCACCAACGGCAGGCTTAAGCTCCGTGAAGGGAATATCGAGAACCATCTCATCCATTATGACCGCGAGGACAAGGAAGGTCCAAAGCAATCCAACGTGACGCTCTACTTGCCTACGCCAGGATTATCGCTCAAATCCATTCTCGAGAAATCGCTTGGAATTTCAGCGGTCGTCGACAAACGAAGGGAAATTTATTTCATAGGTAATGTTAAATTCCATATAGACACTGTCCTGGGCCTCGGTACGTTCGTGGAGATAGAAGCGATAGACAAGAACGGCACGATTGGAGTAGAGACGCTCAGGGAGCAGTGCGCTGAATACATGCGTGTCCTGAGGATAACAGATGATGATCTTCTCAAGGATTCCTACAGCGATATGCTAGTGCAGCATCTTTAACGTGCTTTTAGTATCCGTTCCTCAAACTATCGTCCCGAACTCCCAAAACCACCCAGTCCACGCTGCGTCTCGTCGATCTCCTCAACCTCGCGGATATCTGCCGTGATGATTGGCTGGATGAGGAGCTGCGCGATGCGATCGCCTTTCTTCACCTCGTATGGCTTCTGCGCGAGATTGATGAGCACGATGCCGAGCTCGCCGCGATAGGTGTGGTCGATTACGCCGGCCATAGTCTTCACGCCGTTCTTCGCCGCCATGCCGCTGCGATCCCAGACGAGACCGACGTAGCCTTCCGGTATGGCGATCGCTATCCCTGTCTTGAAGATGTGCTGCTCATCCGGCTGCAACGTGAACTCCTCACAGGAGAATAGGTCCATCCCCGCGTCACCCGGCCGTCCATATGCAGGCAACTGCGCGTCGTCCTTGAGTTTCTTCACCCTCACTTGTTGTACGGAATCCACAGTCACCACCCTATTTTTTCATCACTTCCTTCATCGCCGCCTCAAAATCCTCAGGATCCTTGAAATCGAGGTAAACCGATGCGAACCTGATGTACGCGACCTTATCGATGCGCTTGAGCTTGCGCATGACGATCTCGCCGATGCGGGTACTCGTCACTTCGCCGCTGCGGGATTTCTTGAGATCCTCCTCGATCTCATCGATCATCCGTTCGATCTGATCGTGAGAAACCTCTCTCTTCTGGCAGGACCTCAGCACGCCGCTGCGGATCTTGTCGCGGCTGAACTGCTCGCGCTCACCGCCGCGCTTGATCACGAGAAGGTTTGTCGTCTCGACGCGCTCATAAGTGGTGAAGCGCTTGGCGCATTTCTCGCACTCACGCCTGCGGCGCAGCGAGTTCTCAGACTCGCGACTCTCGAGCACTTTCGTATCCTTCTTGCAGAATGGACATCTCATCCCCCACCCTAGTCTTCTTCCTCAGGGAACTCCCCGAAGAATATGCACTCCACCGTGACCTGCTCCGACCCCTGCGCTCCGCTCTGGAATGCGCGTAGCTGCGCAGTGGGCATGCAACGATGGATGTGATCGACTATGAGTACCTTGTCATCTTTCGTGACGTTTCCCTGGATGTGGACGATACCGTGCTTGACAGCAGCAGGATCGATACCGTCGGTGAGGCGGGTGACTGCCCTTTTGACGTTTGGACGGTTCACGCGTACCTCGCGCGTGCGCTGGTCGAGGTCAATGGTCGCGGTCGTCGCGATATCAACACGGCTGATACGATAATCTTCCTCCTGCTTGAGGAGCTTCTTCACTGCGGTCATGACCTGCTGGTTGCTGATGAATCCTTCAGAGAGCGCTGCGCGGAGTTCCTGCACGACGAATTCCTCGTAGAGGACCTGCTCATCGAGCTGGAGACTCTCGAGTATCCTGCGCAATTCGGGCAGCGAAGCGGCAGGATCACGGCTGAATATCTCGAATTGGAATGAAGGGAGATCTATCTTGATACGCAAGAATTCCTCTACCCGTTCATTCTCATTCACCATACTACCACCGATATCTCCAGAATCCTCTCGCACTTTTAAATGTATTCTCTAACGGGCCCGACAATAGGTGTCCGCTCGAGCCATCCAGTCCCTCTTCCATCGTCGAGGAAATACGTACGTCAATTAAAATCGTTCTTGCGGAAAAAGCAGCCATCTGGTGATGGTCGCATTCACTGGCGCGTTACCGGATCCTGCCAGAATGTTTAAAATGTCACCGCGACTCCCCCATCAGATGGGACGCACTGTGGATTTCGCACACAAGGCCAGTTCTACCGATATCCGCGACACTCATCGCAGCCTGCTCCTCGTATCAGCAGGTACCCTTGTGGGGCTGCTGGTCGCTGACGCGGTCAGTCAAGTGCGTAAGGCATACAATGAGAGCCGCAGGGCCTACAATGAGAGTATGAAACTCGGCCTGGATCTCGCGAGCATCAGGGTGACAGAGACGCAACCGCTCAACCAGCACCACATCCATAGACCGTGCTTCTCATCCGGACTACCTCCTGATGTCCCGAGGTGCAATCCTGACGGGACCTACAGCGGGTCAGGGTTACTAGAAGGCAACTACGCCCGGTAATGCTTCCACGCGAACCATGCGATGATGATCGTGCACGCCTGAGAGGCGAGGCATACGATGCAGAGCGCTTTGATGAAGACCACTTCTGTGAGTGTCAGGTAAGCCTGGAATGCAAGCATGAACAGCGCGATGTAGAGGAAGTACTGCCAGAAGTCTTTTGCCGTGAATGAGAGCCTGTGCTCGAGCAGCCTGCGTTTGAGGAGCGTCAGGAACACGACGGCATACGCGACGAATCCCCATATCGCCACCGGCACGCCGAGGAAGACCGCCCAAGGGCTCTTGTTGACGCTATTGCAGTTGAAGGTGCTGTTGATATCGCAGAGCTTTGACTCCCCTTCGGAATAGTGCAGCGTCACTGCGTACGCCGAGAGCATCATGCCGATGATGGCGACGACGAATATCGCCATCTCGCCTTTAGTGCGTGCCATGACGGTGTGCAAGAGGGATTGGTATTTATTGCTTTGGCTGGTGGTGCTTGCGGATGACGACGCGGTGCACGGGGTGCTGAGATGGGACTGCCATCAGCTCTTTCCTTACGTGCGACTCGAGCGAGTGCTTCCTTATCGGCGTCTGCTTCCTGCGTGCATGCACGACGCTCGCGACCATCGTAACTATGAGGACTGCGGCGATGACGATGAGCGACACCATGGTCGGTATGTGGTAGAACTCCCTCACGAGGAGCTTCACGCCGATGAAACCCAGGATTATGGCGAGGCCTGTCTTAAGGTACTCGAACATACCTGCGATGGCTGCGAGTACGAAGTAGAGGCTTCGCAGGCCGAGGATTGCGAAGATGTTGCTTGTGAATACCAGGAAAGGGTCGGTGGTAATCGCGAATATCGCGGGAATGCTGTCGAAGGCGAAGACGACGTCGGTGAGTTCGATGACGATGAGTGTGAGGAACAACACAGTGATCGCGGTCTTGCCGTTCTCCCTAGTGAAGAACCTGTGCCCGTCCAGGCGGGTGGAGACGGGGAATACCTTGCGCACCGCGCGGACGATGACGCTCTTGCCCGGATCAAATCTTTCCTCCTTGTTGAACTGCATCCTATACGCTCCGTAGATGAGTACTGCTCCGAACACGTAGAACACCCATTCGAAGCGTTGCAGTAGGGCGGCTCCCAGGCCGATGAAGAGGCCGCGCATGATGATGGCGCCGATGATGCCCCAGAACAGGACGCGGTGCTGGTAGATGCGCGGGATGCTGAAGGCTGTGAATATCATGAGGAAGACGAAGAGATTGTCTACGCTGAGCGACTTCTCTATGAGATAGCCTGTGAAGAAATCGAGCGCGGGCTCTTGGCCGAATTGGAAATATATCCAGATATTGAATATCATCGCCGCGCCGAACCACACGCCGGCCCAGATGAGCGCCTCCTTGATGCCAATCTCGTGCTCCTTGCGGTTGAACACCCCGAGATCGATGAGGAGGAAGACCAGGATGAGCGCAATGAAGCCCACCCACATGAAGAGCGGGTCTACGCCAGGGATGGTGATCATGCCCCTGTCGCGGCCTCAAACCCTTTTAAAAGTATCGAGAGCGCAAGGTCCTGCGCACTTCCCTGAACTGACGCTTCAACCCAAGACGTGTGGTCTTCCCAGCGATTGAGCAGAGTCTCCCCTGATTGGTGAACCTCATGACAATCCCAGGCATAGCGATAGCATGCTGGCGGGAGATATATCGTTTCCCTGCAACTCCCAAAATCAGGAGGATATCACGCAACCGTAGCAGGATTCCCCACAAGATTTAAATAGTTGCTCGATATAGGAAAATGGCTACTGGTGTAGATGATGCCGGTTGCCTACGACGATGGAAAACGACTACGTGACTCTAGAAGAAGCCGAGGCGAGGCTCGCGCAAGTGCGCCCGCTCCTCGAGAACGCGCGGCGCATCAAGCGCGAAATCGAATGCATCGCCGCCGGATACGGCTACGACACAGTCCTCATCAATGAGGACAAGGAGCGCATCGCCCCACTCGTGACCAAGTTCGCGGAGACCCTCGATGATCTCGAAGCCTCGGGGTGCTACGTCAAAGACCTCGACATAGGGCTCATCGACTTCCTCAGCTCGTTCGAAGGACGCGACATCTTCCTGTGCTGGAAACTCGGCGAGGCGCACATCTGCCACTGGCATGAGATTGACGAAGGCTTCGCGAGCCGCCAGGAGATCCTGGACATGGACCAGATATTCCTGGAGATAGACTTCGAGACCCCGATGGTCGAGAACGAGAACTAAAGGGTTTTATAGATGGGCTGACCACCATAGTGCATGGGTGGTGGACTCTTTGATGCCTATAGGCCTATAGACTTGACGCCGCATCTCGGCGCGTTGCCTTACAGCCCTAGGCCGACGGACAAAGACCCGCAAAGCCCTTACCCATTCTACATGCAGCGCAGGAACCACGGGATAGAAGGCAGCCTCGTGACAAAACAGCTAGATGATATCGAGAACCTCGGGAAGCCCGATCTCGAACGCGTGCTGCTCACCTACCGCATCGGCGGCTATGAGCACGACATCTTCACAGTCCAGGACGTAATCCATAACACCCACGAATTCCTGGAGAACACCATCGGGAACATCAGGGGGCCGATGTTCGAGGGCATCTGCAGAACAGTCATCCGCGAACTCCTCGACCGCAAGGGAGTGCGATGGGTGAGGTTCAGCGACGACCACAAACGCGACCACTACACCATCATCCCCAGCAACGAGTACGAGATCAAGACTATCATCTATCCCAACGCAGTCGTGCTGGAGAAGCTGCGCGGTGAGGACGGGAGGGAGTACATGGAGGCGATGACCGACCTGGACGGCCTCTTCGAGTGCGAGTACGGCGGCCAGAGCCACACCATCGTAGCAGAAGCGAAGTCCGGAAATTGGGAGTTCAATTACAAGAAGCTGGCGAGAAGCGTCTTCACGCCGCTACACCATCTCCTCAAGAATGACAGGATGGCATATGTCATGTTCTCGACACAGGAGCGGACCTTGCACCGGTACCAACTCACGAGAACGCAAATACAGAGACTGCCTGAAGAGATTCGCCGGATCATCCCGGAGAGCAGGATCGTCCACCGCCTGAACCCCCAATCAGTCGCGCTGTACAGGACACTACAGAGCAGAGGCATAGACCTGGCGATATTCACAGGGAATGAGACGAGGGGGGAACTGGATCGCGCCGCGAAGTTCCTAATCAACATCTACAAGCAGTACCAAAACCGCCCGATAGGAGAGTTCGAGGCGGTGGTATCTGACAGCATGGAACGCACCATCATCAAGGAAGGCAATGCCACGCCGCGGATCGAGTACATCCTCAACCCGGAGACTGGCGAGTACAAGAAAATCACCCATGGAAGCGACATCATCAGGCGGCTGCAGGAAGCGGTGCAAGCACAGCCTGTTGATATCGATATCTAACACGTCAGGCATAAGAAAGACGACTCCAACGCGCCAGGAACGTGTGCATCTACACCGCGACCCGCGTCAATTACAGCAGGAAAATCCTCTATGAGAACAGTGATCGTTTCGAGACAGGGGCAGTCTATCTCGAAGAGGAGCTCCCATCGAACATTTAAAAGCGAAGAGGTTCCCTGAGCAGATGGGAGAGCCTGAATACCTGATATTCGTGTATGCGCCTGAAAGGCCAATCCTGCAGGCAATTGGCAGGCTGCCTGGCATGAACGAACCAGACCGCATCGATGGAGGCTACCAAGTCACACCGCGCCGTCGGACACAGACCGCCATCGTGAGCGGGCGCATTGATCCGCGGTACTGGAAAGATGAGAGCATCGCGCATATCGTCAAGATGATGAATAGCGGGTTCAGCGATTATCCTTCCTCAGTTGTGAAGCTGAGCGACAAGGCATTCGCCGAAGCGGTCGTCTCCGCTCTCAAGGAGGGACGGTTGCCACACTTCCATGGCGCATACTTACGCAATGCAGACCCTGCTTTCCAGCTTGACAATATCTGCCGCTGATTATTTCTTCGTGACCTTCTCCTCTTTGAGGAGCCACTTCGCGATGAGATAGATGACAAACGCGATGATGGTGAAGTCAAGCACAGCTCCGACGAAACTGCCTATCTTCAGGACCACGGGACCTATCATCAAGACCGCTTCGCGCCAGTTGCCGCCTGGGATGAAGAATGCCACGATGGGCATGATGATATCAGCGACGAGCGCTGAGACGAGCTTGGAAACGGCTGCGCCGATGATGACCGCGATGGCGAGACCGATGATACCATACTCCTTGAGGAATGCGATGAACCCGCCTGTTATCTTCGTATTCGCTTGGCCGAGACCTGAAACGATCTTCTTCATTGTACCACCCTGGAGTTGCTGACATGAGCTGTTCTTTTAATAGATTTCCACACACTGGGAAATAATATAAACCTCACTCCCCAGTTTCGTCGCATGTCATATCTACTCAGCTACATCTACACAGCTCTCCTCCCCCAAGTCATCGCCCTCATCATCTCAGTTGCGCTTGGTATATGGATATTACATAGCGGCAGAATCGCGAAGTTCTGGGCATTTCTCACGCCTATAGCAACCACCCTAATCATCACCTTCGTCGGAGCGGTGCTGGTGAATGACCCTATGGGGAGCGCAATACACGTTATGGAATCGGCGATACTCGGCGCAGGGACAATCATTGTGAACGCCATCATCCTCTGGATATATCTCAAGAAGTCCTAGATATCGAGGACTATCAAGTTAGTATTGCCCAGTCGCGTCTTCTTCGCGACGCCGCGCTGCTCGAGCGCCTTGACGATGCGCGAGACCTTCACCTTATTGTAGCCTGAGAGCGCGACGAGACGGTTCTGCTCCAGGCTATTGCCATTGTCCATGAGCAGCTGCACAACACGCCTCTCCTCACCAGGCAGGACCTTGAGTATCTTCTCAATCTGCCGGCGTGTGATGCGCCACTGGAACAGTAGCACGATACCAGCGCCGATGAGGACAGAGATGAAGGAGATGCCGTATGTGATGACTGGCAGCGCAGAGCCCTCCTCTTCAATGTAGTAGCTGTTCGTCACAGCGAAGAGCACGCCGAGCACGAAGACAAGACCGAGCGCTACGACGAGACGCTTGGGAGATATCTCCATATCACTCAATCTCCTTCTTCAGCTTATAGTACTCCTTCTCGCTGATCTCACCGCTGGCGAGACGGCGTTTGAGTATCTTCGCAGGCTCCTCGCCGATGCCACCCTTGAGCAGCCACCAGATGACGAGGAAGAAGAGCACAAGGATGAGCAGCTGAAAGCCCCAGTGCCACCAGAATCCTCCGCCAAAGCCACCCATCATTCCACCATATTCGCTACCGTAATGCATCATTGTATCACCTGGTATACTCTCAGACAATAAAAAAGTTAGGAAAAAAAGGATCTACGAGTGCATCGGGCAGCCGCCGAAGCCACTACCACGAGTACCACCGCCCATCATACCGCGGCCGGCCGTTATGCCGTTCTCCTCACGCCAAGCCTCCATCTCGCTGTGGTGCTCCTGCATGAGCGCGAAGTCCTCGGCGCTATCCACCCACGACATCACCGGGCGTCCACTAGTCTCACGGTACTCCTGCAGCTGCTCGAACGTACCATCCTCAACTATCTCATTGAGACCAGCGTCGCGCTGCCACATCGGGGAGGCCACGGCAAACCCGACAAAGAGCAGGGCCAGTGCGGCGATTCCCATTACTGTCATTGTTTTCTTCATACTCTCACTCCGCCTTTACGGCAATGGTTTCATAAGGTGAAACGAGGTATCTATATTCCTGAAACCAGACGCCTCATAACTGAAACCATGCAGATTCTTAAGTGAGTAAGGCATACCCCCTGCATGGCAATCAAGTTAGAACCTGCCGACATCAGCGGCAAGCCGCCGGAGGAGCCGGACGAGTTGCGTAAGCTCACCGCTAAGGTAGATGAGCAGCGCAAGCGAGACATGAGCCTCGGCGGTGTCAGGAACATCATCGCAGTCTGCTCAGGCAAGGGCGGGGTGGGTAAGACATTCCTCACAGTCAATCTCGCCTATGCGCTCGCTGAACGCGGTAGGACTGTCGGCATACTGGATGCCGACGTCGACTGCCCGAACGTGCCGAAATTCCTAGGTATCGAATACCGGCTGTTCGTGAAGGATAAACGCTTCCAGCCGGTCATGCACCATGGAGTCAAGCTCCTGAGCATGGGGTTCACCAAGGATGATGAGTCAGAGCCTATTCTCGTGCGCGGTCCTGCAAAGCATCGCGTCGCCATTGATTTCATGACGAACACGGATTGGGGTGTGCTCGACTACCTCATTATCGACCTGCCGCCAGGGACATCGGACGTACCGATGAGCCTGCTTGAGTTCGGCGGCATAAAGGGCATCATCTACGTGACCTCGCCGCAGAAAGAGGCGCTTGTCGACACGCGAAAATCCATCCGCATGGGTAAGATGTTCGGCATACACCCTATTGGCATCGTGGAGAACATGAGCGGTGGTGCCTTCGGCCAGGACAAGACGCTCGCGCTCGCGCAAGAGGCGGGCATGCCGTACCTCGGCGCGATCCCGCTCTCTGATAAGATATACGCTGCGAATGAGCGTTCGGATATCGTCTTCAACGATCCTGAGATGAGACCTGTGGCAGATCCTATCCTCGATGCGATTGAGGGCGATGAGAAGAGTGTACTCTAGCGTTGCGGCCTTTTACTCGTGACTGGTTTCGCCCTTCGCACAGCGGCTTCACTACGTTCGCCGCACTCAGGGCTCAGGAAAATGCCAAGGCAACGCTAATCATTAATACCACCTCTCCTTGAGAAGCGCCATGGAACTCAAATCCCGCTTCCCCCACATCCTTCTCGCAGCGTACATCATCCTCTTCATCGCTCTCGCGATCAATCCCTACAGCCGCGAGGTGTGGTTCGCTGAGAACCTGCCGATAGTCCTCATCGTGCTCGCGCTTGTGCTGACGTACAGGAGGTTCCGCTTCTCCAACACCGCCTACGCGCTCATGAGCGTGCTCATCTTCATGCACACTATCGGAGGACATTACACGTTCGCGCGTGTGCCGTTCGGTTTCATCACTGATCTCTTCGGCTTCGAGCGCAACCACTACGACCGCATAGCGCACTTCAGCGTCGGGTTCTACGCGTACGCGTTGGCCGAACTGTCACTTGCAAAAAAGTGGATCAAATCAAAGTGGGTACTCCTCACGTTCCCGGTATTCTTCATCCTCTCGGTGGCCGCAGGGTATGAGATAATCGAGTGGCAGTTCGCAGTCATGGAGGATTCTTCGGCAGGCACGGACTTCCTGGGCTCGCAGGGAGACGTATGGGATGCTCAGAAGGACATGCTCGCTGACGGCTTAGGCGCGCTAAGTGCTATACTGCTCTTCTGGGCCGTGCGCAGGCGGGACATATCTCGTCGAAACCTAGCATAACCTATATAAAGAGCCCGCCCACAGCCCACGATACGTTCTCGACAGGGAACAGGTGATGACAATGGAAGATCTCAAGATTCGCGGCGCACCACAAGGAGAGGTGCCCAAATCCCCGATCCATCGGGCAATCAGCAAGACGAAGGAACAACCAAAGCCCCACAACGCAGTTGAGGAGGCGCTCATGGCAGAGCCGGCGACACCTGCGGGAGTGCTGCACGATGTCGAGCCGAGCCAGAAGGTCGCGATTGTCACCGGAGCAGGCTCCGGCATCGGTAAGGCGATCGCCTTGCACCTCGCGAGCAGCAACTACAACCTCGTCCTCGTCGGCCGCAAGAAGCAGGCGCTGCACGAGATCGAACAAGAGCTGGCTAAGTACAAGGTGAGCGTGCTCGTGCGCGAGTGCGACATCACTAAAGTCGTGCAGGTGCATGACACTGTCCAGCACACAATCAAGCGCTTCGGCCGCATCGACGTGCTCGTGAACAACGCCGGCTACGGCGTCTACGGCAAGCTCGAGACCATGCGTCTTGAAGACATCAATGGCCAGATGCTCACGAACTACTTCGGCACAGTCCTCTTCACGAAGGAAGCGTTGCCGAAGCTCATGGAGAGCAAGGGGGTTATCGTGAACATCGCGAGCATCTCAGGTCTTGTCGGCGTGCCGAACATGGCGGCCTACAGTGCGAGCAAGCACGCTGTAATCGGCCTCTCTGAATCGTTGCGCTACGAGCTCGCTGATACTGGCGTCGCGGTATGCGTCGTCGCCCCTGGTAAAGTCAAGACACCGTTCTTCAAGCACGAGAGCTTCAAGGAAGTCGATTGGGCGCATGACGAGTCAGGTATCGTACCGAGCGCCGTCGCGCGGGCGGTGGATGATGCCATCCAAGGCAGAGACTTCCTCTACACAGTGCCTGCATCGAAGAAGTTTGAGCTGTTCCTCAAGAACATCCTACCGAACTTCATCGTCGAAGGTAGGATGAAGGAGATCTAGGCATCGGGATTCTAGATATCCACTCCTAGCTTCCTCATCTCACTTTTGAGTTGCTGCGCATCCTTGAAGAGTATGGTGCGGATGCCGAGCGCTCTGGCAGGGACAAGGTTCACCTCCCTGTCATCGATGAAGAGGCATTCCTCGGGCGGAATCTTGACGATATCAAGGATTCTCCTGTAGAACTCCTCGTCGGGCTTCGCAACTCTGAGCATCCATGAACTGCACCGGTAATCGAACCACCTGAAATGCTGAAGGAATGAATCGCGCAGGAGGTCTGTATCGTGGCTCTCATTGTTAGCAAGCACGAGCACGTACCTGCCCTTGAGCGATGCGACAATCTCTTCCATCCCCTCCACCGGGTGCAGCATTGTCTTGTACAATGCTGTCGCCTCATCTATGTCCTCCTGCGCACCAAACCCTTTGAAGTATGACTTCCAGAAGCCTCCGAGAGGAACAGCGGGGTCTGTGTGCGTCTTGTTCCATGATTCTAGGATGAGTTCACGCGGGACGTGATGCTTCTGCGCGTAGAACTCCGCCAGACGATGACCTATCCCCTGAAGGAGCACTCCACCAGCATCGAACCATATAGACCTGATTGCCACGTTCACTCTCTGTACCCCTTCTCTTCTGTCTCGTGCGCGAGCTCCTTCCCGCCGCTCTTCACGATGCGGCCTGCGGTGATGATGTGTACGTGGTCGGGCTCGACGAGCTTGAGTATGCGGTTGAAGTGTGTGATGATGAGCGTCGCGTGCGTTCCGTCACGCATCGCTGATATGCCCTGCGCGACGACCTTGAGCGCGTCAACATCGAGACCTGAGTCTGTCTCATCAAGCACCATGAACCGGGGGTTAAGGACCGTCATCTGCAGCACCTCCATGCGCTTCTTCTCTCCACCGGAGAACCCCTCATTGAGGTAACGGCGTGAGAAAGCGGGATCGATATGCAATGCCGACATGCGCTCCTTGAGGAGCGCGTTGAACTTCACGACATCGATCTTTCCGTGGAGGTTGTTGTACGCAGTACGGAGGAAGTTCTCTACGGTGACGCCAGGTATCTCCTGAGGGTACTGGAAACTGAGGAACAACCCCTTTCGGGCACGCTCATCAGGAGCCATCGAAGTGATATCCTCTCCGTCGAGGAATATAGCCCCTTTGGTTATCTTGTAGCGCGGATGCCCAAGGAGCGCGTTGGCGAGCGTGGACTTTCCACTGCCGTTAGGGCCCATGAGCGCATGGACCTCTCCTGGCGCTATGCTCAGGCTCACTCCTTTGAGTATCTCCTTCCCTTCGACCTCGACATAGAGGTCCTTGATCTCAAGACCCATCATTGCACCTTCCCTTCATATGCACTATCAGATGTCTCATCAGGCATCCCCTTAATCGCTGCTTGTGTCGTGCGCAATCCTAGCATGGCGCACTTCATGCGCACGATGCCTATCGGGATGCCGAGCATCGCTGCGACGTCCTCGCGTGTCATGCGCATGACCTCATCAGCAGGAAGCCCAATGATCCTCTCAGAGACCATGCTCATTGCCGCCTGGCTGATAGCACACCCCTTACCTTCGAATCCGAAGTCCTGCACGACGCCGTCATGGACGATGATGGACACCTGCAGCGAATCTCCGCAGGAAGGATTGACCCCTGCGCGCACAACGGTAGCTTCCTGCACATGCTTCTTGTTACGAGGATGCTTGTAATGATCAATGATGTTCTCCTTGTAGACCTGCTGCTCCTCGGTGAGAGGACCATCTCCTATCCCTGCGGGATCGATGATTCTCCCAGTATCAGGATCACGCATGGTCTGCCTCCAGCGCTCGTCGCGCACGTCCCACACCATCGACCAGGCGGTCGATGTCCTCCTTTGTACTGTACACACCGAAGCTGGCGCGCACAGTAGCAGGTATGCCATACCGTTCAGCGAGTGGTTGAGCGCAATGATGTCCCGCACGCACAGCTATGCCGTCCTGGTCGAGAGCGGCCGCGACGTCGTGCGCGTGGATACTGTCGACGATGAATGATATGACCCCTATGCGCCCTTGTGCTGATTGAGGGCCGATGATCGCGAGCCCTGCCGACTTGATGCGCTCGAGCGCATAGGACGTGAGCTCTCGTTCATGCTCGATGATTCTTTGCATGCCGATGCTCCTGATGAAATCAACTGCCGCGCCGAGGCATACCGCTCCGACGATGTCGGGGGTGCCTGCCTCGAATTTGGAGGGGCTGTCCTGGAACGTGGTGGTGTTCGCCGAGACCTGCTCAATCATACCTCCACCGTAGTGGAACGGCGGAAGCCTCTGCGCGAGATCCTTTCGCAGGTAGAGCGCTCCTATCCCTGTCGGAGCGTACATCTTATGACCGCTGAATGCGTAAGCGTCGGCATCGAGCGCGATCACATTGACTCCAATATGGGCCACCGCCTGCGCTCCGTCCACAACCATGATCGCGCCATTCTGGTGGGCTATCGCCGCAAGTTCCTTTATCGGGTTGATGGTACCGAGCACGTTGCTGATGTGCGGAGCCGCTACGATCCTCGTGCGTTGCGTGATGATGCCGCGTGCTGCTTCCATGTCAAGCAAGTAGTCAGGCGTGACAGGGATAATCTTGAATGCGATGCCGTGCTTCGCCGCAAGCTGCTGCCACATGACGAAGTTACTGTGATGGTCCATCTCTGTCACTACTATCTCATCTCCTGGATTGAGCGCGGGGACAATCGCCTGCGCTAGCAGGTTGATGCCCGCAGTGGTACCGCTCGTGAATATGACTTCCTCTGGCGACGCACCGATGAGACCTGCGACCTTCGCGCGGGCATCCTCGTACTTTTGCGTCGAACGCTCAGCGAGCGTGTGGATGCCGCGGTGGATATTGGAATGGTCGTGAGAGTAGTGTTGTGCGAAAGCGTTGATGACCTCCTGCGGGAGCTGGGATGACGCTGCGCTGTCGAGGTACGTGAGAGGACGGCCATTTATCATCTCCTGTAGTATCGGGAACTTCTCTCTGACGTCGATCATATAGCCTCCAGCCGTGCGAGCATCTCGCGCATGATGACGTCGCCTGCACCTGAGTCCTTGAGCGCTTGCTCGAAAAATCCCTGCACAATCATGAGCACTGCGTCGCTGCGGGAGATGCCGCGGCTCGCGAGATAGAAGAGCTGCTCCTCATCGACCTGGCCCAGCGCCACGCCGTGGCTGCACTTGACCTCATTGTTGCTGATCTCAAGCACCGGTACGGCATCCATACGCGCATCGTCTCCTAGGAGGAGCGTGTCCGCCCGCTGGTACGCCTCGCACCCTTTCGCCTGCGGCATTATCCTGATGAGCCCGCGGTAGCTGCCGCGGCTGCCTTCCATGAGCACAGCTCTGCTGCGCATCTCGCTCCTCGTGTGGCCTGCGGCATGGATCATCCGTGCATCAGCGCCGTAGCGGTCCTGCCCGCTACCGAGGAAAACGCTGCGGTACTGCGCGCCAGCTCCCTGCTGTGAGAGATAGGCTGTGTGCTCGCTCTTCACATTGCCGAAAGAGATATCGGTCCATTGCAGTTGCGCGTCGCGTCCGAGGTGGACGAACCGCTGGACGCACGCGTTCTCGGCAATGGTCGATGACACGTAGGTGATCTTTGCACCTTCCTCGATGATGAGGTACACCCCTACCTGGGCTCCAGAGAACGATTCGTGAAGCAGGACTTGCGCGTCGCGCTTGATGGTGATGAATGTGTGACTGTGATCCAGGGGAGCGATGCTGTGCTCTCCACTATTGAGGGCATAAGCGATGCTGCGCTTGCCAGGGACTGGTTGCCATACTCCTGTGTCCTTGAGGAGCGATATAGCAGGGCCTATCTCTGTCGTGCTCTCCCCGTTCTCCAGCATCTGCATCCTATCCTACCCCTTCCATCTCAAGCTCGATAAGCTTATTCAGCTCCACGCTGTACTCAAGTGGCAGCTGCTTGACTATAGGCTCTATGAATCCCGCCACGACCATCTGTCGCGCCTGCTCCTCACTCAAGCCCCGGGTCATGAGATAGAATATCTCATCCTCGCCGATGCGGCCGACTGTCGCCTCGTGGGCGATGTCCACCTTGTCGCTCTCAATCTTCATTGTTGGATAGGTGTTGCTCACGCTGTGCTCATCAATGAGGAGCGCATCGCAGTTCACCGAAACCTTGCTGCCGATAGCGCTTGGCATTACCTTGACGAGGCCGCGGTAAGTGCTGATGCCGCCATCCTTACTGATGGACTTGGCTTGGATAGTGGATGATGTGTACGGCGCGGCGTGGATGACCTTGCTGCCGGTATCTTGGTTCTGGCCTGCAGCGGCGAATGCTATGCCTAGACTGTCGCTACGCGCGCGAGGACCACGGAGCACGCTACACGGATAGAGCATTGTGCAGCCGCTGCCAAGGTTGCCATTGATCCATTCTATAACTCCGTCCTCATCCACAAGCGCGCGCTTGGTGTTGAGATTGTAGGTGTTGCGACTCCAGTTCTCGACACTGCTGTAACGAACACGCGCGCCCTTATGCACGAAGATCTCGACGCAGCCGGCGTGGAGCGCTGCACTCTCGTATGCTGGCGCGCTGCAGCCCTCGATGTAGTGGACCTCGGAATCCTCGTCGGCTATGATGAGTGTGTGCTCGAACTGGCCGCCACGGTCGGCGTTCATGCGGAAGTATGCCTGCAGCGGTATGCGGACTTTAACACCCTTGGGGATGTAGATGAACGTACCCCCGCTCCAGACGCTCGCGTGGAGCATGACGAACTTGTGGTCATTGATCGGTACGCACTGCGTCATGAAGTACTTCTTGACGAGTTCTGGGTAGCGATGGACTGCCTCATCCATGTTCGTGAACACGACGCCCAGCGCCTCCCACTCCTCCTTGAGCTTGTGGTAGACTATCTCAGAATCGTACTGCGCTCCGACACCGCTGAGCGACTTTTTCTCGGCCTCCGGGATGCCGATGCGCTCGTACGTGCGACGCATGTCTTCGGGAAGGTCATCCCAGCTCATGGATTCCTTTGCCTTTGGCTTGATGAAGTATTTGATCCTGTCGAGGTCAAGACTCTCGAGGCTCGGCCCCCAGGAAGGGAGAGGCGCTTTCTCGTAGAGCTTGAGGCCTTCAAGACGCTTTCGCAGCATCCAGTCAGGCTCGCGCTTCGACTCGCTGATGATGCGAACAACACTTTCGTTCACGCCTGGCGGCGCTTCGAACTCAGGATCGTGCTTGTTCGCCTCATCGTACCTGCTGCGGTCGATTGACAGCTCCTTTAGTATCGGTAATGCCATGGAATGTGATATGTGAAAATCGCGTTGGAGTGTAGGATAATCATGCGCTGCCTTGGCGTAAGTCTGAGGCCCGGCGACAAGATGAGCAAAGCGAATCTTGACAGTGACGGGTCGAAACAGCTAATGAGCGAATGCGCCGCAGCGCGTCAGTCCTCTCCCCCGTGATCGACGTTAGGATCCCGTAAGGGCGTCCCTTCGTAATACTCGTCGAGTATCTCCATCGCGCGGTCAATGCCATCCTTGCCTGTCTTCGGCTTTGGCTTCTGGTCCTCTTCAAGCTCGCGTGCCTGGAGTATAGGTGGCGGCGGGAGCTTGCCGCGCGGGAATGAGCTATCGTAGCAGTGACAGCCTTCAGCATCCTGGTCTGTATTATGGCCATGTTGTAAGCGCGGCTTGTTCCGCTGCGGCGCAGGCCGCATCGGCATGTCCTCATTGGCCTCGATGACTGCGCTAGCACTTTCGCCTTCAACTTCCCTGTCCTCGGCAGTCGGCTCTGGTGCCAGTGGCGCGCCCTTCTCTGCAGGCGTGCCGGTATGAATATCAGTTTCAATCGTACTGCTATCTATCGTTGCGGTCTCAAGCGCGCTTGCCTTCTTCCGTGTTCGTTTCGCTGCCATATCACTTGAAGCAGACATCGCACCCCTTAGGGATGTTGTCAGCGACCTGCTCGTGCAGCTTGCAGATGAACTTGTCCTGCTTCGCTGCCGCGAGTACGGTCTGGACCTCTTGGATCATAGATGAATGGTCTGTGATCTTCGGCGCTGCTGCGCGTATCTGTGCCTTCATGATGTCTGGAAAGGTGACATCTGTCGCGCGCTTCTGGCTCATGTACTGTGAGACAGCGGCTTCTGTGACGCCGAGGAGTTTTGCTATATCCTTCTGGGAACGCCCCAGCTCCTTGAAGGCAAGCGTGAGCTCTCGCCTGATCGCGGGCAGGATGTAGAATACCTCCACCTCCTGGGGATGTAGTGTGAGCGCAACCATATTAACCATAGTTAATCCGGCGGGATTTAAAAGCATTTGCCTCTTCCCCAATCAGGCACCCGTGCAGAAACCACAGAAAACCCATAATTAATCACTATTAAGTAGTAAAATATATAAAGGAAAGTACCTAGGAGATTCCTATGTCACTCGACCACAAGCTCCAAGCAGCGAACTACCGCCCAGTGCAGCGTGCCAGCATGTCAGTGGAAGAGAATCACTTGCATCTCAAGGACATCGAGGACTCGCTCCTGCGCCAGCTCGCCGTCCAGGACGCGCCGCACATCGTCGCAGTGGTCATCGATGCGAAACCCGACTGGTATGAAGCAGAGTTCTACAATCACCGGGGGGAGAGCAGGCAACTCAGCAAGTCAGAGGCAGAGGAACGCCGCCATAAACTGAACACGCCCCACGGCATCAAGGACATCGCACTCTCAGAGGCCAAGGAGCGCATCTTCGGTCTCACCAAGTACTTAGACAAGGTCGCGCAGACCCTCACCTTCGCAGGCCAAGATGAGAAGCCCGACCTCGGACCGCTCGAAGCCTACCTGCGTCAGGAGCACCTGCCGGCGCTGATCGTCGTCACAAAGCTCGCGGGCAGGAACGACTACATATGCGGCATCTACACAGAAAAGACTGGACTGCCGTGCTAGGACCGAACAATGAATCTAGAGAAAACGTACGAAAGAGCGCGTATCCATCCAGCGCACAGGCAGGAATTCCTCGATACCGTACCGCTCCTGTCGGCGCAGAAATACGTCAGACACGTGGCGTATATCCCGTACGATGTCCGGAAGCCGTTAGCGATACTCCTGATGGCGACGCTAGTGCACCCCCTGACCGCGTACCTGAAAATCGAACATGTGCCCTCCAAAATTAACGTTCACCCAGTGGCGTTCGAGTACGAACTACCCGACTTTCTCTCAATACTCATCCACCACGAAGGCACCCACGCAAGGGAGTTCTACGAGCAGCCACGGAACGTCCTCAGACCAACGTACCGACTGAAGGACCTCTTTAGCACGCTAAGCTACGACGAGTGGAACAAGAGGGTCCTGAAGACGGAGCAGCAGAATATGGACGCAGAAATCAGAGCCACGCAAGCAGAGTTGCAAAACCTACACGGATTCCAACTAACAGACAAGTACAGAGCGAAGAGACTGAGATACCTCGACCATTTTAGGGAAAAACGCGATTGCCTAGAGAAGAAGCTTGTCGCATACAGATAAGGTAAAATAAAGAAGTGAAAATAAAGGATATTCTTTAGTCCTGCGGGACAGCCTGGATCACTATCGGCTGCTCGATGAACTGCCCGTACCTGTACTTGGTCTTGATAGTCAGGGTATCGGTGTAGATGCGCGCAGTCGTGTCTGGCGAGCGCTCAACAGTGCAGACGATGGGCTGCGGCGAACCGCTGTACATCGTGAGGCTGCCGCTATTGGTGTTCCCGAGGCGGTAGCACTGCACTATGCTGCCAGAGTCCTGAGCGTCCACCTGCACATCGATGCGGTACTTGTTCGTGTTCTTCACGCTTGGATTGCAGTCCTCATCGACTGAGCGTCCGTAGAACTCACCCAGCATGCCGCCGACGTGCTCAATCACGAAAGTGACTTGGATCTTGTTCGCGCTCAAGGGGTTCTGGATCACGTTTGTGACGTGTATTGGACCGCCGCTGTTATGCACCGGCTTATCACCAGTCAGGCTGCAGATGGTGCTATCCTGGACGTTCTCAAGGAGGTCGTCCTTCATGCATATCTGCGCGACAGCGAGGTTGCTATAGTCGTAGCAAATTGTGCCGCGGATCGTCGCGAGGTTGTTACCCACAAGCCTCTTCTGGTAGTTCAGCTGGGGGAACACGAAGTTCGTGACCTGGCCGCCGAGAATGGTGCCGTCAAAGTTCTTGTGCGCTCCGTTGATGCGCTCCTGCAGGAGGAGGTTAAGGTCTGCATCGGTCACGCCGTAGTTGTTAGGCAGGATGCCTTCAAGACGTGCGGCCACGTAAGGGTTATCAGTACCTGGTCCGAAATCGGCCTCGCCGACGTTCTCGACCACGATGTTCACTCCGAAGGGGAACTTCCCGCCGTCATAGATAGTCGGAGGAGGAGCGCCATTCTGCAAGTAGAGGTTCACCGCGACATTGCCGCCGATGAACGGGTCAGTGATTGAGTTCTGCTGCTGCGGTTCGCCGCAGCCGGTCAGCACCAATGCCGCGATAATCGCGATGAAAATGTGTTTGTTATCCATGTTCCACCTGCCTACTCCTTGCAATTGACGATAGTTAAAGATTATGGTCAGTACAACCTCTGGATTTGCACGGTCCTGCTCTTGACCTCCTCATACCCGTACCAGAGTTCGACAACGAGCGGTACCTCGTACGCGCTCTTAATCTGCGTGTACTGTATCGGGTATTTGCATGTCGTCGATCCGCTCTTCGTCCTTGGATCGAGCCTGATGACCTCGGGGAAGCAGCTCATGCCACTGCTCATTCCTGCGCCTCGCAGGCCAACATCGCCGACACGCACGTCGCCAAGATAGACGACGTTAAGGTCTTCTGGTGTCGGGCTGCGACCAGGGTAGTACGGACTGCACTTAGCCATCTGGCCGGCATCAAAGACACGGCCTGTGCCGATGTTCTTGACATTGATCCTGAAGATGAGCTCGCGCGGAGTGTTCTCCTGCTCGATGCTCGTGACGGACACTGGTGCGCCTTGGCCACCGCTCCATGTGCGCGAACGCGGCCTGCACACCTTGTGCACATTGCTCTGCGGATCAGGGTCGACGCAGACCATCGGAGCGGCGTAAGTCGTGTACATGTAGCAGGTCGTGAGCTGAAGCGTCTGATCGCTCTTGTCAAGTCCTGGAGGCCAGTTCACAATCTTGCCGCGGTACTGGAGGTACTCGTACTCGCCCTGCGGGTACTCGTACGTATCGCCGGCCAGCAGGAACTCGCGGCCGCCGTTGAGACGGAAGTCAATGCCGCCAAAGACGGCGATGAAGAGGCGACCATGCTGGTAGTAATCGATATTCGCCATGTAATCCTTGAAGCTGATAGACCACGCGCTAGCGCCTGCGCGGTCTGAGTAGTCGAAAGAAACGTCAAACCTGTTCTCATCGAGCCAAGTCACATCATGATTCCCGCTGAGACTGCGGATGAATGTCGCGAGGCTATCGATGCGGACATCAGTGATGCCCTGACCTTCGCCGACGCCTATGGCGAAGTTCTCGCACCGCAGAATCCCGCCGATTTGACCTGCACCGATGCTGCCGATGCTGATGCCGCATGCTGTCGGCGAAGCGCCGATATCCAATCCTTCGAAGATGAGCATGTCCGGGTTGAAACCGCTCAAATACACCGCTCCACGAGTGTACGATGCACCCTTGTTCTGGACCTCTACTCCGAAGGAGAAGTCGTTCTCAGAGGTCTCCTCATTGTAGTAGTAGAGCTTTGTCGGCACGTTCTCGAAATTCGTCACGATGCCTTCGCGGCCACTGAAGTACTTGTCAGCGTTAGCGTCTGGCCTAGTACTCTCTCCACAAGAGGTCAGGAGGAGCGCTAGGAGCAGAACAGAGAAGATAGTCCCTATCCGATATTCGCCCCGGGGCCTCACCGACGGTACCTCGTCAACATTGCTTTTTAAATGTTTGGTGCTCATGTGACGCCCCATTGCCGCCAAGGCTTGTTCTGGATGTGTAGTGAGACGTTCTGCTGGTACCTGACTGCCGCATCGCCATCACCATTGTATCGTTTCACCGCAGTGTCCCAGCTCCTATGCTGCGCGAAGAGCGAAGCAAGATAACTCGCGCCATACTCCGCGTTGTACGAGCACTCGCTCTTACCGAGCGCGACATTGTACTGCTGATGGTACTTCTGAACATTGATCTGCATAAGGCCATTCGCATAGCCATTGTCTCCGGTGAGCTGGCACCGCCACGTACTCTCCTGATACGCGACAGCCTTGAGCACATCGGCAGGGATACCATACCTCTTGGCAAGCGCATCGAGGACTCCGCCGATCTGAGTCTTGCCAGGGTTGGATCCTGCTAATGGGACTGCGACCGAAGGATCAGCGAGCACGACCTCGTAAAGGTGAGAGGTTCCGTACGCTGCGCTCTTCTGATCTGTGCAGCAGTATGTGTTCGCAGGACAGATGTCGCCGAAGATGCAGCGACCGTCACGTGAAAGCTTGAGGCATCGTTCGTTCCCGCAACTGCAACCGTAACCTGAATTGATGATGCCCTTGATGTTCTCAGGAGCTTCCTTAGGATTCTCTCCGTAGTAGGAGCAGAGGGTTATCTTGCGACCTGAAGCGTCTGTGGCGAGAGTGTCGCCACGGTAGAGGTAGCCTGATATCTTGCCGAACTCATTGCCGATGGGCTCTTCGAGCTCCCCTCCAGGGACGCGCTGGAGGCTGATCTCCCTAGTAGTCGAGGTCTTGTAGAGATAGGTGATGTTCACGCTCAGCGAGGACTTGAAGTTCTGCTTGGCTGCGAAGATCTCCTGACCCAATTCCCGTTCAGGAACTGTGCAGGTGATGTCTGCCTTGCCGTCGATGAGTCTCACCATACCTGAACCGTCCTCATCAGGTCTGGGACCACAGTCGAGGCGGGTGCTGAAGAGATGGGCATTGACTTTGACGGCATTCAGTGATTCCTTTGGTATGCCGGTGAGCAGGCAGGCAGTCTTCATCTCCAAATCATCTGGACCGATGAGGTATCCGTTGCCTGCATCGCTGAGGTGGATTGTAAATATGGGCTTGACAAACTCCGAGTAGCCATTGCTCGTGATAAACGGCACTGCCTCGACATCCACTCCCGTAATCGCGATTGGTGCGCCTTGACCGCCGCTGAGCGTGATGGGTTTGGCCTCGCACGGCTGCTTGCGCACGCTCTCATCATAGATGTCAGTATCAATGCACACGTCAGTGCTCATGAATGTATTGTATGCGTAGCAGACGCTGGCTGCGAGCGAAGTCTTAGGAGACATCATCTGTCCAGGCACAGCCTGCGCCTCAAAGGAGTTGGAAGGCGGGATGTCATATGTCCGTTTCTCACCTTCTGGATAGATGAGGGATCGTCCTGCGAGATCACGGCGCTCAGTGCTGTGCGTAGCAGGCACATAGGGGTTCATGCCGCCTTTGATGTAGAGCGGATCCCAATTGAATGTGATGATCATCCTGCTCTGCTGCACCGGTGTCGCGCCAGCGTTGTGTATCTGGAACTTTACAGGGAAAGGCCTGCTCTCATAGACTGTCTTCGGCGGGAGGTTATCGGGGAAGCTGATGAGCAGTCCATCAGTCCCCTTGTTGGGCACAGTTGCTTTCGGCTTGGCTGTGCATCCTGCAAAGATAATGACTAGGATGACCATGATGATGAACGCTTTCCTCATCTGACCCTCACCTGCGTGCTCTCCTCGACGCTAAACTGGTAGTCCACAACTGCCACGAATGAACGTGGCACAGCATCGCCTTCGGCGACCAGCTCTGCCGCAGCCTTGCGGTTCCCTTCTGGGATGAGAAGCTGGCACGTGATGCTCTGGAAGGAATCTATCGGCCCGAAGTCAGGATTATCGAAGGTGTATACTTGGTAGCCTGCGACCGCGGGGTCAGACTCTGGTCCGCGCGTGACATTGCGGTCTCCGCACTTGCCGAGCGCGAAAGGTTCTGGAACCTTGATCTCGATGGTCTTCACGCGCTGGAGGGATCCTTGCCAGCCAGGGTCTATGGTGATGCCAAGCGTAGTGCCTGGAGGTAGTATGGGTGTGCCCTCTCTCCTGATGAGTATCGGGTTCGAGCTGCCGCCCATGGTGAGGATGACCGGTCCCTGGCTGTATATCGATCCGGGTTCAGGGGATATGCCGAGCTCTCTCGTAACCTCGCCACCTGTACGCGCGATGTTGCGCGCCCGCTCCTCATCCACGAGGTGGTACGTGATATAGGATGAGGTCTGGAATGGGAACGTGACTGATGATTTGACTGTGTATGAGCCTGTTGGCATCGGCGGGAAGGTGCATTCGAAGCTCTGGCTCAGGCCATAGAGGACCTCGAGCTCTGCCGGGTCGACGCTGCCTTCGGGCGCTCCTTTCTTGTCAATGAGGCATGATGGCCACACGAAGACCGATTCGCCGGTGAATGACTTCGCGCGCACATTGCCATGCACGATTATATCGCTCTCATTGCTCACTTCAGGGTCCTGTGGACGCAGGCGCTCTATGGCGACGCCAAGCTCTTTCTCCTCCTTGCTACGCTCTACCTGTCCCTTGTAGTACTGGCCGGGATCAGTGATCTGGTTCTTGATGTTCTCGGTGCGGTCGAGGAGCTTCTCCGCCCGGTCCATTGTGGATTCCAGGAACAGCTTTGCGTCCTCTCCGACGTTCACCTCGCCGCCCCTGATCTCTGGCAACGGAACTGACGTGACGAAGACGAGGAGATAGAGCACGAGGAAGAAGAGCAGGATGAGCTTGTACATGAAGAGCGTCGCTGCTGCCCAGCCGCCGGGATATTCCGATTTTATCGTGTCAAGGATGTAGATTGGCCAGATCGGTGCCATGGCGACGAGGAACGCCATCCCTTGCGTACCCTCCACAGGTATCTTGCCGCTGAGGAATGAGAGCATCCCTAGCTTGTCGACGAGGAAAGGCAGGAGGTAGATGATGATGGATGCCGCGGAGACGACGACCGCTGTCTGGGGGTTACCGCCGCGGCTGACGAAGAGAATGCTGATGAGGAGGTAGGCGATGATGAGCAGCACGAGCGACCAGGTGAGCGAACCTATTTTGACGCTCAGGTAGAAGATATGGATGAGGAATGTGAATGCGAAGAGCAGACCTTCCATGGAGAGGAACTCCTGCCTGAATCGCGGCGATAACACGATGATGAGTGCCAGCACAGCCACTGCCGCGCCAGTGAAGTAGAGGAGCATCGCTGTCCCGAGCACGAGTGCGACGCCGGTGAGGAAGATGAGCAGGCTAATCATGAGCAGGCCTGCGATTCTACCGACAGGCTTGGCGTTGTAGAGCGCGCTCAGGCCTGCGCCTGCCATCCTGGCGCCGCTGCCTGCAAGGCTCGCGCCGCCGGTCGCCACAGCCTTAGTTCCTTCCCATACGACTGGCGCTGCGGCAGCTGCCGCGCCCCATCCTTTCTTGGCGCCTGCGCCAGCGAATCCGGCAGCAGTCTTTGCGCCGCCAGCGACAGCGCTGCCTGCGTCCTTGAGCCTCTGCCGCGTCGTGCGCGGGTCATAACCTGGTGGAAGCGTGAGCGGTCCGGGCTGTGCAGCAGGCTCCTCGATCTCCTCAGTCTCCTGGTCTGCGGCCTTTGCCTCTGCCTCGGCCTCTCTCCTCTTGGCATCGGCAGCTTTCTCTTCGGCCTTGCGCTCCTTCTCCCGTTTCTTGGCGAGCTTCTCGTTCTCCTTCGCCATCATCTTGCGGATACGTGCATCCTGCTCCTGTTCGCGTTTATTCGGATCTGAGCCGAAGGCGCCAAAGAGTCCGGCGAGAGCGAAGTTCACCCTGTCCGCTAGCGTGAGGCCTGGATTCTCAAGTGACGAACGATGAGGTGCGCCGCGGGCATCTTGGGGCGCGGGCCCGACCTCCTCGGCAGGGGACTCTCCAGCGCTCTCCTCAGTATCGAACTTGAAACCATACCTCTCTGTCATGAGCCTAATCAGACCTGCGAATGTAGGGCCGAACTCCCGGTCGCCATCATGGGCTGCCTGTGCGAGCCACATGGCATACTTGGCGGCGTCTCCGGGATCTGAGAGGTACTCATCGAGGAATGAACGAAGAACCGCTCTATCAGAAGAAAGCTCTCTTATCCTATTCTTGAATTCCTCGTAAGGTATCTTGGCCATACATGCTCATACCAGCTCGAGCTTCACTTCCGCGACATCGAGCCTGTCGATGAGGGGGATGATCTGCAGAGTGTTCGGTCCAGGTGTCAGGACGCCAGGATCGATCACTGCCTGGTACGCGTAATCCTGTGTATGGAACGCGTGCACGAAGCCGTTGATAACCACCTCACCGTTCTTTTGTGTCCTGTAATCTGTGAATGTGACTGTCATGCGTAGCTGTCCACGTCCGAGGTCAATCGTGTCGTACATCTCGCGAGGCAGGTTGAGGTAGTAGACAGGGTAGTCGTTCTCCTTGACGCGGACCACGACCTTGATGCGGTCGATGATGTACTGCCCGCCCTGGCTTGCGAAGAGCAGGGTGTTCTCGCCTGCGCGCAAGCTGTCTTTGGACAGCTCTGTCCTGAACGGCACTCCGCAATCAGGCCTGCCGTTGAACACGATGTTCGGGACCTCTTCGGTCCTGTTCGGACTGATGCGGACGAGCTTCGTGTTCATCTGCACGACGAGGCGTGTAGCGTCTGCCTGCTTGCAGTCGGGCACGAACTGGAGCTGCGCGCTCTCGAACTGCGCGATCTCGGTCTCGCTGATTGTGAACCGTTGCGTCACGACAGCGCCACTCTCATCGAGCACGTCTGCGCTGATCAGGATGTTATGCAGGAAGTAGGCGTTCGAGCGCCAGAATGCGAGACCTGCGTCCTCTGTCTGGATCACCAGGTGATTCTCGCCATCGAGTATGTAGTCGAGCGGAAGCGCGATCGGCGCCGGGCTGCGCTCACGGACCGGTCGCTCGTAGATGAGGTGACCGTTGAGCAGCACGCGTATGCGGCCGTAACCTGCTTCGTCGACATTGAAGCTGAGGAGGAAGTTGCGACTGCCCTGGTTGGAGGCGTAGAACTCCATGTCAAGGTCTCGCTGGGCGAAGATGCCATTCTTGATGACGGCGGAGTCTATGAACTTGACCTCTTGGGTCTGTATCGCGGTGTATATCGTCGCAGATGGAACGTTATGCTCATTCAGCGGTGACTTGAGCGGCCTGAGCGTACCTGGAGTCTCGCGCAAGACAAGGACTGGACCATAACCGACAACTCCGCCCGGACCTGTGCCTGGATTGTAGCCGCCGTAGCCGCCTTCATCCCCAAAGAGGAGCTTCTCACGTTCTGCCGGAGGCAGGAAAAGGATGTACGCGATGAGCAGTCCACCGACGAGCGCCACCAGGATGGCAGCAGAAGAAGCATTCTGTCCCCGTCGAGAGCGCCCGCACACCATCAGGCTTGCCCGGCCAAGCGGCATATATAAATATTTCTCTCCAGTCCGAGGAGGGGAACGACGAGAAAACCATGAAGCTCCTCGAACGGGACAAGGGCAAGGTGAAGGTCATGTTGGAGACCGCTGACGACCTATGGTACCTCCACACAATCATCGACAAGGGAGACTTGTGCACAGGGGACTCTGAGTACAAGTACAAGCTCGGAGGGTCTGAGGCCAAAGCGCAGGTGCTCAAGAAGCGCGTCTGGGTCAAGGTCAATGTCGAGAAGACTGAGCTATCGAGCGGCCTGCGCATTAGCGGCACAGTCGTGGACGGATCTGAGGAGGTGCCCCGCGGCAGCCACCACGGCCTGGATATCACCGAGGGAAGCCGCCTGGAACTGGAGAAGGAGCGTTGGCTCGACTACCAGTCGGAGAAGCTCGATGAAGCGCTCCACTCAGCCAAGCTCCGTACGCTGCTGCTCCTCTTCGACCGCGAGTCTGCTATCTTCGCGCTACTCAAGCCAGACGGTCACGAGATCCTGCTCACGCTCAAAGGCGATGTGCCTAAGAAAGGAGTTGATGAGGGGCGGCAGCACGCGTTCTACCGCGACCTCGCAAAACACCTCGAGGACCTCTGCTCGCGCCACTCTGTTGAGAACGCCATCTGCGCATCGCCATCATTCTGGAAGGAGTACCTCGAGAAAGACCTGGGTCCTGAGATGAGGAAGAAGGCGATATTCACGACAGTCAGCACTGTGGATGAGACTGCCATATCAGAGATACTCAAGCGCCCCGAATTGCAGCAGGCACTCAAAGCCGAGCGCACGACGCGCGAGCTGCACCTCATCGACAGCATCCTGCAGGCATTGGCTAAGGACAGGTTGGTGTACGGCATAGACGACCTGCGCGCTGCTATTGCTGAAGGCAACCTATCCGAGATAACGGTCTCCGAGAACGCCATGGCCAAAGCCAAGGAGGAGGGGCGCTTTACGGATATCGAGACGCTCCTGCGCGCAGCATCGGACATCAAGGCCAAGGTGCACCTGCTCTCGACAGACGCCGCAGACAAGATCGACGGTTTCGGCGGCATCGTGGGGATAAGGAGATGGTGAACAGTCTTCTGCAGAAGCGATGCCTTGGAGCAAGACGGGGTTTCGACCGATTCATGCAGGTCGAAACTCGTACTGGCTGCGAGGGACGAGCAGCATGAACTCCGCATCGCTCAAAGAACTCATCTCAGCCATCAAGTCCAAGAAGGGCCTCGAGAATCTCGATGATGCTTTCGTTCAACAGAAGATAGAGAAGATCTTCAACGCCGACTTGCGCATCAAGCGGAAGTTCGAAGCATCGAAAGACTTCGCTCAGTTCTCCAGGAGCAAGGAGTACGAGGAGCTGCTGAAGAAAGTCCGTAAAGAGTTGCGTGCTGTCTACGGCGTTTTCCAGGGAGACGGCGATAGAGATGATATCCTCAAGAGATTACGCTTAACAAAAGACGAAACTGAACAACTAGAATTAGTAAATCAACTACTCTCACTCCACACGAGCACGAAGGAGCGGCTGCCGTACTACGACAATATCTACGCGCGCATCTGCGCGCTCAAACCACACATTGTGCTCGACATCGGTTGCGGCATGAACCCGCTCGCGTACCACCATTTCGTCCAACACGGCTGTAGGCCGGAAATTGTCGCGAGCGACATATCAAAGACGGACATGGAATTCCTGCAGCAGTGCTTCAAGACACTGAAGATACCTGGCCAGGCAATCCCTCTGGATCTCACCAAGGATTACGCCAAGCTCAAAGAGCATCCGGCAGATGTCGTCCTCATGCTCAAGCTCCTTGACTCACTCGAGGAGGCGAGTCGCCACATCTCATACAAGATCTTCGACAACATTGAAGCAGAATGGATTATCGCGAGTTTCCCGACGAAGTCGCTCGGCGGCAGAAAAGCGATTGCGCGCGCAGGCAGAACCTGGTTCGAGCGACTGCTCAAACGCAAGGAGTTGGAATGGGAGACGTTCAGCGTCGAGAATGAATTGTTCTACGTGATCAAGAATGGACCTCCGCGCTAGACTGCAGGAGCGACTGCCCGACCTCGTCGCTGCGCAAGCAGACACGTGCCCCGAACAGGCCGTTTATTGGTTCTACGACCAATCGCTCAAGGCCTATAGCGCGCAGTCGCTGACACGACGTATCGTTGATGCGCTCGAGAGCGTCGCGCCAGTGCGCAATCAGAGGTTCCTAGGGATCATTGCTGCAGGCACTGGCAAGGCATTCACTCCTGAAGTAAATGCGCATTGGGATGAGGAGGTCCGTCCGATAATCGATGCACTCCTCCACTCCAGGCAGTTCCTCGACCTCGCGATCAAGTACGCGCACGAGGAACCCGGCACTCCGCTGCGCATGGCAGGAAGGGATATCACCGCTCTCGCACACGGCTACGCTGCGCTCCTCACGCTCTACGGCCGATAGCCATTTAAATCGTCGAAGCCGACAGATGCCATATGAGAGCGCAAGGAGGAACCGCATTGATGCTCGCAGTCCTGATGGTGGTCCTCATTATGGTGGCGCTATACCTCGCGTACCGGGCAGTGCAGTAGCTCAATTCAACACCCGCCGACATTCTTCACAGAAGCACTTCAGTTAGAATAAAAGATGAAAAAAAGTTACTTGGTCTTGATCTTCTTCATGTCCTTCCAAGCGAGCTCGAACATGTCCTCGAGCGCCTGGGCGAAGAACGGCGTGTTGATCCAGATCCCGACATCATAGGTCGGGTGGACATCCGCGTCGTCCATCACCATGAAGATGACTTCCTTGCGGTCCACGATGAGGAACCTACCCTTGATCCTCGCGTCGCGTACCTCGGCAATACCCTCAAGCTCCTTGGCTGCAAGCTCCAGCTCCTTGGTCATCGGAGCGCAGACGCGGACCTTGACGCCGCGTTTCGCCACATCGGCGAGCACGGGTTTGAGCCCCTCGACTTTGCGAAGGAGCCCTGTGCTGGTGCTGACCAGCGTCACGCTCTCCTCAGCGCCACGGATAGTGAGCTCCATGTGGTTGTAGAGGTTGTGGCGACCGCGCAGGCTACCGGACAGATCCGTCGGCTCGACAAGCTCCACGCCCTGCGTGTGCAGGCCCTTGAGCTCGGCGATGACCTCGGTGTTCTTGAGATTGTCTAGGCGGCCGACCATCTCGTCAGCCTCCTTCTTCGTGTTCTTCTTGACACGCTCGACAACCTCTTCCGGTGACACGGCGATGTACTTGATCGGCTTGCCGATCTTCATGATGATGAACCCTTTCTTCTCGAGACTCTCGAGTACGTCATAACTGCGGCTGCGCGGCACGTTAGCGATGTCGCTCAGCTCTCCTGCTGTCGATACTCCTCTACTGAGAAGCGCGGTCCATATCTTCACCTCATAGAGGTTAAGACTGAAATATCTCCTCAGTTTCGACAGAAAGTCGTCTCTTACAATCATTCGTTCTACCTCCCGAAATCGGGACTACTTCACCCCTTTCTGTTTCCGACTACGGGATAACCACTTTAAATAGGTTGCGAAAGCGTAGTACCTCTACAAGGGTAACTCACGTTAGTACTCGGCCAGTGGATTTATTGAAGGATTAAACACGAGTGAACGCGTAGTCCCTATATGGCAGTTGAGTCTTGAGTGCCCTGTAGAACCTTTCTCCTTGGGCAGTGAAGTAGTACTCGAATTCCCCCTCAGCGGGGATGAAGAGGCTATCCATGAAGCCGAGTCTCTGCAGCATCTCCTTGCACTTGTCCAGATTGAGACGACGCCGGACAAACCCGTACTCCCATACCCTGGAGAACTCTTGGGAAGGCAACGTGCCAGATCTATCCTTATCCATAACGAGACCGGCTGCTACGAGCACATCCAGCGCGTCCTTCTCCAACGGCTTCACAGATAGAGAGGAGCAAGCCTTTCATCATAAAGTTTCTGGCGCGAGACTTAAAAACCGTGTATAAAAGCGCTGCCAACATCCCACCCCGATGGCAGATGCTGCAGTGTTTGTATTCTGGATAGCGGTCATCGGCCTACTGGCATATGCAGTGTACGTCGCGGAGCTGCCGAATGCCGTGGAGACCCCGCCAGTTGTCAACATCTATGATTCAGATGTCCAGATAGTGCCTGCGAGCGACAGGCAGAGTGCCCCGGATGTTACGACCATAACTACAGAAGTGCCTACACAGCAAGGACCTATAGCTGTCGCGAGAGTGCAGACGATGCCAGGAGAGTGCACCGGGGTATGCACGACCGCTTGCCCTACGACAGTCGTCTCAGGGTTGTGTCCGGTCGGGACGATATGCTGTAAGTGAGGAGAAACCCTTAAAAACATCCACGGGAGCTGTGATAGCATGAAGGGGGTTCCTGAGGAGATTCTCGCATCGCTTCATCCATTGGAGCTCAAAGTAATCCCCCATCTCAAGGACGGCATCACGCTCTCAGAGATAGTTGCCAAAGCCGGCATGCAGGAGGTCGAAGCGATGCGCGCCCTCCAGTGGTTGGAGAACAAGAAGGCCGTCTCCCTGGAGAACCTCAACCATACTGAAGTGCTGCTTGATGAGAACGGCAAGAAAGCGATAGCGCATGGTTTACCAGAGATGCGGTTCATCGAGGCGCTGCGCAAAGGCGCGAAGACAAATTCCGATATCTCCAAAACAGCAAAGCTCAATCCGCAAGAGTATGGCGTCAGTGTCGGCCTGCTGAAGAAAGACGGACTCCTCGATATCGAGAAAGACAACACGCTCAAACTCATCGGCGAGGGCGGCGAACTGCAGAAACGCATGGAGGAGGCGGTGGAGTTCCTCAAGAAGCTGCCTCGCGACGCTGCCAAGCTCTCGAAGAAGGAGCAGGAGGTCCTCAAAGGGCTGAAGGAGCGCAAGCAATACATCATAATCAAAGAACGCAAGGACCGCATCATCAAACTCACAGAGCTCGGCGTCGCTCTCGCGAAGACCGATGTGAAGAAGCTTGATTTCGCTGAACGTCTCACGGCCGATGATCTCAAGACAGGTGCGTGGAAGGACAAGAAGTACAGATCCTACGACGTGAGCATCAACGTGCCCCGCATCCCGATGGGCAAGGAGCACTTCGTGCAGGAGGCAATCGATTACATCCGCCGCATCTGGATAGAGATGGGCTTCGAGGAGATGGAGGGCGACTACGTGCAGAGCGCCTTCTGGGATCTCGACGCGCTCTTCGTCCCGCAGGACCACCCTGCGCGTGAGACGCAGGACACGTTCTACCTCGACCATCCGCGCAGCACAGTGGTGCCGCGAGCGGCATACGACCGCGTCCGCGAAGCGCACGAGAATGGCGGCGGCACAGGCAGCAAGGGATGGCGCTACACGTTCAGCCGCATGGAGACTGAGCAGCTCCTGCTGCGCACGCACACGACAGTGCTCAGTGCCCAGACGCTCTGGGCAATCCGCGAAGGACGCAAACCGGTGCCTGGCAAGTACTTCACAGTAAGCAAGGTCTTCCGCAATGAGGCGCTCGATTGGAAGCACCTCTTCGAGTTCAACCAGGTCGAGGGCATTGTCGTCGACCCGAACGTCACATTCGCGCAGCTCATCGGATACCTGAAACTCTTCTTCGCGAAGATGGGATTCCCTGATATCAGGCTGCGACCCCACCACTTCCCTTACACAGAGCCAAGCGTCGAGGTCGACGTCTGGCATCCGAAACGCAAGGAGTGGGTGGAGCTCGGTGGCGCGGGAGTGTTCAGGCCTGAGGTCACGAAGACCCTCATCGGTGAGGAGATCCCTGTGCTCGCATGGGGCATCGGTATGGAGCGCATCATTGTCGAGTACTTCGACCTGCATGACCTGCGCGACCTCTACCGTAATGACATCAAGCAGATGCGCGACATGAAGCGCTTCATCAGGATAGAGGAGAGATAATGGTTCGCAAAAACACAATCAAGAGAATGGACAGAGCGGATGTTTTTGGAACCTCAGAAATCATCACAGGTGATTTCTGATGGTTTCGCTCAACATCAACAAAAGGCTGCTGCTCAAGGAGATCGGACGCGAGGAGACGCCTGAGCTGCTGCATGAGATCGCGCGTATGGGCGTCGAAGTCGAGGAATCGACCGGTAATGAGTTCGTGCTAGACATCACGCCGAACAGACCGGATCTTCTCAGCCAACAGGGGTTTACGCGCGCCTTCGCCGCGTTCCTCGGCGTGAAGCGTGGCATGCACATGTACAAGACGATTCCTGGCAAGCTCAAGGTGTATGTTGATGAGTCTGTGAAGGGCGTACGCCCTTATACCGCGTGCGCCGTCATCAAGGACCTCAAGCTCGATGAGGAGCGGCTCAAAGAGATCATCGCGATACAGGAGAAGCTCCACGTGACATTCTGCCGCCGTCGCAAGAAAGCGGCAATCGGCATCTACCCGATGGAAGCGATAAGCGGGAACATCACCTACACGGCGATGGAGTCGGGCAAAATCAAGTTCCGCCCACTCGAAGCGGATAAGGAGATGACAATACGGGAGATCCTCGAGCACCACCCAAAGGGCAAAGAGTACGCCCACCTCCTCAGGGGACTGCCGAAGTATGCTGTATTCCTTGACAGCAAGAAGAAGATACTCTCAGTTCCACCAATCATCAACAGTCACGACACCGGCAAGATCACCGCCTCCACAAAAGAGGCGTTCCTCGAAGCGTCAGGATCCGATTTCCGCACGTGTCATGAAATCATCCAGATAATCTGCGCCGCGCTCGCAGATATGGGCGCGACCATCCACACTGTCGAAGTCATCTACGGCCGCAAGACAGAGGTGACTCCTGACATGTCCGCGAAGCGCCAGGAGTTTTACGGCTACTACGTGAACCGCCGTCTCGGCACCGACTTGAAGGAAGAGGACTTCGCGACGCTGCTCGCGCGCATGGGGCTCGGCTTCGAGAAAGGACGCATCCGCGAGACGTACTACGCTCTCCTCCCACCATTCCGTGTTGATTTCCTTCACCAGATAGACGTGGTAGAGGACGTCGCTATCGCACTCGGCTATGACAAGATACAACCGGTACTACCTAATGTCGCGACCACAGGTGGAGAGTCGGCTGCATCGAAGTTCGATGCAGTCATCCGTAAGGTGCTCGTCGGCTATGGTCTCCTCGAGGCGAAGAACTATCACTTGCTCAGCAAGGAGTACCAATCAGCTATGGATGGCGACACTGACATCGTCACGATACGCAGCAGCGTATCGGAAGGGTACGATGCGCTGCGAAAGTCGCTGCTGCCAGGACTCCTGCAGACATTGACGCGCAACAAGGTGCACGAGTACCCGCAATCATTCTTCGAAATCGGCCGCGTCTTCGCTCCAGCGCCCGCGCATGTAGAGGAGAGCCAGCATCTTAGTATCATCATGGCTGGCGAGGTCGACTACACGCGCATGAGACAGGTAGTGGAAGGCCTACTACTCGCGTTAGGACTGCAAGGCACATTCACCGCGACAGATGATTCTCGCTTCCTCAAGGGCCGCTGCGCCCAACTGGTTGTGGACGGCGCAGTGATTGGCGTACTCGGCGAGATGTCTCCGCGCGTGCTCACGCACGCAGAGCTGGTCGTGCCGGCTGCAGGGGCAGAATTAGATGTCGATGTGCTGCGATTGGTGACACTACGATGAAGGAGGCGATGTACCGCGATCATGCGAGGTACTACGATCTCATCTATTCCTTCAAGGACTACAAGAAGGAGACTGCTGCGCTCAACACCATCATCCGCAAGCATAAGCGTTCAGCGGGCAACGACCTGCTCGATGTCGCATGCGGCACTGGAAAGCATCTTGAGCAGTTCAAGGGTTTCTCGTTGCATGGCAGCGACCTAAACAAAGGGATTCTCTCTATAGCGAAGAGAAGACTGCAAAAAGCGAAGTTCTACACGCAGGATATGGCGAAGCTGCGCATCGGCAAGAAGTTCGACGTCATCACCTGCCTCTTCAGTTCCATAGGCTACGTGAAGACACGATCAGGGCTGAAGCGTACCATACAGTCTTTTGCGCAGCACCTCAAGTCCGGCGGAGTGATTATCATCGAGCCATGGTTCACGAAAGAGCAGTACACATCAGGGACCCCCCACATGACGACGTACGACTCGCCGCAGATCAAGATCGCCAGGCTCAACATCTCAGATGCTAGAGGAGACATGTCGCACATGGACATGCATTTCACGGTGGCGGAGAAAGACAAGCGCATCATCCAGTTCGTTGACAATCACGAAATGCTCATGACGCCGCACGAGGAAATCATCCGCATGATGGAAGAGACAGGTATGAGCGTGACATATCTCAAAACGCGGGAGTTCGGCCGCGGACTGCTCATCGGCATCAAGTCCGCTTGATTCTCGTATGCGGAACCCTACGCACTTCTTTCCTCATCGTGAGATCCTCGTAGGTGTGGAACACGAAGAGCCCTGCGATGACCGCTGCGCTGAGCGTCACAATGTTCAGGAGCAACTCGATTGTCTGCGCGAGCGCAGCGAGCTCGGCGGAGCCCACACGCAGTGTGAGATAGGCGAAGCCGATGTTGATGCCGTATACGAGCGCGAGCGCGATGCCGATGATGGCTGAGATTGTGAGCGTCATGGCTGCAGTCGCTGCGAAGTGCCTGCGGGCGAGCAGGAACGACTCGCGCATTGCCTGCCAGGCCCCGATGTCCTCGAAGACGATGATGGCGGGGCCGTAGCTGAACCAGAAAACGATAATCACACTCACCACTGAAGCAATCGTGAATGCGATAGCGAGTGTAGCGAGCGATTGGGCATCCATACTGCCGCCGAATGCTGCGACCATGCTGTAGACACCGTAGAGGAACGCGAACGGGATGATGGCGAGTGTCATGATGATGTACGGCGGCAGGAGGTAGCGGAAGGTCGCGTACCAGTACCGCTTCGCGCTGGGGAAGAACTCTGCGAAGGTCGTGCTACCGTCCTGGATGATATTCTTGACCATGCCGAAGTAACCTGCGCTGAAGAAGCTGTTGACGTAGAGTATCGCGATGAACTCGATGATACCGAGGATGAGGAGCGCGGCATAGGTCTTCGCGTTCATGAGGCTGCCCAGATCAGGCGCTCCTGAGGGTAGCCACTGCATGGTATCTTGATTGATAAGCGCGATGGCTGCCAGGTTGATGACGATGAAGAGCACGATGAGGACAGTCCTCGCTATGAACTCAAGGAGCAGGACTGAGAGCAGCGACCTGTTCTCCCAGAACTGACGGAAGGAGAGGCCGAGACGGCGTGTGAAGCGCATGCCCTGGCAAGAGAACGTCCTCAATTAAAGCTTTTCGAGAAGTATCTTGAGCTCCGCTGGCGTGTCCACGACATGGTCCGGACCTGCCTTCTCCAGCGTCTGCCTATCGTGGTATCCCCAGGTGACTGCGATGATGATCGCGCCGGTATGCTTGCCCTCGATTATGTCGTTCACGGTGTCTGTGACGAAGATGACCTTATCCCCGGGGTGCTTGGCCTTGATGGTCTCGATCTTCTTGATCTTGCTGAACTCCTTGTCTGCCCCGAGCACCTCGATCATGCTGCCGATACCGTGCTCCCGCATGTGCCGCTCGACGATGATGCTGACGTTCGACGTCACGATGTACCTCTCGTCATTGAGCGACATGACGAGCTCACGCATGCCCTCCACAGGAGGGAGGTCGTGGTAGGAATGGGCGAACTCCGCCTGGATCGCCTTGAGATATGACAGCAAGGCAGCCTGGTCCATCCCGTCTGCGTGGAACGTCGCGGCGAGATCGTTCATGAAGCGCTGCGCCATCTCTGCAGGACCGTCCACTGGAGGGAGGTTGTGGTCGGCGCAGAGGCGGTTATGGACTCCTGCGCAGTACGCGAGAGAGTCCACGAAGACGCCGTCGTAGTCGAAGATGATGACTCTCATGGAGAATGAAGAAAATGAGGAGTAGATAAAACTATTCAGCAGGCTCTGCCTTTGCAGGCTCTGTCTTCACAGGTTCTGCCTTTACCTTCTTAGCGGCCTTGACCGGCTTCGCCGGCTTGACGCGCTTGGCGTGGCTCGATGGCTTGGCTGCCGGCTTGCGGGTCTTGGGCATCTTCTCCTCGAGACCGAGCGCCTTCATGACTTCGGCATGGCTCGCGCCTGCCTTGACCTTGACCTCGCGGAGGGGGTCGAGGTGGCGGACGTTGCACTTGCGGCGACGGGTCTCGCCCTCAATCATGGCGAAGCCATCCTTCGGCTCCTCGATGACAACGCATTGCTTCCCGGCATCGCGGCCGGCAATCTTGACACACACTGTACCTACATTGAACATTGGACATCACCTTTCTGAATATTTATTCACTTATTCTCTATCTGCATTGCCTTGGAGCAAATCAGGAGAACCGCCGATTCATGCAGGCGGTTCGACGCATATTCACGGAACGGAGTGAGTTCAATACTCCGCAATGCCTTTGCTACTTTCCTTTTCGTCACCTAGAACCCTGCACGTCGCCGTAGCAGTAGGTGATTTACTCGGATCTGGCTTTCTTAATAATCGCACGGCGGCTGCATGCGCTGCAGAGGTTGCCTGCGTACGGCCTTGATGGCACGCGCTGGCTCTTGCTCAGCTTCCTGACCGCTGCGGGCCTACCACGCGCGACTCCTGCAAGGACTCCCTTGCAGCTGGCGCAGTGCGCCTTCTTCGGCTTGCGCAGGGTGTGGCGCAGGACGTTCTTGCCGCCCGGCGTGACAGTGCGCTTCCTTGCGTATGTGCGTGACTTGAACTTGCCGCTGACCATATGGTGTCCGGGAACTCCGACCCCTTTATAAGGCTTTTGTGTCGACGAGCGCTCCGGCCCCGTGTGATTTCCGTGTTCCGAGCCGCAAAGTTTAAGAATACGTATCTACTTTGTATATACATGAGGACGAAGCTCACTAAATGGGGGAACAGCTACGCAGTACGCCTGCCCAAGCAGCTGATTCTAGAACTCGACTTGAGAGCGGAGAGCGACCTCCAGCTAGAGAGGAAAGGAGATACCATCACGATTAAGAGATCCTCGAAAGAGGAGCAGCTCCGCGAACTCCTCGAAGGAATGGAAGCACCAGAGGTCATCGACTGGGGACAGGCACGTGGCAAAGAAACCTGGTGAATTCAACAGAGGAGACATCGTCTGGCTTGATTTCACTCCTACGAAAGGCCACGAGCAGGCAGGGAGGAGACCGGCAATCGTCCTTTCGCCTCTGGAGTATAATGCTCGCGCAGGACTCATGCTCGTCTGCCCCATCACCTCCAAGACAAAAGGTTACCCCTTCGAGATTAAAGTGGAGGGGAAGATACGCGGAGCCATACTCGTCGACCAGATACGCAGCGTCGACTGGCGCGAACGCAACGCACAGCTCATCGAGAGCAACCCGGCAGCAGTCATCGAAGCGAAGCGCCTGCTCGACCTGCTGCTGCCGTGATCTCTTCAAGTTTCGCAGGGAAACACTCGGAAAACCTGTCTTTTATCGGCCCGTACTCTGGATAGAACATGGAGAAGTAGGTATTACGGTCCCGAGCCATCTCGCAGAGCCTGAGCATCAGGCCGCTGCCGCTGGTGGTGAAGTACCAATCGGGGTGCCTTTGGATGTCTGGTAGCGCTTCGATGAGTGTCTCGACATTGCTGCGGAGCCTCTGGTCATCGATAAGACCTGTCGCGTAGCGATAGTCGGGGACGCCAAATGGATAGATGGCTCTGCTAAGCGCACCAGCATAGTCCTGCGCGAAGTCTCTTGGTACGATCACCGGCCCGAACTGCTTCGGTACGAGGAGTGCGAGAAACATATCACTAGGCCCATCCATGGTGCTGGGAAACGGCCATTGACTTAAGAAGTTTAAGGTATTGTGCTTGTGGTGATTGTGCTCAGCGTGTAGAGGTTACCGGTCGCGCCGTCGATGTACGCCACCGGGGTGCCTGCGGCGTTCTGGATGATAAAATCGTTGTTGCCTGCAGGCGTGACGCTGCCCTGGCTCTGGGAAGCGGTCCCTTTGAGGTAGAGATGTCCTGCTGAGGTGACCCAGCCCATCGGCGTGCCTGCGCCGTTCTGTATCTGCCAGCTCCCTGCCGGCGGGGTCGTGCCGGTGCTCTCATAGAGCAATCCCTTGAGGATGATACGTCCGTACTGGTCGAAGATCGCTAAATCCGCGCCCGCGGGCGTCTGAACCATGATTCGCCCTGATGTCGCGAGGCAGTTGTTGTACTGGCAGGAGTAACTGCCTCCTGCCGTGCACTCCGAGACTGTGCTGCAGTCCTTCACGACCGCGTTGATGCAGTAGTCTGCTGCCGCTCCGGCAGCCCCGTCGCCAGTCCCGAAGTTGTAGAAGTTATATGCTACCGATCCTGTACCGACGCAGGACGTGGTCGCTCCGCTGTCGAGGCAGCAGCCGGTAGTGCAATCTGTGTTGAACGTTCCCACGCCAGGTCCTGTGACCCCGCCCGCTCCATCGCATGCGTAGTAGTTGAAGACGCGATCGCCGAATCCCACGCTCGGCGTCCCTGGCGATGAGCACGCTCCCGAATCGCCTGTTGATGAATAATATGTCGAGCTGCCCGTCTGTTCAGTTCCGCCGCTGCATACTTTTCCGCTTGCGGTGTTCGTGTCTGTCGTTGCTCTGCTTGTTCCTTCACAGCTTGATCCGCTGCTTGCGCAGCCGTAGTAGTTCGTCCTCGTCAGACAGGAGTACGGGCTGCCTGATCCTGCGCACGCGTTGGTTAGTGCTTGGCAGTAGTTCGATGATGATGCTGCAGTGCAGCTTGTCGCGCTTCTCGTCGCTTGGTTCACTGCGCAAGTGGTGGTGGTGCCGTCGACCCATGCGCCGTTGCAGCTTCCGGTGCCGCCGCATCCTTCGTATTGTGTCTTCCATTGGCAGTTGTTGACGTTCACGTTCCGCGTGCTGCAATAAAACGATGAGCTCGTGGCGTATTGGTCGCCGCCGGAGCAGACATTGCCACTGCTGACATAGGTGGAGTAATCGCTGCACCATCCGGAGCCGCTGCACTCGCCAGTATCCCCCGCTATGGTGCAGTCGTTGGAACAATAAGCGGTCGCAGTGCATTCGTTGTATGGATCTGTCCACGCCCCAACATACTCGCAGTAAATGCTAGCGCCATTGCATTCCATGCAGGTGCCGCAAGAGTACTTCCCTGTATAGAATCCATGGTCGCAAGGTTCTGTTGTGGGGACGTAGTCGCATACGTTTTGCGCGCCGTAGCAATTGCCGCCGGAGTACCATCCCCAGCAGTAAGAGAAAACACATGTTCCTGAATTACAGTACCCCACTGCGCAGTTGCTTGTGGCACAGGTGCACTCAGGGCCATCTCCTGCGGAGCAGCCGTATGGATCGCCGTCACAGGCGGCGGATACGCCAGGTAAGAGGATGATTGCGCTGGCGATAATGAGGAGCGGGAGTGCGTATCTCATGTGCAGACTCCGCTGTCGCCACTTCTCCACACGCATCTGTCTGTCTTGCATAAGTTATGTGCGCTTGTACCGCAGATCCCGTTCTGCGGTGTGATGAGCTTGAACGCAGGGGGTAGTGTGCGCACTGGAGCGCCGACCTGGTAGTTCGGATCACTCTTCGCGTAGTCCAGTGGCGGGAAGAGGAGGCCGAAGCGCAGCGCCTGCGTGATTGTGCCGTCCTCGATAGTGACGAGCATCGTGGTATCCTGCACTTCGTAGAGCGAGTGGATAATGTCCTTATCGATAGCGATGGACTTGACATGCTGCGGTGCGAGCCCTGCTTGCTCAATGAACGCCACTGCCTTCCTGTTCTCCTCCTCGACGAACGGCGGCAAGCACTCACCGACATAGAGCTCCCAGAGGTCGCATGACTTGCCTGCGAATTCGCACTCTTCGCTCGCTCTGCCTCCTAGGAGTGTACAGTAAGCAGCCAATGCGGCAGTATCCTTATTCGCAGTTACAGGCGCGGCGCTTGTCCGATTACGGGGAGCGATATCTTGAGGAGTATCGGGCGTAACTTCTGCACTGGAGATGTTGCTCTCCTTCGGCACCTTTGCGCAAGAAACTGCCAACAGGAGAACGCACAATACCAGCACATACTCCCATCGCATATTGACCGTGAATGCAGACTCCTTTTTAAGCATTTCAGCCTATTCTGATGATGACATCACCGCCGCTGCCAGCATCGATGAGGAGGTCGTTGTTGGCGTCGTTGGAGAGGGTGTGGCCGGCAGTGCTCACATTCACCGCCCCAGATGTCCAGATACCGTTACCAATTGCTGTTTGGGTACCGCCTGCAGCAACGAAGAGCGCCTGATGTCCGAGTCCTGCTTTCGACTGGCCGCCAATATTGCTATGTGTCCATGCGATGCCGTACATATTGCTCAGAGTAGTGCCATCATCTGCCGGCGTGTATAATGCCCCCATAGAAAAGACATTCTGGTATCTGACATCACTATATGTACCTACAACACCTGTTCCGTAGTTGGTAAACGTGAGATCTCCAGCGAAACTTCCCGTCCCCGCAACGTCATTGATGAAAACATTATTCGTATTTCCCGTCTGCGTAGGGGTGGTCTCACCAAATACCCAACTGAACCCCGATGCAGATTTCACCTGCCAGCCCGCATAGGTGGCAGTGAAGTGCTCATAGTACCATGTGCTAGAGGGAGTGCCTAGTCGTATAACCACAAGATTCGTCCCACCACGATTCTCGACGCCAATTTCGACCGGCATACTAGTCCCTTCGGTGTTGCAATTGCTGCTGATGAGTGTACTGGCGCTGTAGGCATAACCACTGCAGTGAATAGTGATTGATCTACCTGTGGAGTAACTATATCCTTCTATGAATATCGTGAACATGTTGCTTTCATCGTGCACGATTGGCGTAACGAGCTTGACGTACCCTGTCGGAGGACCACCTACATTTGTCCACGGCATGTGCGTTACATGCACTCCTCCTTGTGCTGTGATAGCACCTGTGCTTGAGAGTTGAGCTGCAGTAAGTGTGCCGCTAAAACTACCCGTCCCCGCGTTCACGATGTTCCTGCTCGCGTCGATGATAGTGGTGTCGCTGATGCCGATCGCTCCGGCGACATCGAGCTTGTTCGTTGGTGTTGTGTCGCCGATGCCGACGTTCCTATTTATTGTGACCTTGTCGTTGTTGTGAGTCTCGATGATGTTCCCCCATACATCAGCGATGTACCCGGGGTTCGCGTAGTCATAGTTCGCCCCCATCTTGATGTAGTAGTTATCATAGTCTCCGCCAGTAGATGAGGGGTTTGATGCCCGGATCTCGCCGAACGTGTCCAGCTTCGCCAAAGGAGCTGGTTTTCCGATACCGACCTTGCCTGCGCTATCAACACTGAGCAATTGGGTATTCGCTCTTCTCAAGTCGAACCTGTCGGTCGCTCCTCCTGCCTCTTCCGACATTCCCCAATCCCAGTATGTGGTGGCGGCTTGGTCACTGGCGAATCTAATCTTCGCGCCGAAGGCTGAACGCCACGGCACGTGAGGCGTGCCTAACATTATCCCTGCGGCACCGATTCCTGAATAGCCGCTGCCGATTGTCGCGTGCGTTCCAGTAGTAGTCCATCCACTGGAGAAGTGCAACTGGCTCTCGCTCCATCCGGTTCCTCCGTTGTATATGTGCAGCTTCGACCCTGGAGTTGTCGTCCCGATGCCGACATCGCCGTCCGTGTCCACCACGAGTTGGCCCCTCGCACCGTTAGTGCCGAACCCGAGCTTGTGAGCAGACGTCGTGTGGATTCCCGCAGGCGGGTCCACAGTGGAGTCGAAGAACATGCGCAGCCCTCCTGAGGATGCACGTCCTTCGAGCTTGATCTGAGTATGCGTCGCGCCAGTCAGCCGCATGCAGGTATTGTAGGTCTCGCAGTCGCCACCCACGGCCGCAGCGTCTGCGACAACAAGACCTGCGTTGCTGCCAGTGACAATATTCACCCTCGAACCAGCGACCGGTGACGTCGTCCCAATGCCGACGTTGCCGCTTTGTCCTTGGATGATTGTATTCGTCGTTCTCCTGTAACCTAGATACAGGGTGCCTGTGCCGCCCTGCGCGCCTGCGTTGATTTCATTCGCATAGAAAGAAACACCTCCGCTAGTGGAGGATTCAAGTGACCTGTCGGCTGCGCCAAATGTAACGGCTCCATCGAGGGCGGATGTTCCATAGACGTGCAGGTTACCTGAGCCACCACCACCACCCACGAGGAGACCATTGCCGCGCGTGTAGCCGGCAGTAACCCAATCGCCACTAACGGACTGCAGATACATCGCCGCCCCGTTAGACCAGAGTGCTGGGACGTTGCCAGGATCGCTCCCGTACAGGTACCAGTTGTTGATACGCGCGTTACCGTTCACGTCGAGCGTGTACTGCGGGCTCGCTGTCCCGATACCGACGCGATTATTGGCGCTGTCGACATACATCGTGCCATAATCGTTGTCCTGCGGGCTGACTTCCCGGACTTCAGGCATGGCGAACTGCACCTTGTCGCTCGCTGTTCCTGAATAGCAGTAGCCCATGCGTACCATGGCGTACGCCGCGTTGCTTGGCATGCGCCAATCGGTGGCGTGTGTCTTGGACGACTGGATATCTGAATAACCATCAGCATTCGCGTCGGTGACGTAGGAGGGATCGAGGTATGCGTTGACTCTAGTCCATGATGTCGGAGCTGCGCCTGTCGCATAGAAGTACGGGTTCGCCCATGCGCCGCTGATGATGGTTCCCGATGAATCATACACGTGGAATCCGAAGTACTTCGATCCTGATGTGCCGACCGTCTGCCTGTGCCAAACGCTGAACTCATACTTCTTGGCAGGGTCGACTTTGAAGAGCTTCTGGTAGCTCGCCCACTCATAGCATCCTGCACCATTGCCAGTAGATGTGCTCTCCAATGCCCTGATCTGCGATCCATCAGTGAAGGTGGTCGTGACGTAATTGACGCTGCCCCACGCAGCAGTGTCTGCGAAGTTCGTCGAGGATTGCAGCAGGTTCGCGCCTGCGAGGTTCGACCCTATGATATCGCCTTCGACCTGGAGTTTCGCCCGGGGGTCGGCGGTCCCGATGCCGACGTTGCCGCCCGCATTTACTCTCATATACTCAGTTTCTGTTGCGCCATTTTTATTCATCACCCTGAAGGCGCCGCCTGTATTTTGCGCCCATGCGCCAGTCACGTCAGTATAATAATAACCTGCTACAGGATTACTTACCCGGAAACCCCAATTCGTGTCGGCAGTAGTGGTAACATTCCAATTGTACCCCGATAAGCCAATACCTCCATTTACAACCAGTTTCTCGTTCGGTCCCGTCGTCCCGATGCCGACGTTGCCAGAATTAGTTACTGACATATACACATCTGTATCGCCAGTACTCGTATCAAGTCCTATATTCAACCTATTATTACCTACTCCCGCAGTACCGGCTGTTTCCAGTCTAAAGCCATTTACATTTGCTTTGGTTATGCTCAGCCTTGGATTCGTAGTATCATGAATATTTAGTAATCCTCTACTCGTCAAAGCGGTGCTGTCACCTAATGATATCCCTCCGCCTACAACATGCAATTTATTCCCCGGATCTGTCGTCCCGATGCCGAAGTCCCCGCCATGGTTAATCCAGGAATCACCACCAGGGGAGAGCAGCATGATTGTACTTGTGCCTGCGTTGTCTGCAGAGAATCGCAAGTCGTTGTATCCAATTATCTGGTCGACGCCCCAAATGCTTCCCTCAGCGTTTGAAGCCGCTATGTCAAGTTTTCCTCTAGGCGATGCAGTACCGATGCCGACGTTGCCACCAGAAGGCTGGAGCACTAAATGGGGCGATGTCGCTGCGCTGGCGCTCGTAATCTTTATCACTTCGCGCTGGGACCAGCCGCTGTCCCAGCTCTTGATAGTAAATGTGGATCCTGTCGTTGGATAGGGCAGGAATGTGGTGCTACCGGCGGCGACATCAATCGCCTTATATCCTCCATCATCGACATAGAATATATTGCTTGCCGCTCCAGTGCCTACCACTGACAGCTTGTACGCCGGACTCGTCGTCCCGATACCGACGTTGCCTGTGGTGTTCTGGATGGTGACGCGGTCTCCCGGTGTGCCGCTCCCGTCGTAGAATCGCAAATCGTGGCTGTTCGGAGGCCTGTATACCCACCACTTCGCCGTCCCCGCGGAATCTATGCGGAAGCCCGCTTCATTGGCTGCGATGCCATTCACGACCACATATCCGTGGGTGGAGCCATTCACGTACAACTGTCCATTCGATCCATACGCGCCATTGACTGTCAAGAGCGCTGTCGGTGCCGTTGTTCCAATGCCGACGTTGCCTGCAGAATCGATGCGCATCCTTTCTGTCGGGCTACCGCTGGTCCCGAAGGCCAGGTAGGAATCGGATTGAATTGTGGCCCCGTCGGAGTACCTGAAGTACAACGTCTTCGCTTGGGCGCTGTTCTCAGTATTGAGGACTATGTCGTTACCTTCAACCCATAGCTTCGCCTGTGGAGTGTTTGTTCCAATCCCCACATTTCCGTTCGTATCATTAACATATATCCTCGTCGTCCCTCCTGTCTGCAGTTGCAGCGGACTGTTGGATGAGAATGCTGCTGCGTAGACTGTACCGCTCACGTTTGCGTTTCCGCTGACGGTGAGCTTCTGGTTGGGAGTTGCGCCGATTCCTACATTCGTCCCGTCATCTTGCATCACGCTGTTTCCCAGGTTCGTGGCGTTCTGCCATTTGGTGACATAATTTGCGCTGCCGCTACCTGTGATGTTCCCGCCACCGCCGCCAGGCCATGTTGTCTGGCAGTTTCCTGCAAGGCATATCTCCGGCGTGTAGACTTTCGCGCTCGTGCCGCTCACGTTGAGCGAGCCGTTCACGTCGAGCTTCTGCGTCGGATTCGTTGTTCCGATGCCGACGTTGCCGGAGCTATCTATACGCACTTTTTCCGAACCACCTCCGCCGGCAGCATCAGTTATAGTCATGATCCTTAAAGCTCCGTCTGAATTATATCCGATGATAGGTTGGACTCCCCCCGCTGCACCATAAAGAAATATGGCCGGCGTGCCACTAACCGGAGCATTGACAGATATTTGTGGATTATTTGCCCCGGCAGTACCCGAGACCTCTAATTTGCTCCCTGGATTCGTCGTCCCGATCCCTACGTTTCCAGTGCCGTTCTGGATGGTGAACCTGTTCGCGACTCCTGACTCCACTATGCCGAACGTACCGTTGGGCGAATTGCCTGTCCCGTTCGGTGTTTCGATTTGCCATCCGGGAGAGCCGATGAGATTGAGTCTGCTCCTGGTGGAGCCCTGAATCCTGAGCCCGACGTCGCCAGTATCTTGGACGTGAAGCTTTGCGATCGGCGCCGTCGTCCCGATGCCGACGTAGTTTGTCGTAGAGTTCATAGTGAGTATGGTGTCGCCGGCGCCATCCACGAACACGAAGTTCCCGCCTCCCTGGGATGCCCCGCCTGCTGTGGCGCCTATCTCCCATGCGACTCCGCCGGTGGCCGTCGGTTGGAATTCCATGAATGACCCGACCGTGCTGCTGCTGTTGAGCCTGATGAGCCGGTAGTTGGTGTCGTATATCTCGAGTTTCCTGTTAGGCGAAGAGGTGCCCACCCCCACATTCGTCCCATCATCATAGATCACGCTATTCCCGATGACGCCGCTTGAAGTCCACTTCGCCAAGTAACCAATGCTACCTGAACCGCTGACATTGCTCCCGCCGAGTGTTGAAGGGCAATTCGAACCGTTCTGCAGGCAGACATTCACGTTCTGCTGCGTGATGGTTCCTGAGACGTTGAAGATCACGTTGTTCAGTGACTTATCACCCACTTGGACAGTGCCGCCAGAGGTGATGGTCTTGATGTTAAGCGTGCTCGCATCGAGGTAGACTTCAGTGCTCGTCGCCTGCAACGCTGGCCTGCTGAGCGGTCCCGGCATGACGGTGTTATTCGCACGGATGTCAAGCTGGTCGCCGTAGAGGATGCGAGCATAGCGGATAGCACTCGCTGTGACATTGCCAGTGAGATTGACGCTCCCAGTGATATTCGAGTCTCCGGAGATGAGGACGTAGAGGGTGTCGTGACCAGGATCGTTCGCGGCGAGGACGAGCGGCGCAACCAGGAGCAACAACAGCACGAGAGCCAAGCGCATAGAGTTATTGCGCTTAACGCCTGTGTTCATCCCTTCCTTCATGAGATGCTCCTCCTGTACGGGATAGCATTACCGCGCAGGTGGAGGTCGCCTGCGGCCAGGTCAGCGTACGCCAGGTGCACCTTGCGACGGGTCGTGACGGTGTAGGATCCTTGCGGCGGCGAGAGGTTCGCGCTCTCCTCCACAAGCCTGCCACGCAGGTGTAGGTCTCCAGTCTTCCCGTCTATCCATATTGTAGGGATAGTATCATAGTCGTCATCCACATACCCGAGACTGAAATCGTCAGCCGCAGGCCTCGCTGTCGACTGCTCGATGATATCGCCTGTGAGGAGGAGGTTACCTATCACTGTGAAACGTGCGACGCGCTGGCGTGCAGAGTTCTCCCAGAAGATGTCCTGCTCAGGGAAGTACGTATCAGGGCTCATGAGCAGGCACTCCTCAGAGAGGGTGTTCGGGTTGCCGCCACTGCATTCGAGCGTGATGTTGAGCGTCGTATTCGATGAACTATTCACCGGAATGGGTACTGCTGTGGTTTCAGGATTCTCGGTCAGTGTTGTAGTGTTGAGTGTGCTGTTAGTGACTGGCGCAGTATCATTGAAAGTAGCAGTGCTATCAGGTACGTCGGAACTTACTGGAAGCGTCACATTGATCGCAATAGTCACAGGTACAAGCTCGACCAGGTCGCTCGCGTACACGATGAGGTATCCGCTGCCTGCCTGGATCGGCGTGAGCGTAAGGATGCTGCCATCAATGCTCGCAGTCACTAGATTGCTGGTCCCCACATCATAGTAGAGGTCATCGCCATCGACGTCTGTGAAGTGATCATCCAAGTTGATGGTCGTCTCACCAATCACCTCTAGCGGTCCGAGCGTTCCTTGCGGTGGAGAGTTCGGCCTGGTGCCTTGCACCGTGGTGAGCTCGAGGAACGACTCACCCGTCGTCTCGATGCGGAGTGTACCTGCGGTCTCTTCCATCTCGCAGGTTTCTACGCAGAGCTCTGTGAAAGCGGTTGCTCGCGTCGCTGCGCCGATGATGATCGGCAGCCTGTACGTCGCATCAGGCGTGACGATAAGCAGGTCACCGCTCGCTGCGGGGAACGGGATGTCGACGGCGGTGCTGGTGCCGTCATCGAAGTAGTATGATGCGTTCTCAGGAGCGTTGATGATGCTCACCAGCTCTCCTTGCCCGTATCCCGCCTTGTCTGTGCGCGGCAGCCCATCTTCGCTGTCTATTGTACCCACGAGATGCGTGCCGGCAGGGGTATCGAGCCAGATTGTCGCGGTGCCATCGCCATAGAGAACGCCGGTGATGTTCAGGCCGAGCACTGGCGGAATAGAATATGTCCTATTGGTCACGTTCTCCTGCGGGATGTCAAGGACAATGAACCCTGTGACGTCGCCGTAGTAGACAAAGCCGGTCACTCCCACCACGACCATGATGATGAGGGCGAGCATGAAGGGGTGCGACGGCCTTCCAGGAGGGGATACTTGACCCGTTGTTTGTGAGACCGGCCTGACCGAATCTAACGTCGTGCCGCACGCGGCGCGCAGGTAAGCGTCAGCCTCCTTAGCTGTGATCCTGCCCGCATCCAGGCCTTCGAGCACCTTGGCGATGCGCTCGTTCACTTGCGCACCCCGTACGGTGATGATGGGACCTTGAGCTTCATCTCCTTAGCGAAGTCGAGCGTCTCCTGCGCGTCCTGAAGCTTACGATACGCGTTCTTCTCAAATTCAGAGACTGCTGCCTGGGATATCTTGAGCCTCTTGGCGACTTCGACCTGCGTCAGCCCTTCGCTGCGCAGTTGCAGAACCTTAATCTCCTTCTCTGTGAGCCCCATCCCAGTATTCCGGCGTCCCGGAGACTCGTTCCACCAGTTAGAGCAGTTTATAAAACTAACTACTTGTAATTGATTTACAAGTTATTTTACTTATATACGTACTGTGCGCAGCGACAACCGGTAGCAAGATGAGCGCAAGAAATAAGATACTAGTCTTGGAGAGCAATATAGCGCTCATAGAGCACCTCCTCGCTTTCTGTCGAGTTGATGACACAGATACCGCCGCGTTCCGGCTTAGCGCAGAAGTAACCGCGAGGGCACGTCTCGTCTTTGCAGTAGAACCTACCGAATGAATGGATGACGCTTTTCCCATCATCGATGATAATCGCGCCAACCTCCTCTGCAGGAATGATAAACGTTGAGACGCCGGTTGAGCAGTTGGCGGGACACTCGCCGTTCGCATCATGGATTCGCACATTGAGGGTTGGCGGGAAGACGCCATTGTCGAAACTATGCTCAATACGCCGTTCTCCACATCCTTTCGCGAAGTGAGTGATGACAACACTCGAGTTCTGATAGTTAATGATAGGATCAGGGATCTCATCGATACAGGTCACTGCATAACGTGCTGTAGCAGTGACAGTCTCCGCCGCCACTAATGGTTGTTGAGCGAGTTCATCCCAGAACCCGTCGATAACCATCGATACAACAGTGCCAGATTCGACCCGGACGACCACTCGATGCGTCGTCTCCTGGAAAGGGAGCACTATGCCGGAGCGATCACCGTATCCTGCGTAATCGGAGGTGAATGCGAAGACCATCTCATTCCCTGACTCAACAAGAGTGAGGTTCTTTCCATCGAAAGCGAACGTCGGAGATGACGTGATAGCGAGTACAACGCGGTCTATGTCGCTATAAGAGCCCGTAGACTCTATTGTACCAGAAGTACAGGCGGTGAGGAGCATGATGAAAATCATCGCGTATTTCATTAGTTCTTCCTGCAAAAGACTAGCCGCGCGTAAGCAGGAATCGACGTCTGGCTGTCGAGCGTGTCGGAATTGTAGTCCAGCGAACCGCTGAGAACGTGATCGTGAGATGTGTAACCGGTATTCGCGTCAAAGGTCACCGTGTGGCCGTGATTGCCGTCGGAACTCGTGCTCGACCCGGCACAGGCACCGTACGTTCCCGAACCAGGCCATACCGATCCGCCAGGCTGCGTGTGAGCGTGATTGCCGGGACCGTCAGTCGCAGCGTTCGATCCTTTCGCATGTAAATGGCTTCCGCCGGTAGCGAAATCAATGGTGTTCGTGCTGTGCGTGTGGCTGGCGACACCATGTGTGTGCGTAGCAGATCCGCCTGGCGTCGCACTATACGTTAATGCACCGTAAGGTATCGCGTTATCGAACTGTGTTTGTCTCGTCCATCCGCTCGGGCAGCTGGTGTCAAACATGAGTATCGCGGCCTGCGGCTCAGCTCCTGCGCTACTGCGGGCGTTGACATTGCCGCTGGTGACAGTGAGCGTCGCGGTGGTGAAATCGGCAATACCAGTCATGCTCGTCCCGATGGCTCGTCCCCCGATGAAGAGGAAGATGATAGATAGGATGATAATCCCGTCGATCATTCGCCATTTGTTCATTGGTTCACCATTTCTTACAAAGTTTCAGTGTGCGATACAGAGGGATGTGATATTCAGCCGATGAGACCTGGTTTGGACCATAGGTCGAGCCTATGATGGTATGGGAATGACTATCGGCGGCATCCGTGTTTCCCGAATAGCCGCCGTGATTATGATTATCTGTGCTGGTGGAACCGCCAGCCGCGGCGTAGGCGGGTCCGAAAAAAGTAGTCCCCTGCAATCCGCATCCCGTCTCTGTGTGTGAATGTCCTACAGTATCATCACTACCGCCGAACGTATGCGTATGGGTCAGGGTGCTGAGACTGAAGCTAGAGCCGTGCCCGTGGGCTCCGCCGTGATCGTGCGTGTCAACACCGCTATTGAGCAGCGATGTCCCGCCGAGCGGGAAACGGTTCGCATAAGAGGCAGAGACATCGGTCCAGCCAGTCGGACAGGTCGGGCCGTCCCAGAGGATGAGCGAGCCTGTGGCGGTAGCGCCTTCGTTGCCGCCGACCGTGAGCGTGCTTGTGACATAAAGATTGCCGCTAATCGTCACGCCATTAATCCCAAGGATGTCCGTCGCGTATATCTCATAGAGCGCTCCGGCAGACACGACGAGGCTCAGCACCAAGATACGCATGAGAACCCTATTCACTGTTCCGAGTCTCAATTTTTCTTGCATAGGACTGCCGATATTCTTGTGGGATCGTTGTTCGCTGCATCAACAGTTGGACCGCCGCTACCTGAGGTCCCGGAAGAGGTGTGGCCATGCCCTGCGTCCGTGAAACCTGTAGAATAGGTGAAGCTGTGCGAATGCCCTCCGTTGGAACTTGTAGTATAGCCTTGCTGCCAGAACCCATAGCCTCCACCGTCATTAGCATCATCGTTTGAGCCGGTGTGCAGATGGTCGCCGACCGCGCCCAACCCTCCAGAGCCACCGTGCTGATGGTTGGACCCGCCGCTCTGCGTGCCGAAGGCAGAATCGTGGTCATGGGTGAACGTCGGCGTGTGCGTCGACGTCCCTCCGGTGAGATTCACCGTTGTGGCGATGCGTACGTAACGCCCGTCAAACACCGTCTGCCGGGTCCAGCCTGTCGGGCAGGCGGTTGTAAACATGAGGATAGCACCTGAAGGGAGGCCTCCCACTGCGCTCTTATAGTACACCTCTCCACCGACGACGAAGTTGCCCGTCACTGCTGTGGTGGTGACGCCCGTCACGTTCGTCCCGTACGCAAGGCTAGTGAATATAATCCCCCAGATGATGATGATGGCACCGGCCAGACAGAAGAACTTAATCCTCTCGTGGCGTGCGAGCGCTAGGTGTTTTGCAGTATCGCACTTCCTCGTTCTCATCCCAACACCACCAACGCAGTTATTGAACCGCTTCCCGTATTTAAGGGTTCCATTGCTTTGCCAAGGATAGCGCCGAAGCATTTGACCTGGTCGTCGCAGCGCATCGCTTCTCCTGGTGTGGAGCTTGTAGTGAGGAGGTCTCCCACGGCTATAGGGCCGTTCTCAGTGTTGGCACTGACCGGGACACGGCCGCTTACTGCAAGCTCTATGGATTGGTTACCGCCTTTGTCCTTTCCAAGGACTATGCCTGGATCGGTTGACACTATTCCCGCGACAAGTTTAGAGTAAGCGCCGGTACTGCGTTTGACACTATCAGGATTGTTAGGGTCGAGCTCGACAACTGTTCCTGGGATAATATCTGCTTCGCTCGCCTTGATATTCTCCGCAAGGTCTACGCCCGAGCCGTAGAACGCGCCGTCTGTCTCAATTGCGCCGGTGACGTAGAGCGTACCTGCGGTGGTGCCCACCTGCGTTGGCGTTCCGGTGCCTACTCGTAGCTGCGAACCGACGTACGTAATAGCCCCCGTATCCCAGGAGAGGTAAAGGTTACTGCCCGTATCAGGGTTAATAACAAGGTAGGCACCGTTGCTGCGTATCCACGGGGTTCCGGGTGAACTAGTTGAGTCGGTGGTACTAATAGTGAAGTCATCTCCAAACGTTGCTGCACCTGCCGTGGTGAATCTTGCCCGCTCGACATTGTTGCTCCTGATGACAAAGTCGTGGTTCGTATAAGTCCCCACCATGCCGTAATCGCTCGAATCCGCTCCCATGAACGTGGTGATATCTGTCGCTGCATCGTAGTTGGCGCTAATGTACGTTCCTGCGGCATTCGAAACGACGAGGTGACCGATAGCAGGCGTCGCGCCACCACCAATTTTCACCGCAGTGCCTGTATTGGAGAATGTCACAGCAGTGCTTGTTGTGGCGCCCCTACCGGTGACTGTGGCGAGAGTATCGGCCTCTCCAGTGAGGTATGTCGTGCAAGATACCGCGGTGCCCGCAGCATTGATTCCGCGAGGGGCCTGTCCTGCAGAACAGTCTACTGGATCAGCGGCGAGCGCCGACGCTGTCCCGGCGTTACCGCTGAGCGCGCCTGTAAACGTGGTGGCAGTGACTGCAGCGAATGTTGGACTGTCTCCTCCAAAGACTACGTCCTTGTATGTAGCGTACGCGCTCGCTGAGCCGAAAGTCTGCTGATAGATTCTCATGCCGATCGCGTCTTTTCTGAAAAGAACGAGATTATCGTTGCCGCCAGATGCATCGCCGTAGCTACGCAGGTGGAGGAAGTCTGCGTAAGGTGCACCGTTGTCATTGTTCCAGCTGGTGAAGCCGAAGCCCATTCTGTTCGCGCTCTGCTCACTTGGACTGATGATTCTGTTGTCTGTGTGAGTGAGGAGACCTGCTGCTGTCGCAGTCGCGGCGTTGCCGCTCAGCGCTCCTGTAAATGTGGTGGCGGTGACTGCAGCGAATGTCGGACTGTCCGCCGTCCCTAGGCCGAGACTAGTCCTTCCCGTTGCTACGACAAGCCCTGTGCTGCCACCGTCCCACTTGAGTCGGTCAGTGTGTGCGGTGTCCCAGTTCGTGCTACTGTCGGTGATTGTCGTGAAGGTGTTGGCTCCTGTTCTTTTGACGAGTCCTGTTGTTGCGAGACCATTAATGTCTGAAGCTGTCGCTGCGTTACCACTGAGCGCGCCCGTAAACGTGGTGGCGGTAACTCCTCCTGCTGCCGTGAAGGTGACCCGATCCGCAGTATTATGGAACCTGAGATCGGTCGATCCTGCAGGGATGTACTGGTACCATCTGCTCGGCGTCGTGCCTGTCCTGCTGATGGTGAATCCTGCTTGTCCTGCGCCTTCATTGATAAGTGTCATCTGGTGTGCAGTCCCATCGCTGCCGTTCACTGTGAGCCTACTGTAGGTCTCGACAGCCACAGGATTTGTCGTTCCTACGCCGACCCTGCCTGCACTGGTGATGAAGATGTCCTGCGGCCTAGTATCGCTCGCTGCAAGAGACAGTCCCATGCTGTCTGCACTGCGCATGCCTATCTGGCCGTACGCATTACTCCCGCCGTAGTTGGCGTTCACGTACATCTGTTTGGCTCCACGCTCGACAATCATCCACTGGCTCGAGGAACCATTGACATGGAGAAGCGCGCCCGGGTTTGTAGTCCCGATGCCGACATTCCCCGCGCTCTCGATGAATATGGCGTCCACAGGCGTGCCGGCGGCTTTCGTCCTGATGTAGATGTCTCCTGTTGCGGCATCGTAAAGGTTGTCGAGGTATGTCGTTCCGGTGCTGTCGTCGTAGCGTATCCTGAAGCCCGCTGCGTTGGTGCTGGCGTCGAAGATGTTGAAATCGATGAGCCCGCTCGCGACCGAGGAGGTGAGGGTGATGTTCTGGCCGACGACGTGGAGCTTCGAATGCGGTGCTGTCGTCCCGATGCCGACATTGCCGCCGCTTGGATTAAGAGACAATATAGCTCCTCCGGATTCGTAATGGTCAATCGCGGCATAAGTGCCTGTCAATTTAACATACTGTCTTAGGCCATTAGTTACTGTGCCAGACCAAGCGGCATTGTTCACTACCAAACCATATGTGTTGTCATCATCCTGCCGTATAAACGCAACAGTTGCGGTCCCAAGGCCATTATCTTTAACTTCTAACCTGGCTCCTGGTGTTGTCGTCCCAATGCCGACATTATCCGTTATGTCAGTCGTATAGATTGTCGTGCTCGTGTTCGTCCATCCTGCTGCTGTGCTGGAGGTGCCTGCGGCCGGGCAGTTCGTCCCATCGGCGGTACAGATGTTCTGGCTGTTGACGGTTGTCCCGGAAGCGAACGTGCCGACGCCAGTGCTGCTTATCCTGGTCGTTCCTGCGATGGCGAGATTTCCGTTCACATCGAGTTTTTGGGCGGGCGTCTTGGTGCCGATACCCACGTTCCCTGCCGGGTATATTATGTAGTCAGACTCCTCATGGTAGAATGGCTCGAGGGAGTCCTGGACCTCCTCTATCTTCGGCAACGCGAAAGTGTTATTCGTCATGTTGCCGTAATTGTAGTAGTTAAGGAACCGCATACGGACGAAGGAGGTGTTGCAATCCATACGGTAGTTGCTGGAGGAACTGTCGGCAGGATTCGCCCAACTGTTAGGGGTATTGCACGCCAGCAAATATCCTGTCTTCTTCTCCCATTTATCATCAGTAATGTCCCCGCTCCAGAAGTAGTAGTTCGTGGTGCCGGTTCCTGCACTATTGTAGGTGAACAACTGTGACTTCGCGGAATTATAAGCGTGCATCCCCAGGTACCTGGTCCCCAGCGTGCTGTTCGATCGCATCCAGATACTGAACCTATACGTTTTGTAAGGATTCACCGGAACGTAGTCTGAGGTAATCTGTGCATTCGTTGTTGTTGTAGCATCGCACGCGTTCACGATGTCGCCATTATCCAGAACGGCAGACTGTGCAGTGCACCCCGTAGTCCAGTATCTCGTCCCTTCACTGAACTGCGGATCCGGCACGAGATTGTCAGTGAGGCCTGACGCCGCGAATATCGTCCCGTTCACATCGAGCTTCGAAAGCGGGCTCGTTGTGCCGATACCTACGTCATTGGAGATGGTTGTGGTATAGATAATGCCGGTGGTATTCGTCCATCCAGCTGCGCTCGTCTGGTACGGCACCGACGTCAGGTATGCTGGTATCGTGCTGCTATTGTAGAACCCGAAGGGGTTACTCTTGAGGTAGAGCAGGCTATCATTGCCGACGCGCTGCGCTGCTTCAGCAGTAAGCGCAGCGCTCGTGGCGTACGATGGTATCGTGCTGCTATTGTAGTATCCTCGCGGGTTGGTAGTAAGCGGGTAGTAGAGTGTGTTCGCGCGCGCCTCAGTCCACGACGTATTATCACCAGTGACTGCAGGGCAGTTCGTACCATCAGCAAGGCAGACGTTCTGCGAGTTAATCGTTGTTCCAGCGGTCAAGGTGCCTACTCCTGTCGACGATATCCTGACCGTCCCTGATGTGGCAATGCTCCCCCCCACATCGAGGGTTGCTGATGGTGTGCTGTCATTGATACCGACGTTGCCGCTTGACGCTATCCTCATACGTTCAGCCCCGGCGTTGTCGAATACGATGTGTTTCGTTGCTCCACCATCGTCAATAATTACTGCCTCTCTCGTGCCGTTGTAGCCAAAACGTGAGCGGGAGTTCACAGCAATGAAAGCGGAATCGCTTATCGTACCAGAAGGGGTAGAGACTGCTATGCCGACGCTGTTATTCGTTGTGGCGACAGTGAGTTTCCCGGCGAAGGATACCGTGCCGATACCTACATTCGTCCCATCATCATAGATCACGCTATTCCCGATGACACCACTTGAAGTCCACTTCGCCAAATAACCAATACTGCCCGACCCGCTCACATTGCTACCGCCGAGCGTCAAAGGACAATTTGAACCGTTCTGCAGACAGACCTTCACATTGCCCTGGTATATCGACCCGGTCACGTTGAGATTGGACGGGGTGCTCACTGATCCTACTTGTACTGGCTTGCCTGTGCCTTCGTTGAGGATGATGCTGGTGCCGGAGCTGATCTTGAGGTCTGTGGTCGTTGCGACGAGGTAGTTCTGGGCTGTGCTGCTCGTGCCGTCTCCGCGCAGGTCGAGGTTCGGGCCGAAGAAACGGCTTGTGGCCTGCACGAGCGTGGCAGTGATATTGCCAGTGAGATTGATGCTTCCTGAGACGTTCGTGTTACCAATACGCAGGACATAGAGGGTGTCGTGACCAGGATCATTCGCAGCGAGCACCAGAGGCGCAGCCAGGAGCAAGAGGAACATAAGAATGAAACGACCACCCATAAGGTGATTGCGCCAAACACCACTATTTATCCCTTCCGTCATCCGAAAGACCTCCTGTAGGGGATGATGTTGCCGCGCAGCACGACGTCACCGCTATTGTGGTCGATGAGGACGAGTATGATACCGCGCCTGTTCGTTATGGCTGTATAACGGCTCTCGAATACCAGGTTACCGTTGGATTCAGTGAGCGTACCACGCATGTGCAGGTCGCCTGTATCAGTGTCTATCCATGCTGTCGGGATAAAGTCCCCGTCCTCGTCAGCATAGCCACGGACCCAGTCCTGTGATTGTGGTGATGATGTGCTGTGTTCAATCCACGTCCCACGCAAGAGCAGGTTGCCGATGGGGGTGATCTGACCTACGGCGACAGCATTCCTGTTCTCGAGGTAGAGGTCCTCTGGCCTGAAGAACGTGCTGTCATTTGACTGGATGCAGTCGAGCGGCCGCTGGTTGGGATCTGGACTGCTGCAATCAAGGCCTGGCAGCGTCGTATTCATGTTAGTTGTAGCGTTGTACGCAGTCCCGTTCGTAGTCTCATTGACTGCAGTCTCGTTCAAGATAGTCTCATTGAAGATCGTCTCATTCAAGGAGGTCTCGTTCAGAGTCGCGTTAAGCCCCTCTTCTCCGGGCATTGTGACGACCAGCGGGAGCCATACGGTCGCCAAATCGCGTAGGTCGCTCGCATACAACATTAGGCTCGTGTTGCCCGTCTGTAGCGAAGTGAGCAGAAGGATATCGCCTGTGATGACAGCAGCAACGTGCTCATCAGTTCCTGTGCTGTAGTACAGCGCATCACCGTCGACATCAGTGAAGTGGTCAGAGAGATTCACAGTAGTATTGCCATCCACAAGCACCTCTGTGAACGGAACAGCAAGCTGCGGCGCAGTATTAATCACCGCCTCTGCAGATATGCTGCTGAATGATACCATCGCCGTGCCGGTCGTCTCAACGCGCACCGACCCGTTGGTCGGCTCAAACACACAAGTGTCGACGCAGAGATCAGCAAAGCCAGTCTCTCGTTCGCGCTCGCCGATAATAATTGGCAGCCTGTACGTCGCATCAGGCGTAACGATGAGCAAATCGCCGCTCGCTGCAGGGAATGGTATATCCACAGCGATGCTAGTGCCGTCATCGAAGTAGTACGATGCGTTCTCAGGAGTGTTCTCCATATCGACAGGGTCGCCGAGCGCGTAGCTCGCCTTGTCTGTGCGCGGGCTACCGTCATCGCTCGTGAGGCTGCCGATAAGTAGCGCACCGAGTGGAGTGTCAAAGTATATGTCAGCAGTGCCCTCTCCATACATAGTGCCTGTCACCTTGAGCGAAGTTATCGTGTCATTGATGGGGATATCGACCCCTTCCGGATTGTCGAGGACGAGGAACCCGGTGATCCCTCCTTGGAATGCGAACATGGCAATGCCTGCGAGGAGGAGCATCGCGGCGAGCACAGCGACGACAGTCTCCTTGGACTCAGCGCCGCGCGCTTCCTGCAAACTCATGCTGTGCTTGGCGCGCAGGTATGCGTCTGCCTCGGCCTCTGTGACGCGTCCTTGCTGCAAGGCATTCAGCACATGCTTGATTGGGTCGGAGCTCATCGCTTCGCCCCCAGCCTTCGCAGCAGCTCACTGTCAGGAGTCTCATCCTCGATGTCAATGCCGAGGCGTTCGAGTATCGCGAGCTCTTTCTTAGCCTCTCGCACCTTCTTGCGTGCGTTCGCCTCGAACCTGCTTACAGCGCCTTGCGTGATCTTCAGGCGTTTGGCGATATCGGTCTGCAGCAAGCCTTCTCGACGGAGGACCAAAACCTGCAGCTCTTTCTCTGTAAGCACCTACACCCGTTATGATATCAATAACACATATTACTAATTCTAGGTATATTTAAAGATTACGGCGCTGTGATCAGGCGAGAAATCTGATAGAGAACTCCTACTTGAACTTCTGCTCAAGGCGCTTGAGCATCGGGCCAATGATCGCCGCGGCGAGCGTAATGCCTAGCACGAGCTGCATCACCATGCGCGCATACTCCTTGAATCCCCAGAAGTATATAGTAATGCCTGATGCGAGAATCGCGATGAGGACGGAGACAGGCACTGCACGCTCGAGCTGCAAGCGGAAGTACGTCGACCAATCCCTCGGGCGCTCAAGCTGCGCACGAACATACGCACGCCACTCGGAGGCAGTCATCTTCAGCTTGCCGACGACCACACTACACCACTTTGAGCCATTTCTTCAGCAGCAGAGAAAGCGGGATGCTGAAGATGATATAGTAGAAGATCCAGCCAGGATGCCAACCAAACATGTTGAACTCGCCCAAGGGCACGAGCTTCTCATTCTCCACATTGAAAGAGGTCACAGTGCCGCGACGCGGCATCTGCGGGGTCTCGTAAAGGCGATTAGACGTCACGAGCACATCACGGGTGATGTTCGCGCCAGCGAATGATAGCGTGAGCTTGTGCTCTCCCGCAGGGCCGGAGACCGCCCACTTCGCATAACCCTCATCCTCTCTCTCCTTCACTGACTGTTCAGTATCTTGGACCGCAAGTGTCGGGCTCGTGAGCATCGCAGTACCAGTCACCCCTTCCTCGAAGGTAGCTGATACAGTGAACGGCTGTCCCGGCTCAACCGGGTGGAATGCAAAGTGATTGGAGAGCCAGAAGAACACGAGCAGGAACGGGATGAGCGACACCAGCAAGGGCTTGAAGCTCTCCTTCATGAGCTCCATCTGGATTGGCATGACCTTCTGCTGGACCTTCATCAGTTTCTCAGGATCATCACGGAGCTTCTTCATCTGCTCCTGATACTTCTTCGTGTCGTCCTTGAGCCGGCGCATCTTCGCCTGGTCTGTGAGGTACTTCTGCAGAAGCGTGCTGATGAGCGCGAGGACTGTCGCGAGGAGGAGTATGGCGAAGATAGGCGGCAGAGCAAATATCCAGCCGAGGACAGGATTGAAGATTGCGTCGATGAACGTCTGGAAGCCTGAGACCATTTACTGTGACCTCATCCCATGAACCTCTTCATGGCAGGGTTCATGTCCATCATGTGCTGCTGCGCGATGTCCATGTACAAGCGGTACACAATCATGACCGTCAGCAGGATACCGGTGCCGCTGCCGAGCGCGCCGGTCAGGTCAGCGATCGAGGCGATAAGGCCTACAGCGATCGCTCCCATTATGGTGAGTGGAAGGATGTAGCGGTCGAGCATGCGCTCGAGCACGCGCTGGTCCTTGCGGAAACCAGGAATCTGGAGTCCGCTCTTCATGATCTGCTTAGCCTGGCTGCGGGCATCAAGACCTGCAGTCTGCACCCAGAAAATCGCGAAGATCACGCTGAACACGACGAAGAGCATGATGTAGAAGAGCGCCTGCATCATCACGAGAGGTGTGATGGCGTTGCTGAAGCCGAGCTGGATGAGATTGTGCGGCGTCACCCAGTAGACGAAAGAATCTGCCCATTCCGCCTTGAGCAGACGAGCGACGAGCTGAAAATTCGCGAGGAGCGCCGCAGTCAGGATGACTGGGATGTTACTCGTGTAGAAGAAGCTGAGCGGCCAGCGGATGCCGTGGCCACGGACGCGGCCGAAGGAGAGTGGAATCTCTACCTTCATGGCTTGCGTGTAGACACTCACGAGGAACACCGCAATGGTCGCGAAGATCGTGAAGAACGCAATGGCAGCCACCAGGGTGTCACCAACCTGGAGCGCCTGGACGAGCTCGAAGACACGGCCTGCACTGTACTCGCTCGCGCCACCGACACCCTTGAAGGGGCTGAAGAGGCGGACGAAAATGCTCTGGCTGACTCCTGCTGCGATGAAGAGGCTGATACCGCTACCGAAGCCCCACTTGCTGATGACTTCGTCCATGAACATGACGAGGATACCGCCCATGATGAGCTGCAAGATAAGGACCATCGGGGAAATGCCCGTCTGTGGCGAGAGGCCGCCGAGCATAACGTAGACTGCTCCTTCGACGATGACGAAGCCAAGACTGAGGAGTTTCTGGATACCCTGGTAGCGACGCTTGCCCTCATGGCTTGAGAGATCGAACTTCGTGATTCCTGCGCCGTTGAGCAGCTGGAGCACGATGCTCGCCGTGACTATCGGGCCGATACCAAGTGATACCAGGCTTCCGAAGCTCGCGCCGAGGACTGTGCTGAGGAACTGGAACTGGCTGAGCGCGTTCGCGCCAAGACCGAAGAGCGGGATGAGACCAAGAACGAAGAAGATGACTAGGATAATCATCGTCCACTTGAGCTTCTCGCTGAAGGATAGCTTCTTCTGCTTAGGTCCTTCCACCTCAGGGAGGTGGTTGATGATGACGTCAAGGAAGTCTGCCATTGAGTATCCTAAATCCCCTACCGAGGAGGCATCCGCATTTCTTTATAAAGCTTTGTGGAGGATGCAGGCCTGGTTAAAAAGGAACAGTCATGGCAGGAACCAGTGCAAGAGCACAGCGAGCCACACCAGCACCAGGCAGGCGAACATGAGCGTATTGCCCTTGCGCGGGACATTCACGAAAGAGTAGACCGCCATGCCTGCGGCGACCCATATAGCTGCGCCCGCCCAAAAACCTGGAGCGAAGAAGCTCCATACTGCCAGGATCGCAGCGAAGAGGCTGATGGGATCAAACATCGCGCGGGAGAACAACAAAGCCTTTTTCAGGCTTGCGTGCAAGATGATTTAAAAATGCGAGAGTCGGAGAATCCATATGCGGGCAGAAGAGGTGATGGTACGGGCACTCTTGGCAGTGATGCTGCTCTTCCTGATAGGAGTCACCGCCTCGGCGATGCGTGAACTTGACCTGCACCTCATCATCATCTGGTCCACCATCGTGCTCCTCATCGGCATAGGTGCGGGGACTCTCTTCGGCATGGTCCCGAAATCGCTGCGGGGACCGATAGCCATCGTCGTGGCACTCCTCATCATCATCGCCATCATGCTGCAGGGCAAACTCATCCCTGTCTGCGGCGATGATGTCTGCTCAACGGGCGAATGCAGCCGATGCACCAAGGACTGCGGTCCTGCGGATTGCCGTGACGGCAAGTGCGATCTTAAGATTGAACGCTGCGATACGAGCAGCGATTGCGCCTGCGCACCTGATCTCGCGTGCGCGCCTAACCGCCAAGGCGCTGACAACTACGGCTGCGCAAGCATCATCTGCGGCGACGGGTTCTGCGACGGATTCGAAGGGCCAAGCACGTGCTGCAAGGATTGCGGCTGCCAGACAGGGTTCAAGTGCGAGAGCAACATCTGCTTCTTCGAGATGCCAAAAGTGAGGTTCATCCCCTATAGGCTCACGACGAGCATCAGCGCTCTCTCACTCTACGGTAATCCGATGCTCACGACCGATGCGGGCCAGCCCAGGCCACTCATGGCGCTCGAAATCAGCACCTCAAAATCCATCACGAACCTGAGCGCGACGTTCTCCATCGAAGGACTGGTCAGCGACCGCTTCGATCTAGGCACGCTCTACAGCGAGCAGCAGAGTATCGTCGGCTGGTATGTGAAACCCGATTCCCGGTTGCTACGCCTCGCAGAGGACAAGCAGACAGCCATCGATGTGCTCATCAGCTACAATGACGCGCAAGGGGATAGGCACGAGCTGGAGCGGGACTTCCCCCTCATAGTGCTTAGCCGGAACACACTGGATGGCTTCGGCCACCCAGTACTCTTCGTGACCAACGACACCCGCACCAAAGCCACTACAGCCGAGGGCATATGGAATGAGTTGAGCAGCAGCATCACAGTGGTGCAGCGTCCCGGCAATAGGATACAGTTCCCGGCAGAGACGCTCGTCAAGGGAGAGGGATCGCGCAATGATATCGCAGTGCTACTCGTGAGCGCATATGAGCGTGCCGGAGTGAGATCCTCTCTTGTAGACAGCCCTGATGGCCTATTCGTGCGCGTGCGGATGCGCGACTACTACGCGATAGTCGACCCTGCGCTCTTCGACCGCCCGTTCAATGACGCTATCGCAGTGAGGCCTGGTTACGCCATCTATGAGCCTGAGAAGGTGCGCCAACAGCGCAACCTCACGATAATCTCTTCATCAGCGCTAGATATCTCTTGAGCTCCAGCAACGCTTTGCTCCTGTGACTGATAGCGACCTTCTCCTCCTTATTCATCTGCGCATAGGTCTTCTCATGACCTGTTGGCCTGAAGACAGGATCCCAACCGAATGCTGAATCCCCCGTCGGAGGCACTATCTCTCCCTTGACGACACCTTCGAAGAACTCGATATTCCCTTCACGAGCATATCCTAGCAGGCAGCGCACATGCGCATGATGGTTCCCGTACCTGCGCGTGATTTCGTATAACCCTTGCGGTCCCAGCCCCTTGAGAAACCACTTGATGAGCGGCCCTGGAAGGCCGTTGATACAATCGAAGTGCAAGCCCGTGTCCTCGACGATAACTTCGCTATGCAGGAGTATCTCCTTGACCTGCAGGTCCTTCATCGCCTCTGCGAGCTTGGCTTTGATTATCTCCTCGCCATCGACACCCTGTATCTCAGGCAGGTCGAGATCGAGCATCTGCAGGTTAGGGATGACCTCCTTGGCCTCATTGAACTTGTTCCTGTTCCCTGTGATGAAATAGAGTGTCATGAGAGAATTAGAACAGGACCTATTGAAAAAGGTTTAGAGAAAAAATCAGAGGATTAGAAAAAAATCTACTTCTTCTTCGCTGCGCGTTCCTTCGCGCGTGCATCGCGGTCAGTCTTGACCTGGACCTTGTCCACGATGAGCGGAGCGTCGAGCGATCCGCCCGCCGCCTCGATCTTCTTCTTGGCACCAGGTGATGCGATAGCGACGGAGACCTTGAGCTTGCGTGCGACCTTGCCGCTACCGAGGAGCTTATCAATTCCCATCTCGCGGAGGTTCACCACAACTGCGCCCTGCGTCACAGCCGCCTTGCGGTCGGCGACGAGGCGGTCAGCGATACTCGCGAGGTGACCGATATTAATCGTCTTGTGCTCTACGCGCGTGAAGGAGTGGAACCCGGTCTTCGCGGGATCCTTACCACCCACGTGGTTCTTCCAGAGGCTCGGCTTCTTCGCGTCTGAACGCTTACCGCTGCCTGCATTGCCACGGCCGCCACGGTGACCTGCGCCACGGTGCTTCTTCATGCTGCCATAGCCGTGCGTCTTACTGCCGCGGAACTTCACACTCTTTTTCTTGCGTCTCTGGACCATATGAGTTTCACCTTACAACATCTTCGCGAGGAAATCATCCATTCCCTTGCGCCTATAGCCGAGGTCGCCACCCTCTTGGTAGCTGACCTTAATCCCCTTGCGGTAGCCGCCACGGGGAGGGTGCATGCGGAACACGTCGAGCTGCTTGCCGTCGCGGTTCTTGAGGCTGCCGCGCTTGTCGTGCAGCTGCTTGTACATGTCATCGCTGATAGGACCGTACGTTATGAGATCCTTGCACTTAACGAGGAGTCCACGAAGGCTCGGGCTGTCCTCATACACCACGCAGATGTGCCTGCGACGGAGCTTGAGGATGTCGAGCGCCTGCTTGACATCGTGGCGGATACCTATCTCACGGCCACGGATGAGCACTGCGGCAATCTTCTGACCGGTCTTCGGCTTCATCACTGGCTTCTCAGCCGCTTTGACGCGAACATTCTTCGCTGCGTGCTTTTCCGCCACCTTCTTGAGATCTGGAACGGGTTTCGTGATTTCCATTTTATTCAGCCTTCTTGAGGCCGCCCTCGTGCACAGCGAGCACAGCGACATCCTTCTCAGATATCTTCATTCTGCTCAGCTTGCGCAGCGCATCCTCGAGCGCCTTGATCATGTTGATCTTATCCTTGGTCTGGCCGAAGCTCTTGCTCCAGATGTCCTTGACTCCTGCCAGAGCGAGTACCTTGGCGCACTCCTTCTCGACGCAGAGTCCCTTGCCCTTGGGTGCAGGCATGAGGCGGACGATGACACTGCCGCACTTGCCTTCGACTGCGAAGGGGATGGTGTGCGGAGTCTGGCAATTGCACTGCCATGAGCCGCAGCCGCGGCGGATCTTGAACACGTTGAGCTTCGCCTGGCGCAGTGCTTTCTCGCGCGCAGGGACTGTCTCCTTGGAGCCGCCCAGACCGATGCCGACGTGACCGTTGCGGTCGCCGACGACTGCGAGGGCGCCGAACTTCTGCTTGTTGCCCTCCATAGTCTTCTTCTGCGTGCTCTTGAACATACGGCGCTGTCCGCCGCCGAACTTGCCCTTCGCCTGACCGATGAGGAGGAACTCTCCTTCGAGCTTGGTGAGCGCTTCGACTATCTGCGTCTCCAGAATGCGGTTTCCGCTATCCAGGATGGAATCAAGATCAGTAATCTCCTTGCTCTTCACTGCGATGCCAAGACTCGTCTTGGGCTTCCACGCCTCAGGATTGAATTCAGGTATTTCTTCAGGCATAGTATCACTTCGTGAGTTTAGTCTTGATGGTCTCGATGTCAGGCTTCTTCTCCATGTGCGAGCCGTTGATGCGCTCTTCGGATGGGAAGACGTCCTCGCCTACGCGGACACTGAGTCCGCCATCGACAGCGCCCTTGGCGACTGCGTAGATACGGCCGCCCTTGTGGTGCTTCTGCAGGCCGATGTCGACGATGATATCACCGTCGAAGTCACCGAGTTTCTGCGCGAGGAGGAGGCCAGTGAGGTATGCTGCCGGCGTGTTGCCGCAGGCACCATTCCAGCCGAGCTTCTTGAGCTCTGAGGCGCGTGCTGTTGCGAGGACCTTGTCCCCGTCAGCCTCGTACTTGACGAGCTGCGCCTGGATACTCTTGTTGCTCGCGCGGATGACAAGGCGCGGGAGACCGCTCTTGAGCAGCACGAGGCGCTTCCTGTAGTCAGTCTTGCCTTCACGCTTGCGGCGGTATTGGAGTGCGAATTTCTTTGCCATGTGGGTTCACTTACGCTTTCTTCTCGACCGGAGGTCGGGATGTGAGGTTCTGCTCGTTGATGTAGATCTTGATGTGACGGACGCTCCTGAAAAAACCGCCCTTGCTCTTGCTGTAGAGCGTACGGAAGCTTCCCGGCGTGATGATCTTCTTCTCCTTGAGCTCATTGAGGAAGTCACGCTGCGCACGGACCTTGCTCATCCATGCGCGCTTGGACGGATTGCGTGCTGTCGCCTTGCCTTCCTTGCTTCCTGCGCCTTTCTGCAGGCCCTTGCTGCGCTGTGTAGCGCGTTTGCGCGCACGGACACGGCTGACGCCCTGCTTCTGGAGGACTGTGATCGCGCCCTGGCTGATGAGGACCTTGATATCGGTCTTCGTGATCGCTGCCTTGATATCGTTCAGGCGCGCAGGGTCGAAGCGGACACGCTTCGAAGCGGACTTGAATATCTGGCCGGCGAGGCGTTTTTGGAGGTCTAGGTCGAAAGTCATTTGTCAGTCACTCCTTCTTGTGCAGGACTTTCTCTTTCTCCTTGTCCTGCTCCTCTTTCTTGGCCTCGTCAGACTTCTCCTCGGTTTTCTCCTCGGTCTTCGTCTCGGCCTTCTTCTCGAGGTCCTTGTGCCTCTTCGCGCGGGTCTCCTCGCGCTTCTTCCTCTCGGCGCCCTGCTGGCTGAAGCGTGTCTTCAGCTTTTGCGCGGCGTCTGCCGGAGCGTTGTTGATCTTGAACTTCTTCTTGTCAGCCTCTTCGATGAGCGTGATGCGCTTGCGACCACCAAGCGTCCCTGAGATGATGACGCTGTGCTCCTTCGGGTCGAGTTTCGCGAGCTCTGGCAACGTCGCGACGATGGTCGGGCGCAGGCCGTTCTTGTCGAGGCCGCGGACCGCCTTCGGGGTGTGGTAGCCCTCCTGGAGCTTCGCGCGGTAGCCCTTGCGCGAGTCTTTCATCTTGCTGTGCAGGCCCTTGGGCTTGCGCCATACCTGCTTGACGCGCTTGTGCTTGTGCGCATCCTGGCGGATGAACTTGGGCTGGCGCTTCTTCAGCTGCGCCTTGACCTTCATGAGTGCTTCCTTGTCTGCCATGGTGATTTACCTATACCTTCTTTCCGTCTTTCTCGACGATGTATATTCCGTCCTGGAACACACGCGTATCGAATCCAGGGCGGCGAGTGAGGAGCTCGATGGCGGCCGCTTGTGTGCCTGCAGCCTCTTTGCTGCTGCTCTCGACCGTTATCTCGGTTCCTGCAATGGTGACCTTAGTCGCCGGGTTGATCTTGAGTGTGCGGGGGACACTCTCGCCGATGAAGTTCTTGACCTCGAACTTATCGCCCTTTGCACTGACGCTCATGGGGAAGTGACCGCTGCAGATCTTAAGCCTGTACACGTGGCCCTCTGCTACACCCCTGACCATGTTCTTGAGATGCGCTTTGGCGGTCTCAAGCGAGCACTTGATGTTCTTCGTCACGTTCTCTGCGCTCACGATGGCCTTGCCACCTTCGACCTTGATGCTGATGCTCTTGGTCGCGAGGCTGCGCGTGTTCTCTCCTTTAGGCCCCTTGACAGTCACTGCTGGTCCATTGACTTGGACGGTGACTCCCTGGGGGAGGACGACGGTCTCTGTGAGTTTTACGAGGTGCATGAGTATCCCTTAGTATGCGTATGCGATGAGCTTGCCGCCGAGCTTCTGCTCCTTGGCCTGCTTATGCGTCATGATGCCTTGATTGGTGGTGACTATGAGGACTCCGAAGTCCTTCGCTGGCAGGTAGCGCTTCTCGAACATCTCGAAGCTCGTCTGCTTGACTGTGAAGTTCGGGGTGACCACACCGGTCTTGTTCAGCTGTCCGCTGAGCTGGATTGTGAGCAGGTCGCCCTTCTTGTCCGTGATTTCCTCGAAGCCTGCGATGTAGCCTTCATCTTTCATGATGGCGAGCACGGCCTTGATGACCTTGCTGTTGCAGTGCGTGGTCAGCTCCTGCTGGCCGACACGGCCTGCATTCTGGATGCGGCTGAGGACATTCGCGAGTGGGTTGTTCATGCTCATGTTTTCATCTCACTTGTACTGCTTGAAGCCGAGGTTGACGGCGTTGTCGCGGAAGCACTGCCTGCAGACGTGCAGGCCGTAGCGGCGGATGTGCGCGCCGGTGCGACCGCAGAGGGTGCACTTGCGCGTAACTTCGCCGTCCTTGCGGACTTTCGGCGTGTTGTGCTTGAGGTACTTGGCGTGCTTGCCAGGTTTCTGCCTGATCTGCTTGAGTACCTTCGTGTGATCGGATGTGGTCATGGTTATCTCTCCTCGTGCTCGCCTTCGATGACCTTGAAGCGGCCTGCCATGAACGACATGGCGTCCTCCTTGCTGATAACGTGGTCCTTGTCGAGCTTCGCGGGCTTGAGGCGACGGCGCTTAACGCGATAGCCTGGGCGCACCAACGTGATGCATGCCTGGAGTCCGATGATACCGATCTCGGGGTTGTACTTCGCGCCCTCGATGTCGATGTACTCAGGGATGCCGAAGCTGATGTTTCCGGCGTTATCGTAGTTGCGCTCTGCGAGCTTGAGCTCCTTGGCTGCGAGCAGGCGGGGGATGAACTCCTCTGCTTGCTTGCCGCGCAGCGTGATCTTGGCGCCGATAGGCAGGCCAGGACGGAGTCCCCAGCCGGGAATCCTCTTCTGCGTGACCGTCTTGACCGGCGGGATGCCGGTGAGCTCCTGCAGGAGCTTCACTCCCTTGTTGAGGAGCGCGGTGTCCTTGCCTGCGCCGATGTTCAGGGTGACTTTCTCTACCCTGATCTCCCTCATGGGGTGGATGACGGTTTGTGATTCTTGTGCCATTTTGTAACCTTCGCTTAACTGAAGTCTATCGCCGGTTTGCCTTTACCCACCACATATGCGTGGGTCTTGGCGGTCTCGAGGACCTCTTCGCCGACCTTGATCTTGATGACTCTGCCTTCGACGCTCTCCAACACGCCGACCTTGCCGATGTGGCTGCCGCCGGTGAGCAGGATACTCGCTCCGATATCCATCGGGTAGTGCGCGGTGATCTTACCGGCCTCGATCGCGATACTGTCGCCGACCTTGTAGCTGTCCTTGTCGACAATGAAATTGAAGCCGCTCGCGCAGTTGACCTGCGTCTTGCCCTTGAGGCTCGTCTTGCCGGTAATCTTCTGGAGGATGACATCCTCCTTCGCCTGGACTACGATGAGCGTGCTGTTCTTGTTGATGAGGATGCGGTACTTCTTGCCTACGATATCGAGCAGGTCCATGAATCCCACGGCGCTGTCCGTATCATAGATGCGGTTGCCGTTGACCTTGACCTCCTGCGTGCGCAGGATGCGACGCGCTTGTGCGCTTGTCTGCACGAGGCCGAGCACATCGCGCATCACGACGACCACTGGGAGCGTGAGCTCCATCTTCTGGCCGTTCGGCTTGGGGCGCGAGATGAATGCTGTCGTCTTGCGCAGGATAGGCCAGGTGTTCGGTGCCACGATGCGTTTGAGGTGTGAGCTTGCCATTTTAGTTTCACTTCTTTGCGGTCTTGAGCTTTGCCGCGCGCTGCTTGTCGGTGAGGTCGAGCTCGACGATGATGAGGTTGCTCGGGTTGATCGGATACGGCACGCGGGTGGCGCCGTCCTTCTTGACGAGGTCGATCTTCGTGATGAAGACCTTTGTCTCCTTCATGTCCACACGCTCGACCTTGCCTTCGCGACCCTTGAACTGGCCACGCAGCACGCGGACCTTGTCGCCGGTGCGGACGCGGACTGTGCGGGTGCCGTGCTTAGCGCGCAGCTCTTTTGCCAGGGGTGCGGAGAGGAATTTCGCCTTGATGTGCAGCGGAGCGTTATAGCGGTACTTGCGCTGCTTACGCGGCTGCTTGCTGCCGACCCATGCCGTTGAGTGTCTTGCTTTCATGAATATGACCTCTTATACGATGATTGTCGCTACCTTTGCCACTGCTGGCCAACGGGCTGCGACCTCTTTTGCGATAGGGCCCTTGAAGATGGTGCCCTTGGGATTACCTTTCTCGTCCTTGAGGACGACTGCTGCGTTATCCTCGAACGCGACGCGGGTGCCATCCTTGCGGCGGTACTCGCGCTTCTGGCGCACGATGATCGCGAACACGACCTGCTTCCTCATGTCGGGGCGGCCCTTCTTGACCGCTGCCATGACCATATCGCCAACGCCTGCTGCAGGCATCTGGCCCTTGATCGTCTTGTGGCCGAGTACGCTGAAGATCTTGAGGATCTTGGCGCCTGAGTTATCACAGGTCTCCACATACGCATTGAGCGGGAGAGCGCGCGTGATTGTTGCCTTGACTGCTTTCATCTTACTCGAGCCTCTTCGTGACTAGGAAGTTCTTTGTCTTGCTGATCGGTCTGGTCTCCACTATCTCGACCTTCTCACCTACCTGAAGGCCGAACGGGTCGTGCGCCTTGACGCGCGTGCGGCGTTTCTCGTAACGCTGGTACTTTGGCACGTACTTGCGGCGATCCCACTCGACCGTCACGGTTTTGCTCATGCGATTGCTGATGACCGTGCCGACGAACGTGCGTCCGCGCGTGGAGAGGGGCTTGCCCTTGATGATGACGGACGAGGCTGGAGCAGCATCTGCCTTGTGTGCCTTCGGCTCTGCCTTGGGCTTGGATGCCTTCTTGGTTGTCTTGGTTTCAGCCATTGTTCATTCCTCGGTTATCGTGATAATCTGGTCCTTGATGATTGTGATTTCGCGTGTGTGCGTCTTGATGGTGATGGTGTTCTTGGTTTCGTCTAACACTTGTCCTTGCTTTCCTGTGATGCTCTTGTTCTTGGCTTCCTTGATGGTGACCGTCTTGCCGATCCACATTCACTTGACCTCAATCGTGTCCGCGAGGAAACCCTGCCGCACAAGCTCGTCCTTGGCGTTCTTACGGTGGTCTCCTTGCAGTTCGATCTTGCCTTCCTTTGCCGTGCCTCCGCACGCGAACTTGTTCTTCAGCTTCTTCGAGAGGTCCTTGATATCGACCTCGTGTTCGTTGATGCCGCTGATGATCGTGTATGTCTTGCCGAACTTCTTCTTGTCGAGCTTCACCATGATCTTCTGGGACTCGCGCGCGATTTGCTCGCAGACGCAGAGTTCCTGGGGAAGACCGCAGGTCGTGCAGATGGAGCTCATGAGTTCGTCAGTTCCTCCTGCCTCTGCAACGTCTTGATACGTGCGACCGTCCTCTTGAGCTCGCGGATCTTGCCGGACTCCTTGCCTGCGCCGCCAGTCGATACCTGCGCGCCTAGACGCATCAGGTCGAACTCGATGCGGTCAAGCTCCTTCTGGAGCTCATCGCGGCTCTTCTTAGCGAGATCCTTGCTGCTCATTCGGTCTTCTCCGCAGCATCAGGCTGCGTCTCGGTTGATTCTGGTGATTCTGATGATTCTGCAGGTGCGTCGGTGGATTCAGGCTCTGCCGGCTCAACCGCTTCTTTCTTAGCGGCCTTTTTACGGGCAGGCTTCTTCTCGTCGCCCTCCTTTTTGACGGCTTTCTTGCGTGCAGGCTTCTTGGGAGCAGCCTCATCGACCTTCTCCTCGATATCAGCCGCCTCGTCCTTACCCGTCACTTCCTCAACGATGATCTCCTGGACATCCAGGATATCGATGCGGTCAGGCAGGATCGTGGTCGGCGGCATGACGCTCACCTTGATGCCCACGACACCAGTCTTGAGGACTGCGACACGGTAGCTGATGTCCACTCCTTCGACTGCGACATCGCCGCACTTCTTGAGGTAGCCGTTGTAGAAGCGCCATGTCTTCGCACGCTGGCTGGGGACCTTTCCGCTGATAAGGATCTCGACGCCGAGAGCGCCGGAACGCATCGCTTCAGTCATCGCCTTGTGGCCGATGCCCTTGAAACGTGCTGTGCCGAAGCGCTCCATCGAGTTGCTAATCATTTCCGCGAGGATACTCGCCTCGAGCATCGGGTTGGTGAGCTCCTCGATCTCGATCTGCGGGTTCTCGAGGCCGAAGCTCTGCTTGAGCTCTGTCGTGAGGCGCTGGATGTTGCTTCCTGCACGGCCAACGACGAGGCCAGGCCTTGAGCAGCTGATGAGGATCTTCTCTCCAAGCGGCGTGCGCTGGAGCTTGACATGCGCGACGCCCACCTTACCGAGGCTCTGCAGGATGAATGACTTGATCTGCAGCTCCTTGAGGTTCTGCTGGATGAATTTTCTCTCGATCGTCATGATTATGCCTCTACCTTGGCCGGTTCGGCCTTCTCAGTCTTCGCCTTCTTTGCCTTCTCCGAGGAATTCCCTGAATTCCTGGAGCTGGAAACGTTACCGTTTCCACGCTTCTCAGCTGGCGCGCTCTCAGTCACGATGACCTCGACGTGCGTACGCTTGAAGGTAACGCGCTCCTTGGCGCGTGCGCGGAACGGCTCGTTCGCGCGCTGGGCTGCGATGTGCGTGATCTTGAGTGTACCGGTGAGGCCCTGGTTGCTCGCGTTCGCCTTGGCGTTCTCGAGGAGTGCAAGGAAGTACTTCGATGCCTTGACAGGGTAGCGTCCTGCTGCCATGCCCTTGCCCGGCTTGTGACCTGCGCCGTTGCTGAAGCGCTTGTACGGCACTGCCTGCGTCTTCTCCTGCACGCGCTTGAGGATCGCGATGGCAATCTCAAGCTCCTTGCCGCGGACGAAGTTGCATATCTCTATCGAGACCTTCGGGCTGATCGGGAGGTCTTTCCCGATAGCCTTGGCTGCCGCCTTGGGGACCATCACTGGCATGTACGTGTGTCTCATGTGATCATTCCTACTTTACGCTGACGGACTTGCTCGCTGAAGCGCCAACACCTGGCGATGCGTGCCTGACCATCTTGCGGGTGAGGACGAACTCGCCGAGGCGGAATCCGACCATCTCTTCTGTGATCTCGAATGCTGTGTACTCCTTGCCGTTGTGCAACTGGATGGTCTTGCCCACCATCTGGGGGACGACAACCATCTCACGCGCGTGCGTCTTGACATTGTTGCGTTTCTGGAGCTTGCGCAGCAGGCTCTTCTCAGGGTCAGTCATGCCACGTAGGAGGGTGCGGCGCTCCCTGCTCGGGATGAGCTCTGCGAACTCCTTGATGCTCATCTTCTGGAGCGCTTCGAGTGACAGTCCGCGATACGTGAATTCTTTCTTTGCCATGAGGTTCTACCTACTTGTTCTTCACGCGTGTCCCGCGTGCACGACCGGTCTTGCGCGGACGGATCATTCCGACCATGCGTCCCGGAGGAGCGTTCTTTGGTGCGATGGTTGGCCTACCCTTCCTGCTGGTTCTCTTACCACCGAAGGGGTGGCTGAGAGCGTTCATCGCTGCGCCCGTGACGAGCGGCCAGTAGCGGTTCTTCGACTTCATCTGCTTGAACTTGTTGCCTGCCTTGACGAACGGCTTCTCGAGGCGTCCGCCGCCCGCGACAACACCCATCTGGGCGCGGCACTGCGGGTGGAATTCACGCTGCTTCTTGCTCGGCAGCGTGACAATGATTTTATCTGCCTGCTTGGCTGCGATGCGGGCTGCCGTGCCGCTTCCGCGCACGAACTTGCCGCCGTCACCAGGCGTGGCTTCGATGTTGTAGATGAGTGCGCCCTCAGGAAGGTCCGCGAGCGGCGCGATGTTGCCGACAGCGATGTCCGCGCCGGTCATCTGGACGACATCGCCTACCTTCGCACCCTCGGGAGCGATGAGGAGGCCTTCCTTGCCGTCGTTGTACTGCACCTTGAGGAGCGGTGCGCTGTGGAAGCGTGAAGTGATGATATCGACGACAGCTGCGCTGTTCTTGCCAGTGGCCATCTTGACGTCGCCGGCGCTCCTGAAGCCGCCAGCACGCCAGGTAGGACCGCCCTTGCCGCGCTTCTGCTGGATGAGGTTCTTACCCATATGTCACCTTACATGAGGCCGAGGCGCGTGGCGATGTCGATTGCCGGTGTGGCGAATCTGACATACGCGCGCTTCTCGCCGTCTGGACCGTTGAATGTGTTCACTGTGAGCACCTTTGTGCTGAGGATGCGCTCGAGCTCGGCCTTGATCTCTGCCTTCTTGGCCTTGCTGTCGACGACGAATACGAGCTTGTTCTCGCTCTCAATCTGGCGGATGCTCTTCTCCGTCGCCAATGGGTGCTTGATGATTGCCATGTTCACTCACTCTTCGCGGCCTTCTTCGGGGCCTTCGTTGCAGCCTTCGCTACCTTTGCTGGCTTCTCCTTCGCTGGCTTCTTCGCCCTCACGATCTTCTCGCCCTTGTAGGCCTTCGTGAAGAGGCTCTCGGATGCGAGGCGCTCGACTGCGGATTTGGTGTAGAGCGTGAGGCGGCCAGGGTGGCAGCCAGGTGCGAGCAGCTCAGCGTTCACACGGTGCACTGACGTGACGTCGATGCCTGGTAAGTTGCTTGCTGCCTTGACGAGCTTGGTCGCGTCCTTGCCGACGACGAACAGGATGCTCGTCGGGCTCTTGTGCTTGCGGCCACGCGTCTTGCCGCGTCCTGCGCGGATGCGCGTGACGCCTGCGCGTGCGAGTTCCTCTGCGAAGCCGAGCTTCAGGAGCGCTGCCTCGAGGTCTACGGTCTTCACGATCGCCTCGAAGCTGTCGTCGATGATGAATGGGAATGCCGGGGGCACAAGGTGGCCGCGGCCTGTGACTGTCTCCTTGTCGAGCGTCGCTGCGAGCGCGCTGCGGATTGCCTTGCGGTTCTCGGTCGTGTTGACCTTCTGCTCCCAGTCCGAGTACGGCTTGGGGGGGTGCGCACGGCGGCCGCCGACTGTGCCGGGGCTGAGTGCGCCGACCCAGCTCATCTGCATTCCGCGGCGGGTGTGGATCTTGCGGGGGACACGGCTGATGCCCTTGCCATAGCTTCCGCGGTAGTCGCGGCGGCGGCGGCTGAGCTTGCTGCTGTGACGCATGCCTGCGTTTCCATAGCCACCGTACGGCTGGCGGTTCGCGGCTTGGATCGAGAGGACTGCACGGGTGATGATATCAGTCCTGACCTCCTCACTGAACTGCACCGGCAGGTCGATGCTGCCCGCCTCGGTGCTGGTCGCCGTCATGATCTTGAGTTTTGCCATTGTCTCACTTACCTTGCTGGCTCTCTTGGCTTATCCACTCTACACTAGGCACGGGCAGGTTCTGCTTGAGCCTTATCGCCTTGACCATGGTGACGAGGCGCTTCTTCGCTCCAGGGACACTGCCCCTGACGATGACGAACTCGTTGCCATTGCGGCCGACGCCGTAGTGGATGAAACCGCCCTTAGGAGTAATCTCCTCGGGCTTGTCTGTGATCTTGAGAATCTGGTTGTTGTACTGGGTGCGCTGGTGGAAGCCCATCTGGCCTGCGAATGCGACACGGTACATGGTGTGCTGCTGCGCACTCCATCCGCCTGCGATGTTGCCCGGGCGACGGCGTCCCTTCTCGCTCTTGTGCGATTTGAGGCCGATGCCGAAACGCTTGACAGGTCCCTGGTAGCCCTTGCCAGTCGTGATTGCGTGGAAGTCCACGTAGTCGCCGACCTTGAGGATCTCGCTCGCCTTGATGTCACGGCCGATGAGGCTCTTTGCCACCTCGAGCTTCTCCGCAGCGGTCTTGCCGCCGAGGTCTATCTCGAAGAGCTGTGGCTTCTTCTGGCCGATGCCTGTGAGGCTCGGCTGAGTCGTGAGGATGACGGTGATGTCATCGTAAGCAGAAGCGTCGAAATCAAGGGAAGGAGAAACGGTCTTTGGCGCGCGGATCTTACGGGCCGTGTACTTGTCCTTGTGGGTGAGGACCTCTTTGGCCACCTTGTAGCCGTAGTGATCGTGGGTGTACGCGCGCACGCTGAACACACGCAGCGGCGGGCACTCGAGAATCGTGACTGGAAGCGAGATGGTCTCGTTTTTGGTCAGGCTGTTCTTGTAGGAGTCGAAGGCCATGACGTGCGTCATGCCCATCTTGTATCCTGCGAATGCGAGAACGCCATCTGCCTTGGTGTTGAAGCGACGGACAGTGGCGTAGGCTTTGTTGGCGCGCTTTCGCGGCCATACCTGCATGCTTCCGTGTCTCGGTGCTTTTGGCTTCGGCATTGTTCACCATTTGCCTGCGAGATGCGTTCCAGAACGTCGGGTCCCTGTGGACTGTCCGTCGTACTGAACGCGTATCGCGCCAGGCGTGGACAAGGGTTTTTCGCCGGGGTTCCTACCCCGATGATTCCTTGTAGAAGGCGAGGAAACGCCGACCCCTTTATAAATATATAGGTTGGATGTAGTTACTATAGCGAGGAGAACTACCAGCCGTACCCGAGTCGGATAGCGAAAAAGGGAGGGGCACGTTCAGGTTCTGATACTGGAGACTCAGGTTCGGGCTCTGTATACAATTCCCAAGGCGCCATGAGGACGTAGCGCCCCCACATCGGCGGATGGCCGAAAACAGGCTTGCCTTCTGGCGTGAATGAGAAGAATGAGTAGTCCGGGCGTTCTGCCTCGTTGCGGACAGCCTCCTCATCGCGGAGCAAGTCATCCATCGTGCCCTTTAGTTCATCCATGAGAAGACAGGCGTTTTTCCCTATATAATAGTGTTTACAGGATTTACGAAACATGCGGAGCTGGCGAGAATTCTTAGTGATTCCGCAACCAGCTGATCACCTTGGCGATGAGAATGTCGAGGTGCTCTGGGGTAGTGAAGTTATGGTTCGCTCCTCCGACGAGGAACATCTCGCGGGAGAAGAGGGCGTTCAGGAGCGCGCTGTCGTCGTCTGTCGGTATCGGCTTGCCTGTTGGCGGCCAGATGTCATCGCCAGATCCCCTGATGAGCAGGACAGGGCAGTGTACGTCGCGTGCAGCATCAAGCGGGTGCAGGTCCGCCATCTCCTCAACGAAGCGTTCGGTGATTGTGTACGGCACATCGCCTACCGATCTCTTCACGGTGATGATTGTGAACCCGACGCTCGCAAGCTCGCGGTTCTGCTGCGCGCTGAGCAGTTCAGGGTAGCGCTCCGGGTGCGTCGGTGCTGCGATGAGGATGAGGCCGTGCACGTGCACGCGTGATGCGCTCACGAGCGCAATGAGGCCGCCGAGGCTGTGGCCAAGGAGGATAATCCGCTTGTAACTGCGGAACTTCTCGACGGTCGCGACGGTGTCACGCAGGAGCTTCTTTGGCGTCGCGTCCTCGAAGCGGCCTTCACTGCTCCCGTTGCCTGAGAAGTCGACGCGGTACGCGGCGAATCCTGCTCGTGCGATCTCGGTGCACGTCTGCCTGATGAGTGCCTGGTCTTTCGTGGCCATGAGGCCGTGCAGCGCGATAACTATAGTGTCTGTCTTCTGGGCTGGTTCGTGCAGCACTCCGACGAGGACATCGCCGTCGAGATTGCGTATCGGGACAGGAGTTTCCCTCTCCGGCTGGAGGGGTTGCAGCTTCTTGATTTTGATGAAGTCGCTCTTCGCGCTCTTCTTTTGAGGCGACCTCTTTGCTTTCTGAACCTTCCGCTGCGCGTTCGCATCCTCGCCGAGGAAACCTGCAGGTTTCCTGGCACAGGTTTCGGAATTCCGAAACCTCGTGTCCCTCGGACTTTTACGTCGAGCGGCCTGCAATCGATGGCCACTCTCCTGCTTTTTTCGCAAGGCAGCGGAAGATCTTGCAGATGTCGAGAATCTCTTGGATGTTGAGGTCTTCGACGATGGTTTAGAGGGCTTAGAGGACGTTCTCGATGGCTTGGATACGGATCTCTTAGAAGATGGCTGCCTAGATATCTTCTTGCTTGTCCGCTTCACCCTTCACCTCTACTGCCTTCGGGCGCTTGGGCTTTTTAGCTTTTGCGCCGAGCTTGACGTGCTTGATGGCGTACGGCCCGGGATTCTTGATGCGAGAGCAGAACTCGTCTGGTTTGCACACACCGAGCTCCTGGTAGAATGACTTACAGTTGGGTGGGAGGATGCGCTCCTTCTTCATGCGCACCTGTCGCATGTGGCCCTTGATGATGACTTCACGCAGCGGCTCGGGGTTCTTCATGTTCCACTCGTGCAGGCGCTTCTCTATCATGTCCGGCGTCCAGCCGACCGTAGTGAGGAAGTTCGTGAGCGCGAACATGGCACGCTTCTTGCCATCAGTGAGTCCTTCGAAAATGGTCTTGATGCACGGCGGGAAGTGCTCCTCGGGGACTGCGTCAGTGACCTCCTCGAACTCAAGCGACATGACCGGCCTCGTGCGCTCCTTGCGCTCCTCCTTCGTGGCATTGGATCCTAGCGCCTTGCGTAAGAGGGCGCTCGCTTCATCTGGTATGGCGCGTGCGGAATCGAGGAACATAAGCTCGAAGCTAGCGGTCTTGGGATCGGCGGGTTTCTTGTCGAACGCGAGCACGTCGGCAGGATCGATGACGACGCTCACGAGGCCTGATTTCTCGTGCAGGCTGTACGGCATCCTGTAGAGGTGGCGGCCCGCGATGAGGATTGTGTCGAACTGGATCACTTCATCAAGCTTGAACTTCTTCTGGTAGCCGAGCGAGTCGTGCTGGCACGCCTTGGACTTGAGCATGGTGAAATCCATGATATGCTTGCACTTGGGACAGACACGCGCAGCATCCTCCATACCTTCCTTATCCTCCTTCGTGAACTTCTCTGTCCGATGGCCGCAGCCATGGCAGAACAGGAAGAACTGCTCCTGCTCCTGGCTGATCTTGCGGTTGCAGAGGTGGCAGAAACTCTCGAGAAGCTGCTCACGCGTCTTGCCTGTTATCGCCGTGAACTCGCCGATGGTGTAGCGGCGCTTGGCGTCGCTCATCCACGACTCCCGCGGGACCTTCTCACTCCATCCGAAAATCACCGCGTCATTATCTATAGTGATGAGGCCGTTCTGCGTATCGTCGATGAACTCGAGGAGATAGGACGCGATGATGCGCGGCGCTTCAGGGAACACGTCCTTTGTCAGGACATCCTTGCCGTTCTCATCGACGTATGATGAGGGGAACGCCTCGAAGGGCACACCGATGTGCCACCCCTTGTTGCCTGAGAACTTCACGCTGATGCCGTGCACGCCGTGACTTTTCAGCGCCTCGATGAAGAGCCATGCGGTGAGACGGCTGAGGTCCCAATCCTTAGCATCGATGTCGAGGACGAGATCCCAGCCGACGCGCAGGTCATTCATCTCCTTACGGCTCGCTCCGGTCTTGATGCTGAGCGGGCTGTCCCAACGTTCTTCGCTGCAGTGGAAGCTCGTGGCCTTGCGTTTGGCGAACTCGAGGATGTCCTGCGGATAGCTGAGCGCGTCCGGCCGCTTGCCGAAGCCCTCTCCATAGCGGGGGCTAATCTCTCGCTGCTCGGCGTGACGGAGTATCGCCTCCTGGACCTCGCGACGCTTGTAGTACTGCAGGCTTTTCGCGACCAGTAATGGATCCACACCCATAGGACGGACGAAGGGGTGCCTCTTTATATCATTTCGGGGGAACAATCCGCCGAGAACACTTCAATCCTAGTGGAACCCTTGGCATCTTATTTATATATCCCTTTCTCCTTATAATTAAAGGTGAAAATACTATGAAATACTCCATGATAGTAGGTCTGGTCGCGCTCCTCGTGCTCGCGGCCTGCGCAGACAAGCAACCTGATACCCCCGGTCCTGCAGATGACACTGATGGTATGGTCGACGAGCGCCTCGCTTTCACTGAGTGCATGCCTGAACAGCGTGGATTGATGTGCACGCAGCAGTATGACCCTGTCTGCGCGAGCGTCGATACCGGCGTAAGGTGCATCACAGAGCCCTGCCCGTCCCAGCAGTACGAGAACCGCGGCAATGCCTGCAGCGCATGCAGCGACGAGAAGGTCTTCGGGTACTTCCCCGGCACGTGCGAGGACATGGGCAAGGACACGACCACTCCTCCTGAAGCAGGAGGCACAGTGCTCGCGGACAGCGAAGCGACTGGTAAATGCCCTGCGGGCCAGGCGAGCTACATGAGCCTGACCGGCCTTGTGTGCATGAGGCAATACTCGGAAGCCGACCTGCGCGCGCTCGCCACCTGCACGACAGCAGCAGCGTGCGAAGCAAACGAGAGCTGCATCTACCCGACGCGCAGCACTGACGGCGTGCAGTTTGACAGGACGCTTGGTCTGCGCTGTGCCCCCCAGGAGTACTTCAATTTGCTCCTGCACACTAGCGGCGCGGTGGGTGTTGACGAGAAGGGCGAGGAGTACGCAGTCATCGTGTAATCCTTCTCTCATTCTTTTTCCCAATCCTCTTTTTCCTCAATTCTTTTATACTTCTCCAGAGTAACCAGTCCCATGGCCGGCACAGCGCGCCTGCTCATCGCGGGCACTGATAGCGATATACTCTATGCCACCGGCCTGCGCATCCATGACCCGTTCGTCTGGATCCAGATGGGAAAGAAGAACTACATACTTGTCAGCCCGCTCGAACTCGCCCGTGCAAAGCAGGAGGCGAAGCGCAGTAACAAGGTCGTCTGCTGGGACCGCATCGACACGAGTAATATCCGTAAGCCCGTAGGCCGCCGGAGGAACCAAGCTGATATCGCGGCGAGCGTGCTGATTTCGTTCAACATAACCGAGGTGATGGTCCCTGAGAGCATATGGGCCCTTCACGTCGAGATCCTGCGCGAGCATGGCCTACGCGTGCGCATCGCAAGCCCGTTCTTCCCGCAGCGCATGCGAAAATCCCCCGAAGAGATAGCTGCGATAAAGCGCAGCGGCCTCATCACGAAAAAGGCGTTCAATCACTGCCTTCGCATCCTCAAAGAGTCTACTATCGACTGGAATGACACTCTCATCCACCAAGGCAAACGGCTCACCTCTGAGATGCTCAAAGAGGAGATGCACCGCATCTTCCTCGCGGGAGGCTTCACCGGCGGCGATATCATCGTCTCATGCGGCGAGCAGTCCGCCCAGCCGCACAACACCGGCACGGGACTGCTGTACGCTGGCCAACCCATCGTGTTCGATATCTTCCCCCGCGATGACAGGACTGGCTACTATTTCGACATGAGCAGGACTGTGGTCAAGGGCACACCGAGTGAAGATCTCCGACGAATGCACGCGGCAGTCCGGAACGCGCAGCTTGCCGGCATAGCGGCAGTGAAGCCCGGTGCTAAGGCAAGCGATGCCCATGCCGCCTGCCAGGCGGTCTTCGATAGGCTCGGCTACAAGACCTACGAGGAGGAAGGGTTCATCCACTCTACGGGGCATGGCGTGGGCCTTGATCTCCACGAGCGCCCATCGATTGGCGTCAAGAGTGATGAGATCCTTGAGCCAGGAATGGTGATCACTATCGAGCCGGGCCTCTACTACAAAGAAATTGGCGGCGTGCGCATAGAGGATACAGTACTCGTTTCGCCTAACGGTTGCGTTAACCTGACGAACGTGCCGAAATCGTTAATAATAAAATAAAAAAAAGAAGTTACTTCTTACGCATTACAAAGAATGCGACTACTCCGCCAATGATGGCGAGCGCGAGGATACCCCATAACCACATACGGTTGCCTGTCGAATCATCAGTTGATGAGTCAATATCCGCACCAGTTGGCGAAACGTCCGTGATCACCGGGTTCTCATCGCCCGGGTTCACTGGAGTCTCATCAATTGGTTGCACTGCGACCGAATCCTTTGCGCAGCCTGTTCCGACCTGATGCCATCCCGGTGCACAATTCGGGACGTTATCGTCGGGAGTAACATCGCTGTCGTCATTATCCGCGCCAGTGTCTACTGGCGTCGTTACGGCTGCGGCCGACGGTTTCGTCACGGCATTGCTCTGCAGCGTCACTTCAGTCTGCGCGAACAGGTTACCGTTGATTGACGCGCCTGTCTGCATACTGATTGCGGTCTGCGAGAGGATCACTCCTGAGAACGCAGCAGTTGTCCCGATGGTGGCTTGCCCGCCCACCTGCCAGAAAACGTTCTTTGCTTGGGCTCCGCCAGTTAACTGGACCTTGACGCCATTACTGACCGTCAAATCCTCTGCTATCTGAAGAATCCAGACATCGTTCGCTCCACCAGAGAGCGTGACGTCGCTCGTAATCAAGAGGCCTGTGCCCCATTTGTATGTGCCCGGCGTAAGCGTTCTCCCGCTGATATCGCCTGCTCCGAGTTCTGTGACATCTGCAGGCCTTCCTGCTGCATTAGTGTATGCTGTCTGCATATCACCTATCGCTGCCGTGAGGCGCGTAGGATCCGCTATACTGCACGGTGCTGGCCCTGCTGCATCAACAGAGTAGATGTTCCCTGTTACCTCTGTGCATTCTAAACCGATTGCTGTGCCGGTGATCGGGCTGCTCCCTACATCGCCGGTGATTGAGGACATCGGTACATTGGTGACGCCTGCTTTTGACAGGATTGCGAAATCTCCTGCTGACCCAAGATCGACAGCTGACGGACCGAGCGCGTAGCTCGACCCCGATAGCGTCAAGAAAACAACGAATATGAGAGCTGAGAGACCCAGTCCTTTGTTGATGGTACGCATATGATTTCTCCACTGGTTAAGGATACTCCCCATAACCCGTACTCTTATAGCGGGAGGGGGCTATATCAACCCGCGGTAGTCAAAATCAACTCAAGATGCACAAAAAGTGGTTAATTGCCCCGATAAGAGAATAAAGAAAGAATAAAGGAAAAATAAGAATAAAGGAAAAACAAAGGAAGTTACTTCTTTCGCATAACAAAATATGCGATGATGCCGCCGATGATGGCAAGCGCTAGCACGCCGAACCATATCCACGAGCTGCTTCCGCCACCAACAACTGCGCCCGTCACTTGATTACCGGGCGTTGACTCTACCAGAGTCTCAGTCACTGCTACAACCGGTGTAGTAGTCACTACTGGTTCAGTCACTATCGGCTTTGGCTTAACTGGCGCCGGCACAGGCGTCGGCTCTGGCTGTTCAACTGGCTGAACAACGACATCCCTGACGCACACCATGTTCTCATAGTGCCATCCGGAAGCGCATCCGCCGCCACCGCCACCACCACCTGATCTGCGTCGTGGCTCGGGAGTTACCTCAGGAGTCGGCTCAGGTACTGGTACTGGAGTCGCATTTGTTCCGTTCTCCACTGTGAAGTACCATATGTCTGACGCGTTGTAGTTTCCTGCCAGGTCATAGCACCCGATGCTCCAATTGTGCAGGCCGTTCGTCAATCCGAGCACTATTGACTCGTTGACGATATTCGACATGTTGATGCCTGTCGCCGTGAACTCTGTTGCGCCCTGGCCATTCGGCAGGTCGACGAACACATCACAGGTCACCTCTGACTGCACAGAGTCTGTCGCATTGAAGACCAGCGTCACATTCTCAGTCGTATTCGTATCATTGCCCGGGGACATAAGGAACACGAACGGTGCTGCTGTATCAACAACTGGCGCACTTGCCGGCTTCGTCACCGCATTACCCTGCAGCGTCACATCTGTCTGCGCGAGCAGGTTGCCGTTGATCGATGCGCCCGTCTGCAGGTTGATCGCTGTCTGTGACAGGATCGTACCCTCGAACTGCGTCGTTGTGCCGAGCGTCGCCTGGCCTGCTACCTGCCAGAAGATGTTCTCCGCACGTGCGCCGCCGCTCAAGTGCATAATGACTCCGTTGCTGACAATGAGGTCCTGTGCTATCTGGAATACCCAAACATCATCTGGACCGCCTGAGAGCGTGAAGTCACTTGCCGCCATGACACCGGTGCCCCATTTGTAGGTACCCGGTACCAACGTCTGACCACTCAGATCTCCTGCGTGGAGCTCTGTGAAGTCAGCCGGAAGCCCTGCTGCGGTGGTGTACGCCGTCTCCATATCGCTTACTGCCGTACTGAGTCTCGATGGATCCTCAATACTGCATGGCGCTGGTCCGGTCGCGTCGACCGAATAGACTAGGCCTGTGACTTCTGCACAGGTCAATCCGTTCGCGACGCCATTGATCGGACTCACTCCGACGTTGCCGACGATGGCTGAGGCCGGGACGTTCGTGATGCCTGCTTTTGACAGGATAACGAAATCTCCGGCCGTACCCAAGTCGAGCTGTGCTGGACCGAGGGCGTAGGCGAAATCTATCGCCACTACCGCCATAAGTACCATCACGAGCACTGAAAAAATCAGCCCTCTCTTTAATTCATTTTTTTCATGCATAAAATTTCTCCATTGGTTTCTCACAATGAGGACATATGAGCGAGATCCCTCTCAATCTCGGCTCTTTGGTTTGTTTTCTGCAATGTTGACACTTTGCCCCTATTGGTTTCACCATCATACAGATGCGTGCTTTAGCTATATGAGGCCGAGGTAGTCAAAAACAACCAAAGCGCTCCCTGCGACACTATTTGTCGAGGAAGAACTCGTTCGAAAGAGAGTTCTTGTTATCGAGAATCATGTTCAGGAGGCCGATGTGGTTCTCCTTGATGATCCTATCAACTGAGAACGGGTATACGTGCACGACCTCAATCTCCTTGGCATACTTTGACTGGAGTTTCATCAAATAGCGATCCTTCTGCTCCATGTTCCGAAAGCCGATGACGAGAAGATGAGAGATATGCGACTCGGGAATGCGGTAGGAGATGATAACCTCGGGGATCTTCTGAATCCGTGCAGTGAGCTCCTCCTCAGTATATTTCTCCCAGACTGCGCTGGTGAACTTGATGCCGACCACTGCCAATGCCTCAACACCTAATTTCTTGAAATCAATGATTGGCATATACCCCTTGATAATGCCGACACGCTCAAGTTTGTGGCGGATCTTGAAGATTGCCTGCTGCGAGACACCCATCTTCTGAGCCATGACAAGGTCGGGAGTCTTCGCCTGATCGATGATTTTCTTGAGGACGGTTTGCTCGTTCTTCGTGAGTTTAGGGATGTTCAAGTCTAACTTTTCCATCCTCATATGACTGAACAGAAAATTTATATATTTTTCTTATCGCGATAATCAGCGGTGTCATCATCTTTGATGAAC
>DAGG01000008.1 GCA_002498125.1 Candidatus Woesearchaeota archaeon UBA525
ATGAAAGGATGGAGTGACAGTTACCGCGTATGGCAGATCTTTTCAAATTCAGGAGCGGATGACGCGGAGACCAACCTCTACTTCAGGACAGGCAGAGGAGCATCTTGGGGCAGCTCACGCAAAGTGTGGGATGACGGCAACGACGGCTCCACTTCCGGGCTCAATGCCGATCTCCTGGACGACCAGCATGGCAGCTACTACCTCGACACGAGCGCCGGAGCGCAGACAAAGAGCGGCGCGCTGCGGGTCAATGGCGTCCTGGCGGGCAATGACTGCGTCGGCGGTGGCGGAACTACCGGCGCGGCAGGCACCTACGGCAATACCTGGCGATTCTGCAATTCAGCATCCTCAGCAGCCAACAGCTGGCTCTACCTCAACACCGGCAGCGGCAGCGGATATCACGATCTCGCTGTCGGCACGTTCTACGCTTCAGGTAACATATATGAGAATGGAGCATTGCTTAACACACAGTACCTTGGCATTAACGCTAATGCTGCGGGCGCATTAGGTCTCGCCTGCACAGACTGCGTCGCGCTCACCACAGAGACGAGCGGGAACTACGTGGCAGGAATCTCTGCGGGAACAGGCATCAGCGTCAGCGCAGGAGGAGAAGGAGCAACCATCACCGTGACGAACACCGGCGATACGAGCGCAGCAGACGATCTCACCACGAGCACATCCTGGAGCGGCGACCTCACCGGGACAGGTACATCGCCCACTGTTGCAGCGAACGCCGTAGCGCTCGGGACAGACACCAGTGGCGGTTACGCAGGCAGCAGCGCCGAAGGGGGATCAGCGACCGATTCGCTCGCATGCTCAGCAGACGCCACATGCGATGTGCAAAGCGTAGGCACGACAGGATCGTTCCTCAATCTCAAATCAGGCACGGCGAACGACCTGGCCGGAGGAATAACGTTCCAGAACAACGCAGGCACCACCAGAGCAACCGTCTACAGTACAGGCTTCGTCAAGATTGGAACTGCTTCCGCGGACAAAGCATCCGGCGCAGCTGATCTCTACGTGGAATCGGATATCGAGCTCGACGGCAACCTCTATGTCGACGGCCAAGCGTACGGTGTCGCGCCGACGATGTACAGGACGTCGTCATCCTGGATGGGGAACCATAACTGTGATGATACTCCGAGTGGCTGCTGCGCTTCAGGTTACCACATGTGCACCATCACCGAGCTCAAAGAGAGCGGCCGACAACTCGAGCTCACCGGCACCGGCAGAAGCTCAACACCAATGGATGCAAGCATCAACGCGTGGTACCGCGCGAGGAATGGCGGCACAAGCAACAGCGTCGGATCCGACTGCAATGGCTGGAGCAGTGCTACAGGCGGACAGTACGGCGGCAGCTGCAGAATTGACAGCGGCGGCACATGGACGTGTGGTGGTTGGGACTGCTCAGCAGCCCTATACGCGTGGTGCTGCTCAAAATGACTATGAGATGGTTCCTTCAGTTCGGATTCCTCCTCTTCCTCCTCTCCTGCGCTCCAGAGCCTCCATGCTCGGTGGTGTCGTACAACAACGAGAATGCGATGAACATCATTCTCTTCCCCGACGGGTTCGACTCTCCGCGGCAGGAGGCGTTAGGCGAATACATCATCGAGACCATCAAGGGCAAGGAGCCGTTCAAGTCAAGACCCTACTTCAACGTCTACCGCATCGAGAACTACAACACGAGCATCTGCGCGCCGTACAGGCCAGAGACAATCTACGGCGGGTACGGCAGTCCATTGCCACCGCTCAACTGCAGCGTAGCGCAGGTCACGGCTCTCGTCAGCTCCTGCAACATAGAGAAAGGCAAGATCATCATCATGACCAGCGACAACGTCGCAAGCCAGACAGGCATCAGCTACGACGAATCAGGAGTTATGTTCATGGACATGAAGAACCAAGTCCCAGAAGTCATCCAGCATGAGTTCGGCCACTTCTTCGGCCTCGTCGATGAGCGGCCCAAACTCTGGAGCTACGCCCTAGGCGCAGGACGGCAGCCAGCACCCAACTGCGTCAAGACAGCGGCAGAAACAGAGCGGTGGAGCAGACTCTATTCGGAGAACCACACCGTTCCGCAAGGATGCGCAGGCAACCCCGACTGGTACTTCCCAGAGCACGAGGCCATCATGGGCCCATCCCCGACAGTGGAGAAGCCATACGGCGCATTCAACGAATGGTACATCAGCACAGCCATGGACTGCTGCTACGCAAGGAACAGGACCGCATACACCTGCGAAGCCTTCTTCGCAGAGTTCCCTGAGTGGAAGGAGTGCAGGCAGTAAAGTATTTAAGATACCAAGAGATACCATGTGGTATGAACGAGCAGATCAACCTGCGGATGCCCGCAACGCTTCTCAAGGCTGCGAGGCAGAAAGCGAAGAGCAAAGGCCACAGGAACGTGCAGGAGTACATCGCGGAGACTATCAGGGAAGATATCTACGACGACTACGTGCTCTCGAAGAAGGAGATAGAGCTCATCGATCGCCTGATGAAGGCGAAAGGCGATCCCCGCATCTGGGGGACTGAACAAGAGCTCCAGGCCGCATTCAAGAGAGCGAAAGAGCGGAAATCCGGCAGTATTTGAAGATTGTCCGGCTCTCCGGTCCGTAGTGCGATAAACGGCAGTATCCTGCGTCAAACAATGTATGGTGTCGAGTCCTCCAAACTATTCATTGAGTACATTGATCAAGCTCCGCTCGAAATCGTCAACTTGCTCGAAGCGAAGATCGCACTTGCAAGACAGAAACCGGGAAGGTTCAAACGTATCCGACACCCCTACCATCTACTCTTCGCGATAAAATTCGGTGAAGGGCGCAAGAACAAGAGGCTTATTTATCTCGTAGAGGAGAGTTCCCTACATCTGCTCGGTGTCCTAGACCGCGATAAGGAGTACAATGATTTGGATAAGCTCCTAAGAGTCTGTGGATACAAGTAAGAAAAAAAATTACTAGCAGTCCGCGGCATCCTTGAGCTGCTCCACCGACATGCGACCGACGAACATCTGGCCGTCAATCTTCCACGTCGGGTAACCAGTCACATCTGCACAGGCGTCAGGATAGCGGTCGCACGCGACATACGGCAGACCTACGCCCTGGCGGGCGAAGAGGTCGCGCGCAGCGCGCGTGTCCGAGCTCCACTCAGTACCGTAGACTGTCGCTTTCTGTGCGATGCAGCTGAAGAGTGCGGTGTTATCGACCGGTTCGACGGGCGCAACAGTCTCTGGAACTACAGGCTCTATCGGAGTTTCAGGTTCAACTGCAGGTTCTGCAGTCGGTTCTGGAGTCTCAACCGTGGGCTCCACAACAGCAGGCCCAAGCGTGTTCGGCTGGACCGGCATCAGAACTGTCCCGTTAGCGTAGACGATTGTCGCCTGGTCGCGCAATGACGAGATGATCCTGCGGTACTCTGCGCTGCGCTCAGCGCTCATGTACTGCTGGGCGAGCTCGTCACGCACCTCATCATACGTCTTCGTTGACGCAGGGATGTCGTCGATCTTCTCGATTACATGGTAGCCAAACGCGGTCTGGATGAGACGGAAGTCACCAGGAACCATCTCGAAAGAGGCCTCCTCGAACTCCGGCACCATGAAGTCACGTGCGAACGTGTACACTCCGCAGGTGTCGCGGCTGCCACGGTCATCGCTCGTGTTCTGGGCGTATGCGCAGAAGTCTGCGCCTGCGCGCAGGTCATCATAGATACTCTTGGCGAGTATCGCTGCGTTGTCGCGTTGGCTTGAGATGAGGACGTGGCGGACAGTCACCTGCTGGGGCACTGCGAGCTGGTCCTTTGAGAGATCATAGAGCGCGGTGAGGATTTCCTCGTCAGGCTCTGAGAGAACGAGCTCCTGCTCAAGGTAGCTGCTGATCATGAGCTGCCTGCGCACGAGCATCTCGAAGTCCTCTTCTGTGACATTCAGACCTGCCAAGTTCTCCTGGAGGTCGGCGATGGTGATGCCGTTGGACTCGAGAATCTCCTGGACGCGCTCGTGGACGTCAGCCTGGGTGACCTCGATGCCGCTGCGCTCAGCGGCCTGGACGATGAGCGTCTCATCGATTATCTGCTCGACTATCTGGTCGCGCGTGAACAGCGCGCGGTATGACTCTGGAAGGAGGTTGTACTGGAAGGACACATCAATGTCGGTGATCTCCTCGCCGTTGACTGTGACGAGGTCGCCAGAGGTGGCGGTCATGGTGAGCATGAACAGCGCGATGATCAGCGCGACCACTGTCACTCCCGCGACAGCAGCCCATATGAGCGGAGTGATATTGCGAGGCTTGGTAGTCTTGGCCTTTCTAATCTTGGCCTTACGAGGCGTGCGCGTTGTATTGCGAGATTTCTTCATGTGTACCCTCCCGTCAAGAGGGCTCTACCGACGCTATATAAGTTTTGTGGTGGGACACCATTCCGCAGTGAGGACGGATAGCGGGTCTGATGAAGTACGGCTCCTGGAGAAGCCACCAAACACTTGGCGCAGAAGCATCGCCTCCACTTATAAGCTCAAGAATCCTGGACAAAACTATTTAAACGGAAGCTTGATGCGGATGGGTAGAGGGGGTCAATGGAAAAGCACAAGCGCACACACAAGCAGGCTAAGCGCACAGAAGATGATATCTCAATTGACCTTTCAAGGTTCACAGATAAGTTCTCAGGCGACTTCTTCAAGAAGATGGACATGGACAAGATTGTCCTCATCGCCTTCCTGCTCTTCGCACTGACCACCGTCTTCATCATCAGGATGCTGCCAGCAGCCTTGCCGGCCACTGACGACTGGGCTGAGCAGACCATCTGGAACGGAGTCCGGTCCCAGGTCGCTCAGAACGTCGACCGGCAGTACCCAAACCTGCCTCAGACGAACAGGGACAGTCTCATCGATAAGCAGACCAGGGAGGAGATTGACCGCGACCCCCAAGCCTATACTGAGACAAAAGCCGCCCTCTCACAACAGTTCAAGTCCTACCTCCGTTATGAGGCGGGAGGCGAGCAGTACACATACCTCGGAGACCTTGACAGCTACTTCTGGATGCGTTACACACGCAACTGGCTCGAGACCGGAACGACGTGCGACCTCATCACTGAGGATGGACAGTGCAGGGACATGTACGTCCTGGCCCCGGTCGGCGCACAAGGTAGCAGAAATCCCTCGCTCCACGTCTTCGCCATCGGCGTGCTCTGGGAGTTCATGAAACTATTCAATCCCGATTACCCGATGCCTGCCGCATCATTCCTCATCCCAGTTATCATCGGAATGCTCGCGGTGATCCCTGCATTCTTCATCGGCAGACGCCTCGGCGGCAATGTCGGCGGCCTGTTCGCCGCGATCCTCATCGCGCTCAACCCGCTCTACCTCTCGCGCAGCATGGGCAGTGACAATGACGCATGGAACATCTTCCTCCCTCTCATGGTGCTCTGGCTGGCCATCGAAGCCATCGAAGCCAAGGACCTCAAGCGCCGCATCATCTACGGCAGCCTTGCTGGCCTGTTCGTCGGCATACACGCAGCGACATGGGCAGGCTGGTGGTTCATCTACCTCGTCGTTCTCCTCGGCCTTTTAGGATACCTCATCTTCCACCTCCTTGCATTGATAGTACGGAATCCCTCATCATGGCAGGATTCTTGGAAGGACCTCAGACTGCAGGCAGCAGCAACCGTCCTAGGAGTGTACTATGGAGTCGCATTCATCGCCACTACACTAGTCGGCCAAGGCGGTCTCGCCTACTTCCGCATCCCGCTCAACATGCTGAGCAGCAGCACAGGCCTCGACCGTGCCGTGGGCAATGACTACTGGCCCAACGTCCTGACCACAGTCGCTGAATTGAACAAGTCGAGCTTCGCCGACGCCATGAACACTATGGGGGGTAAGTTCCTCTTCTTCATCGCGCTTCTCGGCCTCATCCTCATGCTCCTGCCGCGCAAAGGCTGGAACTGGAAGCATTACACACTCCTGGGCTTGAGCGCAGCGATATCAGTCTATCTCATCACCCAGACGCCAGCGAGCAAGTTCACAGTGCTCGCGCTCCTCGCATTGCCGATTGCTCTCATCCTCCTCATGTACCTCTTCGAGGGAGAGCCGAGCAACCTCGCAGCGGCGCTCATCATCCTCGTATGGTTCCTCGCGACCACGTTCGCGGTGTACAGCGGCGTGCGTTTCATCCTGCTCATGATCCCTGCGTTCGGCATCGCGTTCGGAGCAGGCATCGGCCGCATCTTCGAAGCGCTCAGCGATTACTTCTCCAAGGAATTCTCCTGGAGCAAGCACATCACAAACGTCGTGCTCTTCATCATCCTCGCCCTGCTGCTCATCCAGCCGATCCAGGCAGCGAACCAAACGGCGCGAAACTTCATGCCGAGCATTGATGATGCATGGTGGGACACGCTCACGAAGATCAGGGAAGAGAGCGCTCCTGATGCAATCATCAACTCATGGTGGGACTTCGGCCACTGGTTCAAGTACGTCGCAGACCGCCGCGTGAGCGCTGACGGCACGACGCAGCACACACACGTGCCGCACTGGCTGGGCGTCGCGCTCGTGACGCCTGATGAGAAGGAGAGCATCGGCGTGCTCCGTATGCTCAACTGCGGCTCTGATGCGAGTCCGCAACCAGAAGGGGCTTACGGCGCGTACGGCAATGTCCTGCGCGTGACTGGCGACCCGATACTCTCTGAGCGCATCGTGCGCGACCTCGTCGTGCTAGACGAAGCGCAGGCACAAGCATACCTCCAGGAACGGGAGTTCCCGCCTGAGGACATCGCAATCATCCTTGATCGCACGCACTGCGAGTCACCTGAGGATTACTTCATCACGAGCGGCGACATGGTCGGCAAGGCAGGAGTATGGGCGCACTTCGGCCTCTGGGACTTCCAGAAGTCGTACATCGTGCAGGAAGCGCGCAACCTGCCTGAGCGCGAAGCCGTGCCGATGCTGGTCGAGCGTTTCGGCTACAGTGAAGCTGAAGCGACCGCCCTCTACCTCGAGGCCCGCTCACTGCGCGACGAAGGTGCGATCAATGCATTCGCAGCGCCTTGGCCCGGTTACATCACCGGATGGGTAGGATGCCAGCAGGTGGTGAACTCATCATCTTTCGTCTGCCCGCTCGGCATCACCGTAGGACAGCAAGGCAACCAGCAGACAATCATGGAAGCGTTCGTCTTCAACGGCACTGATGCAGAATCGAGCACCCTTGCCTACGGCGCATATGTCGGCGGTCAGCGCGTCGGCGGCATTGCGAACGGTACGCCGTCCATGATGCTGGTGGCGCGCGAGACGACGCAGGATACCATCACCTTCGATAATCCGATGGCCGTCATCGGCGTCCTCGTTGACGTCCCGAACAGGCGCATCCTCCTCGCGGACCCTGCCCTCGTGCAGAGCACGTTCACACACCTCTTCTACCTCGATGGCAGGTACGCAGAGCACTACACCAAGTTCGATGACCGCACGAGCTTCACAGGCTCCCGAGTCCTCGTCTGGAAGGTCAACTGGGATGGGAAGGAAAGCACGAGCGTCACGAGCAGCGCATACATCAGACGCGAATAAGGCCACGCCCCTATGGGCGATGATGCTGGTCGGCCTGTGCACGTTCTTGATAGCTGCGGGGCAGATATCGCTCAAGTACGGCCTTGACGGACGGCTGGTGTTCATCCTGCTCGGCATGCTCCTCATCGGCATCGCTGCTATCATGGTGACGTACGCATTCAAGCACGGCGAACTGAGCGCGCTACACGCTCTTTTCGGCCTCGGCTTCCTCTGGGCGGCGCTCGCGAGCGTCGTGTTCCTTGGCGAGCGCCTGGGCCTTATCCAGGTAGCAGGCATCCTCATCATCATAGCAGGCGTCGGCCTCATCAGCCACAGCGGGAGGCGGAGATGAGCAGACTCCTACCCATGGCTGTGTTGCTCGTAGGCACAGTATTCGGCGCTTTCGGCGCCATGTACCTGAACCTGGGCGCGAAGAAAGCGCGTCTTGAGATCAAGGCACTGATGCGCAACCGGAAACTCACGTTGGGAGTCGTGCTGTACGGCTTGAGCTTCCTCCCTTACCTCTATGCGCTCCGACAATTGCCGCTCTCCATTGCCTACCCGATGACGAGCATGACCTACATCTGGTCCGCGTTCCTCGCCACAAAGTACTTGAACGAGCGCATCGACGTTTGGCGGTGGAGCGGCATCACCGCCATCGTGATTGGCATCACGCTCCTAGGTGCATCATGAAGCCATACGTCATCATCTCTGCCTATAACGAGGCGGGCCATATCGGCGATGTCGTGCGCAAGGTGCGAAAGAACGGTTTCCACAACGTCATTGTCGTGGATGATGGGAGCAGGGATGCGACGAGGGATATCGCCGAGAAGGCTGGCGCCATCGCGCTGCGCCACATGATTAATCTGGGCAAGGGCGCGGCCATGAGGACTGGCGCCGAGTACGCGCTGCGCGCCGGAGCCAAGACGCTCGTATTCCTTGATGGCGACGGGCAGCATGACCCTGCGGAGCTACCGAAGCTCATGACCGCCCTGCGGGGCAATGACATCGTGTTCAGTTATCGACGGAGGACTGGTAAGGCGCCGCTCGTGCGCAGGCTCGGTGGCAGGTTCATCAACGTCCTCTTCAAGGCGCTGTATGACATTGAATTGCGGGACAGCATCTGCGGCTACCGCGCGATGACCACCGCTACCTACAAGAAGGTGCGGTGGAACTCCACGGACTACAGCGTGGAGAGCGAGATGATCGCTCGCGCAGGCAGGGCAGGGCTCAAGTACACAGAGGTGCCTATCGCCACAGTCTACCATGACAAGTACAAGGGCATGACTGTGGTTGACGGGTTCTCAGTGCTCGGCAAGCTCCTCCTCTGGCGGTTCATGCTGTAGCTTCTGCAGATGATTTCCTTCCAGGCTGCCGTGCCGCCACGGAGCAATTGGTGCTGTCGCAGGCTTGCGTCGAGCCCCGCTCCGCGTCGGTGCTCTCCTGATTTGCTCCAAGGTGGCGGTACAGACATCTTCCAACACAACCCGCTAGCCCGAAATCCATATATACTCCCGCGGTTCCCGTCAGAGCATGATCATCGGCGTCCAAGTGGTGGGCATCCTTGTCCTGCTGTTCCTGCTCTACCTCACCTTCATCTACTACAAGAAAGGCACCTACACGCGCAATGAATTCCTCTTCTGGTGCGGGGCGTGGATCAGCGCTTCTGCACTACTCGTGTTCCCTGACGTCTTCATCAACATCGGCTACGAGCTCAAGTTCGCGCGTGCGACGGACTTCTACATGGCCCTGGCGATCATTTTCTTCGGAGTCATCACCTTCCTCAACTATGCCAGGGTGAGGAACCAGGAACGCAAGGTAGGCGAGCTCGTCCGCGCCATGGCGCTGAAGAGGAAATGATGCTGCTCTCCATCGTCATGCCGGTCTACAATGAGCGCGAGCTCGTGCGCAAGATTCTCGCGAAGGTCGAGAAGGCGCCGTTGCCTGGCATGAGGCGCGAGATCATCCTCGTGGATGACGGCAGCACCGACGGCACACGCGATGTCCTGCGAAAGCTGCCCAAACGCTTCAAGGTTATCTTCCACAAACATAACAAGGGTAAGGGCGCGGCTGTGAAGACAGGATTCAAGCACGCGAAGGGCGATATCATCATCATCCAGGACGCCGATCTCGAGTACGACCCGCGCGACTACGCCGCGTGCGTCAAGCCCATCATGGATGGCAAGACTGAAGTGGTATACGGTTCACGACGGCTGCACAAGGCGAACAAACAGTTCTCAGGTCTGTCATTCTACCTAGGCGGTTTGCTCGTAACCTGGGTGACGAACGTCCTGTACCTGACCCGAATAACTGACGAACCGACATGCTACAAGACCTTCTCCAGAAGGCTCATCAAAAGCATAAAAATAGAATCCAACCGCTTCGACTGGGAGCCAGAGATCACTGCCAAGATACTCAAGCGCGGGCATAAGATAATCGAAGTGCCTATCCGTTACTACCCACGCCACGTCGACGAGGGGAAGAAGATTAAGTGGAGCGACGGTGTAGACGCGATTTGGACACTCGTGAAGTATAGGTTCGTGAGGTAATCATGGAAATCGCTACAATCATGACATTGAGCGCGTTCATCTTCATCACATTCGGCCTCGGCTACACTGCACTCCTCCTCACCAAACCAAAGCCGATCATCGATACAGTACTGCTATCACTTGTCATTGGCCTCGGCATGCTGCCGCTTGCCATACTCGCGTTGCGGATACTCCATGTTCCTATGGATCTGCTCGTGCTCATACTCCTCGCCGCGGTAGGCCCGGTGTACGGCATCATCAAGGCGAAGAGGATGACTGGAAAGGTGACCCCGACACGCTACATCGCAATCGGCGTAGTGCTCATCGCCGCCACACTCATAGCGGCGATGATGTACATTGGTGCAACGAAATACCCCTACCTCGAGAATGACGACCCGTGGGGTCATGCAATAGGCGCGCACTATGTCTCCATCGAGAAGACAACTGGCGGCATGCCGGCTGAATCAGGACGCTATCTCGAGCCATATCCTCCCTACTACACCGCGATGATGGGTATGCTCCACCAGTGGCACGCTGACTTGCACTGGGTGCTCAAATTCTTCAACGCACTCATTATCGGTATGTCAATCATCGCCGCGTTCTATGCCTTCGAAGCGCTCATGAAAGACCCTGTGCGCGCAGCCGCCGGTGCAGTTATCCTCGGGGTCTTACCGGCCTACATGAGCCACTTCATATGGAGCCAGACGCTTGCTATCCCCGTATTCCTCATCGCGGTCTGGGCGTTGTTATCCATAGAGCCTGCGAAGAAATGGCATACGAGCGATGGCCTGCCCCTCGCCATGCTACTCATCTGGAGCGCGACGATTATACAACCATCGAGCGCCGCAGTCGCGGCGTTATTCCTCGTAGTGCTCGTGGCAGTCTACGCAGGCATCACCTACTACAATGAGCGTCGACTGCCCTTGGCACATGTCGTCGCTCTCATCGGCGGCGGCATCCTCAGTTTCCTGACATGGCTTGGCTTTGTGATCAGGTACGGATGGGAAACAGTCTCTAAGCAGATAGGCATTAATGCCGCAACGCTCGGCGGCGGCGATACCTCTGGCGGGATAATCTATAGCATCAAGGATATCGTCTTCGCGCCGAGCAGCAGCAAGATTGACCAAGCGACAGGTCTCGGTTGGCTCGTGACACTATTCCTGGTCATCGGAGTTATCATCCTGCTTGTGCAGTGGCGCAAGCTCTTCCGCCAGAAGAACGCGAACAGATTGGCGCTCTTGCTCTTGCTCATCATCAGTCTCATGGGCATTCAGGGCAACGCGCTTCCATTCAAGCTCTTCCCGCACCGATTCTGGGTGTTCCTCGCCATACCGGTCGCTCTGCTCGCCGCTGACGCCATAGCAATTATCGCAAGCATGAGCAGAAGGCGGGCACTGGAGCTCGCAATCGTTACCGCGCTTGTCGCTGCGGTCGTACTCACGAGCATCGGTCCGCGTATCGCGGTGCAGCAGGCGATGTGGCCACCAGGCACTGCATGGAGCAGCAACGAAGAGATTATGGCGTACGTCGAGGCGAAACAGCAGTTCCCGCTACAGACCAAAGCAATCTCCTTATGCGGCGATGACAGCAGGCTAGTAGGGATGAACATGCACAGCGAACCATGGCGGCCAGAAGCTATCGAGTTCAAGCAAGGGCTAGAAAGCATGACTGGCGACACCGTCATAGCGTTCATGGAAACCAACGGCTATGAGTATGCAGTCCTCGATGCACGGTGCGTACAGCTTCTCGGCGGCGACGGTGTTGAGAGGTTAGGCGCGAGCCTGAGCGCGACGCAACGCTTCATCCCCACCATCAACAAACCAGGCATCATCTTCGCGAGGCTACAATGAAGAGAAGGAAGAACCTTCGCATAGTCCCGTCGACCATCTATGACAAGCAGTACTACTTACACATCAATGATGGCGGAGCGTTGGGCCGACAGGATAACAAACTCTCTCCGCGTCTCGCGTACATGGCGAAGCTCGCTGATATCGGGAGAGAGGATGTGGTCCTAGACGTGGGGTGTGGTACTGGCGAACTCGCATTCCATTGCGCAGCCAGAGGCGCTAAGGTCTATGCCATCGATTACAGCAAAGACGCTATCAAGATGTGTTTGTCCAAACGGAAGAAGATGCCTAAACGCATCCGGGAACGGACGACATTCATCCATGGTTCTGTGACTACGATAGATAAGACCAACATTCCAGGGGGAACAATCAACAAAGTTCTCATGACCGACATCGTCGAGCACCTCTATCCTGAGCAGCTGGAGGAGGCGCTGGCACGCATCCGTCAGCTGGTGCATGACAATGCGAAGCTATTCGTCCATACCGCGCCAAATCTCCATTTCTACAGTTACGGATACCCAATCATCAGGTGGAGCTATCCTGTCCTGCGGCACATAGGCTTTGTCAAGGCGCTCATAGACACGAAACCAAACTGGAAAGGAAGGACGTCGCTTCCAAAAGATCCTGAAGAGGGCAGCCATAACAAGCAAGGCCACGTCAATGAACAGACGCCGCAAACATTGAATAAGATGTTGCGCAAGACCGGATACAAATACAGGACCTGGACATTACCTTTCCTGCGAGACGTCCACGGCATGAAAATCAGCATCATCTACGCACTGCTGCGCATACCGCCGCTCAACCTGATGTTCTGCTCTGAGATTGTCAGTATCGCGCAGAAGGAGGGAAGGGACAGAGTATGAAAATCCTCTTCGTCCTCGAGAACTACCTACCGCACATCGGCGGCGTAGAGATAGTATTCAAGAATCTCTGCGAAGGACTCGCGGCGAAAGGCCACAGGGTGACTGTCGTCACGCACCGCATGCCAGGGACGAAGGCACGCGAGCGCATGGCCGGCGTCGAAGTCATACGTATCAGGTGTATGGATAGCCGCTACCTCTTCACGTTCGCGGCAGTGCCTGAAGTCATCAGGTGCGCCAAGAATTCCGACATCATCCACACGACGACGTACAACGGCGCGTTCCCTGCCTGGATTGGCGCGATAGTGAGGCGAAAGCCGAAGATCATCACTGTCCACGAAACCTGGCTCGGTAGATGGAGGGAATTCAGCAACTTCTCCGCGCCCGTCACATGGGCGCACGAGCTGCTCGAGTGGCTGGTGTACCACATACCTCGATTCGACAGGTACGTGTGCGTGTCTGAGTCAACGAAAAATATGCTGAGCGAAGCACTGCCTTCGAGGAGTGAAAGAATCGTCAGGATCCACAACGGGTTCGATGCGCCGCCAAAAGCCTCGCAGCAAGAGGTGCAGAAATTGCGCGAGAGCCTGGGCGTGAAAGGAAAGTTCGCGATCTTCGCGTACGGAAGACCTGGGACGTCGAAGGGTTTCGAATACCTCGTGCAGGCGTACCCGCTCATCAAGAAACGCATCCCTGACGCCAAGCTCCTCCTCATGCTCAGCAAGGACACGCAGTACAGGCACAAGGTCGAGGAGTTCAAGAGATCATCTCCTGATATTGTATTCCTCGACCCGCAACCATATGCGAAGCTCGCAGCGTACAGGGCACTCGCCGACTGCATCGTGGTGCCGAGCATCACAGAAGGGTTTGGCTATGCTGCCATCGAAGCGGCCTCATCTGGTACGCCTGTCGTCACCACAGACACGACAAGCATCCCCGAGGTCATCTACGGCAAGCACATCTTGGTTAAGCCGAAAAGCGCCAAGGCGATAGCTGATGGTGTGGTGAAAGTGAAGCGCGGCGAGTACAAGACCGCGCCGGCCAAACGGTTCCCCTGGAGCGAGACAGTATGGGAGTACGAGAAGTTATACGAAAAGCTTGAGGGACGCAAGTGAAGCCGCTCAATATCCTCTTCGTGAGCGAGTATTTCTACCCGCGCGCCGCTGGAGGAGAGGTCTGGGCCTGGGAGCTGTGCACGGAGCTTGCGAAGCGAGGGCACAAGATCACAGTCATCACGACGAACCACGATGATCTCAAGACCGCGGAGACTGTGCAGGGAGTGCGCATCCTCAGACCGGTGAAAAGCCCGAAGCATATCGGGAACAGAGTAGGTAGGTGGCTTGCCAATAAGCGGCTTATCAAGCACGTGGAGCAATACATCAAAGTAAACAAGGGCATTGATCTCGTGCATACCATGGCCTATGGCGTGAACGTGCCCGTTTCACGGCTTGCGAAGCGGCACAGCATACCCTGCATCACCGCAGTGCACTCATTCTTCGGCAAGGATTGGAGCATCGTGCTTCCGCTACCGTTCATGCGCTGGCAGGAAAGGATGACTATCGAGAAGGATGAATCCACACTCATGCACGTCCCGTCAGAGTACCTGCGAAAACGTATCAAGGAAGAGACAGGACGCGAAACAGCTGTCGTCCACAACTGGCTGCCTGAGAAATTCCCGAAACCGCGCAAGTTCGGACAACCGACACTCCTGTTCGTCGGGAGCCTTGAGCGCGTCAAGGATCCGCTTGCGTGCATCCCCGTCGCGAAACGCTTGGATATGCCGCTCGTCGTCATCGGCAGCGGCAGCCTCGAAGAGGACCTGCTACGGGACGCTCAACGTGCAGGCATCGACTGCGCCGTGCGCCCTCACGCTACACGCGAGCAGACACTCGCAGCCATCGGGGGCGCAGCGATGGTACTTATTCCTTCAGTCACAGAGAGCTTCTCGCTCGTCGCGCTCGAAGCGATCGCTCAAGGCACGCCGGTCGCTGGGAATGCTGTCGGGATACTGTCTGAGCTGCCAGGCGTAGTGGCGTGGCCTCCAAAGAAGGTGTCGCCGAGAGTATCGAAGGCGCAATCCTTAAATGTGGTCCGGACCTTCGCGAAGAAGATCATCGTGCAAAAGATAGAGCTGATCTACCGGAGAGCAAAAACATGAAAATCGCGATCATCCTAGGGACAAGACCTGAGATTATCAAGATGTCCCCAATCATCAGGGCATGCCAGAAGATGGATATCGAATTCACCCTCATCCACACGGGACAGCACTACTCGCCTAACATGGACTTCATCTTCTTCGAGGAGCTCGAACTGCCGAAGCCAGACCACAATTTGCACGTCGGATCAAAACCGTACCGCAAGCAGGTAGGGACCATGATTCATGATCTGCGTGCCGTACTGCGCAAGGAGAAACCATCAGTCGTCATCGTGCAGGGCGATACTCTTACCGTGCTGACCGGCGCGCTCGCTGCTGAGAAGGAGGGTGTCCCTCTCGCACACCATGAGGCGGGGCTGCGCAGCCACGATCTTTCCATGCCGGAAGAGACCAACCGCATCATCACAGACCACATCTCCGAGGTGCTCTTCTCCCCGACCGCAGACGCCCATGCTAATCTCATCGAGGAAGGTATCCCCCCGGAGATCATCTTTCAGAGCGGCAACACGATAGTGGATGCTGTGCTGCAGAACAAGCGCCTGGCGCGCTCCGAAATCCTCGATGCGCTCGGCCTCAAGCCGAAGGAGTTCATCCTCGTCACAGCGCACAGAGCAGAGAATGTCGACAACATGCAACGCCTCAAGCAGATAGCTGAGGCGCTCAAGCGCATCGCAGAAGAGCACGATCTCACAATTGTCTTCCCCCTACATCCAAGGACAAAGAAGCGGCTCGAGGAGTTCGGGATCGCCCTCGATACGCGTATCAAGAAGACAGAACCCTTCGGCTATCTCGAGTTCCTGACCCTAGAAGAGCATGCGAGACTCATCATCACCGACTCAGGCGGACTGCAGGAAGAGGCGTCCATACTACGCGTGCCATGCGTTACAATCCGCGACAACACTGAACGTCCGGAGACTGTCGCCGCAGGCATGAATATCATCGCGGGCGTGGAACCTGAGAGTGTCATTGCGGCAGTGCGCGAGATGCTCACGAAGGATATCGCGTGGTCCATGCCTTTCGGCGACGGCACCGCCGCGATCAAGATAGTCAAGAAACTAAAGGAGCTATATGGCTAAGCGTATCATCCTCGCCACCGTATACAATACTGCCGCAAGCGGAGGGTTGAGTACCTTCGTCAAGCTCTATGCGGAAGGACTGCGTAAACGAGGCGTGACTGTCTCCATCATCGATGAGAACGACATGCCTGCCCTGCAGCGCTTCATCAGTTACAAGCTCATCAGAAATGCGCTCTATGTACTCAATAAAGATTGGGGGATGCGATGGTATTTCGCCGCAGCCGCGTCGATGATGGGTAAGACGGTCGGAAAAAAGATGAGCAAAGGCACAATCATCCATGCGCAGGACCCTGTGGCGTTGTGCGGCATCATAACTCACATTAAGGGCGACCCCGCGACAATCCTCAATGTGCATGGCGATCTCGCGAACATGTGCCGCAGCGACAACGTCGTGACTGCCGGTGGGAAAGCCGAACGGGAGGCGCTCGCGATAGAGAAACGAGCGTACACAGAAGCCGATGCGGTCGTCGCCGTCGACACGCGGCTGCACGACCACGTGCAGTCATTCATCAAGCGCGATGTTGACATCATCAAGAACTTCGTTGATCCGGACGCATTCATCCCGCCAAAAGCGAATGAGCGTGATACGCTCCGCCAACGTCTCTGCATCTCAGGATTCGCGGTATTCTGCCCACGCAGGCTCGTACCGAAGAACGGCGTCATCTTCGCTGCGGAAGCGATATCCATCATGAAGGATGCGAACATCACACTCCTGTTCGCGGGCGACGGAGCGGAGCGCAGGAGGATCCAAGCAATCATCGACCAGCACAGTCTCCAGGGCAGGATCATCATGTTAGGCGACATACCACACAACAGGATCATCGAGTACTACAAGGCATGCGATGCGGTGCTCATCCCTAGCGTGACATCGGAAGGGGTGATAGAGGCGACATCCATCTCTGCCCTCGAGGGGATGGCGTGTGAACGAATCGTCATCGCGTCCGATATAGGAGGTCTCGCGGAGCTCATCAAGAACGGAAAGACCGGCATCCTCGTCCCTGAGCAGCATCCGAAGCGCATAGCGGATGCGATCAGGAAAGCGAAACTTCCTGCGGCAAAGAGACTCGGCGTCGCCGCGAGGAAATTCATCATCATGAACAACTCGGTACAATCGCAGACGAAAAGATACTTCACCATCTGCTCCCGCGTCGCCAAGAAAAAAAGGCTCTGGAGATAGCATGGACGCCCCACACAAGGTCTACTTCAGCCACGTGAATGTCAGCAACCCGCGCGCGATTCATCCTCTCTTCAAGGATACACTCAGCAATCCTCCGCAAGGATACGTCTACATCAACAGGGAATTCTTCACGAGCACAAACAACACAGAGACCGAGAAGCAATCGTCGATTATTAGGGGACTCATCGGAGCCGCGCGCTTGATGAAGAGAGTCACCCCGCTCCCCACCATCTGGCGGATCCCGATGTGCGCTTGCGACCTCATCCATGCGAGCTCACACCTCGCCATATGTGATAAGCCCTGGGTATTCGACTACGAGGCGGTGCACTGCCTCACGCAATTCAATCCAAACCACATCAAGAAACCTCATGTGAAGGCCATCGTCAGACGGTTCCTAAAATCCAAGAACTGCAAGCACCTCATCGCGATGTCAGAGGTCGCACGGAAAGGGTTCGTTCACCTATTTCCCGATCTCGCCGGGAAAACAAGTGTCGTCTATCCGGCGCCAATCATAACTGAGAAGATGCGCGCGGCATACGAACAACGAATACGTAATCCGAAGAGGGCCGGCGATTCTGTGACATTCCTATTCGCCGCGAGGTACTTCCGCATGAAAGGAGGATACGAAACTCTCGAGGCGTTCAAGCAAGTGCACGCAAAACACCCGCAAGCACGGCTCATCATCGCCGGCGGCATCCCTGATGAGCTCAAGGATGCAGAGACAGAGGGCGTGACATTCACCGGTATGGTATCGCGCGAAGAGATGATCACTAAGCACTATCCCGCGGCAGACGTATTCGTATCGCCTACGTTCTTCGACACTTTCGGCTATGTCATCCTCGAAGCGATGGCGTTTGGCATGCCATGCATCAGCACCGACGATAATGTGATGCCGGAGATCATTGACGACGGAATCGATGGCATCCTTGTCCCTTCCTACTCCCATCACCTGATGGATGAGAACTCCATCATGAGGCCAGAATACATGGATTTCGAGCGCCTGTACCAGGATACAAGGCCGGAGTTCAACAGGATGGCCGCGAACATCGCCAAGGCGATGGAGAGGGTGCTGGACCGGCCACGGCTCATCAACGCCATGGGACGCGCCGGATTCGAGAAAGTCAGCACGGGAAAATTCTCTGCGCAGGAGCGCAACAAGCGGCTCAAGAGCATCTATGATAAGGCGTTGGGCCTGAACGAACAATCTTAAAGATTTAGAAAGTCAAGATTTCCGGTACCACGGGTGCTTTGTCATGAGGCGTTAAATGATTGCGAGGTCATAACTGTTATCATTTTTACTACTTAAAAATAGTGAATAAAATAAACACAGAACTCCTGACTGTTCTTCGACGACAAATAGTTTTATATATGGCCCCCGAACCTGCTTGTAGCATGCAAATCAAACTCA
>DAGG01000019.1:0-10519 GCA_002498125.1 Candidatus Woesearchaeota archaeon UBA525
TACTAAGTAATAGCAACATTTATGTAGTTTGGCTGCAAAGGATGTCTTATGGAATTCGAGCTGCTCCTGGGCAATGCGCGATGGGACATCATCAAGGCGGTAAGCCAAGGAAGGGCATCGGCCACAGAGCTCTCCAAGGTCACGAAGTCCAGCCTGCCGAACATCAGCCAGCAGGTCCGCCTCCTCGAAGCCTACGACCTAGTCTCCTATGTCAAGGACCAGAAGGTTGGCCAGGGGAAGCCCAGACAGATCTATGGGCTCAAACGAGAAATCTGCCACCTCACCTTCGCACGAGAGGGCTTCGCAGACAAGCGCTTCTTCAACCCCGACCAGTACCACACCATGCTCCTCAACGTCCTCTTCGTGCCAAGCATGCAGGACCACCCATACCTACACAAGTACCTACTGAACGAGGAGATCCTGCAGACAACGGCGGTCGCCTTCCTCAAGAGCAGCGAGGCGGAGATAGAGGTCCTCATCATCACCGACCGCCTGGACGAGATCAGGGCGAAGTACTCCAACACGTTCGTGGAGCATAACGGCAAGGTGCGCAAAGTTGTGGCATGGACGCACAGCCTACATGAACTGAACGATGGACTGACCAGGAAGGAGTCCTACTTCGAGAACCTCATGAAGAACCCCCACATCCTCCACGACCCCAAGCGGCAATTCGAAAGGGTGAAGAGATAATCACTCCACATACTCAACCAGAATAGCAGTCACAACAAGCGTTGCCTTGGCGCAGGTCCAAGGCCCGGCGACCGCGACAGAATGGAGCGGACAGTGACGGGCCGCGACAAGCTACGAGCAGATACGCCGCAACGCAAGGGGCGGGCCCCAAAAAAAGAGGTGAGGGACCCAAATGAACAGACTGGCAGAGATCATCAGGAAGCTACCGGGAGAGGACGTGCTGCTCATCAAGCAAGACCTCGATGAAGGCAACATCGGCAGGCTCATCTCCGAACGCCTCGCCGAGCTCGAGCTGCCGCAGCGCGTCTGCCCGGTGTGTAATACAGAACTCGATGACAACGCGCCGTACGTCCTCTACTTCGGAACCGGCATCCGCAAGAAGGCGCGCTTCGACGCGCTCGACTGCCTGAAGACATTCATTTCTGAAGAGCTGGAGTAACTATCTCATCAGCAGCGTCAGCAGCCCATCCGGATACAGCGGCGCATCACCGCTGATGAAGAACGAGAGCGGCTTCCAGACCGCCTTGCACACAACACCGTTCTCATCCAGCAGCACCTCAGCCATCTTGTAGAACTTGGGATCCACGAACTTCGCATCGTAGATGAACACTACTTCGTGCCCCTGCGCACCATCGTACGTAAAGATATTCTCCAGCACACCCAGGAACTCAGGCAATGTGATCTCAGCGCCGAGCTCCTCGCGGATCTCACGCACTATCGTGTCAGAGCTGTGCTCGCCGAACTCCACGCCGCCACCTGCGGGGCGGTAGAACAACTCATTCGAGTGCGGATCAGTGCACTCCTTCACGAGAATCATCTCATCGTGGAGGAACACGCACAACGCCTTGACATTAATAGGAGGCATAGAGGAAGAGGAACAGGAAGAGAATAAAAATCATCGCAAAACAAAACCTTCATAAGACAGGACTTTGCCTGGCAACGCATGACGCAGATACGCCAAGGCCTCACCTTCGATGACGTCCTTCTCATACCGAAGCACTCAGACCTGAAGAGCCGGTCAGAAGTCGACATGGGCGTCGACCTCGGCAAGGGAATAAGACTCAGCATGCCGATCATCTCCGCAAACATGAAGAGCGTCAGCGAGCAGCGGATGGCTGACGCCATGCACGGCCTCGGCGGGCTCGCGATTCTGCACAGGTTCATGGATATAAAGGAGAACGTCGCGATGTGGAGGCGCTGTAAACATGCCGGTGCATCTATCGGCGTGAAGAAGGAAGACCTCGAGCGCCTCGAGGCGCTCACCGCCGCCGGGTGTAGGATTATCTGCGTTGATGTCGCGCACGGCGACTCTGACGCCTGCGTGCGTATGGTCGAAGAGGTCCACAAGCGCCACCCCGAAGTCCTGCTCATCGCAGGCAATGTCGCCACCGCCGATGGCGCGCTTCGGCTGCACAAGGCAGGGGCCGACGTGATTAAGGTCGGCATCGGACCCGGCAGCCTGTGCACAACGCGTATCGAGACAGGCCATGGCGTGCCACAGCTCACCGCGCTCATGGATGTGCACGAGGCGCGCAGGTCAAGCGGCGCGAAGTTCACCGTCATCGCTGATGGCGGCATAAAAGCCGCTGGCGACATCGTCAAAGCGCTGTGCTTCAGCGAAGCAGTGATGATCGGGAATCTCCTGGCCGGTACAGAAGAGGCTCCCGGAGAAATCGTCGCGGTCAACGAGCAGCGCTACAAACAATACAACGGGAGTTCGACACATAAGGCGAACCACGTCGAAGGCGTGAGCACGCTCGTGCAGTACAAAGGGAACGCCGAACACATCATCACGAAACTCATGGAGGGAGTGCGCTCAGGATGCAGTTACCAGGGAGCGCATAGCATCCTCGACCTGCAGAAGGACCCTAACTTCATCATGATAAGCCATGCAGGGCTGGCTGAGAGCCACCCGCATGTGACGCGACGCTGACCCGCGGTTTTCTATTAATGGGTATTGAGAAAAAAAAATCAGCGCCTGTGCCCGCGCGTGAACTTCTCCTTCTTCAGGTGCGGCTTGTGCGGGTGCTTGTCGTGCGCCCTGGCCGATGGGCGGTTCTTGCCCTTCTTCGGCTTGGCGGGTTTCTCACGCTTTGGCGCATCGACCTTGTGGACGGTCTCGTCGTTCCAAGTCGGGAGTGGACCCGCCTCCTTCTGCTCAAGCTCTTGGTGCGGGTGCTCAAGCACGACGTGATGCTCGGCCTGCTGTCCAGGCTGCTCCGCAGCGCGGCGCGCACGCAACTCTGCTTCTATCTCGCGGCGTAAGCGCGCCTCCTCGCGGCGGCGGTCGAAGTACTTCTTCGGCACGTCAGTGACCTTGCGAGCGGCATTTGGGATGTGGTGGGTAAACACCTTCTTTGTGTGCGTCTGCACGTGGTATATCGCTCCCTTCGTGCGTTCCACGAGCGGGTTAGGCCGCGGGCTATCGAGGTCGACATTCAAATTCCTCTCCTGCTCGTTTGCGATTTGGTAATCGATCGTCTTCAGGAAATTCTCAATCTCCTTGATCGCTCCATATATCTGATGCTGCGTCGCAGGGTCGAGCGACGGGTTGCGCTGGAGCTGCTCAACGAGCTGCCTGCGGCGCTCCTCATACTCACGCTTGAGATTGTACAGTGCCATGATACCACCTGTGCTGTGCTCGACGGAGGCGATATATAAAGATGGCGGCTGCGGACGAAAGAAGGATTTTTAAAGAAAGGCATCGGTGGAATGGCAGGTGATACCAATGGCATGGAGCCTCTACGCAGGAATAGCGATTCTCATCTATATCATGGGATCCATACGGATCGTGAACCAGTACGAGCGCGGCGTCGTGCTTACGCTGGGCAAGTACACGGGCACGCGCGAGCCAGGACTGAAGTTCGTCTGGCTCATCATCCAGTCAATGGAGCGCGTAGACATGCGTCTACGCACCATCGACATCCAGAAGCAGCAGATGATGACGAAGGACAACGTACCCATCAGCGTGAACGGCGTCATCTACTTCAAAGTCAAGGATGCGCGCACGGCGACCATCGACGTCCAGGATTACGAGTACGCAATTACGAACTACGCAGAGACAGCGCTGCGTGACGTGGTCGGCGGTATGGAGCTCGATGCCGTGCTCGCAGAGCGCGAGAAAATCGGCGAGAAGATCAGCGACATCGTCCGCGACGAGACCAAGGGTTGGGGGCTCATCGTGGAGCACATCAAACTCCAAGATGTCGAAGTGCCTGATGACCTCAAACGCATCATGAGCCGCCAGGCGGCGGCAGAACGTGAGAAGCGCGCGACAGTCATCAAGGCAGAGGGTGACCGCCTCGCGGCAGTGAACCTCGCCAAGGCTGCTGAGACAATGTCAAAGCAGAAGGGCGCGATGCAGCTACGCACACTGCAGACCTTGGACGGCCTCGGCCCGACGCCTTCGAACACCGTCATCATCGTACCGGTGGAGCTCACTGAGATTATCGGCCAGATGATGGTAAAGAAGTAATTTTATTAGCCAGTCCTATTTTTCTTTCTCTCATGAGACCTGCAGAGCAGTTCCTAGATATCATCACACAACACACGAGAACTGCGACCGATGAGGAAGTGCGTTCAAGATTTGCTGCTGCGAATCACCAGGAGTATATCATTCACAATTCAGAAGTCCAGACCAGCCTCTTCGAGATAAGGTATACCAGAGCCAGCCCCAAGTATGTGATTTCAAGAGATTTCTACGAGAAAACGTAGCTCCTACGCTTTGCGCGCATGAACACGAGGCCGCCCCGCATCTCTATTTGCGTGCGGGTGATTGCATTGTCCTGCAGTGTCGCGAACTCGAGGAATCGCGCATCAGCAGTCTGTCTTTTCAACGCAGTCGAAATCTGCAATGTATCACTCCCGTTCACGACGCGGTCCGAGACGTATATAAAGGTTCTTATCCGCGATAGCTATTTGAACTTGAACACAACTCTCCTAATCATGAGCCTCGAACGCAGAGTGGAACTGGAATGGGTAGATCCGAGAATGAGTTGGCAAGAGAAGCCAAACACCATCTATGGTATCTGGATGGACAATTCGAAGTATAGTGACGTCTATGAGTTCCTCAAGAGTACTCCTCAAGAGCAGAGAGAAAAAATGATTGTGGCAGGATGGCTCAATTCCCTTGATCCGGGACAGCACCATGCACTGCGTATGCTCGGGGTTGGCAGGTATGACACCTCCGTTGGTGAGGTTGATGGTGACGTGCCGTGGCAACACCAAGTGGCCGACATTATCCTCGACTTCTACAAGGAGCACGGCCGCCTGCCAGGTTGAATTGCAGTTCCCGCAACGCACAAATATGAACACCTTGCGCTTTCTCGCAACCATGGCTCTTGAGGAAAAGTTGAGAATTGAATGGATTGATCCGAAGACTAAATGGGAGGAGAAGCCCAACACCCTCTACGGCATCTGGATGAACGACACTAGCTATGAAGAGATTCTCAGCTACATCGGAAACGTCCCGTCAGACCACAGGAAAAAAATCGTCGTCGCGGGATGGCTGCGTCCGCTTACCGAAGGACAACACCAACGGCTTCGCACGTTAGGCGTAGGAAAGTACGACATCTCCTACGGGCGCTCTTCAGATGATACGAATATCCCGCAAAGGCATGATGTTGAGGGCCGCCTTCTTGATTACTACAGTAAAAACTCGCGGCTGCCCTGATGACGCGTCGATAGTATACTCTTCTGTATACTAGACCAAAACTATTTATACTGAGCAGGCTATTTTCCCATCTGGGGAAGTGATACTTGGTACTCGAGGACGTCGACGAGATAATGGCGATGCATCGCCGCATGGCGAGCCGTGTCGTACAGGAGAACGAAATGGAGCTCCAAATGAAGGTGCTCGAGATAGTCCAATCGCTCGTCCCGAACGCCCAGAAACAGATCCAGAAAGCGAAGATTCTGACTGTCGCGGAGATGGAAGGGATCGGCTACGAGCAGACGACGCGCATCCTCAAGACGCTCGAAGACATGGGCTACATCAAGCAGGTCACGCCCGGGTATTACAAGAGGACTTGAGTTCTCACTAACGACTTTTTCGCTGCGGCAACGTGCTGCAGCATTGTTTCGGGCCATCACTGTCGGCTCACTCCGTTCGCCGTCGCTGGCCCTCAGACTCACGCCAAGGCAGCGTTGTAAGTCTCTGTAGATGCAGAAGAGAATCTTCAGTGCTCATCATGTCCGAGCTTCATGGTCTTGTTCTCAGACTCCTTCTCAGGGTCGTCGACGTGCGCCTTGTAGTCGCCGTAGTCGTGCGGCTCCTCGGCGTCCTCTTCCGGGGTCTCGTCGATCACCTCTATCTTGATAGCGAACACAGGGCAGGCTTCAGCGGCAGCCTGGTTGTCATCGAAATCCTGCTCATTATCGAGAAGCAATTCCCATTTCCTCGTCTGTGCGTTATACGTAGAGCCGTGGAAGTCGGCCTTCCCGTCCTCGTTGTATATCCAGAACTCCGGCGCTGCGGCAGAGCACGAGAACGCTCCGATGCAGATTTCACGATCGTAGATGACCTTGTACTTCTTCACAAAAGTCTAGATAGCAGAGTGATATAAAAAGATTATCAGCCGATTGCGCGCCTGACGTCGACGACCTCGACGCTGTTCACGCCCTCGATGGTGCCTATCTGCGCCTCGAGTTCCTCAGTGCCGCCGATCTTCTCGTCCATGACGAACGTGATCTTGAGCGCCTTCAGGCCGAATGCTATAGGCTCAATCTCGTAGCGCTTCTCACCTTCTGCGCCGACGAACACATCAATCTTCTGGACCGATGCATCCTGCACTGCCTGAAGGTCCACATCGGGGCTCTCGGGCATAATTTTGAGGGTTATTACCGCCATCGCCATAAGACACCTAGTTAGGGCCGGTGAAGCCACATGACTTGCACGTGAACTTCGCCGCAATCTCGCGCTCATTACGTGCGCGGACGATAGTGGTCTGCTGGCATTTAGGGCACAGGAAGCTGACGCTCCCCGGCGTATTCGCCACATTCATTCCTAGTGAAGAGGTTACCATGTATTCACCTAAGGAGGCGGAACAGGAGGGGCTTTTTAAACATTTCGAGTGATACCGACGGGGCAAGGGCAGAAGGACTCCTCAAGCCTTGTGCGTCATCTTGGCGAGCGCGGCCTTGACGAGGCCAATGAAGAGCGGCGCAGGACGTAGGAGCGTGGACTTCAGCTCCGGGTGCGACTGCGTCGCGACGAAGAACGGATGCATATCCTCGGAGAGCTCGACGAATTCAGCGATGTCCTCGCGCTCAGCATGCACGCCACTGATGAGCATGCCCCTGCGCTGGATGAGATCATGGTACTCGGGGTTCAGCTCGTAACGGTGCCTGTGACGCTCGCTGACCTTCACAGCACCGTACAGCCGCTCGACTATGCTGCCGGGCAGGAGCGAAGCCTCCTGCTCACCGAGACGCTGCGTCCCGCTGCGCACGCGCACCCCTGCCTGCTCAGGGAGCAGGCTGATGACAGGATGCGGAGTCGCGGGGTCAACCTCGACGGTGTGGGCCTTGGACAACCCGCACATGCTACGCGCGAACTCGACTACAGCAAGCTGCATGCCGTAGCACAACCCCAGGTACGGGATGCGCTGCTCCCGCGCGGCCTTGATTACCTTGATCTTCCCCTCGATGCCGCGGCTGCCGTAGCCGCCAGGCACGATGACTGCGTCGAACTGAGCGAGTTGGCTCTCGATATCGTCGCGTTCGGTGTTGAACAAGTAGAGCTCGACGCGTACGCCAAGCGACGCGCCTGCGTGCGTGAGCGCCTCCTTCACGCTCTTGTAGGAGTCGTTCACATCGGTGTACTTCCCGCAGAGCGCGACGCGCACCACGCCCTTGGAATCGATGATGTTCCGCACGCGCTGCATCCAGACGTCGCTGACGCCCGGCACGCTGATCCCGAGCGTGCGCACTATGATGCCGTCGACGTTCTGCTTAAGGAACTCGATTGGCAACGCATACACCGACGAGAGGCTCGGCGCCTCGATGATCGCGTCAGGTGGGAGGATAGATGACTCGCTGATTTTGCGGCGCTGCTCATCCTTGAGCGGCTGGCCAGCCTCTGTGCGCACGACGAGCATGTCCACCTCGATGCCGTAGCCTGTGAGCTCAGAGAGGCTGCGCTGAATCGGCCTGGTCTTGGGCTCATGGTCGTCGATGGTGTAGCACATCGGCGCGACATGCACGTACATAACGTTCTCGCGGCCGAAGCGGTGCTGCAGTATGCGCGCCGCGTGGAGCGCGAGGCTCGCGGAATCGTCGCCGACATTGCCACCGATCTCGAACGTGATGATGTCCGCTTTCTCGCCGGCGCTGGTTAGCTGCTCGATGAGCAGGTCACGCAGGTGCGGGATCTCCTCGATGGTCTTCCCCTCGTACCGCTTCCCCTCCTTCTCCAGGCGCATGGCGAGCTCGTTGAGCTTGCCGCGCGTGATGCTCTGCATGCCACAGGAGGGTATGCCAGTGAAACGCTCGTAGTGACCGAAATCGAGATCGGCCTCTGTGCCGTCGGCAAGGACAAACACCTCGCCGTGTTCTATCGGGTTCATCGTACCGGGATTGTTGTTGTAGTAGCCGTCCCACTTGACGTTCACGACACGGTGCTTGCGTGCGAGGAGCGCGCTCATGCTCGCTGTGACGATGCCCTTGCCGAGCCCAGAATACACTCCGCCTGTGACGACGATGAATCTCGGTGGTTGCACTACACTCCGGAGGGGCCTGGATTCATATGTTTTTCCTTCGGAACCTCATCTCGCAATATTTAAATACACTGCGAGGGTAGGCTGACCCATGAGGCACTCGGTCAAGCTCATGCTCATCCCAATTATCGGGAGCGCGGGCATCGCCCTCATCTTCATGCTCGTGGTCTGGTCAGGAAATTTCCAGAAGGACATCGAGAACGACGAGGGCAAATATGTCTCCGCCACAGAGGACATCGGGGGCTATGCAGTCATGGTACCCACTCCAGAGTGCTCGACGCTCTACGATCCGGTCTGCGGCATGGACGGCAAGACGTACGATAACGCCTGCGAGGCCAAAGCAGCAGGCACTACCTCCGCGTACCAGGGCGTATGCATAGAGTAGAAATTCTCATACAGCATAAGTGCTGCCTTGCGATAAATGAACGGATGCGAGTGCTGCAAGTGCAACGCCGCAGCGAGACGAGCACCCGATTCTCTGCTGCTTGCAGTGCGAACGCGCAGCACTAACTTATCCTCTTCCTGAACTCATCCATATCCAGGTCAGTCTTCACAGAGTGACCATTGATGTGCGTGCGGCACGCATGATTGCCCAGCTTCTCGAGGACGACGTCGGTGCGCAGCGCCTGTCCGCCCATGCATGATGCGAGCTCATGCAGGTCGATGAATCCGACAGAGTCTATCTTGCACTCATCCTCAACAATAGCGAGCAGCTTGTCGAGCTGCGCCGCGGTTTCCGCATCGAGCTTGGACAACGCCGCACGCATCGAGCGCACGCGTTCAACGTCATGAAGCGGGCCTGTCCAGAGTGGACCTGCGGCATGCGCGCCTTCCGGCGCGTCGTTCGTGCGCGAGACGCGCAGCAAGAGCGACTTCTGGTCCACTATGAGGAACCGATGCTTCGCCAGGACGTCCTTCACCGCAGCGTCGCTGCGGAGGTGCTCGAAGAACACGCGGTAGTAATGATCCGTCGCCAAGGATAGCACCGGCACGAGCGCCTTGTCGTACTGCGCTGCGATCAGCTGCACCTTTCGTATCAGGATACGCAAGCCCACCTCGTGCATGACCCACGTACGCGAGCCGGCCGCCCAGTACTTCTTCGCTGTCGCCGATGGATAGGTGCCTGAGAGCGCAGCCGTGTCCGTCGCCGTGACGGCGATGATGCCGCTACGCGAGACACGCCGCACCGCTGCGTCGATGAATGGGTTCGGCGTGCCGAATGGATCGATATCTATGTACTCAAAGCCGCCACCGCGCAGCAGGAATTCGCTCGCGTCCATACGAGTCACCTCGACTCTCGACGAATCGAAACTACCGATGTTATGCGCAATGTTCCGTTTAGCAAAATCTATGGCATGTTCGGACAGGTCGTTCACCGCAATGAGGGCGGGATTGAGATGGCCTGGAGCGACAAGCTCGTGCAGGATGCGGGCTGCCCGCAGGCCGCTGGCTTCCATCGGGAGCGCGATGCGCACATCATTCTTCATCGTGAGCAGCATGGCGAGCGTCATGTCGCGGTTAAGCTTCATGACGGGGTTGTAGAACACAGGCATGTCACGGGTGATTCTCTCCTTGCTGTCAGTCCAGAACCCAGTCCTGCCTTCGGTGCGCTGCTGCTCCATCATGTCACCTTCAGGCCGTCCGCTTTCTCGGTATAGCCACACTTACCACACCTGTACATGAAAAACTCATCTTCATCGGTGACAATCGTGCCCTTGCTAAGTATCTCCGCCTTAGTGAAACCGCAGCGGGCACAAGCATGCTCGTGGACTGCAAGCGAATTCACCTGCCGGTCAACCACCACTATTTCGGCAGGCCGCTCCAACCGCTCCACTATCCTATAGACCGACACGTCCTGGCGGTGACCACAGGAGCACTGGAGCGTTCCGGCCACGGACTTGAGCAGCGATCCACACTGCGCGCAGAATTGCATAGAGGAGATGAAGAAGAGGTGTTTTATAACTTTTCTGGACCTACCCCTCCAGCACGACGGTACCGTAAGCGGGCTCATCAGGGATGAGCACGACCAGATCATCGCCGACGTTGAGCGGAAGGGCATCATCTTCGCGTTCCACGTGGATTATCGCGCCGTACGGCGTTACCGCGTAAGTATC
>DAGG01000019.1:10620-34971 GCA_002498125.1 Candidatus Woesearchaeota archaeon UBA525
TCTGCTGCTTCCTATCGGCAGTGAGCGCCGCGGGGATGATGATCTCGACAGGCAAGACCATATCGGCGGGATCGCCGATGCGGATGATTATGCCCTTACCGGTGACGAGCTCTGCACGCCCGCTGCGGAATCCCTGGTCGACAGAAATATTGTAGCTCCCGGTGGCGTTATCGCGGGGACCGATGCGCGCACGGAACAACAGATCGCCGATGATGATATCAGTGCGCGCATCCTTGCCAGGAGTGCCGGTGTACTCGTAGATGTACCTGTTCCCCTGCTCATCGCGCATGACTAGGTTCTCGGCACCATCATTGACCGAACGGTACTCGTAGATGAAACTCGTGCCGTTAGGCGCAGTCAGCAGCAGCTGATCGTCAGGAGCGACGCAATAGGTCCCTGCCTGGCAGGGAGTGATGCGCAGCCGTTCGCCGACCTTGCCGAGTACAAGCGAATTGCCATCTTTCTCAACGAGCGGGAGTGTCCCTCCCTGCGTGATAAGCCTGTAACCAAAGCGGGTCTGTTCGAACTCGATGCGTTCAGAAGAAGCTACAGGCGCACCCTTGTAGCGGATATCAAAAAGATCGCTGCCAAGCGGCCGCCAGCCAATAGTCTCGCCGAGGCTCTTGCCAGGAGAGAGGAGGATATCGCCGTTAGGACCGTCAGCCACGAGGCGGAACGAGATAGCATTAGGAAGCACGCGTGAAACAGTGCCTATCTGGGCAGTGGAATTCACGACGAGCCTCTCTCCTTCCTCGAAGAGGAGATTGCTCGCGACGCTCCTGCCGAAGAGCGTGACGGTCATGTTAGATGCCTCTGAGATGACGTAGGTGTGGCCGAGAATCTGGATCTCGCGACCCTGGATGTCTGCGAAAGTTCCGCTGTCCAGCTTCAGCGCGTACTCGAAGATGGTTTTCCCCTCCTCGAAGAGGAGGAATGTCCCTATGCCGCCAGTCTCCTCATCCTTAGTGAAGAGCACCTTACCAGTGCCATTGGATCCGAAGAAGAGCTTCAACGTCTCATCATACCCGAGCACGCGGTTATTATGCACCCTAATCACAGGATGACTAAGAAGCGGGAACTCCGCACGTGTGATGAGCGGATGATGCGTACCTATCGCGTCACCTAGGAGCACATCCAGCTCAGTGCCTGGATCCTGCGCGACAGGCCATGGCTTGCGCTCAGGTTCCGGAGGGATGTATACGACGTCATCTTCCAGCGTCACATTCGAACGGGGGATATCGAGAACGACGTCATTGGTGCCACCCGTCAGGTTCACCGCGCCAGGACCATCTTCCAACGGTATCTCCTGGCAGGCCAGCAAGACAAGCGCGAGCACGCCGCAGAGCAGGACCATCCTCATATGCCCACATCCTGCCGGCGACTATTTAAAGAATTCGTAGATAAGGAAGCCTGGTGGAGGGGTAGGCATCAACACACAATGCATTCTTATCGTCAGCGATAGCAACTGCTCGCGAATCACCAACTCGTTCATCCAGGACCCAATCCTAGCCACGCTGGAGGCGGAGCAGATGCTAGACCTCGCCGATCCCGCGCTCTATACCTCAATGTATGAAGTCCTCAAGTACCAGGACGTCGACCAGGCATCAATCGAACACGCCCTGCGGAACTCCCAAGGACATGCAAATCCCTCGCACGTCCTGGCAGTGGCGCAGCGCCCCGCAGCCACAGGGCTCCTGTTCGTATACACTGCGGTGCTGGAAGAGGTCATGACACAGCAGCAGAGATATGGCGCGGCAGCGACCATGCCTATTATGAAAGATGAAGACCTCGAACATATGCTTTACAAGGGCTATGTGAGCAAGACGGGGATTGAGACGATGCGTCTACGGAACCCGGCCCTGTACTCGAGCGCCAAGCTCCTGCGTGACTACTTCGCATCAGATACCATCATCGGCAGCGCGCTATGCTATGGCATGCTGCTCGAGTTCATGAAGACCGCGCCACCAATCTCTACAGGGCATCACTGACTTAAGTTTTCTTCGGCTTGATTTCGCATACGACCTCAGTCTCCACTGAAAGAGTGTAGAGGCTTACCAGGAGCGCGAGGACTGCGAGCGCCTGGAGTTCCAGACCGTTGAACGGCAGGATCGCGAGCGTCGCAGTGATGCCAAAGAGCGAGAGCACGACGGGGAAGAGCCCGAAGAAGCAGCCAGGGCAGCCTGCTGCGAGTGCACCGAAGATGACGCCCGTCGCCCCGAGACCTGCGGTGTGCAGCTTAATCTCGCGAAGCTTGATGACGAATGATGCCATCACCGCGCCGAACAGGATTGAGAGCAGCAGCGTGAGCGCGACGTAGGGCACTGTGTAGGAAAGGTACATCCCCCTGAAGAAGCCTGCGAACGAAGTGTGGATGTAGAGCACGATGACGATGGACACAAGCAGGTATACAAATGAGAATCCTGCGAAGAGCAAAGGCGCCTGCGCCAGTGTAGTACGCAAGTGCTTGATGCGTCGCTTCAGATCGTCCATAACCCACCGTGCAATAAAAGTAAAAAAAAAATCAAGTAAAAAAATCCTTACTGGAGCTCAGCATCTATCATCTGCTGGAAGTTGCTAAACGGCACTGCGCCGACGAGCTGCTTACCATTGATGTAGAAGGACGGCGTGCCGCTCACGCCTGCGGCCTGACCTGCCTGGAAGTCCGCCTGCACTATCGATGCGGTCGCGCCGCTGTCAAGGCAGGTGTTGAACTTCGTGGTGTCGAGGCCGATGGTCGCCGCGTACTTCTTGAGGTCACTCACGCCAATCGACTGCTGGTTCTCGAAGATAGCGTTGTGCATCTCCCAGAACTTGCCCTGCTGACCAGCGCACTCAGCCGCCTCAGACGCCTTCTGCGCATTCGGGTGGAAGCTGAGCGGGAAGTGGCGCACAGTGTAGCGTACCTTGCCCGTCTTCACGTACTGCTCCATAATCTGCGGCTCAGTCTGCGTGTAGTGGCGAGCGCAGAAGGGGCACTCGTAGTCGGTAAACTCGATAATCTCCACCGGAGCGTCCGCGCTGCCCGTCGGGTAACGGCCAGGCTCGACATCTGCTGCGACCTGCGGTGCACTCGGCTGCGGTGCACTCGGCGCACTCGGTGCGCTTGGGGCTGCTCCACTGAGCTTCGCATCAATCGCCTGCTGGAACACATTGAACGGCTGCGCGCCTACGACGAGCTCACCATCAATCCAGAAGCTCGGCGTGCCTTGCACTCCGCGGCTCTGGGCTTCCTGCATATCATCACGCACCTTCTGTGCGGTCTCCTGATTGTCGAAGCACTTGTCGAAGCCACCGATGCCCTGCGCGTAGCGCTTCAGGCTCGCTGCGTCAAGCGCCTGCTGGTTCTCAAAGAGTGTGTCGTGGTACTCCCAGAATGCCTCTTCGCCTTCAAGCTCACGAACGCACTCAGCCGCCACTGCCGCGTTGAATGCATTGGGGTGGATGCTCTCGAGCGGGAAGTTCTTGAATACCACTTCCACTTTGTCGCCGTAGGTGCTCTTGATCTGCTCCACTGTCGGGACTGCGCGTGCACAGAATGGGCACTCGAAATCCGAGTACTCAACTACCTGGAGCTTGCCTTCAAAAACGCCGTCTGAGCGGGTCGTTGTGCTGCCGTCGCTCTGTCCGACGAGGTAGCCGGTCCAGAAGCTCAAGCCTAGTGCGAGGAGGCCGAGGACCACGTAAACTCCGATGAGGAGTCCTGGAGAGATGGTCACAGTCTTCGGTGCTATCATTCTTGTCTTCTTCGTTCTCATGGTGACCTTCCGTTTTTTTGCAGACGGCTTCGCTTTGGGCTTCGCCTTCGCCGTTCCCGTCACCGGGGCCGACTGCTCTGCAGGATTTTCATCTGCCATTGTAGTACCACCCTATTTTTGATACAAGAGCCTGATATGCTCTCTTTATTATGTTTTGTTCATGAAAGTTAACAATATTAGGGTACCGACGGTCGGCACAATCGGACGTTTCCGGAGAAAATAAGGCGTAATCTCCTTTCTTATCGTTCAGAAAGGCCAGAATCTCCTTATCACCCTTTCCCGGCATCGCATATGGAACAAGCAAGTGACTATTCAAGAATAAACCCATATAAATGGCAAGCGCATCGCTAAACAAATGTTCACCATCTTCGAGATTCTTGACATCGCGGTGATGACAGTTGTCATCGGCTTCCTGTTCAAGGAGTTCTTCAGACTCGCCCCTGGGAAAGATGAGGATATCCTCGCGCATTACCGGTCACCTAAACGCTTCGGCTTCGGGCGTGATTTTTGGTGGGCCTGCGCAATCATCGCGCCCTCACTCATCCTCCACGAGCTCGGACACAAGTTCACAGGCATGGCATTCGGCCTCCAGTCCACGTTCCACGCGGCATGCTCCACAGCCTATCTTGCTCCCGGCGGCATGCCGGTGCTCGACAGCGTGTGCCTGCTCTCTATCGTCATGGTACTGCTGAAGCTCGCAGGCATCGGCGTACTGTTCATCATCCCAGGGTATGTTGTGACGCAGGGCGCGACGCTCTGGCAGCACACGCTCATCGCTGCAGCAGGGCCTGCAGTCCACTTGATCTTCTGGCTCGGCACGGCTGCTTACATGAAGAGCAGCAAACGAATGCGCAAACTGCCTGAGCGCAAGCGGATGTACTTGGTCTTCTTCAGGAAGATCAACATGTGGCTCTTCGTGCTGAATATGCTGCCCATCCCCATTCTAGATGGGTGGGACGTGTATGTCACGCCCCTCCTATACCTGTTCGGACTCAGGTAGGACCCCTGCGCCTCCCAAGCGCTCTCCAGCACTCCTCAGGCACCAATCTAAACACAACCTTTTTAAATATTAACTACTATTTAGTAGTAATATGAAGTACGGCATCATATCTGATACCCACCGGGCACCGCAGTACGTTCCTATCCTGGCCAACGCGCTCAAGAGCAACGGGGTGGACGCGCTCGTCCTCAATGGTGATCTCGGAGAAAGCATCCAGCACATCGCATTCACCATCATGTCAGCAGCCAAGACCGGACTCCCAGTCTACGTGCAGCCCGGCAGCCACGAAGAGGCAGCGGATTACATCACAGTGATGCATGAGGTGGCGAAGCAGCACCCTAACGTCATTGACTGCCTCAAGAACCCGAAGATTGAGCACAATGATCACCACGCGGTGTTCCTGCCAGGATCGGATTGGACATCAGGAGGGGATTTCTACCTTCGCGCCAAGCAAGAAACGGGGATCTATGTCAGGGCAGTGAACGGCCTACGCAAAGCGACAGAGATCGAAGCGGTCGTCTACGCCCAGCACCCGAACGCGCGCAGAGCGTTGAGTTCTATCACGCGCATCGACGACCTGGACAATCTCGTCACAGACGCTGAGCGCACAGTGGTGTTCTGTCACATCCCTGCACGCTTCAACGGCATCGGCAACTGCGTCGACATGGCATATTTCGCAGAGAACGAGAGAGGAGTGGTGCCTGCTGCTGCGCTAAACGAGATGATGCGCGCGCGGGGGATCACCTCACCTATCGGCGCGGCACAGAAGGCACAGGAGATGGGGTATGAATCCAAACGCGAGAACCGCGGCAATGAGTATCTCGGCGCGGCATATCAACGCAACGGCGTCACGAAAATCGTGACCGGACACTTCCACGAATCAGCGCACCGCGCCCATACAATGGAAGGCAAGGATGTCGCGCAAGCGCAACTCTACAAGAGCCTCGCATTCATGGCGAGCTATGCAGACCAGGGCAAAGCAGGGATTATCACTGTAAAAGACGACAAGATGGCTTATGAGCGGCTGTTCCTGAGCAAGTAAGCTCACCAGACGCCCTCTTCAGTAACCTTCTTAAATGCGTGGGCAATACCCCGAGTTACGTTTCTCCCAGGAGAAGTTGGTGAACCATGACGAACAAGCACGATCACGAAGGACATGACCACGCAGGTCACGATCACGCAGGCCACGACCACGCCCATGATCACGCACACGACAGCGTCCCGCACACGGCAGTCAAGCCTCGCCAGAAGAACACGACCGGCATCGCTGCCGAGGGTGACACTGTCTCAGTGCACTACACGGGCACGCTCGAGAACGGCGAGACATTCGACTCAAGCGAAGGCCGCGACCCCATTGAGTTCGTCCTTGGTGCGCACATGGTTATCAAGGGTTTCGAAGAGGCCATCACTGGCATGAAGAAGGGTGAGAAGAAGAGCGTAAAGATTGCGCCTAAGGAGGCATACGGCGACCAGAACCCTGAGCTGCGCCAGGAAGTCCCGCGCGAAGCGCTCGGAGACATCAAGCCCGAAGTCGGAATGATGCTCGCGCTCAACCACCCGATGGCGCCTCAGCCCATTCCGGTGAAGATCGCCGCAGTGTCTGACGCAACCGTCACTATCGACATGAACCACCCGCTCGCTGGCGAGACCCTGAACTTCAACCTCGAGCTCGTGGACCTCAAGTAACTCCTTTTCAATTTCTCGTTCCATTATTCTGATTTTTCTCTTTCTCCGCTGCGGCAGATATACTGCTGTCGCAGGACCGTTTCAGTGCGTCACTGTCAACTCCGTTCCGTCGTTGTCGCCGCCCCTCAGGCTTACGCCAAGGCAGCGAACTGAATAAACGTTGATTGAATGAAAGAGAAAAGCAATAGAAAAAGCGAAAGGAAGAAGATGAACGGTTCAGTTGGCTTCCTGAACCATCTGCACGCCGGTCACGATGCTCCATATCCACGCGCCGAGGAACGTGAAGAAGCCGATGATCACGAGCATGAGCGGGATGCTCACTACCGCTATCACAATCTGCCATATTCCTTCGGTCTTCTTGCCGCCGATGAGACTGCCGAGTCCAGGGAGGACCAGGATGTTGAGAACCAACCCTAATATTGCGAGTGTCTTGTTGTCCATAGTTCATTCACCCGTTTTTCCGGCTTAAAAAGTTACTCGCCCAGACCGTAGTCGAAACTCATGAGCGTGACGAAGATGCCGAGGACGAGCGGCCCGATGAGGAAGCCGACAAAACCGAGAAGGTAGATGCCGCCGAGGGCTCCGAGGATCACGGTGAGTGGGTGTATCTGAGATGCCTTGCTGATGACCTTCGGCCTGATGATGTACTCGACGATGAACACGATGAGTGTACATAGGGCGATCACTGCTGCGCCAGGCACCCACAACCCCTTGACCATGAGCCATATACCCATAGGCAGGTAGACGATAGGCGCTCCGAGGACCGGCAGGAATGCGAAGATGACGATGAGGAAACCCCAGAACACTGGGTTCGGGATGCCGAAGTACCAGAGCACCGCACCGCAGCCGAGGCCGATGAGCACTGATGTCAGTATCTGGCCGTAGAACAGGACGCGCGTCATCTGCTCGATGTCCTCCTTGAGACGATGCTTATAGTCGCGCTTGATAGGGAGTATGTTGCTCACTGCAGAGTACCACTCCTTGCCGTCCTTGAGCGCGTAGTACATCGTGAAGAAGAACAGCAGCACGCCGATCACGACCGCTCCAGTCATGCTGATGAGCGATGGAAGCGCCGCCGCCACCTTGGATTTCGCAGGGATGAGTGCCTCGATATCAGCGACCTCTACACCTGGAACGTACGAGACTGCGGTCGCGAGGTCAAGCCCGCTTTCGATCATGAGACCATAGGCATTGCGCGCCTGCTCCACGAGCTCGAAGCCGACGATGATCGAAGGGATGACTACGAGCAGCACCATCACGATGATGCTGAGCACAGCGGCCGGCGCCTCGCCGATGAAACGGGAGGTGCGCTTGTAGAATGGGTAGAAAAGCACGGCCAGGATGAGGCCGAGGAGGATGTAGGTGATGAATGGCGCGATGAGCAAGTAGCTCAAGTATCCGAATATCACGAGGATGAAGAACATGATGAACAGCCTGTGCTTCTCCTCCATGAGTGTAACCCGGATATGACTATTTAAAGACTTTTTGGAGAAAGGATTGTATCCCCGACTGGAGGAGGACAGCACCTTTTTAAACGTGCGTCCACTTCCTTTTTTGAATGGAAGAGGAGAAATTCAGCATTCTCAATGAGAACGAGCTGGATATCCGGGGCACTATTACAAGACCAAAGAAGACGGGAAAATTCCCGCTTCTCATCATCGCGCCTGACATCCTAGACAGCGCAGACTCTCCTCATATCAAGGAGTTCGCCAAGCTCTGCAACGACCGTGGCTTCGCGGTTGTCCGTTTCGATTTCACCAACGGCTTCGGCAAGAGTGGGGGCCGCGTCGAGAACATTACTATCAGCCAGCGCGCGCGCGACCTAGAGCAGGTCTTGCAGTACGCGAAGCGGCGCGCGTATATCAACGACGCACGGACCTCCATCATCGGCTTCGGTTTCGGAGCAATGGCGGCGCTCGTGCTCGAGGGTTTCCACGCGCTCGCCAAGGCACTCGTCCTCGTGAACGTGCCAAGCTCCATCGATGACACCTCGTGGACGCGCTTCCCTGAACGCGACATGATACGGGTACGCCTCAAACGCTACTTCCACGTCCAGCGGGACGGCCACGAGGAACGCATCAACTACCTCTTCTTCGAGGACGGCTATCGCCTCGACATGTTCCGCTGCGCGCGCAACCTCCGCACACCGACGCTCTACATCCTCGGCGCCGAAGACGGCGTGGTCCCGAACTACCATGGCGAGCGGCTCTTTGAGCGCACGAACTCTAAGAAGGAGATGGATAGAGTCCCTGGATTCGGGCATGATATAGGCAAGAAACAAGCCACGATGATCTTCGAGAAGACGCTTGCGTTCCTCAAGAAGCAGAAGGCGATGTAACTAGACAGAGTCCAGTATCTCCTTGATCCTTTCTGCCGTGCGTTCCCAGTCGAACTGCTCCACGACTGTCTTACGAGCCTCAAGGCCCAGCGATACCCGATGCACCCTGTCATCGTGCAGCTGAGTAAGCCTCACACATAGGTCGTGCGGATCGCCATTGTCGAAGAAAGTGCCGTTCTTGCCATCCATGATGTAATACTTGATGAAACCGACCTTGCTGCTCACTACAGGCAGCCCGCACGCCATCGCCTCGAGGACTGTGAGGCTTGTGGTCTCAGTGAAGCTCGGCTGGACGTACACATCCATTGCGTGCAGCCACGGGGTCACATGGTTCGTGCTGCCTGTGATGATGACATCATTGAAACGCGTGAGCTTCGACTTGATTGCAGGCACTCCGTCACCGACTATGATGAGCATCTTGTTCTTGACGCGCAACCGCCGGAATCCGCGTAGGAGCGTAATGAGGTTCTTCTCATAGCCGATGCGTCCATGGTATCCGACAATGAAGGCGTCAGCAGGCAGATTCAGACTCTCGCGGGCGCGCTTGCGGTCGCCCGGCGCGAACTTCACAGTGTCCACACCCAGATGCGCAACGCGCTTTGGCGTCTTGATGCGCTGCCAGCTAAAGAGCTCGGCGATGTTCTCCGACGGCGTGATGAGCGCCGAGCAACGGTTGTAGAAGAACGCGACGAACCACTTCGAGATCGGCAGCATCAGACCGCGCAGCGGCCCCAGCGACGCCATCGCTTTGGGCACGAGTTCCCATTCAACGCTGTGGATGTAGCTCACCACAGGCCTGCGCAATCGTTTCGCGGCGAGGATTGCGCACATACCTATAGGACCAAGCGCCTGGTTGAATACGATGTCGGCGCGTCGTACGAAATGCGCAATGCGCTTGTATTCAAAACGCGCCGGAGTGTAGTCACCGTAGCTGTGCACACTCAGAGGTATCTTCACGACCTCGACGCCTTCGATCGTGATGAATCCGTAGTCAGGAGCGATGATGGTGATGTCATACGTCTCCTTGAGGCGGGGAATGATCTCCGAGAGGAACCTACTGATACCGTCCCATCGCGGGAGGAAGTTATCGGTCGTGATGAGCAGCCGACGTTTCTCGACACGCTTGCCAGCAGTCGCTGCAGGGAGCTCCTGCCATTCAACGTTCTCCATCTGCTCCCTGTCGATAGTCACCTTCATCATCGCACCTTGTAGAATATTTCCGCGTACCGCACGCCACGCCGCAGACCGTAGTATATCGCTTTTGTGTACACCGACCACAACAGCGTGAAGAGCGCAATCTTCTGCGACCTGAACGCACTAAGCGCGTCGAGCTTGCGCGTGAACGTCTGAGAAATGTCTACCACCAGTTTCGGAGAGCGGCGTTTACGGATATTGAAGAGGTTCCACACGTCGAACGTGTATACCTCGCACTTGAGCGCGCCGTTGACGTAGATGTCCTGTACCATCTTATGCACTGCACGATGGTCAGGGTGTGGATCATCCACTGAGTGCGTGAAGATGCGATCGGGCTTGAATGAGTGGATGTGACGCAGGAGCTTCGCTCTCCAGTGCAGCCGATTGTAGTCCTCGAGGAAATGGCCTTCGCGCATCCCGAGGAAGAGAACATCTTTCCCTCCGAGTATATGGTTCGCCTTCTGGCTCTCGAGGACGCGCGTCTTGCGGATATCGATTTTTTTCAGGTGCGGATGGCTCTGCTCGCCGAAACTACAGATGAATGTGCGTACCAGGACCCCTTCGCGCGTCAGTCGCGCTATAGTGCCACCCGCGCCTATCACCTGATCATCTGAATGGGCACAGATGATAAGCACGCGTTTGACATCGTCCATGGCGCTGCTCTCCCTCGAGGATATAAAAAGGTTCCTGGAATCGGGCATTTCCACCTTTCTGGCACCAGAACCCTTAAATAATTCCGCCTGAGCAGGACTGCTGGAGGGTGGCAATGGATTACAGCAAACTCGGTTATGAAACCAAAGAACTCAGCCGCCAGCACTTCTCAGCGAAGGGCGTCACCCCTAAGGAACGCAAGAAGACCCTTGATGAATACCTACCTCTACTCGATGATCTCACTTCGCTCGCGGCACCGTTCGATGTCGCGGAGCGTGTGCAGCAGATAGCCGCGGAGCGCGGCTGCGTACCGCAGGATGAACGCGAGGAGTTCCAGGATCCTACAGCGTTCTACGCAGTGAAAGAACGCAACAGCAACGCATTCTGCCTCATAGCCCCTGGCGACCAGGATTACGATTTCAAGCAGGGCATCAACATCATCGTCACGCACATCGACTCGCCAAACCTGCGCGTGCGCGCGCAACCGACATACTTCGAGTCTCATCCTGAGAAGAAATTCAGCCACCCGGGCGCGTACCTCGAGATAGTCCCGAACGGCGGCATCCTCGCGAACGACTGGGTAAACAAGAACGGCGTACTCAGGGGACGCACGTACATCGACGGCAAGGAACGCAGGTTCAGCGTCAACGCACGCATCCCGCACACGAGCATCCACCTCGAGACCGAGGACAACGAGGAGAACGATTTCGATCGCGTGCGCGTCTTCACCGGCGCGACCTCGGTGCATGAGCTCTACAAGCAGCTCGGCATAAAGAGCGAGATGGACTTCGGACCTGCGGAGATATACTTCTACCCGAGCACGACGTTCACGCGCCTGGGCGATGAGTACATCAGCACGTACGGGCTCGATGACCGGGCGTGCGTCACGCCTGCGGTACTCGCATTCCTCGAGAGCGAGCCGCGCATTCCTACGTTCGTCTTCGGGCTCGACTGCGAGGAAATCGGCTCGACGGGAGCTTCAGGCAGGATCAACGGATTCCTCAGCAGCATGGTCGGCAGGTACGTCGCGCGCCGCACAAGCAGGGACAGGACACTCGAGCAGCTCTACAACGCAGGCGTCCTCGGCACCATCCCCGCCATCTGCGCAGACGTCGGTCCCGCGCTCAGCTACAACGAGGAGGAGCACATGCCGCACATCACGAACCTCGAGAGTGCAAAGTTCGGTTTCGGCCCTTTCATCTGCCCGTCATGGGAAGGCTACGACAGCAACTCAATCGCCGGCCCTTACATCCACTACCTGCAGCGCGCTTTCGACGAGGAGATCAAGGGCAAGTACCAGTTCGTCGGCAGCGAGTTCACATCAGGCAAAACGCAGACCTACGGCCTCTCGCACTTCGCGCAGTACTTCACGAATCAGCACATACCCATGGTCGCTGTAGGAGTGCCGGTCGGTGACCTGCACCGTCCTGGCGGCGAACTCATGCACATATGGGATTTCCTACGCACGAAGCAGGCATACCAAGCGTACATCCTACGATGATGCGCAGTTCTTTCACGATACTCTTATAAATTGCCCTGCGATGCCTTGAGTCATGGTACTGGACAAGCTCGGTGACCAGCTCAAGGCCACCTTGCGCAAGATCACTGGCGCGACGTTCGTGGATGAGAAGCTCATCAATGAGCTCGTGAAGGATATCCAGCGCGCGCTCCTACAGGCTGACGTGAACGTGCAGCTCGTGTTCTCTGTCACAAAGGGCATCAAGGACAGGAGCCTGAACGACCGTCCACCAAAGGGGCTCACGATGCGCGAGCATGTCGTGAACATCGTCTATGAGGAACTCGTGAAGTTCCTCGGCGGTTCTCAGGAATCGCCGGTTCCTACCGCCGGATCTAGAGCTCCCCGCGGGGAGAAGTCTATCATCGAGACCGATCGCAAACCGCTACGCATCATGCTCGTCGGCCTGTTCGGGAACGGCAAGACCACGACGTGCGGTAAGCTCGCGAAGTACTACAAGAAGCGCGGACACCGCGTCGCGATGGTGAGTACTGATACGTGGCGTCCTGCCGCGGCAGACCAGCTGGAGCAGCTCGGCAAACAGGTCGAAGTGCAAGTCTTCACTGATAAGACACAGAAGGACCCTACGAAGATTTTCAGAAAGTTCGAGAAGGAGCTCGACACCTTCGATGTCGTCATCATCGACACCGCTGGCCGCGATGCGCTCAATGACGAACTCGTCACAGAGTTAGACGCAATCAACAGCGCAGTGAAAGCCGATGAACGGCTGCTCGTGATGAACGCCGATGTGGGCCAAGCCGCCCAGAAACAGGCGCAGACGTTCCATGATATCGCCAAGGTCACTGGCGTCATTATCACCAAGTTAGACGGAACAGCGAAGGGCGGCGGTGCGCTCACCGCTTGCGCAGTCACAGGCGCGCCGGTGAAGTTCATCGGCGTCGGTGAGAAAATCGACGATTTCGAGGAGTTCCGCCCGCAGGGTTTCGTCGGGCGCCTGCTCGGCATGGGCGATCTCGAGTCGCTCCTGGAGAAAGCGAACGAAGCCTTCGACGCTGAGGACGCCGAGGCGATGGGCAAGCGCGTACTCTCCGGTGAGTTCAACCTCGTCGACCTCTACGAGCAGATGCAGGCCATGCGCAAGATGGGCCCGCTCTCCAAGGTCATGGGCATGCTGCCAGGCATGGGCCAGATGCAGCTGCCAAAAGAAGCGCTCGAGGGGCAGGAACAGAAGCTCCAGCAGTGGAAGTACATCATGGACAGCATGACGAAGGATGAGCTCTCACATCCCGAGGAGACATTGTCACCTGCGCGCATCGAAAGGATTGCGAGTGGCAGCGGACAGGACCAGACGGATGTGCGCGCGCTCATCAAGCAGTACAAGCAGTCAAAGAAGATGGTCAAGATGTTCAAGGGCATGCAGTCAGAAAAGGACATGCAGAAGCTCCTCGCCAAAGCACAGCGCGGCGGCATGGGGAAGAAGATTAAAGGCAGGATGAAGTTCTAGATCCTTTTACGCAAAGAGGATATACGTTCATGAGGGCGTTCCCGGTATTCATCTGGGACTGCCACGAGCATCTCATAGCGCTCTAGCTTGAAGTTGTCTGAGGAAAGCCGTACTAGCCTGCCCTGCTCCCGTAGCGCGATGTCAAGCGAGTAGCCGTCGATGGCGATGAACGCATGCGACGAATCACTCCCTTCGACAAGCGCATCGATACCGTGCTGGAGCTTGTGCAGGGTGGCCATGGTGGAATCATACTCCGCTTCGTCGATATGGCGGTACTTTTCGCTGCGCAGGGAGTAGTGGCGCAGCGTGTCGCGCATACGCTCTGCTGTCGCTTCGACGAGCCTCTGCGCTTGCGCTGGATCCTCCTCACGCATCCGCTGAAGGAGCCTGGCTGAGCAGTTCCTGCCGAAGGGCATAGCGTAAGGAATGATGGTATCGCCGGCCTGGTAAGAGTTGGCGATGACGATGTCGAGGTAGAATCTCTCGAGCGTAGAAGTGTCCTGGAACAACCGTGGGTTTATCCCGTCAGAGTTGACCATAGTAAAAGGCAACAGGAAGGGGGATAAGGGTGGTGGTGAGGTGGTAGAAGAATAATTGCTTATTCTTGCAGGTTTCCCCCTTCCCTGTTGTTACTATTGCATAGTGGTTTATATATTTAAATGTTTCGATTATATACTACTGCATAGTGAGAACTTATTGGTAAAAGAATATTGCTGCTGATCGGCAAAATATTTTGTCGTCGGAAAATCGAGAGACAAACACGATGAGAAGATGCATCCGGGAGACAGGATGCAGTCAGTCACGCTCCTTATCCTGCTCCCGCATCAGCAGAGAAGAGTTATGAGAAGAATTACTGATGCGGGAGACAGGATTCGAACCTGCGAAGACACAAGGCCACCAGACCCTGAATCTGGCCCATTTGACCACTCTGGCACTCCCGCGGCAATGCTGAGAACAATGAGCTTGTTTAAAAAACTATGGACTCGCGCTCCGACGACAGATGACGCACCTCAAAGATACGAAAGTGTTAAATATACAAAAACTAAGTATCTTCTCGAGGTGGAGATATGGGCTTCATACCCGGACCTGCTAGGAGCAGAACAAGAGCCACGCTCGACACCATTGTCGGCGCAAGCCAGATAGCGCTAGGCGGCGCCATGGGCATCTACATCATCTCCAAAGCGCCTGAACTCTACGAGCTCATGCAGGAGGTCGCATACAACCCCGTCCTCGCGACAGCGATACCTTCTGCAATAGTCGGAGTACCAGCATACCTCATAACGAGAGGCGCTATGCGCATCAAGAACCTGCGCTACGAGCCAGAGCACGAGAGCGATTACGCGCACAAGGGACTGATGGACCGACTGCACGAGATGGTCAACGGAGCATCGTCTGGGCCTTACGGATCAGCGCCTTCTGTTCCGGGAAACGCACCAGCCTAATCGCCTGCTCAGGAGAGCACCATTTGTACCCTTTGTGCTCATGCGATACCTTGACCTTTCCTGAGTGCGCCCTACCGAGAAAATAGGTGACGGTCTTGAAGACCTTATGTCCGCGCTGACTCAGGATATAATGGATATCCTCATGATAACCTGGGATGAGCTCGATGTCATCAAGCCCCGCCTCCTCCTTGGTCTCGCGCCGTGCAGTCTCCTCAGGGTTCTCGCCTACCTCAGCGTGGCCTTTGGGGAAATCTGTCCCTGATTTCTTTGTCAGGACAAGATACTGCCGTCCGTCACTTGTCTCGCGGAAGATGATGATACCATAGGACTGATCCTTCCCCATACCTTCCTTATAGACTGCAGGCATGATGCGCAAATGAGCGGTGACCTTTAACAGAGTTTCGCTAGGAATATCGTTGCTAGAACCAGGTCTTACTTCCCCAACCACCGGGCGCGGCACCATAGTACTCCTTTTCCTGGCTGTGCGCCTCTGCCCACGGCTTGCCTACCCAACCATAGGATTCCTTGAGGATTCCGGGAGACCATCCTTCGCGCTCGACATGCTTGCCGAAGCGGTAGTAGTCATAGACGTTCTTGGCTGCTATAGTTGCGAGAACAAAGCCGAGCGCCGCAGCGTTCTCAGGCGAGCGAGTTGACTCGTCGAGGACCATGTGCGTTCCGCAAGATGCGCCGACGATAGCGAACACAGCATCGCCTGCTATGACGTTGAAATAACCAAGCGCCCTCTCCAACCCCATGAGGCGTAAAGGCAAGAAGCCACTTTTAAGGCTGGTGACCAATCCCTGGACGGCAGTACCATACCCTTAAAAACAAGGTCTTTTTCTGGATAAGCATGGCGCCGCCGCAAAACGCCCTGGACAAAGCGAAATCCATGCTCGAAGGAGCGACGCGGCCGATATTCTTTCACGACGATGACTGCGATGGCACCACGAGCTTCGTGATCTGCTACCAGTTCTGCGCAGCGAACAAGGGCGAGGGGAAGAGCATTCCTGTGAAGCGTAGCCCATCGGTCACGCACGAGTTCCTCAAAAAAGCTGAGGAAATCAACGCAGACCTCATCGTTATCCTGGACAAGCCGAAGGCGGAGCGCGAGTTCCTGCAAGGAGCGCGCGTGCCTGTACTCTGGATCGATCACCACGAGCCGCAAAAAGAGACCATCGCGGGCTTGGGCAACGTATTCTACTTCAACCCTCGTCTCTGGGATGACCGCGACAATCGCCCGACAAGCTACTGGGCGTACCAGATTACGAAGACGAACCTGTGGCTCGCCACTGTCGGCAGTGTAGGAGATTGGTTCCTGCCTGAGTACATCGCGGAGTTCCGCGAGAAGTATCCCGACCTTGCTCCGAAGGAGTACAAGCGCGTCGAGGACGCGTACATCGATTCCCCTATCGGCACGCTTGTGCGTGTCATCCAGTTCAACCTCAAGGGCATGACTGCCGAGGCGAAGAAGAGCATCATCACGCTCACGCGCATTGAGTCACCGTACGAGATACTCTCGCAGACCACGAGTCGTGGCAGGTTCTTGTGGCGCAAGTACGAGAGGCTCGCTGCCGGTTATGACAAGGTACTCGCTGAAGCCTGCGCTACAGCGGCGCAGCCTGGCAAAGTGCTCCTCTACCTCTACACTGATGACAGCATGACATTCACTTCGGAACTGAGCAATGAGTTGCTCATCCGCTATCCGGACAGGATCATCTTCATCGGCCGTCGCCACGATGGTGCGGTCAAGGCCAGCATCCGCAGCACTGCGCTCGCGATACCTCTGCTTCTCACTGAGGCGCTCAAAGGCCTCGAAGGATATGGCGGCGGCCACCGCAACGCGTGCGGCATGAACGTCGCTGAGAAGGATTGGGATGAGTTCTTCAGGAGATTCACTGATCTTGTCGAGAAAGCTTAGATGAACCTTTGCGCATGCAGGTGTCTGACGATGCGCAGGTAGGTTTCGTCCTTGCCGCAGTCGACATTGATGCACGTCTCCGGTGCACCGCGCGCCTTGTAGAATCGCGATGCCGCAAGCTGGAGTGGGTACTCCGCTATGCGCTTCTGGCGCGCCGCGGGGTTGATGTCGTCTAATCGCGGCTTCCTACCTTGGGCGACCTCGTTCTCTGCCCGGCCGATGATGCGCGTTTCGAGCGTCTCTCTCGGCACGCCGTAAAGACGGATGCACTCGGTCACATTGAGCCACTCGAGCAATTCCGCCTGCCTGTGCGTGCGCGGGAAGCCGTCAGGCATCAAGTACTGGAACGACGGCTTGTACTCTGTGCGCTTGATGAGCGCGTCGCGCGATTGCGTGACTATCTTGCAGAGCTGCTCGTCGCCGAGCAGCACGCCGCGCTTGTACTGCTCGAGGTATTCGCGCTGCTCTGGCCCGTCGGCTTTCAGCCATTCGCGCACGAGGTCTCCTGATGAGAGGTGCTTGAACTGCTTGAACTCTCTCGCGAGTCGTTCAAGGATTGTCCCTTTACCCGCACCCGGCGGACCGTAGATGAAGATGGCCCTTGATTCCACGGCGTTCTGGGGAAGTATCTGTCTTATGAAGTTTACGGCGCGCAATTACTGCGCTGCGGCTCCGCCCTTTCCTCAATCTTCGCGCCACGACCTTGTGCTCGTGAAAGGTCTCGGCTCGTCACTGTCGAAGTCGCGAGGGAACGGAGTTCCCTGCGCCAGGAAAGCGAGGAAATCACAGATTTCCTGCTCCAGCGTTCTACGAACGCTCGGAGCTGCGCTTTCCTCGTCGCTGCGCGCCTTCGTCGCCGAGCCTCAGTACTATGCCAAGGTGGCGCTTACTTTGTAACGAACGCTTGCTAAGCGACTGAATACGTCTGAGAATATGTAGAAAATCTCTTACAGCTTCGTGACTTTCGTCTTGGGATCCCAAGCGTCGCACTCGATGAGGACGGTCGTCTTGTCCCCCTGGAGTATCTTCAGGACCTGGCCGACTGCGAGGCTCGCTGCCATGTTTGTCACTGGACTGAAGACGCCTGCTTTCTCCACCGATGGGAGCTTGAGCTTGTCTGCGAGTTTCGCTGGCACAGTTTTCTGCAGCACGAGCATGCGTCCGACCGATCCGCTGACGCGTACGAGGACGAGGGGTACCTTCTTCTTTGCGGCGTGCGCGATTGTGAGCCTGTTCATCTCGTCGTTGTTCGACGTGTCCACGATGACCTCTCCCTCGAGCAGGAAGATATTCGATGATGTCATCTCTTCGTGGAAGCTCTTCACCTGCACCTTGGGGTTGATTGCTGCGAGGCGTAGTTTCGCCTGCTTCACCTTGAACTTCGTGATGTCCTCCTCATGGAAGAGCGCGAGGCGATGCATGTCTTCCTCTTCTACGCGACCCATATCCACGAGGCGCAGGTCGACGCCTTCGCGCGCGAGCATAGTGGCTATCGTAGAACCGACACTTCCTAGACCTACAAGTGCGACAGTCTTGTCGGAGTACGTAGCGTTCGCAAAGCCTTTAACTGTCATATTCGAGCCTTTGGGAAGTTCTTATTTAAACCTTCTTCTCGCTTCCCGCGCATTATTGTGCAAATTATTTAACCACTTAATAGTGGTATAATTCAGTAACATTTAAATATACCGGATACAATAGGTAAAGCAGGGGTTGTGATCACAGCATCACGTTTAAATTACGGCTGTTGAAGCTGTAAACGCATCACACCTATGGGGCACTAGACAGGACTATGGCAACACAGAACAAGTACAAGAGGGTGGATATCCAGCGCAAGAATGGCAGGATCGACGTAGATGCCCCGCTGCACAAGGTGCCTGATGAAGCCATGCCGAAAAAGCCACGGACCGTGCCGAAACAGGCAGCGAGGCCAAAGCCTACGAAAAAGAAGTCCAACGGGTTCTTCAATCGATTCATCACCGCAACGCTCGCCGTCGGCGCGATGTACAGCATCACTCCGGCAATGCAGATGGCGGAGAACGTATACCACGCATTGCCGGCAAGCGAGCAGGTTGTGCAGCGCGCAAAGCTCTACCCTGACGCAAGCGATGGGATGTATATCCTCATGGCCAGTTCAAGCCCGGCGAATGCGAACATCCACCTCCAAACGCTCGATAAGCTAGGATTCCCGGTCGCGACAGAGCTGACTGTGAAGGACGGCAAGACGCTCAAGAGAGTCATGATCAACTATGATAGCACTGAACAGCTCGATGACATCGTTGAGAGACTGGAACAGTACGGCCACACTGAGAAGCCACTGATACTCAAGAAACGGGATGGTGCGGACGCAGACTGGCGCCAGTACGTCAAGCCTATCTCGTGCGACACGCTGACACTCGGCTGCATCGAGAAAGCGCCGAGCATATCGTCACTACCGTTCTATGAAGAGGTGAAGGCAGCGGCGAAAGAGCTCGCAGCCGATCCGTTGCTTCGCGCCAAGGGGCTTGATGAGCACATGGCGAAGAAGATCCTCTACACGCAGATAGTCATCGAGTCCAACGGCAGGCCCGGAGTAGTCTCAAACAAGGGCGCGGTCGGTCTCGGCCAGGTACTACCGACGACGGCGCTCCACGCCAATGGCTACGATGCGCCGAAGAGAGGGACTACTGCCTACCACAACCTCATCGAAAACGTGCGGGAGAAGCTACTCGACCCTGCCTACAATATCGACACTACGAAGAATGTCAGCCGCGACTACCTGCGGATCGCGCTTGATCACACCGGCGCCGATAATATCGAGGATGCGCTCGACGCATACCGTGCAGCGTACAATGCGGGGCCGACCAACATGAAGACTGGAAAGCACCGCAAGTTCAAGGAGACGCGCAAATACATCGTGAAAGGCCAGCAGGTCTACAGCGCCCTGACGGACAGGTTCGGCTAGCAACATTTTTCTAATCGACATCCCTCCGACAGGGAATGGCCTGCATATTCTGCAAGAGCAAATTCCATGATCACCGCTCCTGTCCTGTGAGCTATAGCCTGCAGAAGAAGGAGGAGATCAAGGCGTCGTTCAAGCAGGACTACTTCGGCCAGGCGCCGAACGTCTTCATCGGCCGTCACGGCTACCCACGCATCCGCGTGGGAATCCTCGGCACTGAGAGGTATGACAAGCACGATGAGCCCAAAGTGTGGAGTGCCGAAGGCACACCCATCCCTGAAATAGTGGGCCTGCGCTCGAGCCTCGTGAATTCTTTCTTCCAGACAAGCATCAAGGGATTCAACGAGCGCTTCGCCGATGTCGCCAAGGAGGTGAGCATGGCCAAGCGACCGGTCGATGTCGAGATAGGTCTGGACAAACGGCCGCAGTTCAGGCTCACATTCAATACCGACGTGCAGCCGCACGGCCCCAACGTCGGCCTGAAGGCCGCAAAGGTCATCGGAGACGTGAAGGTCGACACCCGTGTCGAGAAGGCTGTGAGCGCCACTGACCTGCTCGCAGGGGACGCGGTGACAAGCCTCGCGCGCAAAGGACTGGATGAGCACTTCCTCACAAAAGCCTTTAGCATGGGGAACTTCGGCATCCCGATCGAGCGCAGACTCGTGCCGACGCGCTGGAGCATCACCGCAGTAGACGACATCCTCGGCAAGCAGCGCATCGATGAGATAAAACGTTATGCGGAATCAGATTGCATCGCCTACTTCGGCGGCCACTACGGCAATTGGTACCTCGTCCTCTTCTTCGATAGCGTCTGGCAATATGAGCTCTTCGAACAGTACGTGCCGACGGGGCACGGTCCCGACGTGGCGTTCGAAACCGACTACGAACCATACGGTGGCCGCAAGGATTACGTGCATGAGACTGCCGGCGGCTACTACGCGACGCGCATCGGGATACTAGAAAACCTGCAGCAGCGCAAGCGCCAGTCGTCGGTGCTCGCCATCAGAATCATCACTGAGGAGTACAGCGCGCCACTCGGCGTGTGGGTGGTGCGCGAGGCTGTGCGCAAGGCACTATCCTCAGAGCCGCTACGTTTCGCCGACCGAGAGCTCATGCTGAGTTATGCGAAACAACTCATGAAGATGAAGTTCTCGTACGATATCACAGGACTGCTCAAGCAGAGTAATCTCGTGAAGTCACTATGGGGACAGAAGAGGCTCGGGGAGTACTAAGCGAAGCGGCCCAGCAGTACGATAGCGACAGCCGCGGCGGCAATGCCTGCGAACTCATAAGCGTTGAGCTGGTCCTTGAAGTAGAACACCCCGATGAGCACGAAGAAGAGTACTGTGCCGAGCGCGTAGAAAACGCCTAGTGATGTGAACTTCACATGCTTAAACGCGAAGAACCACCCTGCCGCCGAGAGCGCATAGATCAGCGCGCCGAGGATGAACCATCTCCAGATGATATACTCCTGGCCGGTCGCTGACGTCTTGATGAATGCGTCGCCAATCACCCCGACAAGGGCGAGCGCGACGATGAGCAGGAGCCACCAGTTCACGAGCATACCTTCTTCCCGATCAGGCCCGATGGTGTCGGGTCGATGATGAGTTCGCGCGAATACACTTTGTAATCAGGGTACTGCAGGACCGCGCGGATGGCGTAGGCGGACGTCGACTCGAGCTTGAGATCGATGAGGTTCTGGCAATCGAGGCAGAACCCAATGTAATAGAAGATATCCGCTTTCACGTCTGGTTTGGCGACATCGCGCCATTCCCCTTCGGGCTCATCGAGCAGCTGCAACGTGATGGAGAGCGGCCGCTGGGCGTACTGCAACAACACCTCTGCAGCGTTGAACTTGCCGCGACAGGCAGGCCTAACCTCGAACTCCTCGATGAAAGAAGCATCCTGCTCCTTGCTGAGCCTGAACTCTCCTGCGTTGGACGCAATGACTTGCGCGCACTTCTCTGGCTTATCCACTACACTCTCGTTCGCACAGACGTAGCGGTACACGATGACCTCTTCCTTCTGCGTCACGAACTGCGGGGGGCAGAGGCTGCAGTCGAGCCTCTCCGGCGCGCCGAGCGCGCCCTCGTCAGCATCGCAAATGCTGCTGTTATCCTTATCAAGACAGCACCTGTCGTCGATGAGGATATATGGCTCGCTGCAGACAGGCAGTTCCTGCGCGCATGCAGCGAGAAAAACGAGGAACACTAACGCCCACAACCATCTCATATATCAGTCCCTGACGCAGGACTATAAAAAAGGTGCGCAAGCGCAGACTATAAATATCGACAGCCATCCCACTTCCGTATGGAGATTGGGGAGTTCGCTGTGATGGTCGAGTCCGCTGTCGCGGCTCACGAGGTCGTGATTGCGTTCGTGCACTGCCAGATAACCTACTCCGGCAGGGCAGAGGCGTTCCTTGGTCGCGGCGACCGTATCATCATGATCAAGGCCGACGCCACAGTCATCGTGCACCAGCCAGAGGGCAGCGTGCCGATCAACTACATGCGTCCAGGCAGCGCTATCGATCTCGAACGGATTGATGAGCACCTCATGATGCATGTACGCAACGACAAGGAGCACTCGTTCCTCGACATCGAGATATTCCGCGCCTACGATGCTGCATCGCGCCGTCTCGATGACGGCCAGAAGCAGGATCTCGCAGGCAATGAGCGCGACATGAGCGATTGGATCCGCGACAACCCTGCATGCATCGGCGCAGACTTCAAGCCGATATCGCGCGAGGAGCAGACCGATGTTGGATTCATCGACGTGTTCGGCCATGACGGGACAGGACGGCTCGTCGTCGTCGAATGCAAGCGTATCACCGCGTCACTCATGGCAGTGGACCAGCTGCGCCGCTATGTCGAGCGCGTGAAGATGATCAAAGGTTCGCAGGCAGTGACCGGCGTGCTCGCCGCGCCGTCGATAACGCCTAATGCGCTCGAGATGCTCTCATCGTGGGGGTTCAGGTTCTGCCGTGTGGAGGCGCCTAAGCGCCTTGAACGCTGGTCAAGAGACCAAAAGAAGATCTTTGAATATTGAGTTCTATGCGTAATGGAGCAACCGCTCCCTGATTACGCGTTGCACATCGTCTGATACTATGTTCTTCCGTTCCCGGTCGTAGTGTTTCCCGAAATCAGGATCCTCGAACGCGATACCTGCGAGCGCGACTGGTTTGGCGTAGCGCGGACGGATGTGCCAGTGGATGTGCGGTTCAGGATACTCTTCGAGATAGGCGTCGTTCGCCATGCAGGTCCAGTTGAACATGTCGGGCTCGAAGGCTTTGTTGATGACGAGCTCGATACGCACGACCATCTGGCCGAAGTCCTTCCATTCGTCTGCTGTGAGCATGGAGAGCGTGCCTGCGTGGCGTTTGAGGACGACGACGCACCTGCCAAGGTAGGCCTGGTCAGGGACAAGATGTACGCGCCAGAAGATGGTCTCGAAGAGCGGCCTGTACTTCGGCTTGCAGATCTCGCAGCTCACTTGCGTTTCCTCGGCTCTGTCTCGTACACGCCGAGCTTATGCAGGTGCTCTACGGTGATCTCTGGGATTGGCTCGATGCCGCGTTTGAACGCCTCGCCGTGGACCTTGCCTAGCTGCGGCGGTTTGATCTCAGGGATCGGCTCGCGACGGAAGGATTTGATGAATCGTTTCGAGCGCTCCCAACGTGGCGGGCGCTCAGGAATCGGCTCGAGGCCCTTGAAGACGACGGGCTTATGCTGCTGTTTGGCGTGGATGACGTGCGGCACATGCCTCGGATGCATCACAGGCCCGGCCTGACGCAGGTCTTGCAACGCTTCAAAACCTTCAGGTCTCGCCTCGCGGATTGCGAAGAGCGCAGCCATCATGATGAAGAAGAGCGCGAAGAGGAGCACGACAACCGTACTGCCGATGGTGTGCGCGAACGCGCTGAATGTGAACAAGTGCACAATGGCCAAGAGGAGCGCGATGATGACCAGGAGGTCGTAGGGGGTCGTGCGTTGCTTGTGCCATGCGATGCTGCGCAGTGCCAGGAGGGCGATGAGGCATATCGCGATGATGACGCTCGCCGTGACGTTGAGGATGACTGATGGCAAGATGTAGGTGAGCATCGCGACAGCGATGACTGCCATGAGGATTGATTCTGTCCTGGTCATGCTGCTGGGATGATGGACGATGATTAAAAGGTTGCGATAGGATTCTGGTAATATTTAGGTAGGATTCAGATAAGAATCACGTATGAAAAATATTTAACAAAAGTATAACAAAAGGTAAACAATGAACTCATTGTTTTCACGACGACAAAATGCGTGAAGTATTCAGTTCAAATAATCGTTTTTCTCAAATAGAATTAAATAGGTAAAATTCCAAAAATGTGATGTTTCAACAACCTGATGACAGAGGGTCATCATGAAACATACAACGAAAGGCATGTTGGGAAGAGAGAAACCGTGACT
>DAGG01000026.1:0-3865 GCA_002498125.1 Candidatus Woesearchaeota archaeon UBA525
CGCATGCAGCAGCTCCAGCACTCGAGCATCAAGGAGGCGTTCCTCCAGGTCAAGCCGATGCGCGAGGTCGAGCTGCATAGCAAGTACCACCACGTGCGCGGTTACGCCGACGCTATACAGCGCGAGGGAGACAAGCTCATCATCATCGATTACAAGACCAGCAAGAAGCTGGAGATCAGCGATGACTATCGCCTGCAGATGGGTATCTACTGTATGATCTACGAGGAGATGGAGCGCGCTCCCGATGAGATTGGCGTGTTCTTCCTCAAGCACGGCCGCGAGCTGCGCGTGACTGTGACGCGCGAGCTGATCGAGGATGCGCGCAGGGAGGTTACGGCCATCCACATGAATACGCGCAGCAAGGATGTCCGTGATTACCCGAAGAAGACGAGCGCTTTGTGCAAGTGGTCAACGGGCCAGTGCGAGTTCTACGATACCTGCTTCAGCAAGACACTTGACGAATATGACGAGGAGCCGTCCTCGAATGTCAGATTCGGGCGGAAAAACATATAAGACCTATTCAAGCCATGGACTTTGATGGGGCGTGGTGGCTTGGGGATAGAGGATTGTGTTCTCCCTTCATATGATGCTCTTGTCAGAGATGATGATGCCTTGCTTCTGCATAGCCTCGGCATCTCAGCGAAGGCGCTTGGTAAGCTCTACACCCCGGTCAAGCCGCTACCTCCTATACCCGAGCCGACAGTGTTCTACTTCAAGAAACTAGAGACTGATGATGAGATCCTTAGAGGGTTGAAGATCAGGCTCTTCACGCCGAAGACGCACGATGAGTACGTCGCAGATGATGATGCGAAATTCCTCGCCAGCACCGGAATCACGCCGCGCAGGCTGCCATCAGTCTCGCATAAGACCGATCTTGATCTGCACAGGATGCAGGCGCTCGAACAGTACCTCTATGATGCGTCAGTGAGCGTCGAGGACAAGTTCGGACGCTTGCTCGAGTACGTGGCGTGGGCGCAGCGTCCTGACCAGAAACCCCTTGATGCTGCTCTCGTGGCGGTGTTTCCTTATGCAGTGGAGGCCATCCGCTCGAGAAGCAAAGTGTCGCACGAGGATGAGTGCCGTTACATCCGACCGCTCATATCGATGCAGAAGGTGACGGGCTCGACGGAACGTTACGTCGCCATGCGCGACATTGGCGAAGCCGTCTATTCACCACACAATCCCTAGATCGTCCATGTTCACCATGGGCTTAGGTACCTTCTCGTTATCATCCATGATGCGTGGACATGCCGTGTTCACGAATGCCTCGATGAAGGGGAAGTCCTCGAGCTTGCTGAAATCGATCACGTCGGCGAGGAGATAGTAGAATGTCTTGTCCGGGAACATCTCCTCGAACTTCAACGACTGCTTCAGGCGCGACTGGCCGTACTTTGTCGTGACGAGAACGCCGATATTCTGCGCCATGTGGAATGCCGATAGCGCTCCTTTCTGCTGGCGCAGTATCTGCTCGATATCCTGGCGCGTGAGCACGCGGGACTTTCGCGTCTTCGGATCGTAGATGAATACCTTCTCGTCGTTCTTGAACAGGAGCGCCTTTGGGTGGAAGAGGCCGTCGCCGATGTATACGAATCCCTCTTGCCCCGCGTCCCAGTCCTCGACGCTGCAGCCGAGTATCTGGCCGTCATGCCAAGCGTGCTTGGGACGGACGGTGAGGACCTCCCTGCCAGTCTCCACTATCTGGCGCTTAAGGTCTTCGTACTGGTGGTGGAACTGGATGTTCAGGAAGAGTACCACTTTGTGCGGCAGCTGCTCGATGAAATCGTGGGGCAGCATGATGGGCGCCTTGTACTTCACATCCACGAAGGTGAGTTTCATACGCTCCTGGATTCCCAGGCCTTTTAAAAAGATTGAGTTTAGGCTCCGTCGAGAGAGGATTTATTAAGGAAAAGCAGGATTCTAGCGTTCATGGGGCTTGAGACGTGGTTCAGTGAGGAGGACTACATGGCATTTGAGGATATCACCGGCACTTATGGCAACAGGTGGAACCCAGTGGTCATAGAAGTGCCGGAGTACGAGCCGATGGAGGATATCCCTAATTTCACCAGCATCATCAGCACGCTCGATGATTTCGAGCTGCAGCTCAAGTTCCTCTACAAGTACGCGTGCTACAAGGAACGCGGCGGAAGGCGCATGCTCGAGCAGCAGTATGGCAAGGTGCTGGAGAGCATCCTCTCATCAGGCGTGCACATGCCTAGTGATGCACGCAGGGAGATTGAGGAGCGATGGATGTTCGCGACGCACGACAAGCTCCGCGATCTCACAGTCTCGTTCAAGGAGGTTGAGCAATTCCTCACCAAGATCAGTCCACTCACCTATGAGGGGGTCGAATGAAGTACGAGCTCCTAGAGCACACTGCCGACGCGAAGTTCCGCGCCTATGGTAAGACTCGTGAGGAGGCATTCGCGAACGCAGTGCAGGCGATGACCGCGATAGCTGCGGATCCCGAGAAGCTCTCAAGGCACAGGTCGGTACCTGTCTCCATCAAATCGAAGTCACTGCAGAACCTCCTCTTCGACCTGCTCGATGAGATACTCTTCCTACACGACACAGAGAAGTTCCTCCCCGCGCTCGCGGAAGGGCTCACCATCACCGAGCGCGACGGAGAGTTCATCCTCGATGCGACACTCAAGGGCGATGATGCGAAGAAGTGGGGCGGCAATCTCAAGGCCGTCACCTACTCTGACATGATCGTAGAGGAGAAGAATGGTTCCTGGATGCTCCAGGTCGTGATTGATATCTAGTGCCCTTGACACAGCATCATTTTTAAACCGCTCCGGCTTCCTCGTCGGTATGGAGAAGGAATTCACAGAAGCGCAAGGCGATGAGCCGAAACTGCCCTTCAGCGGCAAGCCTGTCCCTCCAGTGAAGAAGACCGGCGACCACACGTTCGAGGTCGAGAAGACTGGGCAGATGCGCGTTCCTGTGAAGATATTCAGCAACGATACTCTCATCGCGCAGCTCAAGACCGATGACAGCCTGCGTCAAGCCAGCAATGTCGCTGCGCTCCCAGGCATCGTGGCGGCCAGCATGGTCATGCCCGACGCGCACCAGGGCTACGGTTTCTGCATCGGCGGCGTGGCAGCCTTCGACCCGGAGCACGGCATCATCAGCCCTGGCGGAATCGGATTCGACATCAATTGCGGCGTCAGGTTCCTCGCTACGAGCATCACGAAAGAGGAGGCGCTGCCGAAGATCAAGGAGCTCATCGACAAGCTCTACAAGTACTGCCCCGTTGGGACGGGGGATGACTCCGCTACAAGACTCACAGATGCGGAGTTAGACGAAATATCAGTCAAGGGTGCACGCTGGGCTGTCGAGCGTGGCATCGGGACAGAGGATGACCTCACAAACGCCGAGGCAGGCGCATGCCTCGCCGGTGCCGATCCCGCAATGGTCACGCCGCGCGCCCGTGCCCGTGGACGACAACAGCTGGGCACTGTCGGAGCAGGTAACCACTTCGTTGAGGTGCAGATAGTTGATGACATCTTCGATGAACAGACCGCATCGCGCTTCGGCATCACTGGCAAGGGTCAGGTGTGCGTGATGATCCACTGCGGAAGCCGCGGATTCGGCCACCAGATATGCACAGACTACATCAGGAAGATGGAGGATGCGCAGCCCGACGTTGTCGCGTCCATCCCGGATCATAATCTCATCTACGCGCCGCTGGGCACGCCACTTGCGACGCAGTACTTCGGCGCCATGAACGCGGCAGCGAACTTCGCATTCTGCAACAGGCACACGTTAGGCGCAAGCGTGCGCAGGGCATTCAAGGAGACGTATGGTGACAACACTGCCGTCAGGACGGTATATGATGTCTGTCATAACATCGCCAAGCTCGAGA
>DAGG01000026.1:3956-15418 GCA_002498125.1 Candidatus Woesearchaeota archaeon UBA525
GCGACGCGCGCATTCCCGCCAGGCCACCCTGACGTGCCTGAAAGCTACCGCGATGTCGGGCAGCCGGTGATCATCCCTGGCAGCATGGGCACGGCGAGCTATGTCCTCGTCGGTACGCAGAAGGCCATGGAGGAATCCTTCGGCAGCACAGCGCACGGCGCTGGCCGGACCATGAGCCGTCTGCGCGCGAAGCGCGAGTACACCGCTGAGGGTGTGAAGGAGCAGCTGCATGACTACGGTGTCACGATTAGGGCTGCATCACTCAAGGGCATCAGCGAGGAGGCGCCCGGCGCCTACAAGGATGTCGATGAGGTCATCAAGGTATCTGATGATGCTGGCATCGCGCGTAAGGTCGCGAGGATGCGGCCGATTGGAGTGATTAAGGGATAAGTTCGTATTTCCTCATGCTGCGGTGCATCTACTGGTGATATGTTTCGGGGTCGCACTGTCGACAGCGGATAAATCCTCGTCGTCGCGACCCCTCAGATTTGCTCCAAGGCACTTCGCGTTCACTGGCGAAGTGCGGAGCGTCAGCGACCGCAGCACTCTATGTCTTTCAAAATTATGTTACACAAATCTCCTATCGAGTCTTCACGTAAGAATACAATGCTGCTGGCCTGTGCGCTCCTTCCATACGCGTCTTGCGTGTGTCCTTGAGCACGTAGATCTCATTCATCTTCTTGCGGAAGTTGCGCTTGTCAAGGCTATCGTTGAGCACTATCTCAAAGGCGTGCTGCAGCTCTGATAGCGTGAACTCATTAGGCAGGAGATTGAAGATGATGCCCGTGTGGAAGAGCTTCTCCCTGATGCGTTCAACGGCCGACTTGATGATGTCCGCGTGGTCGAATGCGAGCGGCGGGAGACCGTAGACCGGCTCCCAGCGGAACTTGCTCTCCTTCTGTCTGTCGATGACCTCTGCTTTGACGAGCCCGTAGTAGACGATGCTTATGGTGCGGATGCGCGTGTCCCGGTCAAGGTTATCGCCGAAAGTGTAGAGCTGCTCGAGGTATATCCCGTTTGCCTTGATGTTGCCCTTTGACTCTATCGCGATACGAGCGGTGTCTGTTATACTCTCCTCGTAACGCACGAAGCGTCCCGGCAACGCATGCTTGCCGTGGTACGGGTCCTCCTCTCGCTTGATGAGGCCTACCTTGAGTTCCCCGTCGATGATGGTGAGCAGTACGACATCGACCGCTATCCCTGGGCGTTTGAACTCCCAGATGTCAGAAGGGTCTTCGCGGATCGCCATGTGTACGCACATGCAGTCATCATTTATAAATTTGTGTGGGAATCACACTTAGCACGGTGAGCGGTTCGTCCGGCGTCACGCTCAGCCTCTGCCCTATACTCAATGGGTGGGTGATGTGCTCTCCATCGATGTAGATCATGCCCTCGCGCGTGTGGGACATGACTTCCGCCGCCGTAGCGAAGCCTGGTCTGCGAAGTGCATCACGGTGGAGGTACTGGATACGACGGTCTGCTGGCATCATCACCTCTCCGCCAGCATTGAGCATCCAGCCGGTAGAACCTGCTGCTGCACACATAATGAGACCGCTGCTCTTGACCTCCTCGTGCCGACCGTCCGCAGTGAAGCCATAGCGCGTCAGGGCGGCAGGATTATTATGCGCGAAGAATACCTCGTTGAGCGCAAGCTCATGCAGCACCTCATCATCAATGGCGACACTGAGGCGAGAGTACTGTATACGTTGGAGATCATCGAGCCTTCCCAACGCTCTCTCAAAGCCTGCCGCGTCAGTGCAGCAGAAGTGCCCGACACTCATGGAAGGGTCAGAGTTCACTCCTATCATAGGGGTCGTGCGGGTATAGTGCGATGCGTCGAGGAATGTGCCATCGCCACCGACAGTGATGATGATATCCGCGCCGTGAGCACGCTTGAGGTCGGGACGCCATACTGCGTCGTACTCCACTCCTGCAGCATCGAGCGTGTGTAGAACTGTCTCAAGCGATCGCTGGTGCGTCTGGTGGCTGCTCCTGATGCGCAGTGCATGCTCGTCGCTGCCCTGCACGTAATCACGCACCGCAGCATCAGGAGAGGCGCTATAGAGATCGTACTTGCTCTTCTTGTAGACGACGAGCGCTCTCATCTGTTCATCATCCGGTCGAGATGCTCGAAGCGCCACCCGACCCTGAGTATCCTCTCCTTCTCGTTGATGCCGTCGACCCATTCCTTCGGTAGGGCATCGAGGCCATCGCGCGCTCCCCAGAGCGTGCCGTAGATCGCGCCCGTGGTGTCGCAGTCGCCGCCCGCATTGACTGTCGCCAGCAGGCCTCCCTTAGGGTTGTCCCAATGCTTCTGGAACATGAAGATCGCAAAAGGGTATGACTCGAAGACCGCTCCGCCATTGCCCAGCGCTTCGCGCGTCTCCTCTACGCTCGCATCGTGGTTCTTCACGATCCACCGCATCTTATCGAGGAGACGTATCTCAGGGTTCGCCATGCCGGCAATCGGCGCCTCTTCGCAGTGTGCCGTGAGATCCATGATCGCGTCGTGGAAGAAGTACCTGTGGTGGATCTCGTCACCCGCGAGCCGCTCAACGAGGCCTGCCTGGACCATGCCACTCGCCACAGACCGCGTGTCGAGGTGCGTCATCCTCCCGACCTCTTCGGCGAACTTCAGGTGCGCGCCTCCGCAATCCGTCGCGGCGTAGAGCCCGATCGGTCCCATCTTCATCGCAGGCGCATTGCCAGGCCCCTTGAGGTTGCCTGACTCGTATGGTGATATCCCGTTCTTGAGCGCTTCGAAAGCCAGCTGCGTGGTGCCGCCGAACGCTCCCTTGTAGGAGCCATCAGGCTGTCGGTTGGCCTCGTACGCCTCGAGATGCTTGCGTGCCATGTGCTCGAGATCGAATCCTCTCTCCAGCACTGCTTCGGCGACCGCGAGGGTGAGTATCGTGTCGTCGCTGATGTCTCCTCTCTTCGCGTCAGATGACCAGCGCTTGAGTTTGCCGTACTCGTCCTCCTTGATCGGTTCACCTGCAGGGCCTATCGGCTGGATGTGATTCATCAGGCCGGTGATCGTGCCGACGTAGCGCTGTATCTGCTGCGGTTTCCATCCTTCGACATGGATGCCGAGGGAGTCGCCTATCGCGCAACCCATCAATGCCCCTGTGTACTTGCTCATAGTATCACCTGTGGTCCTTCGCCATCTCCTGGAGGAGATTGAGTCCGCTTATGATGCTGTCGCGCTCGAGGCAGATGTGGTCGCCAAACATGAATGTCCGGTAACCCATGCGCACAAGGCTGTCGAGGTCGCCGATGTCGGCGCACGACGGCTCGGAAGAGAGCGCTAGCGAATCGAGGATGCGTGAGGCAGCTATCGCGTCAGGATCTTTCTCCACTATGCTTGCTACTGCGGACGCGATGAGGTGAGGCCTTGGTACCTCAAGGTACAGGTCACCGCGCGCCGCCATAAGCCTGCCATGACCGTCCCACGACTTGACATAGTCAAGTCCTCTCATGGATTCTATCTTCGATGCGACAATTGCGTCAGGGTGGAGTGATTTGAGCGCAGCCACATCCTGCTGGCTCTCGACGAACGACAGCATGTAGTGCTGCAGCCCCACTCTCTGCGCCGCCTCGATGTACTCGATATCTGTCCTGGTGAAGTACCCGTCGATGCGTAGTGATGGATGTGGGATGTTGATCGATTCGCCCGGCCCCACCACGCGCCGCGGACCCTCCTGCATGTAGAGTTTGTTCCCTTTCACAGCGAGTACTGTCGCGTGCTCCTTGCCGTCGGAAAAATATGCCGTCACCGGTGTTTTGACATCGATGTTATGTGTCAGCTCTATCTCGGTGAACGGCGGGACGCCGAAACCTGCCGTGCGCAGCTGTCTTCCTTTGAGGTCGATCCACAACCGCTTGCCGTGTCTCGTCGCTTCCTCCTGCATGCGCCGCACCGTATCGTCGATGCTGTCATGGAGCGCCATGACTGTGTTCAGCCGTATGCCTGATACGATAGGGTGCCGCAGCACCTCGCGCATGTACGGCGCGTACGGCGGCATTGTCACAATTGCGTTGTATACCATATGCGATCACCTTCCGAAAACAGGAAAAAATAGGAGAGGACAATTTAGTCGATCAGCGACTTTGTCTTCCTGCTCTTTGCAGTGCCCATCACCGATGACGTACCTAGCTTGTCAGGGATGAACCGCAGCGATGCGTGCACCGATGCCCGTATCGAAGGATCGTCCTGGCGGGCGTCGAGGTTCTCGGTGAAGTCGGTGTACTGTCCCCAGTGCTTGGCCACGATGCCCATCGCTATGTCTACTGCGCGCTCCTTGCTCGGTAGCTCGATGATGCGCTGCGGTCCGAGCACCTTCGCCCAGTGCTCTTTCACCGCGGTGTCTGTCGCGCTGTCGTTGCCGTGGCCGTAGGGCTTATGCAGGAGGTAGAGATTGAAGCGTTGCATCAACCCTTTCCACATCGCCTCAGAGTCCAGCGGCGCCTCAATCGTGTCGCCGATGAAATGCCTGACTTGCGAAGGATCTATCTGGTTGTAGAACTTCTCGTCCCCGAAGATGAACAGGAACGGCGAAGTGGCCTTCGGTGTATTGCAATGCTCCGCGATGTAGTGGCCGAAGAGCTCGTAGCTCTCGCTGATTTGCCCTCCACCTCCACCTTCGGGGAATATCGCCTTGATGTTGTCCTCGAGTGATACCCCTTTGCCGAAGTCGTTGACCTGCAATGGGTAGCTGTCGCTGTTCGCATCGCCAATTGCGGCGAAGGACACTTCGAGGTCATCGCGGTACTGCGAGAGCGTCTGGTAAAAAAGCGGCAGACGGTCGAATATCTCCGCAGGCCACTCCGCCATCGACCCGGTGACATCGATTGCCATCACCACAGGGTTGGTGCTCTCGGTGCTTATCTCCTTGCTTTTTGGGTCGACAAGCTTGAGGTTTGGCGCTCTCGCTCTTGTGTAGGTGCGCGGTCCGCGTATGCTCGCGTCAGCCGCGAGCTTGTCGAGGTATGGCGCCCTTGCCGAGTCATACCTGTACCCGCCAGGTTTCTTCCAATCTGTCGTATCTCCTCCCCAACCGTACATGTTTTCTCCTCCAGGGCTGTGCGCCCTATCCTCTATGCCTCCTGCCGAATACCTCAAGTCTGATGTCTGAGAGCTGCTGGACGATGTCCTGTTCCCATCGCGGCCTCGCCGCAGAGTCGTACTGGAGCAGTCCTGTGCAGAACTCCTTGAGCCTCTCCGGCGTATCTGTAGGCAAGGCTTTCGTGTTGAGGTCTCCGCCTAATGCATAGAGCATGATGATGCCTGCTCCGTAGATATCGGTCTCAGGCACTGGTGGGCTGCCGAGCAGCAGCTCTGGAGCGGCGTACTGTGGCGTGTAGCCGAGTGGTCTCGTGCTGCTTGAAGGCCTGTACGCCGCGAGGCCGAAGTCGATGAGCTTGATGTCATGTTTCTTCGGTTCGATGAAGATGTTCTCCGGCTTGACATCCGAGTGGATCACGCCGTTGTAGTTGCAGTAGTGGAGGGCGCCGAGCAGGCGTTCGGTTATCCATGACGCGTCCTCGGGATGGAGCCTTCCGTTCTCCTTGACGATCGTGTCGAGTGTCTTGCCATCAATGTAGTCCATGACCATTGCGTAGTCATGCTTACCTAGCTGGATGAGATCCTTGCATCCCGGTATGGAGTGGTGCTCTGAGAGACGCCAGAGGAGCTTCGCCTCCTTGCGGAGCAGGTCTGCGTCATGTGGGCTCGCATTGATGTTCTGCTTGATGCACGCCTTCTCATCCAGGATGACGTGCTCTGCCTGGAATATCCTGCCGAAACCTCCTTCTCCTATCTTGGCTATGATGCGGTAGTTCCCGATGGTTGTCATATGCCCTCCTGTGCGTGTTCTCGTTCCTCATCTACCGTCTCGATGCGTGTGTAGTCTGCGCAGGACGCGATAGTCTCAAGTCCGAACTCGCGTCTGAAGCGATTGTCGAGCCCATGCTCCTTGATGTAGGATGCGACCTGCGTCGGGACGAGGTCCTCCCATAAGGTCCCCTGTGCCATGCGCATGCGCACTTCTGTCGCGCGTAAACGCGTCCACTTCTCGGGAGGGATGAGTGTTCCAGGAGCGATGATCTCGTACGTGTCGCGAAGCAGGCTGCTGACGAATGGGTTCGCAGTGACGAAGCAGTCAAGCTTACCATACGCCTGCGTCATCTGCTCCTTCCACTTGCTGCCGTCGCTGTACTGGGGGATGTGGGCGAAATCAGGGATCTCAATGATCTCGTAGTTGCTGTGTCGCTGTGAGAGGTGGGCATCAAGCATCTCCCGCGTCTCCAGCGGTGTGAATGGGTTGCGCATGTTGTACTTGTAGTCGGGCCCTGCGCTGCCGATGCCGATGATGGCGTGCTCTGCGTTCTCGCATACTGCCTCCAGCATCGCAGCTCCGCCTAGATGGAGCGGTTTGAACCTCCCAATCACACCGATGCGTCCGTACATCATCTCTCCTCCAGGTAGTCATTGAGCATCTGCCCATGGTGCTTGAACGCAAAGCGGTCTTTCTCGATGAGCTCACGTACTTGGCTGCGACTGTAGACTGCGGCTGATGCTGCGTCCTCATCGGGGTCTGGCCGCAGCGTCCCGTAACCTGTCCCAACGAAGACCGTTGTCGCGATGAACTCCCGAGGATCATCTGCCATGTACAGGCGAGGCTCGACATCGCGTAGTCGCACTTCAAGACCTGTTTCCTCCTTCGCCTCTTTCACCGCGTTCTGCGCGAATGTAATCCGCTCCATCATGCCGCCAGGCAGCGCGAGGCCGTAAGGCGGGTGCTTACGTTCGATGAGCACGATATGGTCCTTGTCAGGGTACTCGATGATGATGTCTGTGGCCATGAGAGGTCCGTTGTACGAAGTGCGCATGCGCTTCCCCCACTCTTGTGCTGTGTATGTTGCCATCGCGTTCACTTGTACTCCAGTGTGATGCGTGGCCCTGGCGGGTGGACTATCGATGATTTCGCCTCAGCGATCAGCTTTCGGCGCATGATGTCGGAGATGACATCCTCGACGCTGTTGTGCTTCGTTCCGTAGAGGACGGCATGCTCCTCTATCTGCCCCTTGACTAGCGGCGCGACCTGGTCGTGGATGGCAAGTTCTTGTGGCGTGAAGCCTTGGTACAATCCTTCGATGACGAGCTCGACAACGTCGTACCGGTAGCCGAGGTCGCCGAAGTCTGTCTGCTTCGGCTCGAGACCTGCTGTCGGTTCACGGCCTGCGAGGTCGCTGAAGTCCAGGTATTCCGCCATCTGGCGCACGAGGCGTTTTGAGAGTATGCCTATAGGGCTCATGTGCACAGCGCCGTCGCCGTACAACGTGTAGTAACCGATGCAGAAGTCCTCATCGCGGTTGCCTGTGCCTGCCACAGACTTGCTCTCTGTCGAGGCCTTGGTGTTGAGCAGCGTCGCGCGGATGCGCGATGTGAGGTTGCCGCGGTGGAACTTGCTGCCTGTCGCCTCTGGATTCGTCGTGGAGTATGCATCGATGATGGGTTCGATGCCATGCACCTCGTACCTGATGCCTAGTCGTTCTGCGACCTTGATGCCATCCTCTGCATCGGCGGGATTGTTCGTGCTGCTCGGCAGTATATAGCCGACCAGCTCCAGTCCCTTTACGTGGTCTGCGTTGTAGCGGTCAAAGCCGCGCTTGATGAGCGCGGCCGTGGTGGTGCTATCCACTCCGCCTGAGAGCCCGATCACGCACCCGGTCAGTCCTGCCGAGCTCACATTGTCAATGACGAAATCCCCTATCTCTCTGCTGACTTGTTCAGGATCCATGTGTGGTAGTTTGATGCGTCTCATAAGTCACCTCAGTATCTTGTCGAGACTGGCTGTCGTTGTGTACTGCGCCCCTTCTGCGCTCCACCTGTCGAGGACTGGTCCGACATCGCCTGCGATGTCGGCCGGTAGTTCTTTGATCGCGTCCTTGATGACGTAGACATCAATGCTCCTGCCGCGTTTCTTGCTGTAATTGAGCAGTCCGAGCACTGCGTCGTTCACGCAGACGTTCGTCGCGACTCCGTATACGAATACTTCGTTTGGGTGCAGGATGTCCAGCACATCTTCGGTGTGTGGCGCTCCTGTTGCGTGGAAGACGTCGAACTCATCTTTGTAGAGGATGATGTTGCGGTGCTGGATCACCTTGTGGGCATCAAAGCGCTTGTCTGTCCAGCTGATGGTGTATGGGTCGTCCGGCTGCGTTGCAGGGACATACTCAGCTCCGCTGGTGCCTTGGATGCAATGCTCAGGGAACTCTCCTGTCACTATCTCCCTGCTCTGCGTCGTGTGCCAGTCTGCGGTGTTGACTACCTTGATGTTCCGTTCTGCCGCTAGCTTCGTGATGTGTTCGAGGTTCTCCTCGATGTTCTGCGCTCCTGCGATGGCGAGCTTCCCATCAGGCCGCATGAAGTCGTACTGTGTGTCTACGTTCCAGAAAATTGTCCTTGTCATGTTATCCCTCCATGTGTGCATCTGTGTGTGCAGTGATGTGTCATGCGTATGATAGCGCGAGTTCCTCCGGCGTGTACAGGTGTTTCGCTGTGAGTTTGGCTGTGAGCCGCTGTAGGCCGTCGGATTCCTTGACGTCGTAAGGCCTGTATGAGCCGATGTCGCGCACCGAATGGTGGAACTTCGCCACCTCTGTGCGCACGTGCTCGCGCGTCTCGTTGAGCGTCGGGATCGGGCGCACGCGGGCTCCGTCCTTGATGACTTGCTCGAGCAGCGGCTTACCTCCGATGCTCTCTCCTTCGAGTGCGATGACGTCGTGCGTGTAGGCCCCGCGCTTCTCCATGCGATAGACCTGGTGTTTGCCCGGGTGCGACTTCTTGCCGGTGCTGTGCTTCATCTTGCCACCGTCATTGTCCTCCACGATCTTGTACACTCCTGGTATGGCGGCGACAGGCTTGGCAGTGATCATCTCAGTCCCGACGCCGTAGGCGTCTATGGGTGCTCCTCGGCTGACGAGCTCGGCTATCTTGTTCTCGTTGAGGTCGTTGCTTGCGACGATGCGCACGTACTGCAACCCTTCGTCATCGAGCAGCCGTCTCACCTTCTTGGAGAGGTCTGCGAGGTCGCCGGAGTCCAGGCGCACAGCTCCGAGGCGGTGGCCTTGGAACTCAAGCTCCTTCGCGACTATCGCCGCGTTCTGCGCTCCTTCGACTGTGTCGTAGGTGTCAATCAGGAGCGTGGCGTTATCGGGGAATGTCTTGGTGTAGGCGCGGAACGCTTCGAGCTCCGAAGGGAAGCTCATGACGAAGCTGTGCGCGTGTGTCCCGACGATGGGCAGGCCATACTCGAGTCCTGCCTTCACATTGCTCGTGCCTGCCGCGCCCGCGATGTACGCTGCTCTCGCGCCTTTCATGCCGGCGTCCTCTCCCTGCGCTCTGCGCAGGCCGAAGTCGACGATCTTTGCCTCCCTTCCTTTGTCTTCGCGTGCGGCGTTCACGACGCGGTTCGCTTTCGTGGCGATCATCGTCTGGAAATTGATGATGTTGAGTAATGTGGTCTCGATGAACTGCGCTTGGCTGCGCTTGGCGGTCACGCGCATGACTGGTTCCTCGGGGAAGAACGGCGTGCCTTCCTTGAGTGCGTGCACGTCGCCTTCGAACTTGAAGCTCTTGAGCTGCTCGATGTAGCTCTCAGGGAGGATGTTGCGCTCCCGCAGCTTCTCGAGCTCCGCAGTGTCTGCCTTGATTGTGGTGATGTAGTCTATCGCCTCTTCGATGCCGTTCGCGATGTAGTATCCCCAGTTTGCTGGGAGCTTGCGGACGAAGAGCTCGAATGTCGCTGTGTCGTCCTTGCCGTTGTCGGCGTATGCCGCATCCATGGTGAGTTGGTAGAGGTCTGTGAGTAGGGTCTTGTTCATGGTGTTCACCTGTAGTCATCTATTGTTCCATGGCTCTGGAAGTCGTAATTTCCCTTGCGCGGTGCGATGCTGATGTAGTCCCCGTCACGCCAGTCGCTGTTGTAGGTCACGTTCCATCCGGCGGTGCGGTAGGAGTCGATGATGGCGGTCCTGGTGGCGTGGTCGGGAAAGATTTCGATGTCGAATGTGATTGCAGCCTCTACTTTGCGCATCCTGCTGACAATCTCCTCGTCGATCATCGTCTCGAGCCTTTTGAGTTCTGCAGTGTCAGGTCTCGCTCTCCTTGTCGCCTCTGTCGGGGTGATTGCCATTGTCGGTGCCTCCTTATTGTTTGTTTTACACTTACTATTCTCGGGAAGCTCCTCGGAGTTCCCTTTCTTAGTGTTTAGGATACACTTACAACTATATAAATATTGTTATTTTTACACTAACTAGAGTTTATTGGAAAAATTCAGTCGTTAAGCATACGAGAAGGTCGTCACTTCAAGACTATGAGGTTGCCTCTACCCTTCTTAATCCTCTCGATTCTGCCCTTCGCTTCGAGCTCTGTGAGCATCATGCTCATCTTCGCCTCTGAGCAGGGGATGCGCTTTCGCAGTTCTTTTTGTGTCGTTCGGCCGCCCTCCTCTTTGAGCACTGCGATAATCGCGTCGAGGTCTGCTGGAAGGTCTGCTGCGGGCGGCGCTGGTGCGGTATCTTGTGTTTTGGTTGGTTTCCTGTGCCACCAGCGCCTGCTGCCTAAGGTTGCGGCGAGCGCCGCGATGGCGATGAGCAGGAGCGTGGCAGGCAGCCATCCGATGCGTGGCGCTTGACCGGGTGCGGGGATGAATAGCTCGTCGACTGATGGCAGCTGCTGCGTCTCGTTGCGCTCTGCCGGGAAGAGGATGAGGTCGTAGCTGTAGATGCCGTCGTCCAGGATGGTTATCACGAGCTCGTCGTCATATTGGGTTCCGCGTTGGTTGTACGTCGCGGCCATGAGGTAGGTGCCGGCTGGGACTGTGATGTCATATGTGCCGTCCGTGAGCAGGACGCGTTGCGCCGGTGTTGTGTTGATGGTGAGCAGAGCGTACTTTGCGACATCAAGGTCCTGTGTGTACGCAGTTCCTGCGATCCTCGCGCCCAGTGCGGGAGCTACGATGAGCAAGAGCAACAGAGGTAGGATTATGACCCTCATACCGCGGTCTCGCTTGGCCCGGTTTATTAATATTATCCAGGGAACTAAAGGGACAAATATGTGTATGGGTGTTTTAAGGACTATTTTAGTAAATGAAGGCGAATTATCGGCTTTTTTTTAATTCTAACCAATAATGAACTTTATTACACTTAACTATGGTTGATTGAAGCTTATGAAGGCGCAACTCTGAAAGTATGCTTTTAAAGAACCCTACCTTTGAGAATTGCATACTCGGGCATAAGCCCGTGTCTGGAGCGAAGCGTTCCGGAGGGTACATTATGGATATGAAAGGTTGGATGGGAGGTTTCCTGTTGCTGATGCTGGTAGTATCAGTTCCCGTATGGGCAGAGGAGACACGTATAAGGGCTGCACTGGATTCAGATGATATCGAAGTGCGCAC
>DAGG01000030.1 GCA_002498125.1 Candidatus Woesearchaeota archaeon UBA525
GACTCTGTGCTCACGTTACCTATGACCAAACCGAGAGGTGGCAGCTGCCCCTGGCCTGCGGGGCAGTCATCGTTGGGGTCTGTGAAGTAATAGTATCTGGTCTGCGACTGATTCTGCAGCATGGGCAGCAGCAACTGGTAGTTGATGACCTCTCCGTTGAACCCTTGCGTGAAATTCGTGAGCAAGGCTCCGAAGAACAACTTGCCACTTGCATCCTTGAGCGCGACCATGGCAAATGTCTGCGGCTGCCCAGCCTCATCGAGCTTGTACGTGTACGTCCCTGGAGCAGTAAGGGTGAGGCCGCCGAACTGCACCGTGATGTTGTTCGAGAATGTCGCCGTCGCTGATGTGAGACCTGAGCTGTTGAGCCCGTAGAACGCATCGATCTCCGCACGGGTCGCCGGCGTCACTGAAGAGAACACGAGCGTGAGCGGATCATACACTGAAGCATATACCTCGTGAGCTATGTCGGGTTGGAGGCAGTCGAAGAGCAGGTTCTTGCTCATGATCTCCCCGCCACTGAACATGTCGCTCTGCGGGAAGTCATACCCGTCAACACGCACACCGACACCGTACTGGCCTGACCATTCAGTCACAGGGATGTGATGCGCGATGATCATGGAGTAGATGTTCCCTGCCGAGCCAGAGAAAGATGCGTAGCCAACGTAATCGCCTACGACACGCAACCCTTGGACTGCGAAAAAGACGAGCAGGATGATCATACAGGCATGGAGCGTTTTCTTCAGCGCGGGGTTCATGCCATCGCCTCCATGCCCAGACGTCTCGCCATGCCTGTGACTGCCTGGACCAGCTGCTGCTGCCGCTCAGGGTCGAGCCGCTCATAGATACGCGTGAGCTTCTCGTATGATGCGATGGCATTCTCCAAGTCATTGGTCTTGACGTAACCATCAAGCTCTATCATGACCATGTTGAAGTAGAACCCATCCATCTCGTGCACAAGATCAATGACATCCTCGTACAACTCGTTCTTCGCAGGGATAGGGAGCGAGTCATAGGTCATCCTGATCTCCCTATACACGAGCTCCGCCTTGTCATAGTCATTAGCTGCGAGCTGGTCCTTGACGTCGCCGATGAGGACACGGACGTAGTGCGATTTCTCATTCCGGCCCAGACGGTAGATGAGATACTTCGCCTGCTTGAAGATGTCAAAGTAGTAGACCAGATAGGCTGTTAGTATGAATGCGACCAGTCCGATGAGCCATAACGGCATCCCGGCGATATCATCACCTGAGAGTATGGCGAAGCCTGTTATGGAGTTCGTCTGTCCTGCATAGGTGCGTGCGAGCACGGTCTTGATATCCTCCATGCGCGTGAAATCAACACGTCTGGGGATAATGTACGTGATCGTCTCCTCCTGGCCGAAGCTGATGATGGGATCATCCACTACTATCTCCCCTTTCGTCTTCATATCGATGTCCTTGGCTGACGCGATGACTTCCTTAGGTATGACCTCGTATATCCTGTAGTCTGCCGGCAGGTCTGCCGCATAGGTGAATGACCTACTGATGATAGTGACGGTCTTCGCTGTCTGGTCAGGGAAGACAGTCTCCACCTGCATGAGCCTGGTGCTGATGGTGAACTTCTGTTGGTCGGGGGTGAGGAGCTTCGCCAGGCGTTTGCTGTCAGCCATGAACCCATCGATGCCTGCGAGCGCCGCTGCCGCCTCCTGCAGCGAAGGCTCATCGAGGTACTTCACATAGGTCTTCGAGTCAGTCACCTTGATTGAAACAGGAGTGGTAGCGACAATTTTCTCGACGCTCTCAAGGATGCGCTCGCGCTCCGCCTTCCGCGCTGCGCTATCGAGATCGTTGCGGAACTGCAGGTCGCTGACGTCACGTATCGCCTGCTGGACCGATTTCTTCGTGTTGCGCAGCTGACGGTCAAACCCGAGCATTGCTATCGCGTCTTTCTCCTTCTGACCGTAGCCTGCGAGGTTGGTGATGATTGAATCATATGCATCGACGTACTCCTGCAGGCGCTCCTCGTCGGCACCTGTGTTCGCGACCTGTGCTTGAGGATCGCCTACTGTGAAGGAGATGATAGGAGAGCTGCCGGTACGCTTACCGTCGGTGCATTCAATCTTCATGCGGTGCTGTCCTGGTGAGAGTGACCTGACGAACTCACCGGCGCTTGTAGCCTGCGTCGTGCCGTTGGCGCTGAACCAGTCGCCATCAGCGCCGAGGAGCAATGTACAGGTGCTCGGCTTGTCGTGGACCACCTTGAACTGCATGGCGAGCGGCGATGATACTGTGCTGTCGGCTGCCGGAGCGGTGATCGTCACCTGCGGGGCCTTGTCCTGGCTACGCGCAAGACCTACGGGGATGGTTCCTGATCCGTCGATGAGGTATTCCTCGATGAAGTACTCGTAATAAGGCGCTGTGATGAAGACGCGGTATACCTCCTCTTCGAGGTCGACATACGCCAGGCCGCCGGTGAGGGTGCGGGTCTTCACGTGCTCATCGGTCTTGGAGTTGGTGATATCTATCTCCACATCCTTGAGCCCCTCTCCTGTCTGGTTGTCGAAGACGCGGAAGATGACGCTGCGCACCGGCTTCACAATGTAGGTGATGTTGACTGTCCGCGTGTTGTTCATCACATCATATGCCGTCAGCCGTTGGGTGTAGTTGCCGGCAACTGCGTGCCTCATCCCGACAACAGTCCCTGTCTGTTGTGTGCCGTCGCTCAATTGCCACACGAACCTGTAGGGCGCTATGCCGCCGCCAACGGAGGCGGTCATGTTGAACGTCTTGTTGTGCTGGGGCGTCGTGCTGAGCTCGATACTGAGGCTCATCGTGTTGATGATGCTGTAGCTGGTGCGGTTCACGCGCGTCTGTCCGCCGTAGCTCGCGGTGCCGTCCACCAGGTAAGGACCTGTCCTGTTGATGTAGGGAAGTGTAACTGTCTGCGGGAACTCCTGGCTCACTATGAGAGCGCTCGTGCACTGCACGAACCCTGCCTGGTCAGGGCAGATGTCCACACTCACATTGGCGCCTGATATCGTATCTATAGTGAGCCGAGCTTGTTCACCGAGGCCGTACTCCGTCTTGTCCATAGTCAGGCGCAGGCTGAAGTCAGGTATGATAGTGAGGCTCCGCTCCTGTAGGACGGTGTTGCCTGCGCCGTCGGCGCACTTCACCTGCAGCGTACCGTTGCCGGGTGGAACTGTGTAGTTCTTGGTGTAGTGCGTATTGCGTGCGACACTGATGGTTTCCAGGGACTGATTATTCCAGGAGACGTCGCATGCGAGCAGCACCGCAGTCTCATCTGCGGGGATGATATCGAGTGCGACCTGCTTGGCGGTGATGCCTGCCTGCGGGGCGACGATGACGAGCGTCGGGATAGTGGTATCGATGGTGAAGAGTCGTGTCTCGCTCGTCTCGACGGTGCCGTTCGTACAGGTCACGTTCCAGGCGAAGGTGCCGGGCACGAGGTTCTGTACCTGCACACTATTCATCGCATTGCTCTGCGCATCGGCGTCTGGGAACTGCTGATTGTTGATGTTCACTACGCAGCCCTGGAGTTGCGGAAGGCTCACGTAGTAGTCGAAGGTGAGTGTTGTCGAGTTCGTGACTGTCGCGGGAGCGGGACTGAGGATGTCCACCATCGCATAGGATGGCACTGCCAGAGCGGCCGCGAGCAGGATGATGAGGAATGCCGCGAGGGAGGGAATGGATGCGCGGTTCATCGTTCTCCCTCCAGTAGTCGTTGCAGTTCGCGGAGGAGCTCCTCTTTGCGCTGCTGGTCTCCCTCTTTGATCCTGCGGCCGACCTCTTCGAGAACTGTCGATGATTCCTGCTGCGCGTACTTGAGCGCCTTCTGGCGCACGACGCTGCGGACCTGCTCGCTGAGGTCGATGTAGTGATGCTCGCGGGTGAAGCTGCGCAGCTCACTCACGAGACTGCTGGGCATCTTCACACTCACGACGCGCTCAGTCACTTGCGTCCTCCTCTGGATTCGAGCGCGTACTCGCGGCAGAACTCACGTATGGCTTCGGAGCGGTTTGCGAAAAGGCCGCGCTGCACGAGTTGATCGAGAACGTTCACCAGCTCATCTGGTAACCTGACATTCACTGTCTCCAAGCCGTCACTGTGGTCCAAACGTGGTTCTCCTGTATTACCCACGTAGTTTTTACGTATTACGCAGGTATGTCGTTGCTATCTAGTCACTGAATTTGTAGTACCTACGTATTTTTTGATTTAAAAAGGTTGCGGGACACTGCACCAAGGAATTATTTTCCATATATACGTACATGTTTTCTTACCGGAATTTCAAGGAAGTGCTTTATAAGAAACACCATCTTACCCCCTGAATGGCCGCCAAGAACGATATCAAGACCACCTATGCCCAACTGGCGAAGAAACACCAGCTCCCGTCATTCGACGATCTCAACAAGGACTTCGACATCGACGTCATCGAGGCCGGGACGAAGCACCTCGCCAAGGAGATCGCGAAGAAGGTGTTCGAACGCGTCGAGCTCTTCAAGAAGATACTAGAAACCGCACTGCAGCCCGACGTCAGCATCCTCAGCATGCAGGAATCGGAGTACCTCACAGAGAACGACCACGAAATCATCGCCGACGTGCTGCGTAGGCTCATGAAGCTCGACCGCACACTCCTCATCGCAGAGCTGGAGAACGACGACCGACTCTACGTCGGATTCATCAAGGACTCGTACGCAGAGTGGCCGAGAATAAAGAGAGAGCTCGGACCCATATTCAACCGCATGCTCGGTGGATGGAGCACGAAGCACAAGATCAAGCAGTTCCACCACTACGTGGGATAGGCACAGGATTCTCTTTTACAGTTCTAGTCAGTCCCGTTTATAGTTAGTCCCGGTCTAGTTCTGTGCCGCCTTGGCATAACTCCGAAGCCTCCGCGCGGCGACCAGAGGGAGACAGCAAGGCGGAGGCTGAGACAAACCTGCATGCAGCACATGGCCGCGGCACGCAAAGTAATTCACCATCGCCTGAACAACAGCACATTGGCCTTGCGCCGCAATGTCCGACTCTGGGAGAGACACCAAGGATCCTTTCCATAAGGAAGAGGCAGTTTTTTATACACTGCTTTGCGCAGAACGCAACATGAGAATCATCATCTTCGGACCGCAGGCATCTGGAAAAGGCACACAATCAGAGATGCTCGCGAAAGAGTCAGGCGTCATGCACATCAGCGTCGGCGAACGGCTGCGCCAGGAAGCCGCCTCCGGCAGTGCGCTCGGCAAGAGGATGAAGGAGCGCATGGACAAGGGCGAGATGGTGTCCGACGATCTCGTCGAGAAAATGATCAAACGCCTCATCGAGGAGTCAGAGGGAAAGTTCGTCCTCGACGGCTTCCCACGCACAGAGGCGCAGGCACGATGGCTTGACCTCATCACGCGGATAGACCGCATTCTCGTGCTCAGCATCTCAGACAAAACAGCGATTGAACGCATCGGGGGCCGCCGGGAGTGCGCCAAAGGCCACGACTTCCACCTCCTCTACAAGCCGCCGAAGAAAGAAAACACCTGCGATGAGTGCGGCTTGCCGCTGAAGAAACGTGCCGATGACACATCGGTCGCAATCATGAAACGCCTGCAGCTCTACCACGAGCAGACAGAGCCCATGATCAAGCACTACCAAGACCGGATCATCACCATCGACGGCGAGAGATCTATCCCTGACGTGCACCACGCGATACTCAAGGCGCTGCGATAGACGGACTTTCAGCAGGAATCTCTCCAGGCCCCCTTACCTCTCCCCCTGCACCCTACCGACGCGATAGAGCACCTTCACGACCATTGTGGCATAGCAGCCTTTAGGCAGCGTGAACGTAAGCCGCTGCTTCTCCGAGCCCTGATGGATGTCGTCGGGCTCACGCAGCCCAATCTCGAGATCCTCGACAGGGAAGAACGCGTCGCGCTCGTCGCCCTCGACTGTCAGGAACGGCAGGCTGCGCACGACGAAGTCGCGCGGCACCAGTCCCTCGCGAGCGAGGATGGTTTCGTATAACGATGCAAACGCAGGATCTGACTGCGTGCCGAAACCGAAGAGCGGTATGCTCACGTCCGGCAAGTCGATGCTCGGAACGGCAATCGGCACAGGCCCATCGACATCGACGGCCGCGGGATCGCTGCGCTTGATATGCGCAGTGAGCACCTCGTTCCACAGGAGCGACTGGTATGAGTGCACATACATGAGGAGGATGTTGCGCGGCACGTGCCGAAGCGCAGTAATAGCGTCGTTCGGCTTCAACGAGAGATGCTCCTGCATACGCGGCGCGACTTCACTATCAGTCTCGATGATGCGACGCGCAGCTCCGGCGAAATCTCCCTTGATGAGGAGTTTCCCTATCTCAGCGTTCGCGACGCTGAATCGTTGCTCGTCGAAGTAGTTCGGGACCTTATTGCGCTCAACAAGAGCCTCATCACCAAGCTTTCGCACAACTATCTCGAATCTGTTCCGCTCGAGCATCCCCAGACGCAACGGTTCATCGAGGAACCCGACGAACCTGATCACAATGCCGTTGCGCTTGAAACGCTTGAGCCGCTCAAGGACATCGGAGCGCTCGATCTTCACTGTGATGTACTGCTTCGTGAGCGCACGCGCATCCTTCGCGCCGGCATAGCCGAGGAATCGCCGAGGAACGCCCAGAGAGTCCGCGATCTCGGAGAGCACCTTCTCAGTGGAGAGTCCGCGCTTGGTCAGCTCAATGAGAGCGTACGGCCCCTCTTCTTTCACATCATGCTTCGCAACCTCAACAACGATGAAATCCTCAGGGACGGTCTTGAGCTGCATGTTCGACAGGAAAGAACGGGCGTTTAAGAGGTTTGCTAAGACAGAGGATTTTTATACTGCATCAGATGCAGATACCACATGGGGAAAATCGATGTACGGCCATGCGTCGTGCTCATCGAAAGAGGGTCGGTGCTCACCATAAGATGCAAGTACGACGAGGAATTCTACCTACTCCCGGGAGGCGGCGTTGAGCCTGGAGAGACACTTGTGGAATGCGCGATTAGGGAGATGGAGGAGGAGACAGGGCTACTTGTCGAGATTGAACGCATCGTGTACCTCAATGACTGGATCGCGAACAAAGAACGCAATGAACGCGTGATCAACATCTTCTTCCTCGTGCGGCGTATAGGCGGGGAACTCCTGCGCGGAGAAAAAGATGGCGGCAAGGTCAAGGAGGTTGAATGGATACCGCTCGAGAAATTCTCAGAAATCGACTTCCGTCCTCACTCCATAGGCGAGCGTCTGCGGCGGGATTATGAGGAAGGATTCCCTGGCGTACCATACTCCAACTGACGCTGCACAAATGCCCCTATCTGCGCCATGGATCCCTGAATGTAGTAGCAGGGTACCTGTGCGGCGAATGACCTACACAGCGCAGTCCTTTTCTTCGTCAAGTCTTTCGTATCGAGGGAATCCAACTGGTGCGTGAACCCCTTCACGAGCCTCGTGACCCCGCGAATAGGGATGGAAATCTCCCGGTTGAGGTGCCAAAAGAGATCATCTACATTGAACCTGTACTGGATCGGCTCCGCGAGCCCGTTATCGATGTGCGGATACATGAGGAGCGCCGCATCGCATACAGACCTGTGCGAGAGCGCATAGAACTCCTCCTGCGTTCCAAGCAGGTCCTTGAGCACACGCTTGCGAGCAGCGACAGAGCGCGATCCACCGATGATACGGTACCGCTCCAGATCGAGGAGCGTCTTCTCATCGGAGAAGAACGAGAATCCTTCCCTGACCAGCTCCAACATGCAACTCGTCTTGCCGAGATTGGTCGCGCCGCCAAAGAACACGACACCTCTTCCATCCTTGACTGCGGTGGCGGAGCTGAGCGCATATATACCACGCTCCTGCCTGGCGCGCTCGAGGAGATACTCTGCGGTGGCGACCACGTCACGCGCGCTCAGCCCGGGTCCGAAACGGCAGAAAGGGTATTCGAGCACGATGTCATCGCAACCCGATTCTATCACTGAGACATCAGCGGACCCTTGCACGAGAGAGCCATCCGGTATGAAGTGGAATGTGAACTCATCAGCGAGTATCTCATCGAGCATTTGCTGTCGCGCGACAATCTCCGCCACCGCACCATGAGACCCTATGCGCAGCCTATCCATGCGTCACCTCATAAATCTCCCTAATCCTTTGCACACGCGACTCCAAGTTCCACGAACTCACATCAGACATCGCCTGCTCGCCGAGCGAACGTCTCAATGCCGCATCCTGTAACAGTATCCGTATGCACTCCGCCAGGCTATCAGGGTCCTCTGGTCTCGCAAGCAGCCCATTGCTTCCGTGGCGCACGAACTCAGGCATGCTGCAGGAATCAGTCGTCACTATAGCACATCCGCTCGCTGCCGCCTCAAGCATCGTGACCATCACCCCTTCCTTCGCATAGGAGGGGAATACCGCCACCTTTGCACGAGCGTACGCATCACGCAGTTCTCGATCAGGGACGAATCCACGGAACTCAGCATCTATCCCAAGCGCCAGGGCTTCGTGCCGCAACCTCGACTCCTCTGGACCAGTACCTATGATCACTGCACGGGCAGGGGTGCTGGAGAGCGCCCGGAGCAAATGATCGACACCCTTTATCCTGATGAGCCTGCCTGTGTAGAGCACATCTATGTCCCTTTCAGATGCGCCGGCGTACTTGGCGGCATCGACATGCGAGTACACCACCTCCATCTGCGCTGCAGCGAGATGCGAGTACATCCTCCGCCATGTGCTGCGCACGTACTCAGAGACGCATATGAATGCATCAGGCCTGCGTGTGCTCAGCTCGCCTATCTCCGAATGGGATGATGGCGTCCCATGCAAATGCAGGACATTCTTCACCCCGTGAGGGACATACAGCGAATCTGTCGCGAAATGCGTCGCTACGAGATTGATATCCGATTGCGCATAGAAACCGCATGCCTCTGGCCCAAAGACGCTCCCTTCGAAGTGCCAGCGTAACGGGTCATTTGAGTCGAAGGGATTGGTCATCCCACGTTCTTCTGTCCCGGGCAGCAGCACTGTCCGCACATTTTCCTGCACTTGCCGGAAGAGCGTTGAAGGCCGTTCTGTGGATGCGGTGACCAAGGTGACGTCGAAGTGGTGAGACAGTGCCGGGATGTAGTCTGCGATGAGCCGTTCAGTCCCGCCTACATGAGTGCTGAATATGGGGCTGTGGATAGCGAGCTTCATCAGTCGGCCTCCTCCGGGTCCTGCGCGACCTGTTTCACGTCATAGGACCATACCGCGTCGATTATAGTGGAGTCCTTCTTCCACCAGTACACGATTCCCTCATACCGCTTGAGGAGCCAGTATCCTATGGCGTAGCATCTGTGCTCCAGCGACATCTGGAGAACCCTTCTCCAATTCACCCGCATCATCGTGTGTTGACGCAGCGGGAGGAACTCAGGGTATTCGGAGTACAGCATCTCAAGATCCTTACGTATCCTGAACCATACTCGCAGATGCGAATGCACAGAGAACACAGGATAGCAATACACTGGTGCGTCATAGAGGACCTTCACCGAACCGGACCCTTCGTGTGTGAGGAGATAATGGGAGAGAAAGGTATCGTCGCCGCGAACCGCGCTCGATGCCGGCGGGAAAACGCACGATCGTTTGCCTTCGACTGCGAAACAGGTGCCATGAAAATAGATGCGGGACTGTCGCTCGAAATCAGATGTCGCGCCAGGATGGAAACGCGAGACATCAGATACTGCCACCTCAACCTGTGGATCGATACGTTTGATGTTCAGCATCCCCTGCTTGAGCCTCGAGAGCAATGTGCCTGATGGTGGGCTCTCAAGGTACGGGTATGCGGACGCCACCTTTACCTGCCCGTCCAATGCGCCGAGCATATTGTGGAGCGTCTGCGCCGGGACGAGGAGATCCGCATCCATGAACACGATGGGAAAGTCATCGTCGATTGCCTTGAGCATCGCGCGCTGGGCATTGAGCATTCCCCGTTCTGAGCAGAGCGTCGTGATCGGAAATGAGAGTTCTTCCTCGATATCACGGATCGCCTGGGCAGTGCGATCAGTGCATCCGTTGCAGCAAACCATGACCGAAGGCCTGAGCGCCGATTCCTGGAGTTCCTTGTCGAGGAAACGCAGTGTCCTCCTGATTGTCCGCTCCTCATTGTACGCCGGAATGCAGAGGTGGAACCTCATAGCTCGCGCCCCGCCGCTCTCCACCACGCATGGATATCGGCCATAATCCTGTGCGGCGCCAATCCCTCCTCCTCAAACTGTTTTCTCGTCGTATTGCCAGTAAGGACTGCATAGAACGGTATGCCTGCCTGAGTGGCAGCCAGCATATCGATGATATCGTCTCCTATATACATCACACAATCTGTGCTTTCAAAGCACCGGGGATCAGGCTTGAGGAACCGAAGCACATCGCTGTGGTAGAATGGGTCTGGAGAGATACCGCAAATCGACAGGCGGGGGGCAGATTTAGCATACGAGTTATTAGTGAGTACGCCTATGCGCATCTTACGTGCGGCCTCTGCGAAGAGTCCTGCGATGTCACCAATCGGTTCGCCAGGCACGAGCTTCCTGGCGACGTCATACGGCACTGGGAGTCGCCGGCGAATGACCGCAGCCCGGGAGGTATAGAACAGTGTATCATCCAAGTCGACTAACACCACACCCCTTCCCATGAAAGCGGCAATAGCGACCGCGTTTAAATGAATTTAGACAGTTTTCTCGAATAATATCCGGCCATGTCAAGATTGAGGAAAAGCATAAAGGAGAAGCCACACACGTCCCGGAGGGAATCATTTAAAAAGGACCTCGGGCTTCCTCAAGTCGCGAAGAACGTGTACTCAGGAAAGGACTGAGTAGCGGACGCAAGGGACGTGTACTTTCGGTCCATCAGGAGCGAAAGTAACGGACCGAGTGAAACGAGGGACGTGTAGCTCAGCTTGGATAGAGCACAGCACTCCTACTCCTTATGACGATCATTTCGCTATACCGGCTCGACCGGTTAAACGAGAGTTAGCCGAAGGAGAGAGTAATGCTGGGGCCGGGGGTTCAAATCCTCCCACGTCCGTTCAGTTTGAGCGCGCGTCAGGCCGGGGGGAAAATGAGATATCGCAGTGTCGCCATCATCGGGCCTTCTACTGTAGGCAAGACTTCTGTGGCTTTCGGACTCGCGAGGAAGATTGAAGGCGAGATTGTCAATCTCGACAAGATATACACCTACAGGACCCTCCCAATCAGCTCCGGCCTCAGCGATGCGCTTGAGATGGAAGGTATCGAGAAGCACCTCTACGCATTCCTGGACCTTGAGGAGGAGCCTGTGCCCGCCCCTATCTACGCGGAGATGGTACGTGAGAAGTGCATGAGCATAGTGTCAAAGGGCCGGACGCCTATTGCGGAAGGAGGATCGACGACTTATTTCCCGGCGTTCTACGCGTGCAATGAAGAGAGACCGTTCTGCAACCTCATCATAGGCCTCACGCCTCCCCCATACGATTCGCTGCGGCATAACATCAAGAGCAGAATCAGTGACGCGATAGATAGAGGACTACTCACAGAAGTGAAGGCGAACGCGATGCGCAAGAGCAACCTCCTCTCCGACATGCATGTGACCGCGCCGCTTATAGAGCATCTCGCCGGGAAAATAGGCATCGAGGAAGCAAAGGAGCGCATACTCGAGAGAGCGCTCGCGTACACGAATCTCCAGATGTCCATCTTTGCAAAATATGATCGGATAACATGGCTGGAGTACAACCCTTCTCATCAGCAGACCATCGAGTGTATAATAGGCCTGATGCGTACAGGAGCCAAATTTTAAATAATCCCTGGTTCACTGCAGCTCTATGGCACGGCTAAGATACATCGCCGCCGGCATGCTCCTCGTCGGCTCAATTATCGTCGGCCTGATGGTATACAGCATCGGAGCGGGCGAGATTGCAAGTGTCATCGCGAAAGCAAGCCTCGTCTTCCTCGGCGCGTACATCCTCGCATCCGTAGGGATCGCAGCTATAGCCACATACAAATGGCAACTCATCCTACGCTCCCAGCGCATAAGGATACCATACAACAGACTCTTCATGTACAGGATGATCGGCTACTCCGTCAGCTACCTCACACCAACGGCCCACGTCGGCAGCGAACCCATCAGGGCATACTTGCTCAAGCGCGAAGGCATCCACACCAACAAAGCATTCTCCACGGTCATCATCGACAAGAGCCTCGAACTCATCGCAGACGTCCTGTTCTTCTTCTTCGGAGCGCTCCTCATCATCAACAGCGTCGCAGTGAACAGTAGGATGAAACTCATCGTGCTCATCATATCACTCATCCTCATCCTGCTCATGGGTATGTTCGTGGGAGGCGTGCTCGGTAAGAGGAGTATGTTCATCGCGATTTTCCGCTTTCTCCGTCTCCACAGGATGAGGAAACTGCGACCCATCCAGCGTAACCTCGGCGCGATTGAGAAGCAGATTGAGAGTTTCTACCGCAAAGAGAAACGGCTCTTCGTGATCATCATGGGACTGATGGTGCTCCTGTGGGGACTCATGTTCCTCGAGTACAAGTTCCTGCTGCTCATGCTTGGCGTCGATGCGTCGCTCGTGCAGATATTCCTCATCCTCACCGGCGTCGGGCTGGCATACGCAGTCCCGGTTCCAGCTGCGATGGGAACACTCGAGCTCGGGCAGCTCTCAGCCGCGAAGGTCCTCGCACTTGGCAGCGCAACAGGCATTGCACTCGCGTTCATCGTACGCGCACGCGACCTCGTCTGGACAGCAATCGGTCTCGTGTTCCTCACAATATACCAATTCAGCTTCTCACGCCTCGCGAAGGAGACGAAGCGCATCGACAAGGAGTTCGAGAAGGGCGACATCGAGGAACGGATGTGACACTCTTCATTCAATTCAAGGAGGGACTGCGCATGCTCCGTCGTGCTCGTCGCGTGCGCAAGCACGGCTTCCGCAGGTACAAAGGAGATGCGGAGGAGATCTGCCGCCGCATCATCGAGGACTGCTATGACCATGAGCACAAGTACCTCCGCGTAAGCGCGGGCCATTTCTGCGAATATTATGTCCGTGATTTTGCGTTCTGCTGCGAAGCATTGGTCAAGCTGGGTTTCAGCGCACAGGTGCGATCGACACTGGAATATGCGCTCAAGCGCTTCAGGCATGCCGGCATCACGACTGCGATAGACCCCGACGGGGTGCCGTTCGACTACTACCTCCCTTCCGGCCCCGAATCAATCGGCCTCTTCCTCTACAGCATAAGGGTCACAGGCAACGAGGATCTCGCGCGCCATGAGCACGCGTTCCTGCAACGACAGGTCGACCGCGTGAAAGGCATGATGGACCACCACACGCTCCTGCCGAAGGGACAGTACTCCACTATCCGCGACCAGACGCGCAGGAGATCCTCATGCTATGACATGGTGATGCTCGCAGTCGTCGCGCGCGAAGCAGGACTCCTCGGGCTGCGGTTCCCGCATAGTGAGGAGGATATCCGCAAGCGCCTGATCGAAGAGTACTGGAACGGGACCTACTTCTTCCAGGACATCACGAAGCAGCCAATCATCGTCGGCGACGCGAACGTGTTCCCGTTCTGGACAGGGGTAGTCGATGACAAGGCCATGCTCGATGAGGCGATGACCGCTGTGCAGACGGCAGGCCTCGACACGCCGCTGCCGTTGCGGTACGTCAGCGCTACGGACAAGAAGCGCGAGCGCACAGGATTCCACTTCAGCGCACTACTCGCGCCCGATTACGAGACCGACAGCATCTGGGCCCACCTCGGCCTCGCGTATGTGCGAGTGCTGACGATGCACGATCCTGCACGGGCACGCAAACATATCGAGAAGTACCGCAAGGAGATAGAACAGCACCGCAACTTCCTAGAGGTATATGACTCATTCGGCCAGCCGCTGCGCGGACAGCTCTATGTGACTGATGAGAGCATGCTCTGGTGCGCGAACTGGCTTGCGCTTAACAAGTTCAGCGGCCTCCCATCCTAAGGTTCTTGAGGACGCGCGCTTTCTCGCGCAAGAGGTTCGTAGCATTCATCATCTGGTGGCGCAGGTTGCGCTCCTCGCCGATGACGGCGACACGTTTCTTCTTGACGTCATCGAGGAACTCCTCCCATGACTGCGACTTGGCAACGGTGAACGCCGTTCCGAGCGGCTTGATGTGGTGCCCGTCGCTGCCACCAACGATCGCCTTGTCGAACTGCATCGCCCAACCGAGCGCCGAGAGGTTCTGCTTGTGCAGCATCGTCTCATTGACGACCTCGAAGGCGTGGATGTGCCGCAGGAGGTGTCGGTTGCCATTGCTGAAGAAACGGTAGCTCCGTCGCGGCGGGACTGCGAACGGGTGCGGTAATGAGACGACGCAGTTGACGCGCCGCAACTCATCGAGAAGCTCCTCTGCAGAGATGCCTGACGCATTGCTCTGCAAACTGGTCTTGCGCTTCATGCGCGGCTTGAGCACTTTATTGTAGAACTCCTCGAGTTCTGCGACAGTGTAGAAGTAGGGAATGATATCTTTTCCTTCAGACGTGCACACCTCTATCCCCGGCCTGATGAGGCCCGGCACCATCTTGTCAGCGGCGAGCACACCTGCGATGCTGTTGTGGTCTGTAAGCGCGACACTCACGCCGAGTTCACGGCATCGCTTGACTATCGATTCGATCGGCGTTGAGGAGTCATGACTGTACTTGCTGTGGAAGTGCATGTCCACGAGCATGTAGTCCTTGCGCAGGGCCTCGACATCTGGTTTCGTGAAGTACACGCGCATCAGATCATCGACCTCTCGCGTTCGATGAGCTCCATGACTCTCTTGCCTTCGGCCTTGCCGCGTGCTTTTGCCATGACTTTGCCCATGATCACGCTCGGTTTCGCATCTGGCAGTTCGGCCATGGCGGAACGGATCGCCGCGCGTAATTCCTCGTCGGATATCGGCGCGTACCTTGAGTAATCCAGGTTGCCAATCGCGGCCTTACCCTCGGCTATCTCTACGAGTATCTCAAAAACAGCTGAACGTGGAATCTGGTTACGCATAACAGCGGCGAAGAGCGGCTCCAGGAGCGCGATATGGTCTATCTCCTTCTTGTACCTCGCCTGTATCTCCTTACCATAGGTCAGGACTGCTGTCGCGATAAATGACGGCTCCAAACTAGGGTACTTCTCAAGGTACTCGTCGAAGATGATGCCTTCGCGCACGAGTTGCTTCGCCTGGTCCTCGCTGATGCCAGATAGCTGCATGTCGCGCACCTGCTCACTGAAGAGCTTCGGTGCCTCAACGGCGCTGACGTCGATAGCGACAATCGGAACGTCCGTTTCCGGATACATGCGTGCGGCCCCAGGCATCGGCCGCAGGAAAGAAGTTGTGCCGTCGGGGTTCGCCTTGCGAACCTCTTTTGGCACACCGACAGCAAATTGGCGCAAGCGAGGCAGGATCGCGTCCTCAAGGAGCACCTGGATGCGCGCGGAATCACCGATAAGGAGAAGGAACGCGTCTTTTTCGCCTAACGAGAACGCATGCGATAGGTCTTCCTTGCCCACGCCGTATTTCTTCAAGTCCTCATCGCTGTGGATGAGACCGCCGAATCCTGCGCTGCGCGCAAGGTCAGCGAGCTCTGATCCGACGCGGTAGCCGCGCACGAGCTCTGTACCGAGCACGCCGGCAAAGCCGGACACCTTCACGCCGACGGCGCAATCGCCGCGCGCGAGCGCGGACTTGATGAAGCTTACTGTTGATAAGTGGAAGGCTTCGGTGACGTCGATGATGTCTCCTACCTCGACTTGCCTGAGCTTGCTCGCAAGGACGATAAGCGACCGCTGACGCTCGGCTTCATTCTCGATGAGCGTCGCAATCATGCGGAGGTCCTGCGCACCCTTAATCTCGACACGAGTGCCGCCGGGCACGCTGACATTCAAGTCCTGCCTGATGGTACCTAAGCCCCGCTTGACGCGCTTCGTGCTGCGCAGGAGCAGGCCGAGTGCCGCGGCGACCTCTTGGGCCTGGCTTGCGCTCGTGATATCGGGCTCTGTCGCTATCTCGATAAGCGGAATGCCGTTACGGCTGAGATTATAGATATCCTCTTCAGGTGTCCGCGCTACGATCTTGGCAGAATCCTCCTCGATGCATATCGTCTGCAGACGCACAGGGGGCGCGACCTCAGGAATGATGCCGCCGATGGCGAAGAGCCCTGTGCGCTGGAATCCCGAGACTGCGCTGCCGTCCACGATGGTCTTGCGCATGAACTGCATCATCGGGAGGACTGTGCTGCCACAGGCCTTGGCCACCATCGCCGCGGTCTTGATGACCTCGGCATTGACAGGGCTTGGCGGCTCCTCATCGAGTTCGACGAGACAAGTACCATCATTGAACGCGTGGTAGGTGTACCGCTTCGCCTTGCGGGCCTCTGCCGCAGCAGCAGCATCGACCACGCCAGTTTCTCCTGCGCTCGCGCGCAAGCGACGCGTGACAGTGATATCAGGTTGGCGCTCGATAATGTCGGCAGGACAGCGGCAGAAGAGCTTGGACTCTCCAGGACTGCCTGCCTGCTGGTGGATCTCGAGACCTACCTTCAGACTATCTTTTCCACCCTCAACTGCGCCTACCATCACAGTAGTGCCTTGACGGGCATTTTTATACTTTCCTTTGAAAAACAGGCCAATGGCGGTAATGGAGCCCTGCACGCCCCTAAATTGCATTTTCCTGCCATAACTCTTTTAACACCGCCCCGAGTCGCCTCAGCATGGAGCACTGGGACCCTAGGACTAAAGAGGACTTCATCAGGGGAATGGAGGAGAAGGCGTATGATGAGACTCTCCGTAACTGCCTCATGAGCAAAGGAGCCCATCACCAGGATCTGGACGACTTAACCCAGGACGCCTACATGCGTGCGTACAAGTACTTCGACCTCTATGAGCCAGGCACGAACTTCAAGGCATGGCTATGCACCGTCGGCCAACGTAACATGATAAACCATCACCGCCGACGCCTCATCAAGCCGGAGGACTTCAGCCTTGATGCGGAGAATGAGGACGGCTCTACGATGAAAGACGGGCTCTATGGGCACCACACCCCTGAGACAGACCTTGAAATGATGGAGGAGTTCAGCTACCGCCCGATCATCAGGAGAGCGATCTCTGACCTGCCGCACCAGTGGAAGATGATACTCCTCTCTACAGATATCGAAGGTCTCGGGCGTAAAGAGACTGCGGAGCTGATGGGGTTGCCACAGGGGACTGTGCTGAGCAGCATCTACCGCGCAAAGAATCGCATACTGGATTGCCTCGTTGCCGCTTCAGAGGCGGTCGCTACGGCGGCGAGCGATGAGGAAGCTGCCAAGACATTGGCGGCGGAGTATGGGATACGCGGCGTGGCTTTGGAGAGGAGAGTCTATGACGCAGTGAAGAGAGCGCGCAGGGTCGAAGAGACAACTGAACAGGCTGCGTAGTTTCCACATGGAAAGCCGCTTCCCTTTCAAAGCCATCATGAGCAATTCTTTTAAACCGCACCCGCATCATGCGCACCATGGCTGAGAAAGAGATCCATCTCAAGGTAGCAGAGGCATTGCAGGACGACGTCAACAAGGGCATCGTCCGCTTCGACTCGTCATACATGAAGGAAATCGACGTCCGGCCAGGAAACATCGTCGAGATTATCGGCGAGCGCACGACTGTCGGTATTGTCGACCGCGCACTCCCCGGCGACATCGGCCAGAACATCCTACGCATCGATGGGCTCACGCGCCGCAATGCGAAGACGACGATCAGCGAGATCGTGCGCGTACGCAAGGCGGAAGTGCAAGAGTGCAAGAAGATCACAATCGCCCCTGCGCGCAAGGGCATTATGATCCGTGCCAACCCTATCATCTTCAAGCGCGGCCTGCTCGGCCGTGCAGTGGTCAAGGGCGACATCGTATCCCTGGGCGGCACTCGCCGTCGCAGGAACACGATGAGCGACAACCCGTTCTTCGACGAGATGTTCAGCATGCTCGGCGATGACAACATGCTCTCCTTCGGCCTGGGAGACCTCAAGTTCGTCGTGGTCGAATCACTGCCAGCGAAGAAGCCGGTGCTCATCACTGAGAACACGCAAGTAATCTTCAACCCCGAGGCTGTGGAGGTCAAGGAGGAGAAGGACATTGACGTCACGTACGAGGACATCGGTGGACTCGATGAGGAGTTGAAAAAAATCCGCGAGATGGTAGAACTCCCGCTCAAGCACCCAGAGATCTTCGAACGCCTCGGCATCGAGCCGCCAAAAGGCGTCCTGCTGCACGGCCCTCCGGGCACAGGCAAGACGCTCCTGGCCAAGGCGGTCGCAAATGAGACGAACTCTAACTTCATCCTGATCAACGGACCTGAGATCATGTCAAAGTACTATGGTCAATCCGAGGAGAACCTGCGCAAGAAGTTCGAAGAGGCGGAGAAGAACGCGCCATCAATCATCTTCATCGATGAAATCGACGCTATCGCGTCAAAGCGCGAGGAGTCCAAAGGCGAGGTCGAACGACGCGTGGTCGCGCAGCTCCTGACCATGATGGACGGCCTGAAGTCGCGCGGCAAAGTAGTCGTCATCGCCGCGACGAACATCCCGAACACGCTTGATCCTGCGCTACGCAGGCCTGGCCGTTTCGACCGCGAGATCGAGGTCGGCGTGCCGCAGGTCGCCGGCCGCTTAAACATCCTGAAGATCCACACGAGGAACATGCCGCTCGAGGAGAAGGGCAAGGAGAAGGTGGACCTGCAGAAAATGGCCGCGGTCACCCACGGTTTCGTCGGGGCGGACCTGAGCGCGCTCGCCAAGGAGGCAGCTATGATCGTCCTCCGCCGCGTGCTGCCGGACATCAACATGCAAGGCGATGAGGAGTTGCCCCAGGAGCTTCTGGAGAAACTTATCATCACACAATCAGACTTCCTCGAGGCGCTCAAGGTCGTACGCCCCAGCGCGCTGCGCGAGGTGCTCATCGAAATCCCGACCACGACCTATGAGGATATCGGCGGACTGCAGGATGTCAAGCAGGAGCTCATCGAGACAGTTGAGTGGCCGCTCAAGAACAAGGAGGCGTTCAAGCGCCTCGGCGTCAAGCCGCCAAAGGGCGTGCTCATGTACGGACCTCCGGGAACTGGGAAGACACTCCTGGCCAAGGCTGTCGCGCATGAGGCAGAATCCAACTTCATCCTGGTCAAAGGACCGGAGCTGCTCTCCAAATGGGTCGGCGAGTCTGAGAAGGCCGTTCGCAAGGTGTTCGAGAAGGCGCGCCAGACGGCTCCAACAATCATCTTCTTCGACGAGATCGATTCGATCGCTCCTCGCCGCGGAATGAACTCGGACTCGAACGTGACCGAACGTGTCGTGAACCAGCTCCTCACAGAGATGGACGGGCTGCAGGAGCTCAACGACATCGTGATCATCGCGGCAACGAATAGGCCGGACATCTTAGATACCGCACTGCTCCGTCCGGGCCGCTTCGACCGCATCATCCTTGTACCTGTCCCTGAGAAGAAATCACGCAAGCAAATCTTCGAAGTGCACACCGCGGACATGCCGCTCGCAAAGGACGTGATCATCAACGAGCTAGTGACAAAGACCGAAGGATATGTTGGTGCAGATATCGAGGCCGTCGCTCGCGAGGCAGCAATTCTCGCGCTCCGCGACGACATCAAGGCGACTGAGGTCAGCATGAAGTACTTTGAGCTGGCGCTTCTCAAGGTCAGACCATCGGTGACTAAGGATATCGAGCAGTCGTACAAGGAACTCGAAGGCACGTTCAAGCAGGCACGCGGACGACAGCTCGCGATGGACAAGCCGAGCTACTACGGCTGAGCTTTTGTTCATCCCTTTTTTCATACCTTCTAGACAATCCTAGTAAATCCTAAACTACTTCTCAGAATCCAAATGATCCATCTAAGCGTGCTCAGACACAGTTTTCTGGAGCCTGTACGCATGGAGCAGCATGCCGACGTACACGATGATAAACGGAGCCACAAAGAAAAAATCATCCCGGGGGATAAGGATTGACCAACCAGACATTCTCCAATCCACGATATTAAAGACAATGCCCAGCGCGTAAATCACCAAGGAGGTCACGAGTACCCACATCAGCCGCAGCCGGGCCATGACATACTCGTACGCATCGGGAAAGAACCTGATCCAACCCCAGGATACGAGCGTGCCTATCCCCCACCCAATGAGGAACACGGCTACGCTCAAGAGACCCAGCTCCATACCAGTCTCTAACCCCTCAGGGAAAAAAGCCGATGCGACAATCACTGCAGATGCGCCCATGATACCCAGCGTCTGGCGCTTGCCGAGCCTGAAGAGCCCTGCAGCAGCGCCACTGATAAGCGTAACCACGGGGATGATCAATGCACAGCCGAAGCATTCAGCGGACGGATGAGCATAGAGTGAATAGAGAAGAGAGATCAAGGGCAAGAAGATGAGGAACAAGAACCATGCTTGTGGGAGCCAACGAGGCACTACCATCTCTCTTCTCAGAAATCTCTAATATAAAAAGCTGCTCGCGGCAGGCAGCTGGGCACAGAGAAGCCGCGCTACTACGGCTGAGTCAACGCTTCGGCGACCGCCATCAGATCTGCGAGCCCTGCATCATACCGTTCCACACGTATCCGCGGGTAGCGCTGCAGAGTCAGGTCTATGCGATGATCGAATCCAAAGAATGCCACGCCCACCTCTGTGCGACGCAGCGACTTGTCAATCCTCTTGGCCACATGGATGTCGCGCATGTCACGCACCATGGCTGTGGCTGCATAGTCACCGATGAATCGTATCTGCATATCCAGGAGCTTCTCTGATTCTGTGTGCATCAACCTCGCTCCTCTATCTAGGAGCGATATCACGCAAGCGCAGTTCCTGCTCCCTTCGGCTGCCAACTCCTTGAAAGGCTGTGGCGAAGGCTTGACCACGGAGTCATGGTAGATTTTATCGAGATATTCATCCTGAAGGCGAGCGTCTATACCATCCCAGTAGCGGTCCAGGAGGCCGAGGTACTCCGGAAGCAGGTCGGGTCTGGTGATAATTGAAGAATCGTAAATGTCTCCAAGCTCCACAGGGGCGTGGGCCGTCGGGATGTAGATGAGCCGCGCCATGCATCACTCCCTGAACACTCTCGCGTGTTGCAGCATCAACCCTTCATCCCCCTCGAACTTCGCTGGGCAGTAGGCTGCGCTCACGACGCGAGGATGCTGGAGGAGCAGAGCGACATCGCACGCACGGCTCTGGCACATGTAGGAGTACCGACCGTCGCTGCGCACAGCCCAGGTCTCCGGCAGCATATCAAGAATGGTGAGAGCGTCTACGTTACAGATGACCTCCTCATCACCAAGGAACTCTAGCTCTGCTATGAACTCTTCCCTTGCACCCATCCCAGAACACACCTGCTCTCATCCCTTTATAGGTCTGCTGTTTTGCGTTCAAACTGCGGATTAGGCCAGGAACACCGCCGGGCCAGGAAATCTTTAAGAAGAGGCGAGGGAACGAGTAACCCATGCAGGAAGGCGACAGGATCAGGTTCACATACCAGCACAAGGAGATGGAAGGAGTCCTCGTCCAGCTCAAAGACGACCATGCTACCGTCAAGCTTGACAGCGGCTACAATATTATCGTGCCTGTGGAAGAACTCACCGGCATAGAAACTGAACCACTCGAAAGAACCAAGACGCCCCCAGTCAAGGTGAAGCAGGACCCAACACTGCCCAAGGTTTCCATACTCCACACTGGTGGGACCATCGCGAGCAAGGTCGATTACAAGACCGGCGCTGTCGTCGCTCAGTTCAATCCAGAGGAACTGATTGCACTCTTCCCAGAGCTATTGGAGCTCGCCAACATCGAGAGCAAGCTCCTCGCGAACATGCAGTCAGACGACATGCGTTTCGCGCACTACAACATCATCGCGCGTGCTGTACTCGAGGAGATTAACCGCGGCGTAAAAGGAGTCATCGTCACCCAAGGTACTGACACGCTCCACTACACTGCCGCGGCGCTCAGCTTCGCGCTCGAGGGACTGAACGTCCCGGTCGTGGTCGTCGGCAGCCAGCGCAGTTCTGACCGGGGCAGCAGCGATGCCGCGACCAATCTCATGGGAGCACTCCGCTTCATCGGCGAGGGCATACCTGGTGTCTACATCGCCATGCACGAGACGAGCAGCGACGACCAAATCGCTATCATCGACGGCCTCCACGGGCGCAAGAGCCACTCGAGCCGCCGTGATGCGTTCGTGAGCGTGAACGCACCGCTGGTTGCGCGTATCCCGCCCGGCAAGGTCGAAATCATCGATGCCGCCCGCGTGGAGCAGCGGAAGAAGGCTGCTGAGCGCAAACCACGCGTCCTGCCATTCAAGGAGGACCTCAAGGTCGGCCTATGGAAGTCCCATCCGCAATCGTTCAGCGATGAACTCGCGGTGTACGAGCACTATGATGGCCTCGTCATCGAGGGCACTGGCCTCGGCCACGCACCCATAACTCCTATTGACGAGCACACGCAGGAGCACGCGCTCATCAGAGAGCGCATCGCGAGCCTCGCCAAGCGCATCCCCGTTGCTATGACGACGCAAACCATCCACGGCAGGGTGAACATGAATGTCTACTCGCCAGGACGCAGGCTACTGGAGGAAGGCGTCCTCGGTCAAGGGTGCGATATGCCACCTGAGACTGCCTTCATCAAACTCGCGTGGCTGCTCTCCAACTTCAAGAGAGAGGAGATCGCAGTACTCTACCAGCAGAACCTTCGCGGTGAGATATCAGAACGGAGTCCCTTGGAAGACAGTCACTGCGAGTGATTCGTCTCGCGAAGATTCTACTCGCAAGGTCGTGTCACAATCACTTGCACAGTCATGACTTTGCCGTCTTGTCCCATGATTGTGCCCAAAGACGCTATGTTATCGCTGCAGCCCACCATTGTCGCTGGAGCCTTTAGCTCACTCACGGAACGGATTGGTCCAGTGCAGCAGAGCGTGCTGTGCGTATCATTGAGGGTTTGCATCGAGCCGTTGCGCGCGAACTGGCACACTTGAGAGATGTTGGAGTTGCTGGGGAGCGTGCACCCACTCACACCAGCGCACTGATTGTAATCGCAGAACCCGCCGATGCTGCAATCGCTCTTGCACTCAGCAGGACGAAGCGTGATATTACGATACGTCTGCGTTGAGAAGAACCCTACCTGCGAGTCATACTTGGCATCATACCCTGTGGCGTTCCCTGTTAGGTTATGGTAGCCTGGTGTGATGGTGAAGTTGAAGATAGTTGTCACAGTCCTGTAGCTTTCGGTATCGATCCTCACGGAGGCCACCGGGAGCATGACGCGCGTATTCTCATCGATGACGCGCCCCTCCCAAGCAATCGTCGTAGACGTATTTAGGCACTTGCCAGTACCGCCATCTTCGCAGTAACCGCCAGTGCACGCGTCGCGTTCACCGAGCACGTAAACCGCAGACGCCGCAAGGTCCGGCGTGCTGTTGTAGGACTTAGTCTGGTTCACGATGCATGTGAAGGTCGCGTCGCCCTCAGTCATGCCTGCCGTAGGGCAGTTGAAGAACGCCTTGAGGCCAGACCAGCCAGTAATCGTGCAAAGGTTCTTCACGCCACCCTTAGATAGAGTCGCGTTTGCGCTCTTGAGCGGCCCAGGGAAGCTACCTGCGGTGTAGGTGCAGTTCCCCTGCACTGTACCCTGCGGTCCGGCACAAGCGAAGCGACCGCTCGCTTCAGCATTGCTGATCCCGACTTTGCAGTTCACATCGCCGCGCATCGCGGTCGTGCCACCATCATAATCCGCTTCGCCGTTACCATCATTGTCGAGGTTATCCATGCAGGAAGTCTCATCGCAGTAGCCGGTGACTGCGTTGATGGTCGTGCCGAGCGGGCACTCGCACGTCGCAGGAGCAGCGCCAGGATCAACACAGACCCTGTTCGCGGTGCACGCGATACGGCTTGAGGTGTAATCGCAACGGTCAGTAGCCTCGTTGCACGTGCCCGCAGACGTCTGGTTCAAGCTCGTCGCGTCCCAGCAGGAATCAACAATCGTCGGGCACACCAATGGCGTCCCACCACCGCAAATGGTACCGCAAGCATTCTGCCAGACCTCATTCTCCATGCAGAATTTATTCAGCGGACTCGAATCACAAGACTGACCAGTCATGAACTTGCACACGCCACTGCAAGGAACCTCCGGGCTCGCACACGAAGGAGTGAACGTCCGGACCTGATTCGTACCCGACTGGTACGCGTAAACAGTATTCACCCAGCACGTAACCGTGTGCTGTTGGGGCAACGTCGTCGCAGGACACTGGAAACGACCAGTATTCGCGTCGTCCCATTGCACCCACGGGCAATCAGCAGTCGCACCACCAGGATACGTAAGTGTCACACCCACATGCCATACTGGCGCAGGAGTATCACACGTGACCTGGAACGGCTGCCCGGCCGTCACAGCAGGAACAAGCAGATTGCTCACCTGAATCGGACAACCACGATCGCCATGAGCACCAGTGCCACGACCATCATAATCATACTCACTATCAGTCTGATCATCATCGCTGTTCAAGCACGCGTTGTTACCATCAGCGCCATTCTTCGCAGGATCCTCAAGGCACTTACCATACGTCACACTCCACGTCGTGCCTGTGGGGCAGGAGCACACACCTTGGCCCTGGCAGGTCTTAAAACCATCAGCCTGGCAGTTTACATCAGTGTAAGGATTAGAGCAGCCACTCGATGTGCAGGAAGACCCAGAATACTGGCGGGCCGTTGTCGTGGAGAGGCAGTAGCTCGTCGGGGTATTGCACGTCGTCTCAGTATACGACGGAGAGCAAGCACTCTGGCCAGCAGGACAAGTACTACTCGTATAATCACGGAAGACATTACCAATACAAGTATCCGCAGGAGGATTACACGTGAGATCAGTATACGGATGCGAACAACCGCCTGCCGTGCAAGATGAACCGGTGTAATCGCGTAGTTTACCACCAACACACGTATCTGCCGGCGTGGTGCACGCGGTGTCAGTGTAAGCGGGGATGCAGGAACCACCACTGCATGACGAGCTTGTATAATCGCGGAAAGTGCTGCCGATGCAGTAATCAGCGGGCGGAGTGCAGGTCACATCAGTATACGGATGCGAGCAACCACCTGCGGTGCAGGATGAACCGCTATAGTCACGTAAGACACTGCTCGAGAGGCAGGCATCTGCCGGCGTGGTGCAAGCGGTGTCAGTGTAGTAGTTCGTACAAGAAGTCCCGCCAGCCAGGCAGGTAGCACTCGTGTAATCACGGAACGTACTACCGCTGCAGTAATCAGCCGGGAGGATGCAAGTGATGTCGGTGTAAGAAGGCACGCACGTATTCTGGCCCGCGGGACACGTCGAACTCGTGTAATCGCGAAGCTTGCCACCAACACAAGCATCAGCCGGAACGGTGCAAGTGTAGTCAGTGTACTCCGGATTGCAGGAGTCTATCCCCTCATTACACCAGCTGCTCGTGTAATCACGGAACTTCGTGCTCACACAGGTGTCTGCAGGGACACTGCAGTAGAGATCATCGCTAGTGCAGTAAGAAGTGGTCTGCCCAGGATTCACGCACTGTTCGTTCGTGGTGCAGTAGAGAGTGTCAGCACAGTCGGAGTTACTGTTGCACACAACACAATTCCCAGTGCCTGTGTTGCAGACCTGGCCGCCACCGCACTGTGAGCTGCTCGTGCAGCCAGGGCAGTCAGCGGGGCAGTTGGTCCTGGTCTCGCCAGGATTGCAGACACCATTACCACATTCCCAGCACTTATTGTCACCGCCTTCGGAGGCCCTGCGGAGGGTCACTCCTGCCTCACAGTGCAGGGCGTAATCGTTGTTACCGGTCGTATAACGGCCACCATAACCGTCAGCATAATAGGGAAACCCCGGGTCAGTGATCATGATATTGCATGCGATATCTGTGTTGGGAGGAATATTTTCAGGGCGGGGAAAAGGAGCCATGCCATCAGCACCGCAACTATTGTAGTTGCAACCGTGCCAACACCTCCCGTCATCGCAGGTGAGCCAGTACGCTGTAGGATTGCCACTCGTGTCCCATGCACGCGCATGGCAAGTGCCTCCTGCGAGTTGTGGATAGCTCCAGGTACCGGGGCCGCTCAAGATTTTGCACTCATAAGGGGGAGTGATTGGGATGCCACCACCTATTTCGCGGCATATCTCCCCCGCGCCTGAGGAACAGATATTACCGCAGCCTCCGCAATTGTAATCATTATTCTGCGCGACAGGGTTGCCGCCGCAACATATCTCATTGCCACCTATATTGTAATTGTTGCTCCGCGGAGTCCAGGACGTTGTGGACGTGGAGCTGTCGCACAGTTGGCAATCATTGTATGGGTTCGGGGCGCCGTCAGAGTAGCACTGTCCTCCGATAGTGCAGGTACCTGCACCGCCGCAAACGCAGGAACCGCTCTGGCAGATTGTCCCGGTGCCGCAAGAAGCGCCGTTCGCGACACAGGTGCCACCGACCATGCAACCGCTGCAGACGCAGGAACCGCTCTGACAAGTCATCCCGCTGCCGCAAGAAGCGCCGTTCGCGACACAGGTGCCGCCGACATTGCAGCTTCCGGAGGTGCAGCACAATCCTGTTCCTGCGCAGCTCGGGGGGTTGGGCGGTGTTGTTCCGCCGACATTGACGTAACCCGACTTGCACCCGCCACTGCAAGTGATACCGTTGTACGTGTAGGAGCTACTCGGCGGCTGGTTATAGCTTCCGCACGAGTCGCCATTCCCCCAGCAGACGTCGCAGACATCCGGAGAACCGAAGGTGCAAGTACCGTCACAGGATAGCTGGCCCTGACCTCCGCAAGGAACGCATGGATATCTTGTCTGATAGCCGCAGCCCAGAGCAGTACAGCAGCTCAAGGCGTTCGCCGTGTCGCATCTTGTGCCTGCCGGGCAACTGCTACAGGCGAGAACTGCAGCGCCGCAAGCGGGATCATTGTCAACAGAATCACATACGGGCGGATCGCAAGCCGCCTCAGAAGATTGCATCGATATCAGGAAGAGAAGAGTGATGACTAGCGGACTGATGACCGGCGCCCACCCATATCTCCCCATATACCTGTCAGCACCAATGATATTTAAAAAGCTTCCGAGAACAGAATACTGAAACCTTTATACTTCCGGGCTCCAGGAAGGAACACTGGGATTCGGCTTCCCGAGAGCCATACCCCGGCGCTCGGCGGTGATTTCGCAGTGTCTCCTGCAGTGATAGGGTTCATCGCTGCGCTCGTCAGCCACTCCTCGCGGGCATTCTCATCATTGTTTTCAAAATGTTCTCGGGGGAGAATCGTACGTAGCACTCACTTGCAGGGTGCAGTCACGACTACCTGCACAGTCATCACTTTGCCGTCTTGACCCATGATTGTGCCCAAAGACGCGATGTTATCGCTGCAGCCCACCATTGTCGCTGGAGCCTTCAGCTCGCTCACTGAGCGAACTGGACCGGTGCAGCAGACAGCACTATGCGTATCATTAATCGTCTGCATCGAACCATTGCGCGCGAACTGACAGACCGGCAAGATGTTCCCATCAGAAGGCAACGTGCAACCGTTCACGCCAGCGCACTGGTTGTAATCACAGAACCCGCCAATGCTGCAATCACTCTTACACTCAGCAATACGTAATGTGATATTATAGTAGGTCTTGTTTGAGAAGAATGGCACCTGCGAATCGTACTTTACATCATACCCGGTAGCATTGCCAGTCAGGTTGTGGTAACCTGTAATCACGTTAATGCTGAATGCTGACGTGACAGTCTGGTATGCACCCTTATCTACCCTGACCGAACCGACAGGGATGATTGTACGGGTGTTCTCATCGAGGAGCTGTCCTTCCCACGTGACATTATTGAGGCAGATACCTGTGAGAGGATCCTCGCAGTATCCGATACTGCATCGGTCGCGCGGGCCTCCCAAGTACACTGCTGACGCCGAGAGATCCGGCGTGCTGTTGTAGGAGTTTGTCTGGTTCACGATGCACGTGAAGGTCGCATCGCCCTTGCTCATGCCTGCAGTGGGGCACCTGAACAATGCCGTAAGGCCAGACCAGCCAGCGATCGTGCAAGAGTTCTTCACGCTGCCTTTAGCTAGAGTGGCGTTCGCACTCTTGAGCGGCCCAGGGAAGCTGCCTGCAGCGTAGGTGCAGTTGCCCTGGACAACTCCAGCAGGACCTGCGCAGCCGTCCGTGGCTCGTGCCTCGCTAATCCCGACTTTACAGTTCACATCGCCGCGCATCGCGGTCGTGCCACCATCATAATCCGCCTGGCCGTTACCATCATTGTCGAGGTTATCCATGCAGGACGTCTCATCGCAATAGCCAGTAGCAAGATTGATGGTCGTGCCACTCGGGCACTCGCACGTCGCGGCACTAAGACCGGGTTGCTCACAGACCTTATTCATCGGGCAAGCCACGCGGCTTGACGTGTAATCGCAACGGTCAGCAACCTCATTGCACGTACCAACAGAAGTACGATTCAAACCAGTAGCATCCCAGCAGGAGTCGACAATTGGAGGACAAGTGTACGCATTGCCACCACCACAAGTAGTACCGCACTCATCCTGCCAAACCTCATTAACCATGCAGAACAAATCATCGCAAGGAAGACCGGTCTGTGGCTCTTTGCAGACACCGCTGCAAGAACTGTTCGGAGGGGCGCATGAAGGAGTGAACCCGCGGGTCTGTTCGCCCTGGCCCGTGAGGTTATAGGATCTGGCATAGTTGACATAGCACCGCGCAGTATAATCCTGCGGGAACGCAGGCGCGGGGCAGTTGAACGACATGGTGTTACCAGACCACGTAGTATCGGCGCAAGTGTACTTCGTGCCAGGCGCCGAATTGAGATAGTACTCAGCACCGATGCTCCTGAGATTCCCTACGTTCGTCGTGCAGGAGAGCGGGAATCCAGCCCCAACAGTCGGTGCAGGAGTGCTCATGGACGCGATGCCGACCTTGCACTGGAAGTCGCCGTGTGTTGTCCCACTGTTACCATCGTAATCCTTCTCATCCTCTGTTCCATCGAAGAGATTATCGTCATTGATCGTGTTGGCGCAGTAGCTCGGATGCTCAACGCAGCGGCTGACACCTAGCCTATCCACGCCGGCAGTGGTGTTTGTAGGACAGCTCGGCGTGAAAGTCGTTGACTGATCAGTTCCTGCTTTGTAGGATTTTGCTGTATCGACGAAGCAGGTCGCAGTATAGAGCTGAGTGTACGTGGGCGCGGTACAGTCGAATGTGATGGTGTTACCGACCCAGCTCGCTCGCGGCTCACAAGATACTGTGCTCGGACCAGTGACGCTCACCCCGATGCTTCGAACGCCAGCAGGACTGGCGGTGCAAGTGACTGTGAATGCATCTCCTGCTCTCGGCGGCGAAGGAGAGACGCTGATGGCAGTGACTGCGACCGGACATCCGGCATCGCCCTTGACCGTCCCAGAACCGGCATAGTCGTACTCGCCGTCGCCTTGGTCATCGAGACCACCAGTGCAAGCGTTCAGGCCATTTGTACCAGTCTTCGCGGGGTCTTCCAAACACCTACTGTACGTCGCACTCCACGTCGTACCGGTAGGACACGCGCAGGATGCGCTAGTAGGTCCAGCAGAGCCGTCGGGATCAGAGCACACCTGGTAGCCGGTGCAGGAGATGATGTTGTACGCGCAGGTGCTTGATGCTGTGCAGGTCGATGTATAGTCCTTCACGGCCGTGCTGTTATGGCAGATGCTCGGCTTCGTGCTGCAATCGCCGCAAGTGTAGGTGCCGTCGCAGCCGTCGCTCACAGTGCCGCACTCCTTCGTGCCGCACGCCTCTGACTGAGTCTTCAGGTCAGGGCAGCTCGGGTCTGTGACGCAGGATCCTCCCAGGCAGGTATAGCCTGCTGAGCACTGCAGGCCTGTGCCACAGCTCACATCAGTGCAGTGTGAAAATGGACTGGAGCTGAAGTACTCGACACCACAAGCCTTGGTCGCTGCAGAATCGCAGAGGCAAGTCTTCGGCTTGCAGAGGACCCGGATGCTATCGCATATCATGCCATAGGAAGTTCCGCCTGTGGCATTGAGGTAGTTCCTCCTTGACCCTGATATCTCAGGGAACCTCGAAGTATTGTCCGGTGATCCGCAGCAGACATCGTCGGCGTATATCTCCTGCTTAACGCTTGGATGCATGTTCCAGTTCATGCAACCATAGCTTGGGCCGCCACCCGTCTCCTGGCCTGAGTATTTAGAGACGTTCAATGTGTCGTCATAAGGTTGATGCATGCTAGGATAGTAGGTGCAACTGATATCAGGAACGTTCACGAAAGCGGGGCTGCCGGTGGATGTCGTGGTGAAGTTAATCTGCTTGATGGTACTGACACAAGGGTCCTGGTCCTGGAGACCGCAGTTACGTATGCAGACGCCCCCGACATTATCATAATGAGGGGGGCAGCTTGAACTGGACGTGCAGATAGGAACAGACATGGGGCTTACACAGCTGAACCCTTCATAATAAGGAGGCGTGGTCCGCGTCACGTCAGAAGCGCTGCCAGTATCCACCTGACAGAGCTTGCCCTGCGCAGTCTCACTGCCGATTGTGCGGAATCCAGGTAGGCAATTGAGATTGTTCGTGCCGGTCTTTATGCCTTGGCACTCATTGAGTCTAGGATCTGTATCACCCCATGCGCAACGATGACCACCCGAAATCTCCGGCCACATATCCGCTCCACCGCAAGTATAACGACAGTTTCCACTTGAGCAGGTGTTGGCGCTCTCACACGCTGTTCCGCAGATATTGCCGCAGGAACCGCAGTTGAAGACGTCACTGCTCAAGTCCTTGAAATCAGTGCCGCAGCAGGTCTTGCCGTAGTCTGTGGAGCCGAACGGCGCGGTGCTGCCGCTACTCACACACAACCAGTTCCCATCCTTGACTGTGTTGCAGCCGGTGCAGGGACAAGCGGGCTGTCCTAGACTCTGCTTGCCACAAGTAGTCCAGCGAGAGTCGGATCCACAGACATAGGTTTGTGTGCCTACTGTTTCAGTCTCGCCAGTTACGTCGCATTGACGGAAGATGCCGTCGTCACAGAGGAAGCTGTTAGACCAGCTGCTTCCGGGTGCGGTACATCCATCCCTCGATACGCAATAACTTGAACTCGGGCAGCAACCGGCGTAGTAGTTGCCTGAGCCGCCGAAATTCAAGGGTTGACTACTCTCTAGCTTTGTCCATACCTGAGTGCTGCCGCCGGAACAGCCAGAGCAGGTCATGGAAGGAGTCAGGTCGGGACCGTAGTAGGAGCACTGGCAGAGGCTGCTCTGGCACACCGACGATTGAGCAGGGTCGGCATCGCAATCGTACCCACAGGAACCGCAGTTATCGGGATTATTGCGCGTGTCTGTTAAGACATTGTTACACTCGCACTGTGATCTCGTCTTGTCGCCCACGCCCTCTACGCAGCATGTGTACGTATCACAAGTACCGCCGGCGCAGTTGCTGGTACAAGTCGCCGCAGAGATATAGACACCAGTACCTACGCCTATGTCAGGGCAGAGATTGGCAGGATCGGTGCATTCTCCTGGTGCGGCAGTCACTGATCCCGGAAGCGCGAGAGCTAACGCCAGTAGAAGAAAACATAGCGCTAAACGTACCCCACCCATATCTATGCGCCAGAGAAGTTTATTTAAATAGTTTCTGAACAGAAGTCACATGCAGAATTTGTAGCTCCTCACTGAAACCTTTATAAGTCCCCGACGGTTCCAGAATACCACGCCTCCGTAGCATAGCAGTGGTGCGTCTGACTTGTAATCAGAAGGTCGGGAGTGCAACTCTCCCCGGGGGCTCTTGGAGACCATCATCATCGCGCTTGCAGTGCTCGCGACAGCAGCCGGCGGCATGCTGGCCTTGCGGTTCACGAAGTACATGCACCACTTCAACGCCTTCGCCGCAGGCATACTGCTCGGGGCGGCCTTCTTCGAAATAATCCCTGAGGCAGTGGAACTCGGCGACGCGCACACAGTCTCCGGAGCGGTCATCGTGGGTTTCCTGGCATTCTACGCGATGCAGCGCTTCACCATCATCCATAGCTGCCATGGCGAGCATGATCGCCACGCCCACGACCATGAGTGCAGCGGCACAGGCCACACCCATAATATCGGTATCATCGGAGCGGCAGGACTCGCGGCGCACCGATTCCTGGACGGCGCAGCGATAGGGTTCGGTTTCGCAGTCAACCCGCTCCTCGGCCTCGCCATTGGCATAGCGGTCATCGCCCACGGCTTTGGCGACGGCGTCAGCACCGTAGCCATCATGCTGCGGCACAAGAACAGCAAGAACAGGACCATGACCCTACTCGCCGTCAGCGCAGTCGCTCCACTCGTCGGCGCCCTCCTGACACTGAACATGTCCATCTCGCAGTCGCTCCTAGGCATGCTTCTCGGGTTCTTCGCAGGTGTGTTCATCTACCTGAGCACGTCAGATCTCCTGCCAGAAGCGCACCACAGCACGCACAGGTATAGCGTCTTCTTCACGACAATAGCTGGCGCGGCATTGATATTCATCGTGAGCAAGCTCATCCATTAAGTTTTTCTAGGGGAAGATGCGGGGAGATGGCATGAACTTGCAGCAGAAGCATCCTCATCACGTCCATCTGGGACTGGTCATCGTGCTGCTCGCCCTCGAGTTCACAGTGTTCAAGGGTCACGGCATCCTCTACATGCTTGGCACACTCGGATTCGGGTTCGCTGAGAGCTATGCCGCGGCGCTCGGTGGCGACTTCGCCGCCATGGAGAACCTGTTGCCCGCGGTGATTGCGTTCATCGCAGCACTTGTCATCTACTACATCCTCGCAGGAATCCTTATCATGATCTTCAGGATGTTCTGGCGGGAGGACAACTCCTACAGAAGCTTGCGCTGATTACTGCTTGTCGTACGACAGCATCATCAAGGACCTCGAGCGTGACGCTTGCGTCGGCCAGCATCTGCCGACTGTCGTGGTCAGCGTGGTACCTGCCTTCGGCCACAACACGCTTTATACCTGCGTTGATGAGGAGTTTCGCGCAGTCAATGCACAGCGTCATACGGCAGTATATGGTCCCGCTGTCGATAGGGACGCCGTACTTCGCCGCCTGGGCTATGGCGTTCGCCTCTGCGTGCGGATGCAGTGCTGCTTCTGCCCGCCGCGCTCATCATAGACCGTCTTGAAGAGGTGTCCGACTTCAACGCGGGTGCGAAGCTCCGCGGGCGCGCCGACATAGCCTGTGGAGATGACGCGCTTGTCCTTGACTACGATCGCGCCAGACCTTCCACGTCCGCAGTTGCTGCGCTTGCCCGTTGCGCGCATGATTTCAATAAAATACTCGTCCCAGGAGGGACGTTGGGAGATAGGAGTGTTCTGATCAGCCATCATCCCTGATCACAGACCATGATAAAGAAGATTTCGCAGAGCGGTCGGCAGCGACACCCACCCAAAACAACTATTTGTTGTTATTTTTTAGTAGTTACAAAAAGAAATGTTTAAAAAAGATACTGCGCTCACCACGACATGAATCCTAGGACTCCAGACGATGATATGAGCTTGGAGAATATCGTCAGGCACACGCAGAAGCTGCTGCAGCGCAAAGATCTCCCTCCCGATGTAAGAGATGATATCTCGCTCATCCAGTTCACCGCCCAGCACAAACTCCCGACGGAAGAGCAGATATGGGGGTGGATAGACCAGTACGACGAACCGTTGCTCGTCTACGACGCAACACTCAAGTTCATCCACGTCAACCCTGCAGCAGAGGCGCAATACGGCTACACACGGGAGGATTTCACCCAGAAAAGCGTCTTCGACATCAGGCCCGTTGAGGACCATGAACGCATCAAAGAGCATCTCTCCCAGGAACGGCCCGAAATCTCAGGACCATCGCAATGGAGACACCTGAAGAAGAACGGCGAGGTCTTCGACGTCGAAATCGTCTCCCGCGCCTACCCCCACGCCGGACCAGGAGCACGGCTCGTGCTCGCACGCGACATCAGCAGACGCATAGAACACGATGAGCGCATGCGCGATATCGAAATCATGTCCAACATCGGTTTCTCGACAGCATACATCCTCCACGACGTGAGGAACGCCCTCCAGATAGCCGATACGTTCAACACCCTGCTCATAAAAAAGCTTGAAAAAGGAGATACCAACGTCATCCCTGAAGCGACGAAGGTCAAGGAGGCATACGGCATCATCAATGGCATCGTCTCGCAGCTCACAGAGATACAACACCGCGATGAGACTGCAGAGGATATCGACGTCAACAGCGCGCTATACAACTACAAGATACTGGTGGATAGTCTCTTCAAACGCACCTACGAACTCGTCATGGACTGCACAGCGACCCACAAGGTGCTCTTCGAACCGGTGGAATTCGGCAGGATAACCGCGAACCTTGCGCGTAACGCCAAGGAGGCCATGCATGAAGGGGGAGTGTTCACAATCAGAACACGTGACCTGAACACACTCACCTCGATCCCCCTGACGACGGGCGGCGAGGTGCCACCAGGGCAGTACGTACGCATCAGCTACACAGACACAGGCGTCGGCATTACACCAGAGCACGCCTGTCGCATCTTCGAGCCCCATTTCACGACGAAGAGAGAAGGCACGGGCCTCGGCCTCTCCATGGTCAAGCAATCCATCACTAAACACAACGGTTTCGTTGACCTAGAAAGCACACCTGGCGAAGGCACGCGTTTTGACATCTACTTACCTAGATCTTCAAACCTGTGACCTTCGTGATGCCGTGCTCGTTCATGCTGACACCGTAGAGCGTATCTGCTTCCGATATGACTGAGTCGTTGTGCGAGATCACGATGTACTGCGCGCGCTTGCAGTAAGCGCGGACGAGCTTGGCGAGCTTCTCGCTGTTGTGCTTGTCCAGGGCCGCATCCACCTCGTCCATGATGTAGAATGACGCTGGCTCGTACTCCTGAACTGCGAAGAGGAACGCGAGAGCGGTCATGGTCTTCTCACCGCCTGAGAGCGACCTGATGTCCATGAACTTCTTACCTGTGAGCTTGACCTTGATGGACACGCCGCTGTCGAAGAGGTTCTTCTGATCCTCTATCTCCACATACGCGTCCCCCTTGGCTGAGAGCGAGAGGAAGATGCGCTTGAAATTGTGGTTGAGAGTGTCGAAGGTCTTCATGAAGATGTCCTTCTTTTTCGAGTCGACCTCTGTGATGAGCATGAGCACGTCCTGCTTCTCCTCATCCAGGCGGGTCTTCTTCGAGACGAGCTCGCCATACTCGCGCTCAACGGCCTCGTAAACTTCGAGCGCCTTCATGTTCACAGCACCGATACCTGAGAGCATTCTCTCGAACTCCTTGATCTCCACCAGACAGTCCTCCTCCCTTTTGCCCTCGAAGGGCTCGATCCCAGGGTACTGGCTGTCCTCCTCTTCAAGACCTGCAAGCTCCGCCTTGAGGCGTGCAAGTTCCAGCGCGAAGCCCGTGTTCTTGGCCTCAAGCTCCCGCGTCTTGCCCGAGTGCTTGTCGACATCACGCTCGAGTCTATTGATGTCGTCGGCGTGCTGCTGGCGCTTGGCGAAGAGCTCCTTGAACTGCTTCATGAACTTGGCCTCAGCAGCCTCCTTCTCTTTGAGATCGCTCTCGATGCGCACGAGATCCTTAGTGATGTCCGCCTGTTCGGAGCCGAACTGCTGTATCTCACGGTCCTGCTGCTTGAGGATGTTCTGGATGCGCTCAGTTTCAGGACCGAGGACTGATGCTATCTGCGCTTCGTTCGCGCGGATCTTGAGCTTGAGATCCTCGACATGGTCCTTGACCTGGTCGCGCTTCTCCTCAAATGAGGTGAGCTGCGCAAGGACCTCTGGGCTGCGCATCGCAGTTATCTGGTCGCGCAGCTTCTGCTTTGCTATCTTAAGGTTCGCAAGCTCGCGGTTCGCGGCGCTCACGCGGACGATAACATCGTCAATTTTGGTCTCGAGTGTCTTGGCCTCTTGCGCGAGGCGCTTCTTCTCCTCCTTGTTCAGCTCCAGGTCCTTGCTGTCAAGGTGGAGCGTCTTCTCGAGCGTGATGATCTCACCCTCGATGTTCGCCTTGTGCTCGCGCAGGCGCTCGATGGCCTTCTCGTTGTCGCGGCGGCGCTGCTCGAAGCGCGCGACAAGATCCTCCTGGTCGGCAAGCTCCTTCTGGAGCTTCTCGATGCGCTCAGTGAGCTCCTTCTGCTGGAAGCCCATACCCACGCGGCCCTTTGCGCGGTAGCCGCCGCTCATGGCGCCTGACGTCTCGACCATGTCGCCTGCGAGCGTGACCATGCGGACCTTGCCGACGCCGATGCGGCGCGCAGTCTCGAGCGTGTCGACGACGAGTGTGTTCGCGAAGATGTAGCGGAAGACCACGTCGTACTTGCGGTCGTACTCTATGAGATCTGTTGCGAGGCCGATGACGCCTTTCTCCTTCTTCGCCTTCTCCAGGCTCGGATCGGTATCAACCTTACGGAGCTTGTTGAGCGGAAGGAAAGTGGCGACGCCTATCTGGTTCTGCCTGATGAATCCGATGCACTCGCTCGCAGTCTTGTCATCCTCAACGACAATCGCGGTGATGCGGCCGCCCGCGGCTATCTCCAGCGCGAGCTGGTGCTGCTGTTGCACCGAGCCGAGCTCTGCGACAGTGCCGATGATCCCCTTGATCTTGTCCTTTTGCTCCAGGACCTTCTGAATGGCGATGCCGCCGGCACTCGCCTCGCGCACGCTCGCGTTCTGCGCCTGAAGCTTAGTGAGCTCATCAGTGAGCTTGCCGACGTTGCCGCGCGCTGTGCTCACGCTACCGGCGAGGTTCGCATCTTCCGCGAGCGCAGTCTGCAGCTCCTTCGTCGCCTGCTTGAACGCGTCCTGACGCGACTTGAGCTTGTCGAGCTGGCCCTTGTTGCTCTTCTCAGCCTCGAAGACCTTCGCGATCTTCTCGTCCGCCTGCTCAACGCGTACGTCGATGCGGTCCTTCTCGCGCAGAAGTCCCTGCTGCTCCTCGCGCAGCTTGCCCAGATCCTCCTGAAGCACGTCAGCCTTCTTGTCAATGGCCGCGACCTCGTCGTCGATCTTCGTGGCGTCCTCGACATTGTGCTTCTTCTTGAATTCCTGTATGCGTAATTCCACCTGCGCGAGGTTCTGTTGCGCCTGCGCGATGCCCTTGCGGAACTCGTCGTTCTCTCCTTCGATGTACTTGATCTTGTCGAAGTGCTCCTTGTTCGCCTTGACGAGCTCGTCCTTACGCTGCTTGACCTTGTCGAGCTCGACTTTCAGTGTCTCCACGCGTTGCTTCTTAACCGCCGAGTCGACTTTCAGCGACTCGACCTGCTTGTGGAGCGCGACTTGGTCCTTGGCGCCCTTGGACTCTATCTCGTGGTTGATCTTGTCGATCTCCACCTTCTCATCCTCGATACGTTTCTTGAGCGCGGCTATCTCGATATTCGCCTTCGCGATCTCCTCCTGGTTGCGCTTGGCGCGAGTCTCATAGTCGGCGACATCCTTGCGGCGCTTGGTGATTTTTCCGCTCAACACCGTCTTCTTGTTGCGCTTGAGCTTGTCCTGGAGCTCCTTGAACTGTTGCGCCTGATCCCTCTCTGCTTTGAGCTCCTTGAGGTAGGTCTTGCGTTCCGCGAGGATTATCTCGGTCTCGCCCAACTTCTGCTCAACACGTTGCAGCTCACTCAATGCTTTCTGCTTCTTGTCCTCGTAGATGCCGATGCCTGCAATCTCCTCTATCGTCTGGCGGCGCTCTATGCCACTCATCTCGATGAGATGGATGATGTCACCCTGCAGGATGATGTTGTGGCCGTCAGGATTGATGTGCGCCTTCTCAAGTATCTCCACGACCTCCTGTCGTGTCTTCTTGAGATTGTTGATCTTGTAGACGCTGCTGCCGTCGTCCTTGACAATGCGTGTGAGCTTGAGCTCGGGGAATCCCTTGCCGAATATCTCCTTGCGGTTCTCGAAGAACACTGAGACCTCGCCTTCCTTTGCCGGCTGCTTCGACTTGCCTCCGTTGTAGATGAGGTTTGCAGTCTTCTCCGCGCGCAGACCCTTGGCGCCCGACTTGCCCAGGACGAACACGAGAGCGTCGAGTACATTGGACTTGCCGGAGCCGTTCGGGCCGAGGATGCAGTTGAACTGGTGTCCGAACAGAAGCTCCGTCTTGTTAGCGAAGGACTTGAAGCCCTTCATCTCCAGACGCGTTATCCTTGTCAATGTTCCACCAGACCTGCTCATTTCGGCATGGGGCTGATATTTAAAGGTTTCGTGCAAGTCTCGACGAGGGAAAGGCCTCTGAATACTGGGAAGAGACCCTTCGGAGACAGTCGCGCCAGACGGGAGCATTTATAAAAGAAAACCGGCGGTACACAATCATGCCTGAAGCAGACACGAGGCCGCTCACCCACGCGAACTGGACGCCGGATATCGTGGCGTTCATCCTGGCGTTCGTTGCAGGAATCCTGCTCGGAGGCGGTCTTGGCGTCCTCGAATCGTTCAGCGACTCCGTCGGCATCCGCATCTTCTCCCTCATGGTCGCCTTCGGCGTGGCATACGCCTTCGCAGTCGTATGCGCGCACCTCGAGCTCGAAGGGTACCGCTACTTTCAGCAGGCCTACTTCCTTCTAATCGCCGCCGGCTCGACCTACTTCACGATATCGCTCCTGCAGAAGACATGGAATGACGTGATGGTCGCGAAGTTCACCGTGCTCAACGATATCGGAGCGATGGCTGGGCAGGGAGAGATGATTTCAGTGTTCGGCACGAGCACGAGCTACGCGACGATCATCATGCTCACCATGCTGCTCGGGTTTGTCATCCTGCTGCCGTTCATCATCGAGTCAGGGAAGCGCAGGATGCTGCATTGGCTGCACTTCCTGCCGCTTGTAATCATCATCGCGATGTTCTCACTGCTCTTCATCGTGATGCCCGCGGTGTTTATGCGGTTCGTAGGAAACTAGAGATACTAGAGACTGTCTATATGCGCCGGCTGGGAATCGAACCCAGATCAGCAGCTCTCTTCGGACACGAAGAGCCACGAGGACTCCCGCGTACGTGGAAGGCTGCGGTCCTACCACTAAACGACCGGCGCGTCGACATGAGAACATCCTGATTGCTTTTAAACTATGCGGATTTCGGCCTGCCGCGTGGACGCGATACAGTGCCGAGGCCGAGCGACGTGACCACCACTTCCGCCTCTTGACGTGCCGGCTCAGGTCCCTGGATAAGGACCTTGCCCGTGCTGTACTTGATGACTGAGACGCCGGTCGCGCTCTTCATGCGGATGACTTCATACTGACTGGTCGGGGCGACGAATTCAAAGTTGTGCTCGCGAAGCGCCTCGAACGCCTCGATCTCGCGCTTGCGGCGTTCGTCATCGACTCCGAAATCCACGAGCGAGCTCTGTTGCCGTGATTGCGCCAAACGCTGGTAGCTCTCCCAGGACTTGCGGAAGAAGTCATGGGGCTCCTTCCATTGCTGCGCGAGGAACGACTGTGTCAACGGGTCTGACGGATAGCCGCTGCCGATAGGGCCGTGGATAGCGGATATCTCCTCGATGGCCTCGTCGCGCGCGGTCTTTGCGAGTATACTCGCCGCGCCGACGACTGGATGGTTGTAGTCCGCCTTGATCTCTGCGCGCAGCAAGATACTGCGCGTAACGCCTTCGTGATCGAGCTTGTCCAGTGCCGCGCGCACTTCGCGCTCGTAGTTCGCGACAGTCCTAGTCGGAGAATCGATGATGACTGTTGAGATAGGGACGCGCTTGGCCAGACGGTATATGAGAAGCGCGGTCGTACGCGCTTCGAGATGGTTGAGGTTGTCGCCCATGCCTTTGCCAAGCACAGCGGCGTCAATCTCTGAAGGCATGAGCGCGATGATCTCGTACTTCACATCGGCGCTTTCGCGCAACGCACCCGCGAGCTTCCTGCGCTGTTCCGGCAACAGGAGCTTGCTGTCCTTCATGCCGCGCTTGCGCAGCGACTCCTCATCGGCGCACGCGACAATAGCCATAACCATCGGACCGATCACCGGTCCTCGTCCTGCCTCGTCGATGCCTGCGATGAGAGTCATGCTTACTCTGTTCTTGTGATATCGTCAACCCTGATGTTGAAAACGAGAATGTTACCTGCGAGCGGATGGTTGAAATCCAAGTATATGTTGTCTTCAGTTATCCGCGATACCCTACCTGTCCTGCCGCTTGATTGGTACTCCTGGCCCAGCTCAATCGTTGATGTGAGCAGGATTGTCTGTCCATCTATACTTGCGCGGTACGGTCCTTCGGCCGACAGGTATATTCCACCGACTGCAGGCAGATGCCTGTACGTCACCGAGGTCGCATTGGTCTTGACAAGCGTGCTGTTCCAAGGCATGCCCTCGAGCATGACAGGATCCTTCGTAGCATTCATGAGGAAGAGGGAGAGGTGTGTGGAGTTCATGCCTGTGACGTTATATGTGAAGTGGGTCGTCTCAAGGACTGTGCCGACTTCAGGGACTTCGGGCAGCTGCGAGAGTGCCACGTCGACATCGCGTCTGATATCCACAACGAGCGGCAACGTCTTCTCCTTAGGCAGCTGGAGCACAAGCGAAGAATCATACGTCCCGTATGCATCTTTGGCAGGGATGGTCACTGTCTTCGTCTCGCCTTCCTCCATGCCGAGCAGAGCCTGGTCGAAGCCAGGGATGACCTGGGCACGCCCTGCAGTGACGATGAACGGAAGAGTACGTCCACCCTGCGCAGGATCATTCGAATCGAAGATGGTCCCGTTAGTGAAGCTACCGGTGTACGTCACGGTGACGACGTCCCCACGCTCCACCACCATCGGCGAACAGCCGACAATGAGGAGAAGTGCTATCCAAGCCAATCGCATAGCAGAGTGCATCTCCTGGCGTTATATAAGGTTTCGCCCGCATCCAGGAAACCTTTAAAAATGCCCTCCGGTCCCTCATCCCTGCGCCTCCATAGCTCAGCGGTAGAGCGACGGTTTCGTAAACCGTAGGCCGCCGGTTCAAATCCGGCTGGAGGCTTTTCTAGCAGTCATTCACTCAACATATCTAGTCGATGATTGGTCATCACTGGCCACCTACCCCTCTTTTATATAAGAGGCAGGCGCCCGTCATCGTCATGGATGAGCCCGATCACTTGAAGATCCTCGCGTGCCTCAAGGAGCTCCCCTATAGTGTGGGCAAGGGTACGCTCGCGGAGATCCTCAGCGGAGCGGTCACGAAAAAGATGCTCATGAACAGCATCTACATGGAACTCAAGTCCTACAGCTCTTTGAGCGAGCATCCGCAGGCGCACATCGAGCAGTCCATCGACCGCCTACTGATGAACGGCCTTCTCGCCGCCACGAGCCTATCTGGTCAGCCGCACGTGCGCGTGCTCAAGATTACGCCCAAGGGTCTGCAGGAACTCCGCAGACCGAGCATGATGCAGCACAGGTTCACCACGAAGTTCAAGGCAGACATCATAGACGCGCAGTCGAAGATGCTCATGGAGCAATTCTCGTTCTTCCTCACTGCGTATAACAACGAGCAGCAGCACGCCATAGTCAGTCCGGCAAAGCGCATCCTCTGCGTCGCTGGAGCGGGCACAGGCAAGACGACAGTGCTCACGAAACGCATCGAGTTCCTCGTGCGCTACCGCGGAGTTGATCCAAAAGATATCCTTGCCATCACGTTCACGCGTAAAGCGCGCGCGGAGATGCAGTCACGCCTCGCGGGGATCGGCGCGCATGTGACGACGTTCAACGGCTTCTGCGAGCAGCTCTTACGCGCACACAAGCAGACGAAGCCCATCATCAACTATGGCCAGAAGATACGGCTCTTCCATGACGCCCTCGCAGCTGAAAGCCTGCACATCGGCGGTCTCGTGCTCGATTACTTCACCGATGGCCAGCGCAAGGGCGCGACACGCGATGAGCTCGAGAAGAGGCTTATGGGCGACGTGTACAGCATCATCGAGCACTACTCCAACGAGGATGAGATCATGCCGGCGAAAGGCAAATCGACGCTCGCTAGCACGCTCCTCGGGATTGCTCGACGGATAGATGAGAGCATAGAGGCGCAAGGCTTGCGCGACTACCCAGGACAGCTCCGTGATGCGCTCGCGCTACTGCGTTCGAGTCCAGGAACACGACCGCACTACACGCACATCCTTGTTGACGAATACCAGGATGTCAATATCGCGCAGCAACGCCTCATAGAACTGCTCAACGCGGAACATCTCTTCGTCGTAGGTGACCCGCGCCAAAGCGTCTTCGGCTGGAGAGGCTCGCAGATCAGGTTCATCTCGGAATTCGCCGCAGAGACGACCATCCAGCTGCGGACCAACTACCGATCGCGGACTGAGATAGTCGCGCTCATGAACAGGCTCATCGCCCGCATGGGGCTGCCCGACCTCGAAGGCCAGGGGACTGGTGGCGTGGTGCAGACGCTCAAGTACGCGAACGAGGATGAAGAAGTTGCAGCCATAGCGCTCCTGCTCGCACACATGAAAGAGAAGGACGTGTGCGGAAGTGCATCTCCAGGCATGCTGGGAACTGCGTTCCCTAGCATCTTCGTGCTCGCACGCACGAACAGACAGCTGCAAGACCTATCAATCCTGCTCAAGCAGAGAGGAATTGCGCACAACATACGGCGCGAAGAGGACGAAAGCGAACCTACAGGTATCGTGCTCGCGACAGTCCATGCAATCAAGGGGTTGGAAGCCAGTACCGTCATCGTGCTGGGCGCGACATCGCGCTACTTCCCCTGCAAGGTGTCCGACCACCCGGTCGTGGACCTCATCAAGGACTCGTACCTCGACCGAGAAGAGGAGGAGCGCAGGCTGCTCTACGTCGCAGTGTCCAGGGCCAAGGAACGCCTCATCATCACCTACACATCCATACCGACATACTTCCTCGATGGTGCTTTGGAGAGTCCCGGATCTGCGCAGAAAAGTACTGCGAGCCACAAACGCACACCATCTGGCGACGCTGCCTTCGAACGGCTGCAGAACTGGCGCGCACAGCTGGCGAAGCAGCGCGGAGTCCCTGCGTACGTCATCTGCACAGACCGCACTCTGCAGGAGCTCACCGAGACGCGCCCGCAGTCCCTGCGTGAGCTGAAAGGAATCCACGGCCTCGGAGAGATGAGGATAAAGCAGTTCGGAGAGGAGATACTCAGGCTCCTCCAGTAGTTCTACGTCAGGTTTAAAAGCAGAATCGAGTTCCCGAAACCATGCCTCAGTACAAGAACATCGTCACGCTCATCGAGCAGGAGAAGGTCTCCGTGCCCCAAGTCCTAGGTGGCAGATTCCACCTCGATCAGGATGAAGAGTACCCGCTCCAGCTGATCCTGGATAGCGTCGATCCGAAGGTCGGGGAGTTCATGGAGCAGCAGTACCGTTTCGAAAAGGAGAAAGAGGCGCACTGCGGACTCCCATCACATCTGCGGAGCATGAAGAGCCGTAATGGAGTGGAGATTATCACAGGCGAGAAGGTTGCCGATCTGCTCCCCGCGGAGTACATAGCAAGGCCTATCGACATGATGCAGGTGTATGCTGCGGCGACGCAGGAACGCAAGCAGCCGAAAACAAACGAGTCTCTTCCTTCGTCACAAAGTGTCTCGGCACCGATACCTGCCATCCAGCTGCAAACATCTACCGACGAGTACGGGATCGAAGCAGATCCAGAACCAGAACCGATCAATGGGAAGATGACTCTGTATGAGGGAGTCGAGTACACCCCGCGCCAGATCATCGAAGGGCTCGAAGAGCTCATCCAAACTCCAGTAGCATTCAGGGACGTCGTGGACAAGCTCCATCACAACATGAAAATCCTCACCGGAAGTAACGAATACGTATCGCCTTACACGCCAGGAATCAGCATCGTTGCTGAGCGATGGAACGAATTCCTCCAGCGCGAGCTGCCCGGCATGTACAAGAGAGGCGTCGAGTACGAGCGCCGCAACGGCTTTATCAGCATGGAACAGGCACGGGACGTCTTCATGAAGTACGAGAGCGGAGAGGTCGGATTCGATATCTTCAGAGAGACGCTTGATGAGAGCGACTCGTTCCTTGTCGGTAAGAAGATGATGAGGAAGGGAGAGGTCATCCGCGACGGCAAGGTGCTCCTCGACCTTGTAGAGGAAAACGCGAAGATCTGAATTTTTCGAGCTTTTCTCAATGAATGTTTATATCATCCCCTGTGACAGGCAGGTCACACCAGGGGGTGAAAGAATGAGAGCACTAGGATTATTGCTGGCCGCAATCCTTCTCGTCGCTTGCTCAGAGACCACTGTGATTGAGCGCGAGACTGTGAGTGACGAGCCTAGAGGAAGGGTCATCATGACCATCACCGACGATCTCGTCGACCTGCGAGGCATCAGCAGCCTCAGGATCACAATAGATAATGTGCAGGTCTACAGTGAAGAGGATGGCTGGATAACGGTCGGCGGAGATGAGGAGACGTACGATCTCCTCCAGCTGCGCGATGTCGAGGCAGTCATCGCCGACCAGGCATTGGAGGCGGAAACCTATACTGCCATGCGTATGGACCTGTCTAGCGTGGAGGTCGTGGACTCGCGCGGCACGCATAATGCTGAGCTACCTGCCGAGAAGTACACCATCAATGCGCAGCTCATCATCGAGCCGGAGGGATTATCCGCGGTGACGTTCGACTTCATCCCTGAGCGCTCGCTCCACATCGCTGAGGACGGCACTTACGTCTTCGCACCAGTGGTGCGCGTCACGAGCAGGACCGACGCGGTCGTTCAGCCGGTGCGCGGCGATACCGTCATCGTCACCGGCGGCAACATCGTCGCTGATGTCACCTACGGCATGACACTGCAGGGAGCAGTGGACGTGAACGTCATCGTACCTGACAGGCCGATAATCATCGACAACGGCGTCATCCGCGTGGAACGCACAATCCAGGACACGACGACCTACAACACCACAGTCTACAACACGACGACAGTGGTCAACCGCAGGAACGTCATCAACGAGGACGTGACCCAGAACAACACCTATGACAACAGGACGTTGAGAAGCAGGGTGAACGTAACGAACGAGACCTGATTATTTTTCTGATTTTATTTTTTGATTCCTTATCTCATGCGTTCCCAGAGTATCTGCTCACCTTTGACGAGCGATTCAAGGATGCCCTTATCCTCGGCGCAGAGTCTCCCTTCTACCTTGCCTTCTGTGGCAAACTCGTCCATGAGGCATTCTCTCGCAGGATCAAAGCTGGTATCCGCTTCCTCACCGTGATGACCGTAGCCGAATATACCGTGACCGACGCCGTGCGCGAGCGCATACTTGCGCCGTCCATTCGTCTTCCTGTCCAGCATGAGAGGACTGACGCTAATGATGCCTTTGCCATGGTAGCGCTCGAGGACGTTACGCGGCATCAGCCTGACGATCGCCTGGATGCCGTCGAATTCCCACGGTAGGCGCGAAGCTACACCGAGCCCGCACAGCGAGAAATTCATCCCGTGCTGTCCGAAGCAGGTGTTGAGCGACTCCACAGCATCTTTGCATTGCGTGACCGCATCAGGAGGGATGAAACTATAGTAGAACGATATAGGAATCGGCTTGCCTAAAGCCGCGATCTTCTGCAACGGCGCGTAAATATCGCCGACAGACCAGTGCCTGTCGTACGTATCGTGGTACCACTCCTCATCACCAGGGTATGCCATCAGTACAGCCCCGCGCGGCCCATGCGGCGGCGCCATCCGTAATCTGCGGCACGTCTTCCCACACCATACGCCGCGCCGCCTGCCATCGCGCCGATAGCGAGGTACGCAAGGAGCTCGAGCGCTATACGCTGGCCGTAGGTCGGATGCCATTCCGATCCCTTCATGTTCGCATTGCCGAGCTCATAGGCGAGATTGCCGATGTCACGCAGCGCCGAGTTCGTCTTGCCGCCGTAGGACCTGACCTCGCGGAGGACGTCCATGTCGCGTTCGATACGCGGCACGACCGTGTCGAACTTGTTGAATGAGTCTGAGATGCGTGAGAACCCGCTGACGACGGACCCGGCCTGCGTCTGCAGGCGCTTATTCTCATGCCATCCAAAAGGATACTCTGTGGGGCCGCCGCAGAGAGGATTGATGTTATGGAAGCTCTCAGGCAGCGCGCGTTCATTCTCGAAGAAGAACTCTGGCAGCCCCGAAGATCTCAGGGAGCCAGCGTCCCCGAGGAGCTGATTATAGCCCCTGATCATGATTGAGCTTGCCCACTTGTTGTAGTGCGTGACCTTCTCGTGCACTTCATCGATGTTGTTGCCTGTGAGGAGCAAGCCGAGCGTGTTCGGTGTCTCAAGCAGGCCGTTCAATCTCGCGGCTTCCAGTTGCGGGAACTGGCGACGGCCGTTATGTATAGCAGAAACGCCGTTCAGGTAGCGTCCCGTGTCGAGCGTCCACTTGTGGTGTGTCCTGTCGCAGACCGTGGTGCAACTCTCGTTACCTTCTGAGTCCGTAGTGCAGTCCTCGTGTGTGTCATCCCATGTCCTGTAGGTCCATGAGTTGCCCATCTCGTTAGTACCGTGCGCGATTGCCCGCACTGGTTTCACTGTGGGTGCCATGTGTTTCTGGGCGATGTCTTTGGCATCGAGGAAGATGTGCGCGTATGGACGCGTGTAATCATTGCCTGCCCAGTTGTGGAGCTTCTTGAGCACAGAGGGGTTGGCGTCTGGCTTGATGAAATCATCCCACTCCTGCGCTTCAACACTGGCGGCGCTCAGGTTGTGTGAGCGGTTCCACGTGTCGTGGAGGTACATCTCGAGGTTGTGCGCACTAATCGCCATACGCGTCATCGGATGGAGACGGAAGCTCTCGTCGCCAGTGCTATTGAGAGCGCCATACAGGTCATCCTTGTACTTCTTGTAGGAGACAGGACGGTTGTGGTCCTTGCGCTCCCAGTAGGAGTGTGATGGTATCCCGACCGCGAGGAACGCGACAAGCCCTGCTGTCACCGCGGTGATGCCGTGCCTGTTGTAGCGCGCCCATTCCAGAAGGCCGTGAGCGCCGCGTTGGACGTTCGATTCGAGTTCTGAGAGCTCCTGTTTGTTGAGCTCGTGCTTGATCTTCTTGAATGCGCGACGCGTGTCGCGGTAGGTCTTGGTATCCGGGCTTTCGCGGATTCCGTGATAGAGCGTGCGCGTGCCGGTCTCGCGCCCATTAATCTCCTCGTAGGCTTCGACGATCTCGCGATCGTGATCAATGAGACGTTGCTGCTTGCGCACATAGCTCTCGTACTGCCCCGTTGCCTTGAGCGACAATTTCTGGAACGCTCCAGTCAACGCCCTATCAAGCCCCTGGTCCATGCGCGTCCGCGAGAATGGTGCCGTGACCTGATCAAGCTCGAACTTGCGCAGCTTCGCATCGATGTAGCGCTTGCGCGCCTCTATGCGGTGAAGGCGTTCTGCACGTCCGTCCCCTCCAGCATGCGCAGCGTAGCCGACGCTCGCTGGCGGTATGAATTTTCCCATCTTCAGTAGTCCAGGAAGAACTCGTCCATCTCCTGCTTGGAGAGCTTTCGCTTGTTAAGGAGGTTCATCTTCTTCTGCTTTCGACCAGTGATAGGATCTATGGCGGCATCGTCATCGAGGCCCTTACGGATCCTCTTGAGGACGTTCTGGTCCTCTTCGCTGACGCCTTCATCGTCGTATATGAATCCGTCGTCGTTCTTCATGCACTCACCTGGTTGGACTTATTGCTAGAGCGTAATTTGCGGTCTTCGGGAATGGCTGGAGTTGTCGAGTTGCCCAGAGGCATGCCGTAGAAATCGTCGCCGTCAAGTGTGGGCACGACTAGGTGCGCGTTGTCCTGCCCCCAGACGTAGCCAGGATTCGCTTTCTCGATGTGCTTTCGCACGATATCGATGCCGCGTTGCCCGAGCCTATCGGTGTCAAACCCCGCACTCTCCAGCTCAAAATGCGTCAGGGCTTTCAACACAGCAATGTTGCCGCGCACGTCAGTTTCTCTGCCCAGCGACTCGGAAACATAGAAGCCAACTGCGATCATAGGTGCGTCAGCGAGGCGGTGCTCGAGACGCCGGCCCTCAATCATATTCTGCACATAGTTGACAGTAGAGTAGCCGAGCGCTGAGCCGAGGAGCGTCCCCGCAGCAATCGCGGCTACAAACCAAGGCGCCGGCTTTCCCGGCCTCTCTGTTGAGTTATTGTAAGTATCAGTCATGGTCTCACCTTCACATCCGGCAGAGCTATCTTGCCTGCGCCAAAGATTGGGGTGCCGTCATTGCCGACCTCCATATTAGCGAGGCGCTCAAGACGCGAAGCATTGATGCGCAGCACAGTGTCCTCAATGGCGTGCGCAGCGATAGAGCCGTCCTTCGCACCGTAGATATCCTCCGCTATCTCCTCAGCAGTCATCGGTCGAGGCAGTTGTAATTCTACGACCGGTGCGCTGCGTGCAGTCTCGAAAGCCGCGTCATAGGCACGGCCTCTCATGAATTGGTGACCGCCGATAGCAATTGATGTTGTGAGGACTGCGGTAGCGCCAAGTATCCCGAGGACCGGGATGTGGTACGTACGTCCGTTACTGTTTCCCGAGTATGATTTCGTGTACATGCAGCTATTGGATGAAAATATCCTTATAAATCTTCCGTTTTGTAACTACTAACGAGAAGTAACAAGTATGAAAACTATTTATTTTCTATATAGAATAACTCTGGCAGGAGAACGTTTTTATACCGTCGAGAAGCCCACACAGGCATGGCGCTCAAGGTCTACAATACGCTGACGAAGCAAACAGAACCATTTACCCCTATGAAGCCGGGCAAGGTGAAACTCTTCGTCTGCGGGCCGACAGTCTACGATATGCCGCACCTCGGCCATGCGAAGACCTACACGCAGTTCGATTTCATCGTCCGCTACCTACGAAAGCAATACGACGTCTTCTACCTGCAGAACATCACGGACATCGATGATAAGATCATCAACCGCGCCAAGGAACAGGACAAGAGCGCGGAGGAGATTGCGCGCCATTTCGAGAGCATCTACAAAGAGGACATGGCGAGCCTGCACAACACATCGGTAAGCGAATACGCCCGGGCGACAGAGCACATCCCGCAGATAGTGCAGCAGGTGCAGACACTCGTAGAGAAAGGATACGCCTACCACATCAGCGACGGCTACTACTTCAACCTCAAGAAGTTCTCTGACTACGGCAAGCTCTCAGGCAGGATTACACTACAGGAGAACGACGCAGTGTCACGCATCGACGAGAACGAGGAGAAGCAGAACAAGGGAGACTTCTGCCTCTGGAAATCCGCGAAGCCAGGAGAGCCGTCATGGGACACGCCGCTTGGCGCAGGAAGGCCTGGCTGGCACATCGAGGACACGGCAATCACCGAGCAGCTGCTCGGCCCGCAGTACGACGTGCATGGCGGCGCTGTCGACCTGATATTCCCGCACCACGAGGCAGAGATAGCGCAGATGGAGTCGGCATCAGGCAAGAAGCCGCTCGTCCGCTACTGGCTGCACACCGCATTCCTTAATATCAACAGCGAGAAAATGTCAAAGAGCAAGGACAACTTCAAGACCATCCGCGACGCGCTCAAGGAGTATAACTACAAGGTACTGCGCTACTTCTTCCTCAGCCAGCACTACCGCACACAGATGGATTTCAGCGCCGATAGCCTGGAGAACGCGAAGAACGGACTGCAGCGCATCAACGACTTCCTCCTCACACTAGAGGACCGAGATGACAGCGAGCACCTTCCCGCAATCGAGGATTGCAGGACGAAATTCTATGAGATGCTCGATGACGATTTCGACACGCCAAAAGCCCTCGCCACGCTCTTCGATTTCATCAAGCTCATGAACACGAAAGGCGGCGCGGGCAGGAACGTGCGCGCGCTCTTCGTCGAGATCGACACATTCTTTGATTACATGACGCTGGAGCTCGACATCCCGCAAGAAGTGCGGGAGCTCGCGGCGAAGCGTCAAGAGGCGAGAACGGCAAAAGACTGGGCTGCATCAGACACGCTGCGCGATGAGATCAAGGCAAAAGGCTATCTTGTCGACGACAAGAAGGACGGGTATGTGATAAGGAAAGCATAAAAGTCATGCCAGACTCCTGAACATTGGAGGCGATACCATGATAGCAGTCAGAACGACAGAATCAACACTGGAGAAAATGCAACGCGAAGGGTTCGAACGCGGCAGCAGGATTGAGCTCATACTGAAGAAAGGAGCAGAGTACGACAGTTGGGCACCGGCAGGAGCATGCGACCTAGCAGGTTACGAACCCGGCGATGGGATGACAAATGAGCCAGGACTCAAAATCCTGGGGTACGTCATGGCCATCAAGGATTCTCGTGTAGAGATAGCGCACGGATGGGAAGGGGAGAGGCCTGCTCGTCTCGGCGGCATATACGCGTGCGAAGAAACTATCTACGACTTCAAATAATTTTTTCACTTTTTTCTTTATCCTACTCGACCTTCACGTCGAACCCACCCTTCTGGTGCGTGAAGCCCTGCGCCTTGGTCGTGCTCAGGAGGTCGTTCTCCGCTAGCGTCAGGTCAACATCTGTCGTGACCGACAGTTTGACGAGCGGCGCGTTCATCGCGAGCTTGTTCGCGGTCTTGTGCCTGCGAACAGTCTCGATGACCTTCACGACCTCAGCGCCGACAATCTCCGCCTGCTGGTCAGACCAATCCTCGCGGAACTGGGACAGCAACGCGAGATGCACGCTGCTCTTACCGTCAATCTTCGCGAAGCGGAGCTGGTAGATCTCCTCAGTGACGAACGGCATGAATGGAGCGAACATCTTAACCATGGCCGATAGGACGTGCTGGAGCGCGAACTGCGCGCTGCGCTTTTGCATCTCGTCCTTCGGCTCGTAGATACGTCCCTTGGATATCTCGAGGTAGTTGTCGCAGAAATCGCTCCAGAAGAACTGTTCAAGGACCATCTTCGCCCGAGCATGCTCGTAGGCGGCGAACGCGTCGTGGTACTCCTTTGAAACACGGTTCATCCTGCTGAGAATCCAACGATCCATTATCTCGAGCTCATCGAAACGGCCAGTCCATTCATCGTGGTAGTCAGAGAGGTTGAGGAGCGCGAAACGGCTCGCGTTCCAGAGCTTCGTCATGGTGCGATTGCCCTCTTTGAGCTCGTTCTCGTTGAACGGGACGTCCTCGCCGAGTTTCGTGCCGGCGGCCCAGTAACGGACCACGTCTGCGCAGTACTTATCTATGATGGCGCGCGGGTCGATGACATTGCCCTTGCTCTTGCTCATCTTCTCGCCCTTGGGATCGGTGACATAGCCTGAGATTACGATGTTCTTCCACGGGACCACGCCGTTGTTGAGGTGCGCCTTGACTATTGTATAGAACGCCCAGGTCCTGATGATGTCCTGCGCCTGCGGGCGCATGCTGGTCGGCATGAGCCGCTGCGCCTTTGCGGAGTCCTCATTCCAGCCCAGGATTATCTGCGGCGTGACGCTGCTCGTCGCCCATGTGTCCATCACATCAGTCTCGGGCGTGAGCTCAAGGTTGGCAGGAGCGGATTTCGGTCTGTCAGTGAACGGGTCGACGGGCAGCTGGTCTTCATCCGCCACGTACACTTGACCGTCTTTGCCGTACCATACAGGGAACGGTACGCCGAAGTGGCGCTGGCGGCTGATGCACCAGTCCCAGTTCAGGTTTTCCACCCAGTGCTTGTAGCGCACCTGCATGAATTCGGGGTGCCATTCGATCTCTTCGCCGCGCTTGACGAGCGTGTCCTTAATGTCGAGTACCTTGACGTACCACTGCCAGGTCTTGAGGAATTCGATGCCTGTGCCGCAGCGTTCGTGGACGTTCACTGCGTGCGTTATCTGTTTCTGCCCGAGCAGCCTGCCTTCAGCCTGGAGATCATCTAAGATCTGCTTACGCGCGTCCTTCATGCTGAGACCTGCGTATTTACCTGCGAGTTCGTTCAGCTTGCCGTATGGCGTGAATATGACGCGCGTGTCCAGCTTGTGGCGGAACCACTTATCCACGTCGTCCTTGTCGCCGAACGTGCAGACCATCATGAGACCTGTGCCTTTCTCCAGCTCGACCTTATCGTCGAGGATAAGCGGCACCTCATAATTGAGGAGCGGGACCATGACTTTCTTGCCATGGTATTTCGCGTAACGCTTGTCCTCTGGGTGCGCCGCCAGAGCGACACATGCCGGGATGAGCTCAGGGCGCGTGGTCGCTATGGTGACGTGCTCGTCGCCGATGCTGAAATTGATGTCGTTGAAGCTGCTCTGCTGGTCGACGTTGTCGAATTCTGCCTGCGCTATCGCGGTCTGGCACTGCACGCACCACGCGACAGGGCTCTCGAGGCGGTAGACCCTGTCCTTGCGGAAGAGGTCGATGAAGCTGCGCTGGCTTGTCGCTTGGCAGCGGGGATCGATGGTCGAGTAGGTGGTGTTGAAGTCGCAGCTCATGCCGAGGCGCTTCCAGTCGCTGATGAAGTCAGGTTTGATCTCCTGGATAGTGTCGAAGCAGAGTTTGCGGAACTCTGCACGGTCCATCCGCGTGGACTTCACGCCCTTGAGCTTCTCCACGAGGCGTTCTGTCGGCAGGCCGTTATCATCCGTTCCGAACGGGAAGAAGACCATGCCGCCGGTCCGCATGCGGTTGTAGCGCGCGTAGAAATCCTGCTGCGCGTAGCTGTAGGCGTGGCCGATGTGCATCTTGCCGCTGACCGTGGGCGGCGGCGTGTCTATGGTGAAGCTCTCCTCACTCGGCTCGTGCACATACGTGCCGTCCTGCTCCCAACGTTGCTGCCACTTAGGCTCGCTCGCTTTCGAGTCGTACCTCGCCGGGAGGTCTGCTTCTGCCACAGGGTTGGTCATATGGCATACGGGCTACAGGGACGCTTTTAAAGGTTTTGTGGCGGCGCCTTCACGGCGCTTCCTACGACCCATTCTCGCTGCGGGCAAGACGTTCTCATCCTTCGAACACTGTTTCGGTGCTCACCTCGTTTCTTCGCTACCGCTCGAAACACGGAGGAAAGCATCACTTTCCTCGTGCTGGGATTCTCCGAATCCACGGCATTCGCACCTCAGAACTATTCCAAGGCAGCCATTCTGGCAATAGAGAATGTAAAATAGGATAAGTCACAGAAAACGGAAAAATTAGAGAACAAATAGAAGATGTAAGAGAATAAGTTAGAAAATAACTTACTTCGCGCTAATTCTAAGCAATGCCTCATGCGCCCGCAGCAGGTCCTTCTCGTCCATGAAGATGGAGATAGTCGGGTAGACGCTAAAGATGAGCACGATGTTGATACCCTGCGTCGCGAGCTCATTCGATATGCGTGAGAGCACTCCCTTGGTGTCCCAGCCCTTCTGCGTAAGCGTGATGCTAAGCTCGACAAGTCCTTTCTGGATCTCCTCCACAGCAGACTCCGGGAAGAAGCTCTTCGCCTTGGCCTGGCTGTCACGGTCGACGACTATCTGCACCTCGTGGCGCGTCTTGATGAGGCGGAACACGTCGTTCTTGAGGAAGTCCTCATGCGCCATGAGCTGGCCGATGTACTTGTACGTGTTGCTCGTGTTGCGGAGCGTGATGAGGCTGATGTTCGTCTTCGTGCTGATGACTGCCTCCTGCAGACCCTTCGTGATCCTGGCATAGTCGTCCTGGATGGTCTCGTCGGCCTTGTAACGACGGATAGCGCTGATGACAGAATCGAGACTACCCTTGATCTGGTAGGTATCGAGGATGTACTGGCTAAGCGCCGAGACATTGATGATGCCGCGCTCAAGGTCCTTCTTAATGGTGATGTCGTTATCCAGAATCTCCCAAACCTGCTTCGTGATACTGGTCATAGGTTAAAAGGAGTTGACAACCCTTTATAATCCTTATGCTACAACGGTCAGGCCTCGTCGGAGAGAAAATGTTAAGCACATTCACTCCCTGGGAGGCGCCCCTCATCAACTTTAAAAAGAGCCGATACCAAGGAAGCGTCCATGGGACTGTTCTCCTCCAATCCGAAGAGCGACGCGAGCGTAGCGAAGAACGCAGCGCGCGAAGCAGCGAGCAACTACTACGCGATACATGCCGAGCTTTCCAAGATAGCGCAGGAGCTTGACACACTGGAAGGCCTCCTCACATCGAAGGACTCAGGCCACACGATGAGCAGCGTCAAGCGCATGATGAAAGCGCACAGGCACAACTCCGCCAAAATCGCCTACAGCCTGGGAACCGTCAGGAAGCAGCTCAAGCAGGCAGCAGAGACACTAAAGGCAAGGCGCTGAGCGGAGAATTTTATAAACCGCCCGCGATTCCCCTGAGCATGAATGTCGTCAACCTGGCAGAGTACCGTCGAGCACGGGAACTCAAGCGATTGAACCGTCTTTACGAAATCGTCACGCTCGAGCTAGCGCTCGGAAACGAAGCAATTCTCGGAACAGACTTCCTGGCTTCCGGCAGGGAGTACGCTGCGCACACATACAGACGCGCCGAAGAGATGTACCTGCAACTGGGAGAACCGGATTGCGAAGCGCGGGAAGAATGTCAACGACTCGCGCAGGGAACGCTCTACTAACGCACACCGGCCCGCTTGTTCACGACCTGCAACTGCTCTACTGCTTTGATCGTCGCATTCACCTGGTTGATGCGCAGAGATATCCTCTCAAGCTCCTTATTATCGTACTCCGCCGCACGTTCCTCGTTGATGATGAAGTAGAGCTTGTTAAGGCCCTTGAGCACTCCATCGAGTTCCTTCTGCGATATCTCGATGACTGGGTCATGCTTGTTCCACGCGAGCACCTTACTGATAATCTCGCGTTGTGTCTTGTCAATCGTGTCGTGATGGAACCAGCTCATGCAGATAACCCTGTGCAACGGATATTTAAGCATTATCCAAACGTACGCTTAATAAAGGAAACGCGCCACCTCATAGCATGAGGTTCACACACACTGCCGACTGCCACGTCGGCGGACATCGCGACCCGAGGCTACGCCAGCTCACTGAAGCCGCCTTCGAACGTTTCATCAGCGAGAGCATCGCCGAGCATGTTGACTTCATCATCATCGCGGGCGACCTTTTCAACACCGCCATCCCAGGGATAGACACGCTGAAGTTCACAGTGACGCAGCTTGGCCGGGCGAAAGAGAAGGGCATCCCGATTTACGCCATTCCGGGCAGCCACGACTACAGCCCGAGCGGTAAGACCATGCTCGACGTGCTGGAGGAGGCAGGTCTCCTGCGCAACGTCTGCCGCGGCGTCATAACCGATGACGGCAAGCTCAGGCTCGGATTTACAGTGGACCAAAAGACCGACGCGAAGCTGACCGGCGTGATCGGCAAGCGCGGCATGCTCGACCGCCACATCTACGACGATCTCGATCATAGCATAGCCGACGAGCCTGGCGAGAAGGTATTCCTCTTCCACACAGCACTCACAGAGCTCAAGCCCAAGCATCTGCAGGAGATGGAGTCATACCCGATAAGCTTCCTGCCCAAGGGCTTCACGTACTACGCTGGCGGTCACGTGCACATCGTGGAGCGCTACGCAGAGAAAGGCTATGACAACGTCATCTATCCAGGGCCGCTCTTCCCGAACAGCTTCAGCGAACTGGAGAAGCTCCAGCACGGCGGCTACTTCCTCTACGACGACGGTAAAGTGGTCCGCAAAGAGCTGCCGCTACGCGAAGTCATCGCTGTCCGCTTTGATGCTGAGGGTATGGATGCGCAGGACGCGAATAGAGCCCTGCATGAGCAAGCAGAAGCTATCAAGGCCAAGGGCGCCATCGTCCTCCTGCGGCTTGAAGGTACGCTCTCAAGCGGCAGCCCGAATGACATCGACCTGCGCGATATCGTGCACATCATCGAACGCAATGGTGCACACATCGTGCTGCGTAACACTTCTCGCCTCACGAGTCCCGAGTTCATGGCGTTGCAGCTGAAAGTCGAGGAGCCGCACCAGATAGAAGAGCAGCTGCTGACAGACCACGCAGACCAGCTCAGCTTGCCCGACGCAGACGGTCCGCGCCTCGCGCGCGATCTCCTCAAGCTCCTCAGCCGCGAGCAGCACGAAGGCGAGAAAGTCTACGAGTACCAGGAGCGTCTCGTGAATGAAGCACTGGACCTGCTAGACAGGAAATGATTACTGGTGCGTTTTCCTGACTATGGCCTGGCGCAGGAATAGCGCATTGGGGATGAAGAAGATATCGCCGTTCTTGCGCTTGAGCCGCACATCAGTGAGCGTCAAGTCGAGTACTCTGCCCTGGATGACGCCCGTTGAGTGCATGACCACAATCTCATCACCCACACGGATGCCTTTTCGCGTGAGCGCGCCGCGCGCGAGGAAATTCGGCACGACCTCTATGCCTGCAAGGACCCATGAGACGAGCACTACAAACACGATGAGTAAGAGGAGCAGCGTGAAGACCTCGGAGAGGACTGAGAGCGTACCGAGCGCGATAATTACTGTCACGACGTAGATAATCCTCACAATAGATCTCCTGATGGCGCGTGCGTAGTTCCGGCGAGCGCCGAACACCTTAGTGAGCCGCTCATCGAGCTCGATGCGCGAGAAGAGTCTGCGAAGCATGCCTTCAAGTATCTTGCCGATGACAAGGCCGAAGAGGATGATTACGAGCGCAATGGTCACCTTGTTCAGGTAGAACGACATATCCTGGAAGAGCGACTCAGCGTCGAGGAGCAAATCGGCAATCGCCATGGCATCAACGCATGCGAGACAGGTTAAAAAGCTTGCTATGCCCCGACGGGAGAGATGGCCTGATCCATAGTCTTCTCCACCTCTATGCGCAGGAGCGCCTCGAGCAGCGTGCTCGCGCTCCAAGCCTGCGAATGGCATCCGTCAGCCTCCTGCTGCCGCGCAGCCGATACCTCGCTCACGTGGCCGCAGAATCCCATACCAAGCAGGTCACGCATACTGGCGCCGACAATGGCGCGCGTCTTTTCACCGTAGCGCACGGGATCTATCGCGTGCATCGCCATCGCGGCGATGTTGTTGATGAAATACCACGAATCGCCGCGATGGTAGCTTGCGACATCTTCACCCGAGTAATCAGCGTGGAAGTTGTGGTCTGATGCGCCGATGCTCGAGAGGCCACCCCAGGAAAGCCAGAGCGATGGCAACGCCGTGGCGAAGAAGCGAGACCACATATCATCAGTGAAGAGCTTCGGAGCGACGTACCATGCTAGGAACAGGTTCGGACGCACACGGCGGTCAGGTGTGCCGTCGGAGAATAAGCCGTCGAGGAGCGTATCACCTTCGACAAGGCGTTCGTGCACAGCGCGGAGCATAGCCTGTGCGGCATCACTGCGCTCCTTCGCGACAGGCGTGCGTGTGAGAGCGCAGAGGTGCGCGTGAGCGTCATAGAGCGCGAGGTGCAACGCCTGTATCTCGATGCGCGCGCCCGCCCTGCCATCATCATTGCTGCGCGTGTCCATCCATGTGGTGCACGACTCGCTCCAGATAAGCCCGTCGCGCATGCGCGATCGCGCCTGGTCGAGCAGCATGCCGGTCTTGTCCCGCCATGCAGCGATGCGCTGTGCAGGGAGCTGATGCAGGATGCCCTCATCGCTGAGACGCACGAGCAGGTCGCGCGTGCGTTTACCTAGCCAACCCGGAGCGTCGCTGCTCGTCAGCCCCTGATCAGGGTATATTGCTGGCAGCGTACCGTCAGCGCGAACAGCACCGTACCATTTGTCAAGTATTGCGATGGTCTTGCTGTAGCTCTTGGCGGCGAGCAGACCGCCAAGTGATGTGAGCTCGTCACGGCTCCATTCCTGGAAGAACCACGGTAGTCCTGCGAGAATCCCAGTATCGGTCTCAAGCGAGTGCAGCGAGCGCCATGCAAGGAGCGGCAACGCTGGGAGCGCAGGGTCATCGGCCGGAGGGATCTTCGCATCGAGCAGCCATGCCGCCTTGCGGCGCGCGTCATCGGCTGATGCGCCTAACGCCACGGAGACTGCCCCTTCACCTTCGATCGAGAGGAGATCGAACACCCACGGTGTGCTGTGCGTGCCTCGACGGACATCGTACCCGTAGCTGACCTCGCGCCATCGTTGCAGCAGCTGTGCGCGCATCGTCGTCGCGACAGCGACGTGCAGAACATACTCAATAGACGATAGAGATGCATCGTGGTACTTCGTATAACTGATAGAGAACAGATGCCTACCGTCGACTTCTGAGTGTTCGACGGAGTACATCCTTCCCTGCTCCGATTCATCGTAGAACCGCTTGCAGTCAAGTGTGACCACGGACGCGCCGCTTGCACGCATCAGCATCCCGTCATGCAGTAGCGAGAACTCCTGCCTGCCTTGTGCAGTCTCGCGCACTGCGGACCTACCATCGAGCACGAGCCCTGAGACCTTGTCTTGCGGCGCGATGTCCCAAAGGATCTTCGCATACGTCCCGAGTGCATCGACATGACGGCAGTAACCGAAATAATTAGATGCGTTAGGCGAACTGAGCGCAAGGTATCCGCGATTCCCATCAGTGATGAGGAATGCAGAATCAGCAGACTGCGCATTGATCTCCCCTCCGTTGCAGCGGTGAGTGACCCGTGTCATTTCGCCCTCTCGAGGGCCATGTTGTGCGCAGTCAAGTAGTATTGCGCGAAGTTCTTCCAGTCGCAGAGGCTCGCGAGCGTTTTCGCGGAGTACCCGCGCTGCACACGCTCCGCGTGGTCGAATGACGTGAACTTATGCAGCTCATCGACCAGCGCACGCACAGTCTCATTGTACGGGACCCCCATGCGCTTGAGCACGTACACACCATTCTCCGACGGAAGGTTCCGGCCCTTGATGTACCGTCCAAAACCGGCAAGATCGGTCGTGATGGCAGGGACGCCGAGCACTGCGGATTCCAGCGGCGTGTACCCCCACGGCTCGTACAGGCTCGGGAAGATGCCGAGATGCGCGCCGACAGTGGCATCGTAGTACTGCAGATTGAGCACACCATCGGATCCATCAAGGTATCCGGGATAGATAATGACCTTGACGCGATCCTCCTCCTGGTTGTCCAGACCGACTGCCTTGCACCTCGCGATGATAGGGTCGCTTTCACCAGGGCCATCGTGCGTCACGAGAGGCGCGTCGCCGGGGCGGCGGAAATGCTTGATATCCTCATGCAACTCCCTTATGAAACTGCTCGTGAAGAGATCATCCTCGCCAGGCTTGTGCCCGCTGAGGAAATCGAGGATGAGCTTCTGCTGGAGCGACTTGCTCTGCCACTCGATAGCGGACTTAATGTGCTCGTAGAAGTTCTTCCTCTCCAACACCTCATGGCGTACGCCTGCACGACCCATGATGACCCAGAAGATCATCACCACAGTGACGTCGCTGCGCTCCTCCTTGAGACGGCGATTGAGTTCAGCGAGCGCATCGACTATCATATCGAGACCCTTGTTCTGGTACTCGTAACGGCCTGACGTGAAGAAGAAGAGCGTCTTCTCCAGGTCGAAGACGTAGTGCGGGAAGAACATGTAAGCGGTGAACTCGCGCAGGAGCTCCTTGCTATGGTAATGGCGCAGGCTTGTCTCCTCGAATGTCGGAAACTTGTCGATGAAGAAGCCGTTGTAGAGCAGAACGTCTGGCTTTCGTCCGAGCAGCTTCTCCGCCTCAAGGCCTGTGATCTCACTCACCGTCGTGAAGACATGCGCAGTCTTCGCGCACGCGACCTCGGTGAGATGCTTGTCCTGCACCCCGAGCCTGTACGCCCACTCGGCAGGATTGATGTTGCTGAGCATGTCATAGAGGGGATGGCCGTTGCCTGCTATGGTGCGGCCGAGCATCGTCGCGTGCGTAGTGAAGACCGTCCCCACTTTCGCTCCGACGGCATTGAGGTGCAGGAGCGCGAAGCCACTTATCCATTCGTGGCATTGCGCGATGATGCGGTCATCATGCTCCTTCGCGTACTCCTCGATGACCATGCCTGCGGCTGTAGCGAAGCACATCGGCTCATCAAATTCCCATGCAGACTTGAGCGAGTCGATGCCATACCGCTCCCAGAGACCTGCCTTGATTGCGTTGCGCTGTTCAAAGAGCGCGTGGAAATCCACGAGAATCGTCGTCGGTTCGCCAGGGACCATCCATGTGCCGTAACGGCATCTGACGCCACGGCCCTCGAGTGTCTTAAGGACGTTGCGCCACCGTTCGGGGACGGGGCGTTCGTCGAACTCCGGGCTCTGCTCGAATGCAGGGCCGATGAGCACGTACTCCGAGTAGTGTTCCTTGATGAAAGGCACTTTGCTGCGGACGACGGTGTAGATGCCGCCGACCTTGTTGCACACCTCCCAGGAGACCTCGAAGAGCGTTGCCATTAGAATGAGAGGATGCGTCCCAGGATGAGGCCGACGATGAGGCCGAAGACCAGTCCGTACATGAAATCGCGCACGATCATGCGGCTCGCATCATGGTCTTCCAGCGCGGGCTGCGCGGCCGACGTCTGCGTACCGAACAGCTCTTCGCGCACCTTGCCTTCTATCTTCGGTTCGCTGGCGTTCTCCTCGATGATGGTGAAATCAGCGGTCTCAGCCGTCCTCACGCCTTGCGCAGGCTCTATGCTCGGCACCTCCTCCACAGCGAGTCCTTCTCCGGCCTCGGCGCCGAGAGGTGACGCGTAGAGGTCCTGCTCAATCCGCGACTGCATGTCGGAGCGCGCAGCGGTGATCGGTCTCGGATGGAGGTGGTCGTTGATGATCTCGACCGTCTCGACGATGCTCGTGACCTTCTGCAGGTCATCGGCGAGCCGCTCATCCTTGTGCACATGACGTATCCATGCCGCAAAGTCATTCTTCTGCGCGTTCACGTGATGATAGAATTCCTGATAGCTGACACGCTCGATCTTCTCCTTGAGCTGCTCGACCGTGGCTACAGATTCTCCATCGCGGAAGTGGAACTGTTTCTCATACGGAATGTCCATAGGTATTCCCCCAGCCCTCCGCTGGGAAACCCGCTTCAGTCATGCCCCGCCATGTGGCGGTAGATGACGAGCTGCAGGTGCTTCTTGTCGCCGGTGCCGAGCACTTTACGTGCGAGCTCTACGTCCTCGAACACGTCACGGATCCAGTTGTGGAAGTCATTCCTGTCCGCAGTGACGTGGTGGTGGAATACGTGGTCCTCGAGTTGATCGAGGATGCTCGCGAGCTCAGCGACGTTCTTGACCGGTTGGCCGTTGGCCAGTACGAAGTACTGCCCTTCTGGTATATCACGCGTCAAGTTGTATATGCGTACACGTGATGCGACCGGTTGTGTCGCTGGTCTCGACGCCGCCTTGCCGCCTGCCTTCTTGGCCGGTGCCTTCTTGGCCGGTGCCTTCTTCTTAGATGCCAATTTCCTCACCCCTCCTCTTATCCGATGCTCTTGGATTTATAAGGATTTTGATTATTTCCGTCGTCATACAATATGCATGACCTGCTCGCTTGGACGCTGTGTTATGTGCGCGACCGGCTGGAGCGTCTTCACTTTCGCACGCAGCGCCACGTCGTTGAGCACATTCATGAATGCGATATAGCCTTCGTACGGACTCTCGTACGGGCTGAAGTACTTGTGGACGTCGCCGTCGCTGAACCACTTCGTACACATGTAGTAGAAGTGGTCGCTCGTAGTGAGCTTGCGCCAGTCCTCCATGAGGTGTTCATCTCCTGCTACGCGCACCGCCTTGCTCAGCCTGTAGAGCTCGTCGATCGCGCTCTGCTGCATCTTGTTACCGAGCCATGCGGTGAGATCTCGTTCGAGATCTGCCCAGCTGATGAAGTTGTGCACGTCAACCTCATCCATCATCGGGTAGCTCGCAGTCACCTCGCTCACGGTCTTGAAGTCGTTGTGCGGATGCTTGAGGAACTCCTCAGGAAGCGCACGCATGAAATCGAAGATCCCTGTATCCTCCCACTGGTGCTCGCCGAAGGTCTCGTAGTCCATGAAGAGATTAACAGTCTGACCTGCGCCGTTGACGTTGTTGAGCCAGTTCACGTACTTGTCCACTGTGAGCGGCCATTCGTTCCAACCACGGTTGCTGAAGCGGAACGCGACGTCATCAGAGAGGCGGTAGTTCTTCATGAGCAACGACATGTTCTCCGTGCTCTTGCTCTTGTAAACGAAGTTGCTGCTGCGCCACCCTAGGACGGGATCCCATCCTTCTGCGAGTATCGTGTTAAAGCCGAGCTTCTCCACGTGGTGCGCGAGCTCGTTGTTGTAGATGAGCTCTGTGTTGCGGAACGCCTTGGGCTCCTGGCCGAAAAGCTCCTTGATGATCTCGCGCTGCTTGTTCACCTGCGAGCAGAACTCCTCCTTATCGTAGAGGAATGAGAGGCTGTGGTAGTATGTCTCTGCGAGGAACTCGACCTGGCCCGTTGCCGCGAGCTGCTGGAATGAGTGCAGGACCTCTGGCGCGTAGAGCTTCATCTGCTCGAGCGCGACGCCGCTGACGCTGAAGGAGACCTTGAACTTGCCCTGATGCTTGTTGATGAGCTCTAGGAGAAGGTTGTTCGTTGGCAGGTAGCACTTGCGCGCGACTTTGCGCATGACCTCGGCGTTTTTCTGCTCATCGAAGTAGTCATGGTTGCGGCCAATGTCGAAGACAGAGTAGCGCCGCAGGCGGAAGGGCTGGTGTACCTGGAAGTAGAAGCAGATGCTGACCACTAACGAACCTCCAAGAGAACTGGGCGGCTTGCCGCCTCCTCGTAGATGCGGATGCAGGCGTCCGCGGGCGCTTCCCAGGTGAATGTACTAATCTCTATCGCGCCGTGGTGCGTAAGCGTGGCGTGCAGCGAATCATAAGTGAGTGCAGCGATCATCTTGTTCGCAAGATCCTCTACATCCCAGAAATCCACCTTGAGCGCGTGGTTCAGGACCTCGCTGACACCGCTCTGGCGGCTAACAATTGCTGGCGTGCCGTTCTTCATAGCCTCGAGCGGCACGATCCCGAAGGGTTCGCTCACGCTCGGCATAACGAAGAGGTCAGCCATGCGGTAGAGTTTGTCACCCTCCTCTCGCGTCACGAAGCCGGGAAATATGACCTTATTGCCCAGGCCGAGCTCTGCAGCGCGCTCGATCATGCGCGGGAGCATGTCACCGGTGCCGGCGATGACGAACTTCACATTGGGCATGAGCGGCACGACCTTTGCCGCCGCCTCGAGGAAGTAGTCGGGCCCTTTTTGGAGCGTGACTCGGCCAAGGAACAGCACGAGCTTGTCGTTCGCCGAGAGGCGTTCGCGCGTCACTGTGATGCCGTCATCAGATTCGACGCTATTGTAGACAACCTGGATTCGGTCGGGATTGACGTAGTACTGGTTGATGAGGCGCTGCTTGACCATCTTGCTGACTGCGATAATCGTGTCTGCTTGATGGAAACCGTCGTGCTCTATCTTGTAGACTGTCGGGTCGGCGTGCTCGCCGCCGGTCTTGTCGAACTCTGTGATGTGCACGTGCAGTACGAGTGGTTTGCCGGTCTTGCGCTTGAGCGCGAGCGCCGCCGGGATTGTGGTCCAGTCGTGCGCGTGGATGACATCGAACTCTTCGTCCTCCGCTATCTCGCAGACTGCCTGAGCGAAGCGATCCATCTCCTCCAGAAGGTTCGCGCTGTAGAGCTTACCGAACTGCTTGTCGCGCTGGCCAATGCTCATCTTCTGGTAGTTCCAGCTGTACTCCTGCACCGAGGCGTAGGGTGTGATGAGTGACTTGACACTCTTGGTCTTGATGCCTAGCTTGCGCATCTCGTGGCTCGCGACTAGGAGCTTGACATGAGAACTTGAGACGTGCTCAGGGCCGTTCGGCATGATGTACGTGACCTGGATTCCCTTCTTGGCGAGCGCCTTCGTGAGCTCATAGGTCACTGTGCCGACACCGCCAGCGAAGTATGGCGGGAATTCCCATCCGAGCATCAGTACGCGCATTTCCCTGTCTAGGGCTAGCAAGAAGACTTGCTACAACCCCACTCCACCTATTTTTACCAACATTTACGTGCACGTCTTTATAAATCTTTAGTAGGTTTGATATCGTCAAGGTTACCATTTCCCGACGAAAGATGATTATTTTAATTAAAGTAATAACATATAAAGTTATAAAGTTAATATA
>DAGG01000029.1 GCA_002498125.1 Candidatus Woesearchaeota archaeon UBA525
CATGCAAATCAAACTCAACGGGGCACGCATTCTCATCACCGGTGGAACAGGGTCCTGGGGCAGCGCACTGGCACGCCGCATCCTTGAGCAGTACAAGCCAGCAGAGCTCATCATCCTCAGCCGCGGCGAAGTGAAACAAGTGGAAATGCGACGCACATTCAACAATCCCCTCCTCACATTCGTCATAGGGGATGTCCGCGACAAGCAGCGGCTCATGACTGTATTCCAAGATGTCGATTACGTCTTTCACTGCGCAGCACTCAAGCACATCGATGTGTGCGAAGCGAACCCCTGGGAAGCGGTCCTCACGAACATCTACGGCACGCAGAATGTCATTGAAGCGGCAATCGAACGGCACGTCAAGGCAGTCATCGATATCTCTACAGACAAAGCAGTCGACCCTTTCAACCTCTACGGCGCAACCAAGAACTGCGGCGAGAAACTTGTCATCGAGGCGAACTTCAGGCGAACAGATTGCAGGTTCTTCTGCATCCGCGGCGGGAACGTCCTAGGCACAAACGGCAGCGTCATCCCATTCTTCAAGGAGCAGATCGCGAAGCAGAACAAAATCACCGTCACCGACCCGAAAATGACACGATTCCTCATGACCATAGAGGATGCGATGGACCTCATCTTCGAGGCAATGTACAAGGCGCACGGTGGAGAGATCTTCGTCGTGAAGATGCCAGCATTCGAGCTCAAGGAGCTTGCTGAAGTCATGATAAAGGAACTCGGGAACAAAGACACAAGCATCACCACCCTCGGCCTGCGCCCCGGAGAGAAGATTGATGAAGTGCTCGTGTCGAAGCATGAGGCACGCAGGACCGTGGATTCGGGTAACTACTTCATTATCTTACCACAGCTCCGGATTCCTGACCTTGAGAAAGCCTATGAGAAGTACCCGCGAGTGACTTTCGAAGAGTTCAACTCAAAGATCGCACAACGCATGTCGAAAAATGATATCTTCGCCATGCTCGAGCAGAACGGTTACCTTAGCGTAACACCAGAATGATCTGCCGAAGTCGGCAGCGGAGTGAACATGCGGTATAAAATCGCGATAACTGGCGCCACAGGATTCATCGGGAAGCCACTTGCAGCACGTCTAGCGCAAGCCCACGACCTCATCAGCGTCGCGAGAAGCGAAGGCGCGACATTTGTCGGCGATATCACGCAGAAAGCGACTGTCGAACAGCTCTACGCGTATAAGCCAGACGTGCTCATCCATCTCGCCGCCACGAATGAAGGCGATATGCAGGCATTGTTCTCATCGAACATCATCGGAACGCTCAACCTTGTCTCTCAAGCACCTGAATCACTGAAGAAAGTGATACTCATCTCTTCGTACGCAGTGTATCCCTCCAGCAAGACACCGCACACCGAGGATGACGCTCCCGCACCAGACACCGAATACGGACTCACAAAGCACATCGCCGAGCAGATAGCGATCCACTACTGCAGGAAGAAAGGCATAACGCTCATCATCCTAAGACCTGGGACGGTCTACGGCCCGGGCAACAACAAGGGAGTCATCCACGCATTCATCCGTCAAGCGAGTGAGGGCAGGATATCTGTGAGCAGGGACGGATCGCAGATGCGCAGCATGATACACCGCGACGATATCATTGATGCCATTCTCGCAGTCCTGGATCATGAGAACCACAATACAATATTCAACGTCGCCGGCGACGAGCAGGCATCGGTGCTCGAGCTCGCCCAGATAATCAGCATGCTTGCGGGGAAGGCCGAGATCACACATACCCCTGCGAACACCGCTAAGCCAGGCGATCTCATGATATCCTCAGAGAGATTGCTCTCCAAGGGCTATTGGCGTCCGCAAATCACTCTTAAAGAAGGAATTGGGGACCTGCTGCGATAAACACAGTGCCGTTCAGAATGGCTGGCGTTTTCCTTTTGAGAATCGCTTCGCATAGATCATCGATGGATAATCCTTCCCGTTGAGCGGCGAGAACCCTCCTTTAAACCAGCAGGCATAACCTTCCGCCACGAGCATATCAATCACCGCGGGGGTGTTATCTACGCGTTTTCCATCGATTGTCAGCGTGTGGCTCTCGATGATGAGACGGTCCACGAGATGGAGTTTCGACTTAACCTCACGCAGCACGTCCACTTCGGCGCCTTCGATGTCGATCTTGAGGACATCGACGCGTGAGCGGATGTACTGCGATAGTCTCGTAGTCTTGACACTGATCTCCTGCTCTTTGAATCCGGGATCCTTCTGGTGTGTGAAGAGCGATCCGACAGCGGAGTTGCCTTCGATAACAGCGAGTTTCATCGTTGATTCCTTGTTCCAAACCGCCTTCGGGATCACGACCGTCTGCGTGAGTTTGTTGTCGCGTATATTGTTGCTAATCGCGTTGACACATACGGGGTTCGGCTCGAAAACTGTGATTTTCGCCTTCGGGTATCGTGACTTATAGTACAGCATCGTCAATCCGGTGTTGCCGCCACAGTCGATAATCACAGGATCCTTCTTCGCGCTCTTGAAGTAGTAGTCGTTATTGATGAATATCTCTGTGTACAGCATGGCGAACTCCTGCAGGTTGTCATAATGGAGATGGAGACCACATATAGTGACAGGGCCCTTCCATCGAGGCCGCAACCGCAAGAGGGTGTTCAGCTTCACAAACCCCCACCACACCACCGCGCGCTCCCTTCGCGAACGGGTCCTATCGCTAAAGCACAGTTGCGTATTCGCGAAGAAGCGCTCAGCGACGAAAAGTAGACCCATAAATCGTGAAAAGAAAGACTATTTATATTCCTTTCTGTCAAGAAATGACGGCGCTGATGGAAACAAGTGTTATCATAGCGAACTACAACGGCAAGCAGTACTTGCACAAGTGCATCACAGCGCTTCTCCGTCAGACATATCGTGGTTTTGAAATCATAATCGTCGATAACGGATCGAAAGACGGTTCCGTTGCGTTTGTCCAAGAAACGTTCGGAAAGGAATGCGCATCCGGCAAGATACGAGTCATCACGAACAAGGAGAACACCGGCTTCACTGGTGGGAACAATATCGGCGTGAGGAAAGCACGTGGGAAGTACATGGCCCTCCTGAACAATGACACGCAGGTGGACAAGGGATGGTTGGCTGCACTCATACAAACCCTCAAGGATTATCCTGATATTGCGATTATCGGCTCGTTTGAGAATCCGACCGTACCGCTCAACCGGCTATTCTTCATTGAGCAGGAATGCAGCACCACCATGACGCTGTGTGAGGAGACAGTACTCATCCCGCGCAAGGACGCAGGAGCGCCGCATCTCCGGAGCGCGTTCTTCGTCTCGGGAAACGGCATGGCCTTCAGGAAGAAGGAGATACCGCTGCCGTTCGATGATAATTACTTCGCGTACGCCGAGGACGTGCACCTAGGGTGGCGCCAGCGCATGCTTGGAAAGAGCGCTGCGTTCAACATGCAGGCGCGGATGGTGCACTACGGAGCCGGCACGAAGAAGCAAGACAGTCACATCGGCGCTATCGCAATCTTCAACGGCACGAAGAACCAACTCATGAACTTCCTCATTTTCTACGAATGGAAGAATATCATCAGGATAGCGCCCCTTTTTGTGCTCACGCAATTAGGGCACATCGTCCAAAATCCACATAAATTCATCGTGAAGCTCAAGGCGTACTTCTGGATCATCGCGAACCTGAGGCGAGTCATGGCGAAGCGCAAGGCAATCCAGGCGCAGCGCAAGATACCAGATAGAGAGCTTATCAAGCTCATGAGCTGCCAATTCTGCGAGCCGATGATTGCAGAAGAGGGGTGGCGAAGAAGGGCAGTCAACGTGGCGAATAGTGTCTTCTACGTTTACTGTTTCGTGATGCGTCTGCGGACCACGGAGCTAGTGAGAAATACGAAGTAGTGGCTGAGCTAGCTCATCGCGCCTTCATCCGCGTCTTGATGTTCGTCGCCTTGACGATGAATCCGCTGGATATCGTCGGGAAATGGTTTGCGATCCATACGCCGCCAGGCACGAATGGCACGTCAAGCCCAAATACTCGGTCAATCCTGAAGCCGTTGTCAGAAAATATCTCCCTGATGTCCTTCAGGATAAAGGCGCGGATGTGTCCCGGGGTCACTGCGAGGAGAACACGCGCATCGACGCTATACGGGCGCGCGCCTAGGAGCGACATGAACCTCGCATGCAAAGGGACGGTATTTGGCGTTGTAAGGATGAGAGTACCACCTTTTTTGAGAACCCTGGAGCACTCTGCCACCATGAAATCGGTGTCAAAGACATGCTCCAGAATCTCGGACGCGAGGATGACATCGAACATGTTGTCCTTATAGGGGAACCCTAAAGTGATATCCGCCTGCTTGATTCTGCCCGCCAGCGGGTTGCCCTTCTTTACGCGGATGATATCGACCCCGTAATAATCAAAATCAGGGCCTGGGAAAAGGCTCGCGTGAAACCCATCATTGCAAGCCACATCGAGCACGCGCAGAGGCCTTCTCGAGCGCGGCAGCAGCGCTATCGCGCGCTTGATTTTGCTGAGCTTCACAACTTCGAGATGCGGGATTATGGGCGTATGCTCATAGAGTAGTTGCTGATCCTTGGCACGCATAAATACACAAAAAGAAGACGAGATTTAAACCTTTCCAAAAACTTACGTCGGGGGCCATGCGGAGAAGACCACGGCTGCGTGCGGGTCACGGCGCGTCGCAATCCTTTAGCAGTACATTTTGGAGGGCGTCACAACGGGCTCCCATCCGATGACCCCGCCTCTGCGCCTTTTACGTTCAAAGCATAGGCGTAACAAGGAGTAACACACAGTAACACATCTTCGACAGAGCTGCAAAAAAGCGCAAGATAGCGTTGTGCACCTTGTACCAAAATAGGAAAACTATTTTAACACTCGACAATCCATCCCGGATGATGGGGACGTTAGGGGCGCAGGCGAAGACTGTCTACAACGTCTTCAAACTCGTGAAGACCCCCATCAGCTATCTCTACGATTACTGCTTCAATCCGATCGAGAAGACGTACGAACTCAAAAACGGCATGCGCGTAAACCTCGCCACTCGCACCGACCGCCTCTTCTTCCACGAGATATGGATCCATCACATCTATACGCGCGAGTTCGACGTGGAACAAGGCGACATCGTCTTCGATGTCGGGTCGCAGCGTGGCATGTTCTCCATCTATGCGTCCAGGAATGCCGCTGTAGTCTACGCATTCGAGCCCATGCCTGATACCTACGTCATGCTCACCAAGAACCTGAAGCAGAACAGGATCAAGAACGTGCAGCCGATGAAGCTAGCACTCAGCAGCAAGAAAGGGGTGATGAAGCTCCACCTCCATGCGACGCACACCGGCAGCCATACGCTCTATAACCATTACGGCAAAGGCAAGACTGTGAACGTGAAAACAGAGACACTACAGAACTTCATGGACAAGCACAGGGTTGACCATATAGATTTCCTCAAGATGGACTGCGAAGGCGCTGAGGTCGACATCCTCTTCAACCTCCCGGTCGCGAAACTCAAGAAGATCAGGAAAATCGCAATGGAGTATCACGACAACATCACCGGCGTGCCACATACGAAAATCGTACAGTTCCTGCGCAAGAACGGCTTCACTGTCGTCCTGCACGAAGAGAACACCGTGATGACGGCACAGCAAGACAAACGGCGCAAACGCCGCGCATGAGGACAATCATCGTCCAATCATCGTTTTCAGGTCCTTCAGCTCCTTGACGGTAATCACGCGCAGCGCAAAGAGCAACACGGCATACATGATGCCAGCGACCAGCACCCCGACACCTATCTTCCACCACATCGTGAGTTCGGTGAGCCGAACGAGGAACACTACGCCAACCGCCCCTGCAGTCGCCAGGAGCACGCCTGCCATGCGCAGACCTGGAATTCCATATGGCACAATCTTCCGCAGCACGACCGTGTGCACGGCCAGGAGCACGATGAATGCCACTAGTGTCACTGCTGCCGAACCGGCAATCCCGTAGCGAGGAATGAACAGGATATCACCGATCACATTGACCACGGCAGCAGCCACTAGACCGTAGAGTGCTTTCCTAGGATGTCCCAGGCCTGCGATGATGCTCGAGTTCAGCGTCGCGAAGGTGTAGAATACCCCGCCGATGACGAGAATCTGCAGCGCGAGCGCTGCACCGACATACGCTCCGCCGAAGAGGAGGTTAAGGATAATCCCTGGGTAGATGACGATGATTGCTGCGAACGGGAAGAGGAGGATGGAAAGGTAGAGGTACATCCTGCCGATGCCGTCAGTGAGTACGCCGGCGCCTTTCTTCGCCTGCATCTCGCTCGAGAGCGGGAACATCACTGCGTAGATGACGCCACCCACAAACCACAACAGTCCTGCAGTGGGAAGCGCCGCGTTGTACAGGCCGACCTCAGGCAACGTACGGAAAAGCGTGAGGAAGAAAGTGTCGATGTAGGTGAGGAAGAACCCGATACCGCTCGCTAAGATGATTGGGAAGCCAAATGCGATGAACCTGCGCAGGAGCGTAGGGTCGAAGCGCGCCTTGACACGCCAGTATTCCGGGAAGGCTTTGCGCATGAGCGGGATGTAGACGACCGGGATGACAAGATACATCAGGACATAACCGAGCATCACAGCGAAGACGCCGAAGCCAAGAGCGAGGAGCGCGACCACAATCGCCAAGAGCACGACAGCGCGTAGGAGCGTGAGGTAGCCGTACCAGCGCGTCAGCCCCTTGCCCTGGAAGAAAGCAATCAGAGAGACCTCAATCGGAGAGATGAAGACCATGATAGCAGTGAGGATAAGCAGAGGCACTGCGACCATTGTCCCGAAGTACTCCGCCGCGAGCCAACGCGCCAAGAGGAGCACGATGAGCAAGATGGTGCCGGTCACAATGAGCTGTGTGTAGATGACGGTGATGAGCGCGGATTTCATCCGTTTCAGGTCACGGATGCCTGGTATGGCGTTCACGAGGGCATCCGAGAGCCCGAGCGTCTGGGCGAAGCCGAAGAAGCTCAAAAGCGCCATGACGGCGTAGATGAGACCATACTCTGCCGGGGTGAGCGATCTCGCAATCACGAGCCGGAGCAAGTAGCCGAACACGTTTGCGAGCGCGAGGCAGATGAAGATGACGCTGAAGCTCCAGAACGCCTTCTTCGTGTACGACATCAGAGTTGGTGGCGTAACTCTCTTTATTAAGGTTGAGAGGCAAATATCCATATAGAAAATAAATACCGAAACCCTTAAAAAGCAAGTCGCACTCCTACATCTTGGACGGTCACAGTGGCGTGGCTCCACCCGATCCCATTTCGAACTCGGAAGTTAAGCGCGCCGACGTTGCTGCCTGTACTGCTCTTGGGAGCGGGAACGCAGTATCGCTGTCCACCTTTCTTTTCCTCTCAGAACACGGAATAGCTCTTAGCCTAAAGTCTAGATGTCAGTAAAAATCTCGTGCCGCCTTGGCATCATTCCGAGGCCCGACGACTCGGAGCACAGCGAACGAGACAGTGGCGGGCCGAGACAAACCACGATTCAATGGCCGCGGCACAAACCCTACCACAGGTTCCTAAAGACCTGCTGCACAGCGCCGGCGTAGTATCCTAACAATCTGAATAACCAGAGAATAGGGATCGTCACGATGTACTCGGGATGCCCCTCGGCTAACCTCGGCAGCGTGCGCTTCATGCTGATAAAGAGCCATGAGAGCACAGCGATCACAGCAAGCGCGAGAAGCGGCAGCCAAGAGACGAGCACTGCAACCACGAGCGCTGCCAAGAGAAGCAGAAGAGACAAGACCACGAGCAACCGCGTCCTCATCCTCGTATGCGGCGCTTTCACGAGCGACCTGCCGACCCACATGGAATGCTTGAATACCTCAGAGAGCGTCTCAGGATTATTATGGTAGCACACTGCGCCTGTCGGCGTCGCACTACCTAGACGACCGAGATCATCATCGAAATACCCCTTCTTGGGATCGAACCCTCCTGCATCCAAGAATGTCTTACGCAAAATAGCCCTGTACACGCCACTCTCCTTGATACCTTCCGGCATCCTGTTGATGCACCACGACCTCGCCCACAAGTTCTCCTTGTTCGCGACAAGCTCCTTCGTATGGAACGTACCGACGGTCTTCGCTTTCAGTATAGGCGCCACTAGCGTCTTCAGGTAATTCTTATCGAACACCATATCGGCGTCCACAAAGACGAGGATGTCTCCCTTTGCCTTCTTGGCACCGTAGTTCCTCGCTGCACCAGGACCGCCATGGTTCCTGAAGAACACCTTGATATGAGAGTGGCGTTTTGCCGCCGCCTTGAGCAATTCCCTTGTACAGTCTGTGCTTCCGTCATCGATGAAGATAATCTCCAGTTTCTTATAGGTCTGCTGCAGGAGGGAATCGATGCAGCGCAGGATGTAGCGCTGCTCATTATAGGCAGGGATGACCACACTCACGGTTTTCATCAACCCACCATAGAGTAGGAGGTATTAGAGCGTTTCGATACTGCTGAAAAGATTAATAAGGCGAGAGCCAGCACTCATAGCATGAGCAATAAGCTTCACCTCGGTTGCGGCAATGTCGTCAAGAAGGGATGGGTGAACGTCGATATCGTGAAACTCCCCGGCGTGGATAAAGTCGTGGATCTCGATAAGACCCCCTATCAGTTCAAGAACAACCAATTCACCGAAGTGGAGGCGCATCACACACTAGAGCACCTCGGGAACTTCATGGGTTGCATGGAAGAGCTCCATCGCATCTGCAGACACGGTGCCGTCATCCGAGTGAGCGTCCCATACTTCGCCAGCCCCGCATTCTGGCGCGACCCGACACACAAACGCCCATTCACGCTCGAGACATTCTCCTATTTCGGCAACGACAGCTACTACTCAAAAGCCCGGTTCCGCATCGTCAAACGCAAGCTCTTCTACTTCAGCTGCAGATCGTTCATGAAGAGCAGATGGTACTCGCTACCCATCGATTTCATCATCAATCTCACTCCAACAATCTATGAACGGTTCTTCGTCTATCTCCTGCCGGCATCGGAACTGCACTTCGAAATAGAAGTCGTCAAGAAACGACATCCGTGATCACAATTTTTTCGCGACCACGATGAAGCTCCACTTCGGGATCGCCTGCTCGTTCCTCGCTAGCCTGAATCCGCCGACAGCGCCGATGAGCCGCGCCATGCTTTCCTGCGTGTAGACGTGGTAATGCGTCGGGTCGAGCATGATAGTATCCAGATGCGCCTCATCAGGCATGATGAGCACGAGCGTTCCGCCGACTTTCAGCACCCTGCGCCATTCCTGCAGAGTATTGACTGGGTCAATGTAGTGCTCGAGGTTATGTCTAGCGATGACGAAATCAAGCTCCTCGTCCTTGAACGGCAGCTTGTCACCTGATGCTACCACATCTGCCTGTGATGCCTCAAAGAGTTGACTTCCTGCGAAACCATACCGCCCTTTCGGAGTCAAGTCCACGCCGATGCATGCAAGCGTTGTCTTCTTGCTACCGCAGCCCACATCGATGCCTCTGCCCTTGGCGTAGCGCGCCGCGAGCTTACGTTCAGTATCATAATACTTCGAGCTGCGCTGCCGATCCTCAATCCTCTGGACGCGCCACCGGACCAGTGCTCGTGCTGGTACGCAAAGAATCCGCCATCTGCTACGTACGAAGTGCTCGTAGAAGATTCGCCGCGCGTTCGCAGAAATGCAGATACGCGCAGTGTGCCGAGGTGGTGGTGCTTTTCTCGCCATTCCCCATCCAGAACAACCTGGAGTTTAAATAAATATAGACTGAGCAAGAAAAAAAAGGATAATAGTCGCCTAAGCGAACTCCTTGAGCTCCTCCTCGACGTCATCCTCGTCGCGCTTGCCTGCGAGGACTGCCTCGTAGTAGGCGGTCGGCTTGATGTGCGTAATCGTCGTGCGCTGCACGACGTACTTGCCGTCCTTGCTCTTGTTGACGCTGCTCCTGATGATCGGCATCGAACGCAGCTGCTCTTCCTTCTTGGTCGTCAAACCCATTGAAACCACTCCGGCGATGGTCGTGTGACCTCACCGCAGAAAGGGTATTCCGGAGCCAAGTAATGACTTCCGCACAGGAATCCAGAATACCAACGGAGTCAGCCAGAGGCTTTCCGTTCCATCACTGAGAGCACCTCGATGTGCGGCGTCTGTGGGAAGAGGTCATAGCCCTCGAGCAGCGTGACCTCATACCCTGCAGAGAGACGCTCGATGTCCTCCTGATGGGTGAGCGGGTTGCAACTGATATAGATGATGCGTTGCGGCGCCTGCCGCAGTAGCAGCGCGCACGCTTCTTTGCCCAGTCCTGGCCTTGCCGGGTCGCAGATCACCGTGTCAAAAGATATATTGTTAGACGCAAGCCACTGCGCCGCGTCAGCGACGTGGAACTCGGCATTAACGATTTTGTTGAGCGAAGCGTTCTCCTGCGCCGCAGCGACTGCTTGCGCATTGAGCTCGACCCCGACCACACGCGAGGCCTTGGATGCGACTATCGCGCTGATTACGCCAACACCGCAGTAGAGATCGAGCACAGCCCCGCGGACATGCTCTGCTGCTGCAGTGAACAACTCACCCGCCATGCGCGTGTTCGCCTGGAAGAAAGTCGTCGGCCCGACGCGGAAGCGCTTACCGGCGATGACGTCAATGATATAATCCCTGCCGACGTGCATGTAGGGTTCTCCGACAGACACATCGGCCTTGCCCTTCACTGTCGTCCACCAGACGCTCGTCGCGCCGGTGGCTGCAACCTCGTGAAGGATAGAACGGAATACTGCATCCTGCTCAACACTTGGCGCAACCGTTGTCAGGATCACCATGATCTCTCCGACCTCGCCTGTACGGACCACAATATACTTCAAGAATCCATCATGCCTGATGTAATTGTAATCAGGGATGTTGTGCGAAATGATTATCTCCCGCGCCTTGCGGTACGCCTCCTGCGCCGCAGCGGAGTGGAGCAGGCACACTTTCACGTTGACGACCTGCGCATACTTCCCGCGCTTGCGAAGCCCTGACTTACCAAAAGCCTGGACAAAGTCCATCCTGTTCCTGTACCCGAGCGGCTCTGAGCAAGGATGCACTTCCACCGGCCTTCCATACACTCCCTCGAGGTAGCGTACCTTGACGCGGACCTGATCATCGTAACCGTACTCCTGCAGCATGCAGCCACCGCAGCCTTCGGCGACGTGCGGGCATGCAGGAGCCTGCCGGGAATCATCCTCCAGCAGCCTGAGGAACGATTCCTTTCGCCTGCGATCACTGTGCTTCTCATCCATAGAGGGGAGGACCCACAGGACATTTTTATGAGTACCCTTTTTAACCCCGGACTGCGGAGAACATCGCATGGAACCCATCGTCATCTCTATCATTGTCATCCTCACCGCGGTCGTCTTCTACCTCCTCGGTCGTCTCATCGCCGAGCGAGGGTTCTCCAAGCGTATCATTGTGGAGCGGGAGGATGCTGCAAAGCGCAGTCGCGCTGTGGTCGGTGGCCAGTTCAGCGAACAGCTCGCGCCCTACCTGCCGGGATTCCAGTACAGGCCGACAGAGGCGAAGTTTCTCGGCAAGCCCGTGGACTTCATCGTGTTCGAGGGCCTGGATGAGAAGAGCATTAGCGGCGTCGTGTTCCTCGAAGTGAAATCCGGCGCGTCGCGCCTGTCGGCAACAGAGAAATCGCTCAAGGAAGCGATTGCCGCGGGCAATGTGCGCTATGAGACCTACCAGGTCCCTGAGGAGCTCACTTCCTCAAGGTCAAGGCCTGCGCCGTAGCGCACGGCTTTTCGCAGCGCACGGCGCTGGCCTTCATCAGCGGCAGCGTATGCGCGTCGTAGCGATTTCGCGATCACAGGCATCGCCTGCGCGTACATCTCCATGAACTTACGGGAATCGCACTTTTCGAAGTCTTCCTGACGTAAGTCATAGCCTCCGAAATTGCGCAGTCTCGCTGAGGGCCAGAACTTGCCCCCGGGAACGCCGTTGCGCACAGCGCGCGGCAAACCGTCCTCGAAGATGAGCGTATAGTCCTGGAGTCCTGCGCGCGTCTTCCTGCCGGTCCTGCAATTAAGGATCATCTCGACGTGGTCCTCGTCTGTCGGGCAGGCCGCAGGCGTTTCGATGACCTCATGCTCCTCTCCCCAGATGTCTGCGCGCAGCACAGCGTAGTCCACTACAATGTCACCGAGCGACATCTTGCTCTTGTAGATAGTCACCTTTCCACCCCGGCCAATCAGCGGAACACTCCTTCATCCGGCAGCGCGAATTTCGCGTCCCTACGAGCCGAATCGTAGTCGAAATGGCAGTGGACATCGTGCTCGTACTCATCGATGTCGATTCCTTGGCGCAGTATCGGCACAAGACCCACTGGAAGCGGCTTGTCCATGTAGCGATCCTCATTGCCGCAGAGCTCCACGAGGCGTTTGACAACAGGACGGAAGCCACTGTCTTCGTCATTCTCCTCGCCGAAATATGCCTTCAGCACATCGGGGGCTGTCGGAGGAGAGAATTGCGATGACCCGTTCCTTATGCCGGTGAGCATTCCATCCCTCCATTGGAACGTGTGCCCGCGGTACTCCACGCGGACCTCAATCGAATCACCATCGCTTGGGAAATAGCCAGGATCGCGGAATGATTTGATAAGTTCGCCGTTGGCTGTGCGTCTCTCCGCATGATCCTCGCCGCTGTACCATATGTACAGGTCGCTTATTTTCGCATCGTTCCAGTGCTCTGCCATCGTATCCCTCCAATCCAGTCGAAAATATCATACTTCATCATATTATATAAAGGTGCTTATCAGAAATATCAAGAAATCCTCCAGGAACACAGGAAAACGGAAAACTCTCCGACGGCAACAGGCTTATAAATCTCTGATAGGTCCCATCAAGTATGCCTGTGCCAGTCACTATCGCTGCGAACCTCCAATCACGAGGTGCCTCGTGCTCGTAGGAATAGTAGGAAAACCGTCTTGCGGCAAGTCCACGTTCTTCAAAGCGAGCACGCTCGCTGAAGTGGATATCGCGAACTACCCCTTCACCACGATCAAACCGAATCACGCAGTAGGTTTCGTCAAGGTCGAGGACCCGGCGATACCGTTCGGCAAGAAGAGCATCCCGCGCTTCGGCTACGTCGCCGACAAGTGGCGCTTCGTGCCTGTCGACATGATTGACGTCGCAGGCCTCGTGCCTGGCGCACACCGCGGCGAAGGTATGGGAGCCCAGTTCCTCGGCGACCTGAACCAGGCGGACGCGCTCATCCACGTCATCGACGTGTCCGGAAGCGTGAACGAGCGCGGCGAGGCAGTACAGCCCCTGAGCTACGACCCAGCGAACGACATCGCATTCCTCGAGGAAGAGCTCGACTACTGGTACCTCGGCATCCTGAACAAGTCATGGGAGAAGCTGAGCCGCCAGGCGCAGATGGAGCACCAGGAGCCGTTCAAGGCTGTCGCCAAGCAGATGAGCGGCCTAGGCGTGGACGAAGACATGTCCAAGCGCGAGATAGCGAAGCTCAGCCTCGACAAAAAGCACCTCCTCGACTGGACGCAGGATGACCTGCTTGCGCTCGCGCGATCCTTCCGCATCATCACCAAGCCCATGCTCATCGCAGCAAACAAGGTCGATGTCCCTGGCGCGAAGGCGAACTACGAACGACTCAAGGCCGCGTTCCCGCAGCACCGCATCGTGCCCTGCTCTGCCGAAGCAGAGCTCGCGCTGCGAGAAGCTGCCAAGCACAATCTCATCACGTACATCCCAGGTGAAAGTGATTTTGGAATAGTCGGGACGCTCTCAGAGAAGCAGGCTGCAGCGCTCAAGTTCATCAAGGAGAAGGTCCTCGCTGAGTTCGGATCGACGGGAGTGCAGGAGGTGCTGAACACAGCAGTCTTCAATCTCCTCCGGTACAAGCCCATCTACCCCGGCGGCGTCGGCAAGCTTGAGGACTCAGAGGGCCGCATCATCCCAGACTGCTTCCTCATGAAGGAAAAAGCTACAGCGCTCGATTTCGCCTACAAGCTCCACACCGACTTCGGCAAGAACTTCATCAAGGCAGTGAACGTCAGGACGAAGATGCCCGTCGGAAAAGACCACGTGCTGGAGCCTGGTTCTATCATCGAGATCATGGCGGGGAAATGATTCCGGAGATCCTCGGCAAGAAGGCCCTGCTGGAAGCTGAGCATATCTAGGGAAACCATAAAAAGAGAGCCATTACCCCTTCAGTAGGTGGGGAAGGCACGTCAATGAGGAAGACATACGGTCGTAATTATTGGCTTCAGAACGGGGTCCTAGAGCAAGAAAACTGCGATGGCATTCCACAATTCTGCAGTTTAGCCCCTCACATAGCAGAGGATTTCCCAAGATACAAGCTCATCCCGGAGTATCTGAAGCTCGGCTGGGATGGAAAACGGCAACGCTTGGTGCCGTCCAACTGGGATGGAGTCAAGCTAGGCTTCGCGAAGGATGCAATACTTGTGCCGCACAGGGCTGATTTCCTGCAGATAAAGAATACGGGATGGAGAGGACGCGGCGAAGGGCCGACTCTTGCCATTGCTGAAGTAGATTACATGGTCATCTCATCGATCCGCGATCTCACTAAACGCGATTTCGAGCTGCTCCATCGCCGTAGCGCTGAGGGAGTCAGACGAGCAGTGGCTGATGAGTACGGCATCAAGCCTGCGCTCGACGACATGATTTCCATATACTCCTACCAGGTGCGGGGCCATGCGAGAGGCCTATACAATACCAAGATAAAATTCACCAAAGAGGAGAAAGAGAAGATAAAGTTCATATTCAGCGGAGGATGACGATATGCGTAACGAATACATCTACCAAGTTCCTTTCGATGAGCTGAAGGCAGCTGTCGAGCTGGATTTCCCCGGCTTCGGCATCGCCGAGGACAAGAATATCAGGTTCTTCAACTACCACACCCCGAACATCACCAGCGGCAGGAAGCAGGTAACCATCAGGTTCGCGAAACCCACAGAGAACAAGCTCATCAGGCTTCCAACGGCACAGACCCTGCCGTGGCTCGAGACCTCGCCGGAGAACCCGTATGCTGGTCCGCAGATAGGAGAGATCTACATCCCGCGTATCGCAGTGGCCACAGTACGCGATTTCCCAGCAGCATGGGCAAAGCTCGACCTCTACCCTACGAAGAAGGCCATGCTCGAAGATATCGGGAACACATACCACCACGTCCTGCAGCCGGACGACGTGCTCTCGATGTACTGGATAGACCCGTGCTGAGCGCATCCGGAACTCCTCCGGCAGCCTTCCAGGAACGCTTAAAAAGCTGCAGCTAACACCTAGAGTATGGTGAGTTACTTTCTCAAAGTAGGTAACGACCTCGCTCGCCTCAGCCCTAGGATCAAGCAGTTCTTCGTGCGACTGACATTCATGTCGCTCACGTTCGAACTCATCAAGCTCGTCCCGCCGCTGCTCTTCAAGGGAATCATTGACCGCCTCGTCGTGTACGATCCTGCGGTCGGCCTCACCTTCGAACTCGTACTCTTCCTCATCGCAGGCTATGCCGGCGCGATGCTCCTCATGACAGTCTTCGACGTCATACTCCAGCGCATCCTAGATTATAACATCCGGGACGCCGAAGTCGATGTCGCGCAGCGCACCTTACGCAAGCTCCTCGCGCTTGACGTCACGTACCACGAGAGCAACGAGACAGGCGCAAGCGTGAACAAGATCATCAAAGGCCAGGGGAAACTCTTCGACGTACTCTACAACACGATGTACCTGCTCTTCCCGGTCTTCTTCCAGGCGATGTTCACCGGCATCCTCTTGATCTACTTCGGATGGCAGATAGGGCTCCTCTTCATCATCGTGCTGCCGCTCTTTGTCATAATCATGCTGCGCGGAGCAGAGGAGACGCAGGAGAGCCGCGAAGAGTACCACGCGCACTACGACCGCTTCGCCGGCGCGACAGTGCAGTCGGTCTCCAACATCAGGACAGTCAAAGACTTCGACAACGAAGGGATTGAGTACTCCAAGGCAGACACGCACCTGCAGGCGTACCGCGCTGCCATCACCAAGCGCGTGCGCATCGGCCTCAAGCACATGGCGGCGCAGCAGATACTCACTGATACCGCGCGCGTCCTCACGCTCGTGCTCGCAGTATGGCTCCTTATCAAGGGCACCATAACCACAGGATCACTCGTCCTCATCATGACGCTCTCAGAGAAGTCCTACCTGAACCTGCACAGGCTCTACCGCGTCTACTACACCATGCAAGACGCCGAGCCGAGCATCAAGCGCCTCGGCGAGATATACGATGCGAAGCTCACTGTGCTCGACACGCAGAGCGACCACAAGGTGACTGCTGGCCGTGTCGAGTTCAAGGACGTGACCTTCAAGTACAGCCCTGGCGGACAGGACGCGCTCAAGGCAGTGAGCTTCACAGTCGAGCCTAAGAGCACAGTGGCCCTTGTTGGCCGCTCAGGGAGTGGGAAGAGCACACTCGTCAAGCTCCTCATGCGTCACGCAGATCCCGCGTCTGGCGCGATACTCGTCGATGGTGTCCCGAGCAATGAGTACTCGTTCAAGAACCTGCGCGGCGCCATGGCGGTCGTGTCACAAGATGTCGAGCTCTTCAACGCGACGATACACGATAACATCGCATACGGCCTGCCCGACGCGTCGCGTGAAGAGGTCATCGCTGCGGCAAGGCTCGCCCACGCGCACGAGTTCATCGAGCGATTTGAGAAGGGCTATGATACTATGGTCGGCGAGCGCGGAGTCAAGCTCTCTGGCGGCCAGAAGCAGCGCGTGGCCATCGCGCGGGCGCTCCTGCGAAAGCCGAAGATCCTCATCTTCGATGAGGCGACATCATCCTTGGACGCGGAATCAGAGCAGATGATCCACAAGGCGATCTTCGGCATGAGCGGTAAGCTCACGCTCATCATCATCGCGCACCGCTTCGCCACCATAGAGCACGCTGACAAGGTCATCCTGCTCGAGCAGGGCGAGGTCAGAGAGACCGGAACACACAGGGAACTCATGCGGAAGAAAGGCATCTTCTCCAAGCTCCGCAAGCTCCAGCAGCTGGGCGAAGTGGATTGAACGCGTCAGCGCGAACACCAGTTCCCGGAGAGCGTTCCGTCGGGGAACAATGTGAGCTTCTTTCCTGACGCATACATATCATGCGACTCCTCTGCCAGGAGCCGCACGCCATTCTCAGCAGCCCACATCCACATCTGCGGAAGCTCCTCGGGGAGTGAATCATAGTCGAGTCGGTCATTGATATCCCGCAGCGGCCATGCCGAGATGCTGTCCGCACCGATTTCTCTAAGACGCGTGACAGACGCGACGAAGCTATCCAGCGTGCAGATAGTGGTCTTACCGAGTAGCAGGTTCGCGCGCATCGTGAGGCCTGCGTCGTGAATTCTTCCAATGACATCGGCGAATGGCGGATAGCTCCTGACGCCATATACCTCTGCATTCCTCCTCTCATCAGTATCGTGGACTGTCACGTAGATGGTCGAGAGGCCGAGGCCGCGCCAGCGCGGCAGGTACTGTTCGCAGAACACCTTATCTTCGCCGATCCTTATGCCGTTAGAGTACAGGTTGATCGGCGAGTAAGCCATACCAGCGAGATTGTGCGCGATGCCGAGGACCTTAGTGACTGATATCGGCGAGAGTGTTGGCTCGCCGCTGCTGCTCAGCGATAGCGATCGCGCTCCGCGCGCATAGCATGACGCGAGTGTCTCGCGCACGATATCCTCCTCCACCTCGCCGTCCCTACGCGGAGCATACCTCCTATGGATGAGCCCGGCACAGTGGCTGCAGCGCGCATTGCACGCACCTGTGCCGACGAAGAGCGCGAGGCTGCTCAGCGCATCCCTAGCATGCACCTCTATTCCAACACTCTTCACTTCATACATAACGCACCCTCTTTTATCCAGGAGTAAGCTACAGTCCCATCCTGGAAGATGACGAGCTGACGGACGAAGTCCTTCTTCGGATCGTGTTTCGTGACGTAGTCAGTGATACGCAGGATATTGCCTTTGTAGTCGTACACTCCGCCGCCCCAATCATGTCCGTGGCAGAGCTTCGCGTTCCTGTGCAACCATCGCCTGATGCCAAAAGTCCCTAGGCGCGATGGAGTGTACTCGTTCCTGGTGCCGTCGGGGTTGCCGACAGGCCAGGAGGTGATGTTATCGATGCCCTTGCTGATGAGCGTGTCAACAGACCGAGCGTACTCCGTAGCGTCATCCACTCCGCCCTTGCGTAGCAGCAGTGTCGCGCGCATCCCAAGACCATAGGACTTCACGTTCTCAGCAATATCCCCGAGGTCTGGGTAGTCCGGCAGGTTGTAAGCCCTGGCCTGTTCAGCCCTGTCGACGCTATGCACCGACACAGCGACGTTCGTGAGGCCGAGGTCCTTCCATGCCGGCAGGTTACGTTCGCAGTAGTCCTTGTCAGCGAGGAGTATGCCATTGGTGAAGAGGTTCACGTTCGGGAAGTACGCTCCCTCCTTGGCGCACTTGGTGTATATCTCTAGCGCGCGCGTAAGCGCCTTTGGACTACAGGTGGGTTCGCCGCTGCTCGTGAGTGAGAGCGACCATCCGCCGTAGCGGGCGCAGAGCTTGATAGCGGCCTCGAGATTCTTGTCGTAGTTCGGGTTGGCTTTGGCATCGGGCCGAAGGTACTTTCCTGCGCAGAAGTCGCAGTCTGCGTTGCACGCGCCGCTACCCACGAGCGCTGAGACGCTGTAGATCCTCTCTATGCATACCATCTCGCCACCTCCCGCAGCACGTGCTGCGCGCGTTCTTCCACGAAGGGTACAGTGATTACCTTGAACCCGTAGTCTTCGTACGCCTTCCTGAGGTGCGCCGAAAGCAGCGCGCTCTCCTCAGGGGTCTCATCACGCGCTCCATCATTCTGGTAGAGGTGCGCAGGGACGGGATCGAGCAGGAACACACCTGCGTAATCAGCGGCTTTGCAGAGGCTGTGGAGCTCATCAGCCACCGGCGTCCCGAAGCGGCGGCAGTAGCCGATGTTGTCAACCAGGCCCCGGTCGAGGAAACTCGTCCCGTAGCAGCCGCGCTCAAGCTCTTGCTGCCTGACGTAGATGAGCCGCTGGAAAGCGGCGTTGTCGTTCTCAGGCAGGATGTAGGTCCGTCCCTGTTCCTTGCGCAGACGCTGCTCCTCTTTGATAGGACGCGCCGCCTCGTCGATGGTAGTGTAGCCGCGGCGCGCGAGCTCGCGCAGCAGTGTTGATTTTCCTGTACCCGGCCCGCCGGTGATGACGAACTTCTCAGTTACCATAATAGTTATATAGTGTTGTAGTAATTATGTTCATTACTAGCAAAAATATAGGCAGAGTGTTGCATATGCTTGACAAGAAGACCCGTGATGCCATCCTTGACTTCATCCGCATCAAGCCTCGGACAGTCCAGGAAGTAGCGCAGCATATCGACAGGAACTGGCGGACGGCAGAACGCTACGTGGACACCATCTCTACAGAGACGGGATTCATCGCCACGCGCACGTTCCGCGAGGGAACGCGCGGAGCATTGAAGATCGCGTACTGGAGCGCAATCAGCGGAAACACGGGGAGCGCTTACCAAGAACGGCTGCTCCAGCACATCCAACAGGCGAAGCGGAAAGAGGAGTTCTCGCCTTTCGACATCTACCAGCTCGTGCCTGAGGCTGAGCGCGCAGCGCACGTGGAACGCAGCGAGTTCTCGACGCATCCAGATATCATGTTCGACTCGCTCCTACTCAAGGCGCACCGCCAGGTGCTCTTCTTCTCAGGCAACCTCTCATGGATGGAGCTCGGACCGAACATGGAAGGAGTGCTTGATCAGCTCGCCAAGCGCGGGGTCACGATGAAGGTGCTCACACGGGTCGACATCACCTCGGAGGCGAACACCACGGCCTTCCTGGCGCTCAACGAGCGCTTCGGCCGCGATGTCGTCCAGATACGGCACTGCGAACAGCCGCTGCGTGCCATGATTATCGACGACAGCTTCGCGAGCATCAAGGAGGTCCTCTCGCCGGCAACATTCCGCGAGCTCAAGGAGAAGCAGTTCATATTCTACATCATCAGGAACGCCGAATGGATAGCGTGGCTGCAGAAGGTCTTCTGGCACCTCTGGCAGCAGAGCATTGATGCACAGGCAAGGCTGGACGCGCTGCAGACCCTGAAGAAATCCTAAGGGAAGAAAGAATCACCGCTTCTTCGCGACACCGCGACGCTGGAGGATCTCGACATAGGTCGCGTAGTCCTCGGATTCGCGGAACTCATCCTTGACACGCGTAGGCAGACGCTCAAGCCAGCGGACCTGTATCTCTGCGAGCTTTCGGAAGTCTCGTGTCACAGTTTCATCAGGAGCTGCCGCTTGGATCTCCTGAATCCCGGTGTAGGCGTCCTCGAGCTGGTGCTCGCGCTTGAACAGTTTCAAGAACTGCTGGTACATCGTCACGCGCTGCTCCTGCTCCTCTTCGAGCTTTGGTTCCTCTGCCGGCGTAGCGCGCTCGAGCCTCGCCTCGCCTTTCTTGATCTCTGTCTCCATAGCTTTCAGTTCCGCCTCCTCCTGAGGAGCGAGGTCATGATCGGGAATCCTCGGCGAGAAGAGCTTGCCGAACCAGGAAGGCTCGTGTTCGCGCGAGTTCCGCACGAAGTCGAACGCTTTCCCACGGTTGCGATTGCGCAAGTACCTATCCATGTCACTGTGGAAGCTCATCTGACACCACCGGCTAAGAGAGAACCTGCAGAATGGCGTTTATAAAAGTTGCGTTCTACCGTCGGAGAGGCCTATATCATCCAATAGCATAGGAGAGAAACCGGACACGAGATAAAAAAATGGGTCTGCTGGGATTTGAACCCAGATCGACCGCTATCACCTACTGTAAGGTCATCGCCTTGCGGCTCATCCCTCCAGCAACTGGAGGCGGTAATACTAGCCTGGTTGTAATACAGACCCAGATGCCAGGCCATTAGGTCGATAGATGCGAGGACACCACGGGCATTTATAAAAGTATCCTCAGAGGAGTTACATTGAAAGTCTCGCTCCGCGCCGCTAGGGAGCGAACATGCTTTCGCAGGGCATTCGTCGAGCCCCGCTCCGCGTCGGTGCTCTCCTGAGTCTACTCCAAGCTAGCGGTACAGACTTCTTTAACACAGTCCTCAGAGGAGACCTTTGCCTATGAGGTAATCATTCACCCCGCGCACAGCAAGGCGCAAGTCATTCTCCGCGTGGCGTGTTTCGTGCAGCAGTACTGCCTCCTCCAGTGCACCAGCACGTCGCCCGTCACCTATTGTCACTGCATAATCTTGCAACGCCTTGAGCGTCAGGCGGTACGTGACCAGTTCTTTTTTCTCGCTCATCAAACCCCGCGTCCACTCATCCATCGCTGCGCGCTGGTACGGCCACGGCGACTCGCCTTTGCGCTCAGCGATCTTCGCTTGCTCCCACAGCGCCTTGCCACGTGCGTAATGGACTTGGATAGAGTACTTGCTGCTAGGATACTGCTCAATGAACGATTGGCTGCTCTTCAGGAACTGTGACGTACCTTCATACTTCATATTCCGGTACTGCTTCACCAAACCGATTCCTTCGGTGAACTCCTTGGGCAACAGCCCTTCGCGCTCGGCGAGCTTGACCTGACGAGTCACCTCCTCACTTGGGCAGTCAATCAACCAGTCCACATACAAGCCGCCATACGGGTTTGAGATATCGGGGAGCTGCCTGAGCGCGAGCTCTCCCCATGTAGTCATCTCAGCCACGTCCTCGTACCAGTTGAGGCTCGCGTGGCTGCCCGGGAACCCTGCGCGTTGGAGTTTCTCGAGTACCTCAGGGGTTTGTGGCGCCCGCACTATCGTGGAGTATAACGCGAGCTGAATACCTAGTGGCTGATAGAACGCACTCTTGTCAGCACCTGCGGCCATCCATTCATCGCGGAAGCCAGGATTGTGGGCAGTAACGCGTGAAGTCGCTGCGTGCTTCAGTTCATGCAGGAGAGCGTCTTGAGGATACTCGCCACCTATCTCGAGTCTATTCACCTCCAGACTACCGACTCTTGAGACATACCCTCCATAACTCGCACGGTCTCTTGAAGCGAAGACGTGAGGCGCCGGTTCTGAGATAGAAGATTCTGAAGGAGCATCTGACATTTCGGCCTGGACTTCGGTTTCGACTTGAGTGCTGCTCTCGGCGCGACTCTCCACATACTCTCGCATGCTCCGTATGAGCTGCGCAAGACTCGCATACTGACGATGCACTGGTTTACGCACATAGTGCGGAGACACCACGTGCACCGCACTCACCGGCACATCCTCATAGTGAAGGTTCGCCGCGATATCAGCCGCCAAGCCAGGAACCTTCTCCAAGTCATCAGGGTGTCCTCGAAGCGGGAAACCAAACTCCTGCTTGAACTCCTGACGGAGCTGTGACTGCCGTTGCGCAGCAAAATCATACGCATCCCGCCCTACCCATGTACCAGCGTGAAACGCTGCGACGACAAGTGCCGTCGCGCCGATGCGCCGCAATCCTGACCTCGCACCCACATCATGATATGTGTGCTATCCGTATATAAAACCGGCTTCCTCGCATCAGGAAGAACTTGACGGAGAATTCTTATACTCTGTCAACGAGTCATAGCCTATGGATGAGCATAAGCTGGAAGGTAAGGCGTTCATCGTCAAGAACGGCGCCAAACTACACAGCTTAAAGGATCTCTACGGCCATCTGGCAGTGATTGCAGACGCCGATTTCTCGCATCACGTCAACGAGCTGAAGAACGATTTCGCGGAATGGATAGAACACGCGCATAACGACAAGTTCCTCGCTCAAGCAGTTCGCCGGGCGAAGACAAAGGAAGAGATACGCAAAGCAGTCTTTATCGCGATGTTCAGGTAGCTACGTCGCCTTGGCGATGGCATAGACTTCGCCGGTATCGGGCCTGAGATATGCTAAGACTCTCGTGTTAAGGATACTGCCGTGACCGCCCATCTCCCTGACAAACTCATCGATTGCCTGCGAATTCCGGAACGTGAACCCCTTACGTTTCTTAGTCTCGTGGTCTTCGATGTCAAACCTGAGATCGAGGTAATCCTTCATCATCATAGTCTCGCGGATGACGGCGGTGCGTGCCTCGAGTTTCTTCTCCGAATACAAGGTCACTGGATTTTGATTCCCGTCGTCTTCGTGCGTATTAACGAAGTAGACATTGCTGCAGAGCGCTGGATCGAAGCCGTAGATAAACGGCATTGGAGGATTCATATCCCCCCTTCGAACGGCCTGCACATCTTGCATGGCACAAGACCTGCATTCACTGCCTCACGCTTGCTTGAGTAAGCGATACGCTTATGGCGCGGGATACGGCGGGCGACCATGCAGTATGGAGTGTGCACTGTGTTACCGTCCTTGCCACCGAGGTAGATGACCTCGTTCGGCTTCATGCCCGGCACAGAGAGCACATGCGGTGCAGGTGGCTGCGCTCCAACGGCGATGTTCACCGTCTGTCCACCGCCACGGAAGTCACGTATGACTGTGCCGCGGTCAGTGCTATGGTCAGGGCCACGGATGGTCTCGACCTGGCGTCCACGTACAGGGACTATCGCGCGCGAGCGGTTCGACGTGCGAACAACGTTGCGCTCAGGAGCACGGGCGACTATCCTGCCGATACGAGATTTACGCGCAGTAGTCTTACGCGGGGTCTTAGTAGTTTTAGTAGCAGTCTTAGTCGTAGTCTTGGCCTTGCGCACTGCCTTACGCGTCTTGCGTGTAGCGGGCACAATGACAAGAGTATTGTCAGCGAACGGCTTCTGTCTGTACTCCTTCACTGTGAGCACGATGAGGAACATCACGAGCAAGAGCAGGATAAGCTCGAAGACCACGATGTAGGAACACCATGCCTCGAGGCACTGACCGAAGGTCCAGACCTTGACAGGGATGACCCGCACGATGAACACCGGCGAATCGGTGATACCGCCCTTGGCGTCGCTCGCTGTCACAACCATCGTGTTCTCGCCCGCGAAGTTGCGGTCAGGAACGAGCGTGAGCATGGAACCCTCAAGCTGCGCGCGCACGTCGCTTGGCTGTGTGATCGCATAGCTGAGAATGTCCTGGTCAGGATCCTCGAAATACTGCTCGAGGTCGATGGTGCGTTCGGTGTTCTGGTACAGCTCTATTACCGTCGACACAGTCGTGTCCGCGACGCGCTCATAGCGCATCTCTGCGCTAGGCGGCCGCAGGAGCAGCATCGAAAGCATGAGCAGGACTGCGCCTGCAATGAGCGCAAACTTGATGAGTGCGAGCGTCTTAGGCGCCACTCCCTGCGCGAGGAAGGGATATCCTGCGTAGATTGCGATGAGCAATACTACTGCTGCGATGAGCAGTAGCGCGAGCAGGAGGACAAGCCATGCGCAGAACGTGAAGCTCGCGAGGAACGCGCCGAGCCACTCCAGGAAGCGGATGAGGAAATTGTCATCCTGGAGCTCGATGCCGACTGATTCCACGTAAGGTATGCTCTGCGTGGTGAATGTCGGCAGGACGATGTATCGTCCCCGCTCCTGCGTCGTCAGGTTCTCGAGCGGGATGATATGGATTGCGCGCTGATCTCCAGGCTGGAGCGTGATTTCCTGCTCCTGCACTGTGAAGAGCGTGCTCTCTGTCTCGATGGTGTAGACGCCGCCTTCGCTACCGGTGTGCTTCACGATGACCGGGATGACGGTCGCGTCATCCTTGATCGATATCTCATCATCGTCGATTTGCACCATGTGGCAAGTGCGCTGCGTCTGGCTGTTGAATGTGACTGGCGCGCTCGCATTCACTTGCGGCTGGCCGGCAGGCCATACGCGCACGACCGCAGTGTGCTCCGCGTCTGTGCATGGCAGCGTCACGCGTAGTGGTACGTTGATGTTCTGCCGCGGCTCTACGCGGATTGATGTCTCGTCGAGGGTGAAGATGCTCGGTCCCTCGACCTGGAGCTGGAAGACCTGACTGCGGTCGCCATCGTTGCGGACGTTGACGTAGAGGGTCTTGGCGCCGCAGCATGCGGTGAGTGGAGTAGTCAGTGTGACCTCAGGCTCGCTGCGGATCTCGAGCGCTGGAGCATAGCAGTTGGCCACATTGAGCGTGACATCACGCTGCTTGCTCACGCCGCCGTAGCGGTCGTTCGATGAGATCGTCATCTCGTACTCTCCGACTGCAGGGTTGTACACAGCAAGCGTGGCGTTGCGCTCCTCTCCCGAGGCAAGCTCGAGGGAGTTGTCGAACGTAACGAAGTGCGGCGCATCGAGGTCCATGTAGACCACGTCTGACGCCGGAGCGTCATTGCGCACTGGGACCGCTATGCGGGTATCAGTCCGAGCGCATACATCGATGCTCGTCGGGAGGTCTATGCTGTAGCCGTACTCGTTGGTGATCGTGATATCGCGCCAGACAGTGGTCCCATCGCCGCTCTTGCCTGCGAGGATGAAGGGTACTGTACGCGTGCCGTGCTCTGTGCAAGCGAAGCTGTAGATGACCTCCTGAGTGAACGACTCTCCCGGCAGGAGGCGGAACTCTGTGTCCTCAGCTTCGGGCTCGTACTGGCCGAACGAGAGGAGATAGTCCTCAGGGAATGTGCCGATGTTGCGAGCAGTGACCTCGAAAGTGGCCGGGTCGCACAGACCGACGGTCTGTTTTGTCGGCGCAACGTCGAGCGCCGCAGTCTGGCATGCGTCGACGCGTATCGAGCGCTCGATGCTTCTTGTGCGGCCGTAGCTGTTCGTGACAACTACATCATATGGGTGCGTTCCGCGGACGCTGCAGCTGTCCTCGACGTAGATGAGGACCTCTTCGAAGTGCTTGGGCGCAAGCTGGAAGTCCGGTCTCACGACCTTGATCCCACCAGGGTATGTGCTACGCACCTGGACGTGGAAGTCAGCGTAGAACTGGCCGACGTTCTCGACGATGATACGGTCGACCTTGGTCTCGCACGCGCAGAGCTTGAGCTGCTCGTTGTTAGGCGAAGCGGCGGTGAAGTCATTCGTGTACTTGTTCACGATGAGCTCTGCGCTCACGCCTGTGCTGAGTATGAGGAACGCGATTATGAGTGTGAGTGCGCGGTTCATTTGTGATACCTCTCCTGTTCTTGTGCTGTATACGGAGGCAAGTTCATCCGTCGCTCAAGGTCACTGACTGCACCCGTCAGTTGTTCGAAGTCCCTGGTGGTGCGGTACCCCGCAGCCCCAACGGCCACGAGAACAACACCTGCTCCAGCGAAAGAGTACTGGTCGATAGGATTCTTGATGGAATAACTCCCGCCAAACATGAGCATCCCGAGGAGCCCGAGTGTAGCATACGCCCGCTTGTTTCTCTTCAGCGTGCTTTTGACTACTGCGATTTCCTCTGCTGTCGTCGATTGAGATGTTGAGATCATGTGTCACCTAATAATATGTCTCTACCTTCTTCTCTGCATCCTCGACAGCCACCCTCTTGCGGGGCTTGTGTGGAGTTTCGGAGATGCGGGCGCTATCAGTGGAATCGTGGCGATCGTGCCTGCCACTCTTGCGAAGCACAATCACTATCGCGATGATGATGAGCGCGAGCAGGATGATGATGAAGATGCCTTGCAGCACCCAGAGGCCTGGGAAAACGGCAGGCTCTGCGCGCGGCGAGCGCACGTAGACGTCAATCGGAACGACGGTAGTTTGGTCGCCGCTCGTGATAGTGAGCTGGATGGTATAGGGACCGGCGTTGCCGCCTTCGATGTAGAGGTATACCTCATCGCCGTGGCCTGCCACGAGCGTCATGCGCGGAGCAGGGTCGATGCGCCAGGTGCCTGGAGACTGCACACCCAGGTCATAAGTCGCGCTGCTGTCGCCGAGATTCATGATAGATATAGGGATTATCGCGTTCTCGCCGTGATCGACATCGATCCTATTGAAGACATTGATGACTGTCGTGTCGAGCGGGCCGTCAGCTGTACCGCAGGCGTCGCTGCTCTGCACGATGATGCGCTCGCGCTGTGATTCGAGCACGCCGCCGGAGCTTGCGGTGACTGAGAGGTCATACGCCTTGGCTCTCGCGCACTTCGGGATGCGCAGCCAGAAGTCAACGACTGCCATCTCGCCCTGAGGAATGTACGCTACGCGCTGCTCTGCGTCGATTCCCAGTTCTTTGTTCGCCACGCGCACAGTGATTTCACTGATGGGCCCTGGCTGACTATTGATCATACGGACTGTGAGGTGCGCTATCTCGCCCTGCTTGAGGTTCCCGTCAGGATTGACTATGATCTCCTCAAGGAGGCTGTCACAGGCGTCGCCAATCCGATCGCGGTCCATGTCGCGTTGCTCGCTATTGGCTATACCTGGGCAGTTGTCGAACTCATCGATGATACCATCGCAGTCGAAATCAGGCGCGGGCCCGAAGTTCGTCATGACCATGCATGCAGCATGGCCTGGAGCCGCAATAAGGCTTATACTAGCGATGAGAACTGCCAGGAACGTGCCCACGATCCATTTCATAGACGGGGGGAACGCCGGTTCATTTATAAAGATAACGGAAGTTTAACTATTAAGGAGTGGTTACGAATTAACAACTTTAAATAGGATACTTGCACCCTCCCCACGATGCGACCAATAGAATACCTCGAGACCGCATGGCTGCTGCTACCCGACTCCCAAAGGCGCATGCAAGATACCGGACTGAATGTAGAGAACGTCACTTTGAGGGATATTGAAAATATTGCTCACGAAGAGCTGACGGGCAAGAGTTATAGTACAGCACTAAAGGAATTAAGAGCGGAACTGAGAACAGGCCCGCACTACGCTGCCGCGACAGTGAATCACATCTATCTCAACCTCGATTCTGCAAACGACTTGAGTATCCCCCTCACCCAGTTCCTACTGCTCCACGAGCTGCACCATATCGGCTTCAACAGGAGGTTGATTGCACGAATCGAAGCGATAGGCGCCAATGACATCAGACCGTACATCGCAAGAGAGTTTCCCATCTGGACAATTGAAGGGTTCGCAGAGTACGGGGCGAGGCGCATAGTAGGACACGCCCCAAAACTAACGAATCACTACACTGCTCTGTGCTCAAGAATGCAAGACTTCGCCGCAAGTAGGGGAACGATGGGTCAAATCGCCGATGATATCATCGAAATCTATTTCTGAAGTACGACCGCAGGCTTCCCAGGCAAGCCGTTCTGCGCCTTCGGAGATTCTGCAGCGCCGGCTTCGAGAATCTCTACCTTCTTACCAGCGATAGATTCAAGGTACTCGCGGGCGGACTCGAGCCACTCGCGCTCTTGCACAGCCGAAGGCACATCTTGTGGTTGGCGACCTCCCTTGACCAGGAACGTGACGAGACGCTGCAGTTCTGGGCCGTGCGCAGCGAGCGGTGTCGCGGAAAGGAGCTTCATGATCTCGGCAGGGTTACGCGTCGTCTTCGTCGCTTCGTCGAACGCCGCATATGCTTCGCGCTTCCAATCAGCAGCGAGGAAGAGCTGCACAGAGGCGGGAGCAGCACTCTTCTCCAGCTGTCGCTGGATGTCATCCGCGACTTGGCGAACCATCGCCTCTCGCCTGTCGAGCGCGGGATCGAGAGCCGACGTGTCGACAGCAGGCCACGGCGCGACGCTCACAAAACCATCGTTGCCGAGCTTCCGCCATCCCTCCTCACACACGTGTGGGATAAATGGAGCAAGCATGACAAGCTGCGCCTCGAGACACTCGCGCAGCAGTTTCTTGTTCTGCTTACCCGCGGTCCTCACCACATACCACTTGAGCGCATGGTTGATCTCGAAGAACGCGAGTTGGATAGCAGTCCTGAAGTTAGTCTGCTCCATCGCGTCGGTAATATGTTGTACGGAAGACGCCATAGATGAGCGCAACCATGAGTCCACTGGAGTGGACGTTTCCTCGGTATTGCCCGTGACATCTTCACATGATCGAAGGAGTGTCTCGAACTTGCCGTGGAGGTTGCCTGCGAAGTTGGAATCCCAATTTGGATCATCCATGCCTTCGCCGCCGTTGAGGATTGTCATGCGCGTAGCGTCTGCACCGTACTCCTCTGTGAGCTTGCGCACAGGGATTACGTTGCCTAAGCTTTTGCTCATCTTCTGGCCGTTGACCGTTACCCAGCCATTGACTCCAATTCCCTTCGGCCAGTGCTCCTCTGGGAAGATGGCACAGTGGTTGAAGAGGAAGAACGTGAGATGGTTCTGCACGAGGTCCTTACCGCTGTTGCGGAAGTCAACCGGATACCAGTACATGAACTCGGCGCGCAGCGCCTCCACATCAACTCCAGGCATGTTAGGCGCAGTGCCTTTCCCCAGGAGCACGTAGTCGAAGAACCTCCTGTCGAGGAGCTTCGGGTCGATATCCTTGATACTGTGCACAATGGTATAGTACGCCATGTACGCTGTGCTGTCAGAGAGTGATTCGATGAGCCACCGCTCGTCCCACGGCAGGCGCGTGCCCAAGCCGTACTCACGCGTGCACGCCCAGTCGTTGAGCCAGTCGATGACATACTCGAACTGCTGGCGCGATTTCTCAGGGTAGAGCGTGACGCCGTCGAGCGCGTGGTGCGTCTTGCGCTTCCACTCGGCGTCGCCATAGGTCACGAACCACTGATCAGATACTATCTTCACGACGCTCTGCGTCTGGCAGCGGCATACGACCTTGCCGGTGAGTTCATAGAAGGTCTCTGCCTTCCCACTATCCAGCATGTCCTTCTTCATCTTGTCCTTGGCCTGCTGCACAGGTTCGCCTGCGTACGGGCCGACGAGCATCGTGCCCTCGTAAAATCCTTTCTTGTAGACTACTTTTTTCGCCTCGTCGAGCTTAGCGCGATCATGCTGCGACTTGATGCCCATATCCTCGCAAATCCTCACCGCCGCCATGTCTCCGAGGTCGCTCGATTTGATGATCGCGATTGGCTTGATATCAGCAACGATGTTAAGCGGAATCCCCTCCTTCTCAGCAGCGCCTGGTTGCTGCAAGTCGTGGAGACCCATCCAGTCGTCGGGTGCGTCACTCGGGACGCTTGTGACTATTCCCGTGCCCTTATCTGGACTGCAGAAATGGCTGGGAAGCACAGGTACGGTGCGGTCGACTGCGGGCGCCATGGCCCTCTTGCCGAGGAGCTCGCTCCCTTTGACCTTCCCGATGACCTCGACTGCACGCTCCTGCATGAGGAGCTTCTCTGCGCATGCCGCGCTGATGATCCAGGTCTCCTGGCCATGAGGGCCTTTCACTCGCGCCTTGACGTACTCAATGTCCTTGCCTACCCAGAGGTTAGTCTGGCCGTAGACTGTCTCAGGCCGCAGTGTAGCGGCGATGAGGAACGTGCCTATCTCGCCGTCGAGAGGGAACTTGAGCAGCGTGAACTCCTGCGGGGTCTCGCCTTCGCCGACGCTGCGCGCGTGGTCACTGACCGGCGCGCTCTCTTTAGGGCACCATACGACCGGGTGCCTGCCTTGCTGCACAAGGCCTTTCTCATGGAGCGTGGTGAACTGCCAGCGTATGAACGCGTCGTACTGGGGATTAAGGCTGGTTGTGATGAACTCGCGTCGCCAGTCGATGCTCAAGCCCACGGCGGAGACATCCTGTTTGTAGCGCGGAGAGAAGTACGCTATCCAGTGCTCTGGATCCTTGAAGAGCGGGATCTCGTGATCAGGAACGCCGTTCTCCTTGAGTATACCTATCTGCTTGGCGTCACCTTCAGTGACGCGCATGGCCGCGGTGGTTATGGGACTGCCGGTTGCGTGCCACGCTTGGGGAAACAGCACGTTGAACCCGCGGTGGCGTTTGTAGCGCGCAAATGCCTCGACACGCATCATCGTGAACAGGTGGCCGATGTGCGGCAGGCCGTTCACGTATGGGTAAGGGAATGTGCAGAAGAATTTCGGCGTGCCTTCCTTCGGCACTGCCTCAAAGAGCTTGGCCTTGTTCCACTCATCCTGCCAGCGCTGCTCGCGCTCGCGCGTCTGCTCAATACCCATGCTAAGACAACTCCAATTGCGTTCTTAAAGATTGCTGTCCTCGGGCGCACTTACCTATCGACGATAAGCAACACCTCGAAAACAAAGGCTTTTAAACGAATCGTAACTCCTCGGTGACATGACAGGGGCGACCATAACGGAGAACTCTATCGACGCGCTGTGCAAAGAGTACAGCGCAGACCGCGCAGCACGCTTAGGCGCGCAAGTCCAATCGAGCCATAAGTTCCATGCATCGACTATAACAGAGTTCTCGAATCTGTGGTATTGCAAGAACAACATCCTGCTCCTCGATGAGAATTCCATCTTCCAACCCACGGCTGAAGAGGTGTTCATCTACTGCCCGAGGGAAAGGAGCACACACCCTCACAGACCAGTGTCGAAGTATGATGCACGCATCAAGTGCACGCCGCAGAACGTGCTCTACATCCGCATCGGAGAGATCACGCAAGATATCACTGAGGCACTCGGCTACAAGAACCTGCGCAATAGGTTCGTCTCGATATACAACGGCCGCGTGAAGGACAATGCATGGGGAACGATGTTCCTCGAAGCACAGCCCGTCAGGCAGAAAGCGAACAGGAAGTAGTCGCCGCTCGTCATCTTTTGCTCTACACAGAACCATTGTAGAATCAAATAGTAGACAGCAAATCCGGCAAAGATATTCTAGAACCGCTTGAACTTCGCCGCGGTGTCGATGAGGTCGACGTGGCCGAGGAACAGTGCGCGGCAGCAGTAGCGCTCGAGACCTAAGTCATCCATGACAGCCTTGGCGTCCTCGCCCTTCTGCGTGCGCTCAGTGTAGTCCTTCCACAGCTGTGCGACTGGTTTTCCGCAGGAAAAGCACCTGATTGGGATGATCATTTTTTGTTCGCCTCTTTGATTAAGGAATAGGAAAAAGGATGGAGCCTAACGGTAGCTCTTCTGGGTCTTCGCCCTGGCCTGTCCGTGGCTGTTCGGCTTCGCGCTCTCCTTACGCCTAATATCGGCGACGAGGAGCTGACGGTCGTAGTCGAGGAAACGCTCCTTGAGGCTTCCGTCGTACTGCACGAGTGCACGGCCGATGGCCAGACGCACTGCATCAGCCTGACCAGTCACGCCGCCGCCGTTCACGCGGACCTTGACATCGAGCTTGCCCGACATCTCGCCTGCGAGGATGAGCGGCTCACGGATGCGGATGCGGTTGATCTCGTTGCCGTAGTGCGCGAGCGCGACATTGTTCACTGTGATGGTGCCCTTGCCCGGCGCGACGGTAACGCGCGCGACAGCGCGCTTGCGCTTACCGCTCGTGTGGAAATTCTTAGGAGCTTTAATCATACCACTTGCCTCCGAGTTCCTTGCACAGCTGCGCGATAGTCATGTAGCGGCTCTCCGGCAGCTTACTCGCATCCGCGCCAGCGATCTTGTGCGCCTGCACGCCCTTGAGCTCTGTCGGCACACCGATGTAGCACATCGTGTTCGCGAAAGCGACACGGCCGCGCGGCTGGTGGTACGGCAGCATGCCGCGGATGATACGGCGCAGCATGCGGTCAGGATACCTGTGAATGAACGGTCCCTTGCGCGGGACTCCCATGAGGAAGCGGCGCTTCCACTCAGGGACGAGGAACTTCTTGGTGCCGCTGATCACAGCCTTCTCCGCATTGATGATACGGACCTTATTGCCGTGCAGTGCCTGCTTTGCCGCCTGCGTTGCGATGCGGCCGACGAGAGCGTTCTCTGCGTCAATCACGTACAGCTTATCCTGCGGATTATGGGGCTTGTCTGCTTTAGCCAAGGATCTTCACCTTCTTTCCTTTCGGGTTGCTCTTGACGAGCTCCGTGATGCTCATGACCTTGCCGGCATGAGCAATCTTGCCGCGCGCCTCATCGCTGAAAGCGAATGCGACGACAGTGATCTTCTTCGTGAGTGTCCCTTCACCGAGAACCTTACCAGGCACGATGACGGTGTCGCCATCTGCCGCGTTTGCGTCAATCTTGAAGAGGTTGACGATACGGCGGCTCCTTGACGGCTTCTCCAGGTCCTCTGCGATGCGTTTCCAGAGCGGCGCCTGCTGCTCGATGCTGGCCTTCTTCAGCGTCTGGATGAGCGCTTCGGTGTGTTGGTTCTTCATGTTGATTCACTCGGTGATTGTAAATGGATGGTGCGGGAGACAGGATGCACTCGCTTGCGCTCGTTACCCTGTCTCCGAGCTTCGCTATGGATGCGGGAGACAGGATTCGAACCTGCGAAGACACAAGGCCACTGGCACCTCAAGCCAGCCCATTTGACCGCTCTGGCACTCCCGCTTCATTGCGGGCGCGGCCCGTGCTTTGCCCGCTTCTGGACCACGCACATTCGGTGCGCATCCTACTGTGTCTTGAGGAGCTGTTCGAACTCCTTCAATTGACCGTTATACGTCTCGATCGCTGCCGAGATGATCTCCTTGGGCTCGAGCTGTCCCCAGGACTCAATCCTGAAGAGGAAGTCGTTCTCAGTCGCGACCTCCACACTCTTGCCACTATCGACATCGACGCATGCCATGCACAGGATGCACGTACGCTCATCAGTGAGCGTCGTCTTCCCTGCTTTCTCGACCAGCGTACCAGTCGGGCAGGCCTGCGCGCATGCGAGGTTGCCTGGATTCTTGATCGTGATCTTCGGGATCTTGCGGTAAAACACGTGACCGCTGCTCCACTTGGCGTGGCGCTTGCCGATACCCATGACTGCTGTCGCCTCGAGCTGGAGCTCCTGGCCCTCGAGCAACTTGACCAGGGGTATCTCCGGGAACACCGGCTTGACCTTCGGGTCCTTGGACTTGAGGTCCTTGGAATATACGATGCACGGGCCCTTGGCCTCGAGCGTGAGCTTGACACTGGACTGCGCGAGGTACTCGCCGGTCTCCAGCTCCTCTGCTGTCGGGAGCACGTAGCTCTCGATGTCAGTGGTGAGCGGCACGAGACCGATGCGGTGCGCCAGCACCTCGTCATAGAGGATGCTGTCGTTCTTCACGAACTCGCAAATCTCGATCGCCATGACCGGGACCTCGTTCGCCATAAGGCGACGGAGCGTGTTCATGTACCAGTCGTGCGAGTCCTTGATCTCAAGCTCGAGGAGGTTTCCTTTGGCCTTGATCTTGGATAGCTTCATGGTATCACTCGTGATTATGACTTATACGCGGCGTCCGCGCTTTCCGCCCTTCTTGCGGCATCCGCCGTGGGGGATGGGGGTGACGTCCTCGATGAGGCCAATCTTCAGGCCGCGGCGGCTGAGCGCACGGACTGCTGCCTGCGCACCAGGACCTGGGTTCATCGGGCCATTGTGCCCGCCAGGTGCGCGGATGCGAATGTGCACGCCAGTGATGCCCTTATCGAGGCAAATCTCGGCGAGCTTACGTGCGCCGCTCATCGCGGTCGTCGGGCTGCTCTCGAGGCGGTCTGACTTGACCATCTGGCCACCGCTCACGAGACCGATGGTCTCGCTGCCGGTGACGTCAGTGACGTGCATGATCGTGTTGTTGTATGAGCTGAAGATGTGGCAGATGCCCCAGCGGGTAGACTGAGCCCTCTGCTGTGGGACTGCCTCAGGAGCGGGAGCCTCGGCTGCTGTCGCGATGTTCGCGGTCGCTGCCTCTTCAGTTGCGTGCGGTTTTGTCATGATTATCACTCAGTCTTAGGTTCAGGAGCTACGGGAGCATCGTCAGCCAGTTCAGGAGCGTCCATCTTGAGATCAGCGACTGAAGCATCAGCGTCAAGGTCGCCCTTCTTCTTCTCCTCAGGGTCCTCGACTTCTGTAGCCTCGAAGACGACAATCTCGTCGCTCTTGAATCCGCGCTTCTTGTCCTTTGCGCGCTGCTTCTGCTGCTTGCGGAGCATGAGGTCCTCATTGAAGCTCTCAGGGTGCTCTGTGCTCATGTATGCGCTGTCCGGAGCGTAGCCGATGCTTGACTCCTCTCCCAGGGGGACGAGGAATGATGGTGAAGTCACCTTCTTTCCGCCGACACTGATGTGCTCGTGCACGATGAGCTGGCGGGCGTGGTGAATGCTGCGCGCGAGGCGCTTCTTGAATACGAGTGTCTGGAGGCGACGGTTCATGATGTCGCGCAGCTGCAGGCCAAGGATGTCATCCATGCCACCGTCCATCTTAATCAGGGCGAGGCGCGTCATGCGCGACACCATCTGCTGGCGTTCCTTCTCAGCCTGCTCATCGAGACGCGTGAGCAGGAGCTTCGCCTGGTCCTTAAAGGACTTCAGGGCAGATTCCATCTTCCATATCTCCTTCTTGTTCGCGACACCATACTTGCTCTTGATGTCACGCTCAAGCTGGATGCGCGTGGCGTTCCACGGGTGCATCGGCGTCGTGTACTTCTTCTTGAAACGCTTGATGTCTCCCATGATTAGCTCCTCGCAGGACGCGCCTGGCGCGCCTGCTTCTTGCCTGAGCCCTTCTTCCTGTTCTTGCGGAAGTTCGACTTCGTGCGCTGTCCGCGGACCGGCAGACCGACCGCGTGGCGGAGGCCCTTGTAGGTCTTCAGCTTCTTCATGCGCTTGATATCATTGTCCTTGCTATAAGCGATATCAGATCCCGTGATGTGCACGTCCTCACCGGTCTCGGTGTCGTTGCGGCGGTTGAGCATCCATATCGGGACGCCCGCGCTCTTGGGGCTCTTGATGACTTCAGTGAGGCGCTTCTCCTCGGTATCATCGAGGTCGCCGGCTTTCTTGGCGCGGTCGACTCCGGCAAGATAGCAGATGGCGTTGGCGAACATGTGGTCGACGCCCTTGATCTTGCGCAGCGCCATGACGATAGGCTTCTCGCCGACGAGGTCGGTGTTCGCGATGCGGACGATGTACTTAGTTGCCATTGATTATGCCTGTTGCGTCGAGTGCGTTGAGAAATCCCTGTTTAGGGCTCGTCCTCAACGCGTTAACTCGGACGAATAAGAATGGAGATTTTGAGGTTATTTAAAAGCCTTGTGGTTGCGCGTCGAGCGGTGCGTCAGGAACGCCGCCGCGAGGAGCACGAGCAGGACGAAGATCACAAATCCCCAGAAGAGCTGCCGTCCTGGCGCTGGAGGAGGAGCCACTGGTTCGGGGATGTTCGCGAGCAGCAGTATCTGCTTGGCGTCGTCGCGTGCCTGGACTGTGAATGTGAAGCTGCGCTTGCCTTCGATGCCTGGGCGCGCCCATACCTGTATTGCGCCGTCGCGCGCTTCGCCTGCAGGAATCACGATGACCGTACCAGGATTGATCTCAGCGTAGCCCCACTCATCGAGGCCTGTCGCGGAGAGCACGTATGCCCTACTCTCTGATTGCTTGTTATGGATGGTGAATGGGTAGAGTGCTCCTGTCGGGCCGACATCCTGCACCTCAAGGATGTTCACTACCGTCGTGTCGCCGCCAGTCTCGGCATCGCATGTGCCGCTGGAGACTACTGGTGCCCGGACCGCCTGGGAGAAGTATTCTTTCTGTCCCGGCGCGAATGGGTACTCTGCGATGATTGCGAAGTCGGTCATCCTGGTCGCTGCGCACTCAGGCACGCGCACGATGAGCTCGCGTTTGGTGCGCTCGCCCGGCTGGATGACTGAGATGCGCTCGTTCGCCGCGACGCCGAGGCGTGGCACGTCGAGCTTGACCTCGACGTTGCGCATCGGGTAGGCGCGCGAGTTCATGAGCCAGACCGACACCACGAGGCTGCGGCCTTGCATCGGACTCTCTGGCTCGAAACGGATCTCATCGATGACCAGGTCACACGCGTCGCCGATGCCGTTGCGGTCACGGTCTACCTGGTCTGGATTGTTCGTGAGCGGGCAGTTGTCGAACGGGTCTGGTGTGCGGTCGCAGTCGACATCGCGCAGCGCGCCCTCGTTCGTGGAAATGACGCAGCCACTGAAGCCTGCCGGAGGCAGTTCCGCATATGCAGGCACTACTAATGATAAGAGTATAAGGATGGCCGCCAGGTTCTTGCCCCAGTGCATAGGCTTGGAGTCCACCCTGGACTATTTAAAGTTTCACACGGATGTCATCGCTATCTTCCCGGAGTGCTGCGGCGGGAGCACCAGTGCATTGTTTCAGCGCTCGCCTTGCGAGTTCGCTTCGCTCCTCGCTCTCGCGCTTCAGGAGATACGCCAAGGCAGCACCAGATTTAGTAATTGCATCTCTTATGAATAAGAAAAATATAGAATCAGATATGTGTTCAGAACCGTATCTTTATCCCGCCGTAGATGGATTTGGAGTTCATCTCCTGCGTAAAGTCTGGGAGGACTATGTCGCGCTGCGTCTCGCCGTAGCGGATCTGCGGCCCGATGTCCACGCGTCCTGCGTTAATCATCCAGTCTGCGCCGACCTCCCATTCGTTCTGCACCTCGAGCTTTGCCCCCGCGATGTCCTCGCTCTCCTCTCCGAAGTGGTGTTTGTAGCTGCCGAAGAGGTCGAAGCTGTTCTCCTTGCCGAAAATAGTCATCGGGTTCTCCATAGTCAGCTGGCCAAAGGCCTTAGCTGCAGGGTTCTGGAATTTCACAGTCGCCGGATCACCAGGCCTGAAGTCTGGTGCGAAGGTGCGGTAGAACTCGTCGTGCACTTCGTAACCTGCGCCGACGCCGACGTGGCTCTTATCGAGATCGCCGATCATCGGACCGATGTAGATGCCTGCTGAGAGCGGGTCGAAGGCCTGCGTCACGCCTGTCTTCGCAGTGTCGTTCTGTGTGATGCTCGCATCGATGTTCACGAACGGCTTGATGAAGAAATCAGTGAAGCTCTTCGTGACCTCAAGCTCGAGACCGGTTGTCTTGAGCTCATCAGCGAAGTACTGCTCGAAACGTGATGGAGCGAAGGTCTGCTGCTCGAGCTCTTTCATGAACGCCGTGATTGCGACAGCGAGGTCAGGCCTCTTGTACGCCGCCTCAAGTGCCATTGATGGACCCTCGAACTCCTGGAGGATATTAATAGTGTCACATGGCGCCTCGCAGTACTTGCTCTCGTTCGGAATGATAGTCCTGACATCCATGTTCGTCACATCGACGAGCGGAGTCAAGGACCACGGCTTTACACGGGGACGTTCAAATTCCACAGGTTGCGGGACTGGCGGCGGGACAAACACCTGCTCCGGCACGCAGTCAGGACACTCGATAGTACAGTCGCCAGTGCATACTTGTCCTGGCTTTAGTCCTGCTGTCCCGTCGCACTGCTCTCCTACCTGGTTGATAATCCCGTCGCCGCAGTAAGGCGCTGGTACCACAGGTGTAGGAGGGATGAGTTCCTGGACTGGCCGCTCGCACGCGAGAAGCGTGAGGTCGAGGCCGTAGCTCGCGCATAGCTTCTTGTCAGGACCGCGCAGCACGACGAAGAGCTTCTCCTTCGTGAATATCGTGTCCTTGACTTCATCATGCGTGATCACATAGTCCTTGACTGCTGCCCTGATGCGTGAGTCCTTTGACCATAGAGATACCTTATACCCCGCCTTCTTCTGCGCTGCAGTGAGTTTCGGCAGTCCTATCTCGAGCTTATCCTCGGGGTAGAGGCAGTACTCCTTGTTCGCTGTGAGGCGGTCGCACTCTCCAACGTCAACCTTGAACTGGTTGTACTGGCCATCTATGTATGTCGTAATCGGCGTGGGACCGATGAACTTGAGATTGGGGGGACAAGGGTTCTCGGCAGTGCAGTCCTCGAGCGTCCTTACAGGAGTTGAGTTCTGGACTACTCGCACATTTAGCTTTGACGCGAGTGTCTCCTGCCGAGCAGGTTCCTTCTCGAACGAGAATCTCGCTGTGCTGTTCTGCACGACAGCGTTCTTCTCTGCGCGGATGAGCTCCACCTTCTCGCCCTTCTGCACTATCTTCGCGCCTGCGATGGGCGTTGGGGAGTGGGTCTGTGCCTGCAGCGGTTGCGTTTGCAACGCAGGGCTCAATGTCATTGAGATAAGAGAAGCGAGGGCTATGGTGGTGTTCGGTTTCACAGGGTTACCTCGGCCTCTGGAGTCAAATGTTCGCTATTTATGCATGAGTTGCGGACTGGCAAAAGAAGAGACTGAAAAATTGTCAGAAAAGAGATTGATAAGAGGAGGATGAAGATTAGAAGCGGTAGTTGCCGAAGACACCGAGTCCGATGTCCGAGCTCTTGAAAGGGGTGCCATCGATGAAGGTGGAATCCTCCTCGCCGAACTTGACGCGGCCTGATACGCCGAAGGGGTTCTTGCTCTCCGGGTTGAATATCCACTCCACGCCGGCCTCGCCGTTGAAGACGTAGGAGTCGTCGAGTATCTCCTTCCAGTTGGTCGCGCGCTGCGTCTGCGGAGCCATTACCCTGCCGGTGCCGAAGATGCGGACGTGATCATCTACAGTGTAGAGCTGGAACGACGCTTCACCTTTGAACATGCGCTCTGTGACACCGTCGCTGCGGCGGTCATTTGTCGTAGAGTTGTTCGGCCTGCCGAAGTTCATTCGCTGCGCGCCATATCCTGCCTTGATCTTCAGATGACTGCCGTCCTGGTAGCCGATCATGCCAATGAGATTGGCATAGCCGTCGACGCTCCTGTAGCGCATGACAGTATTGTCATCTGAAGGACCGCGCATACCAAGTCCCTCGCCGAACGTCACGCTCGAGTACGAGCCATCCAGACCAAGCCCGATGCGGGCCCGTGCGTGGCCAAACGTCTGCTCGTAGTTGAAACTCGGGCTGAATGCCGTAATCGTGTTCTCGAGCGTGTTGTGGTAGCGGTTGCCTGTCCCGTTGTCACCGCGGCTCGATGCCGCCTGGATTGAGAAGAGCGTGTTGTCATCTGTGAACTTGAACTGCGCCATGAGCTGGGATCCACTATAGGTCTCCTCTTCGGGGATGAAGACCTCCTTGTTGTTGCGCGTCACCCAGTAGCCAGTCTGGAAATTGTGCTCGAACGATCCCAAGCCGAGGTTGAACTCCCTATTACCGGCGTTCCTGAGCGGCTTCTCGCGATGCCTACGCCACAGGGTGCGTTCTTCACGTACAACGTCTGCCGGCACATCATCTCCTGCCGTCGCCTCTGCGACCACAGTGACTGTCTCAGAAGGGGTCCTCACCGTCGCCTCTGCCCGCGCTGCTGAGGAACTGCCCGTCGCTGTCGCCTCTGCGGAGACTTCAGTGACATAGTTGCAGTCGCGCGCGGTTATTGTCGCACCGATGTTGCGCGCGTCAACGCGTTTGCCATTCCTATCACGCAGGACGAGCGCAAAGTTCTCCTTAGGGAGCTTGAGTGTGTAAGTGTTATACGAACCGCTGGTATCGGTGTCGATTGTCTTGAAGTACTGGACGTACTTGCGGTCATTGGCGCTGAGCGCGCCACTGCGGATCTCTACGCCATCAATGGCACCATTATCTACGAGCCAGCTGAACTTAGGTCTGCCTGCCATCTCGTAGCGGAGAGTATATCCTGCGCGCGCCTGCGCATCAGTGAGGTCCGGTAGCACGAGCTTTACCTGATCGCCAGGAGTGCAGAACCCGCCGATTGTGCCCATGCCGTAATCGACGATGCGGTCGAGCGATGGATCACGTCTCTCGCGAATGACCTGTCGCGCAGGGGCCTCCTTGACTTTTCTTACGACCTGTTTCTCAACAGGAGCGACAGGTGTGCACGGCGATACTGCCGCCTCGCCGCAAACTGGCTTGGCTTCGCGCACGAATGGTCTGACAATCGCTTGCTTTGCGTCATGCATCCACTGACGGAGTCCTGCCTCTGCGTTAGGCGCAGCGAGGCTCAAGAGCCCGGCCGCGATGATCGCTTTCGTGAGATTCTTGTTCATGTGTTCACCTAGTAATTAAACTGGACATCATTCTCGAGGAGCTTCCCTATCACGCTCTCTTCCATGGCCTGTGCCTGGAACGCGTACTCATACATGATACGTTCGAAGAGAGGCTTGTCATCATTGTGTATCGCGGTCTTCGCCCTACCTATGCGCATGATCTGGTCGCGATCATAGCCATCCGGCGTGCCGCAGGTCTTCTTCTCGTCGCAGTACTTATGCAGGTCCTGGACGAGAACCAGGCCTCTCTCCACATACTGCATCCTCTCAGCATCTGAGGAGAATCGCTTGTTCTGGATACCATCGAACATCACTTTCACTTCTCCGATGAGCCTCTTCTCCTCAGGAGAGAGAGTGTACTCGATGCCCTGATTATCACGGCCGGTCGTACCCTGCGGGCCGTTGTACTCAGATGTTACAGGTGCTTCAGCAGTCGTCTTCGGACTGTAATCGAATATAGGCGGTGACGTAGAGCTCTCCGTAGGAGCGACCTTGACAGACGCGGCTGCCACGGAATTGTCCGCGCTTGCGTACGCATGCACGTCTACGACGGGCTTCGGCTGCTCGTACACGATCTCATCGAGCGTCGTGCTCGGGATATCCCATGAAGGGTCGTCACCAGGAACGTTGTACGAAACCGGCGGCTGCGCTGGAGGCTCCAGAATCTCAGGGACGCGCGCGTCCGGAATCGGAGACTGCTTGTACTCCAATGGCTGCGCTGCAGGAGTCCTGTCAGGAACTGGAGGAGCTTTGTACTCCGGCACAGGCTCCGATGCTGCAGGCGCTTTGCGCTCAGGCACCGATTCCTGAGAAGATGAGTTATACACTGGAGCGGGCGACGTGGCCAGCGCAGTGACGATGAACCGTATAGGCACCTTCACGCTCTGCACGATCGTGCCGTCACTATCACGGGCAGCGATGTCGTACACGAGGATCTTATCCTGCTTTAACTCGCCGTAGGATATGGTGAGCTGACCATCGATGGCGCTCGCCAGCGCGATGTCCTCTGCAGTGTTGAACGTCGGCGAGAGCGATGCGCTCACTGCCCGCTTGTCTTGCGGCAGATCGAGCGTGAACGAATCCCCGGCGCTCTTGAGGTAGACCGTGGTTATCGCATGCTTGCTCCACAATCCTTCTAGCTCTGTCGCCATCACTCCGCGCACCTTAACGTTCGTGCCTTCGAGCGTGTTGTCGAGTGTGAAGACGGGGTCGCCGCGGGGAAGTCCCTTTTGCCTTGTGCTGAGCGTGATGCGCTGCGCGATGCCGTCAGAGATGACAACCGCTGCAGGGTTGAGTAGGTAGTCGCCTGATGTGTTGAACCTGCTCTTGTACACAGGCTTCGATGCGCCGTTATACTCAACAGGAGGTTCTGCTCGCGCAGGAGACGTGGTGGAAGGCACGTCTTTCGACGGGCTTGTGGAAGCAGCGCTTGCAGGCGTACCGCTTGCTGACGAGTTGCTTGCCGATGCACCGGAAGGAGTATAGGACGCTGAGTCAGCACCTGCTGATGCGCCGGCGGCCGCTCCCGAAGCTGTGCCGCCATCGATGATTTTCTCGAGTGGAGGAGTGAGAAGATCAGGTGACGCTGAGGAAGGTTCTGCACGCGGCAGAGGTGTGATGGTCTCGGCCGGAGTGGTCTGCGTGAGCGCAGTGTCGAGTGCCGTACCGAAAGCAGTATCAGTCGGTGATGGAGAATATGGATTGGGTGCAGTGCTTGTGAGCACTGTATCGGTGAGTGTGGTATCTGTGATTGCTGTATCGAGCGCGGTGCTTGCTGGCGCGCGACGGTAGCCAGACATCGTTCCCGTAGGGACGACGCTCTTGTCTTCCGGCGTGGCGCGCTCTAATCCGCTGGCAGGGCGCTGGACCTGACGGCTCACTTCAGCCCTGCGCTGCTCGTACACAACAGATCTCTTCTGGAGTTCGGCAATGCCGTAGCCTGCGGCGATGAAGCCAGCTCCAATAGCAGCACCGACGAGGACAATCTTGCCTTTCCTCTTCAAACCATCGTTGCTGAAATCCGGCTTATGCACCCAGTCGGGCTTGTGCACGTACAACCACTCGCGCGAACTGCGCGTCCGCTCCTTGAGGACATTGCCGGTGTTGGAGAATGCGTTCCTAGTGCCTGCGCGCATCTTCTCGTCGGCATTGTCCATCGTGATACGGTACTTTGAATATGCATGCTTCGCCCCTGCGCCTGTTGCGATAAATGGTTTCTTCATGGCAGAACTGTAACGCTTCAACCGCCCCGGCGATTTCTCTGCTTCGCCAACAGGCGTTTCAGGAAGCGCTACTCCGGCAGCCGCTACATCAGAGAGGTGGTCTTCAGCAGTCGGTTCAGGCGTGCCTGCAATCTCATCGAGACGCTCATCTATCGCCTTATCGAGATCCTGGTCCTCAATGCGCACCCGCCGCGTCTCGAACTCATCAAGTGTCTCAGCCACAGAGTTCTCCTGTGCAGAAGCACCAGTATGCTCAGACACCATATCTGATTCTGAGAGTTGCTCAATGTCCTCATTTCTAGGATTCGTAGGATTGTCGTCAGGCATATGCGTCCTCAAGTCTGGCGCGGTCCATTCTTCTCCCATGTCCCCGCTTGGGAATGTGGAGGCGAGCGTGATTTAAATAAGTTTCTGAATGTAACCACTGTGCGGTGAATACTATTTTCCCTCCACTGAGACTTCGATGATGAGAACTAATATCTATATAGAAAATAAATGATTGTTGCGTATACGGAGAGCATTTATATATGCTGCTGGACGGAAATCATAGGTGAGAGCTTGACGTACGACATCGTGGTGGGAAGGAGCAAGCACGATAAGGAGAAGTACGGCACGCAGGGTACCATTTTCTTAGGTAAGCACTATGTCACCATGGGACAGACCGTGGCGCTCAGCAACAAGGTCTTCTTGGACATGATCCGCAGCCACGTCATATTCGTCTGCGGCAAGCGCGGAGGGGGAAAGTCATACACCATGGGCGTGATTGCCGAAGGCATGGCAGACCTGCCCGATAGCATCAGGAAGAACCTGAGCATCATCATGCTCGACACCATGGGCATCTACTGGACCATGAAGTACCCGAACATCAAAGAGAAGGAGCTCCTCAGCAGCTGGACCATGGAGCCAAAGAGCTCCGACATCACCATATTCACGCCAAAAGGTTTCTACGACAAGGCCAAAGAAGAAGGCATCCCGACAGACAGGCCGTTCGCAATAAAACCGAGCGAACTCCTAGGCAGCGACTGGGTAACGACATTCAGCCTCGACCCGAACAGCGACGTCGGCGTCCTCATCGAGCGCACAATCCACAACCTGCAGGAACGTAAGGAACAAGGAGAGGACTTCAGCCTCAGAGACATACTCTCAATGATTGAACAGGACAAGGAGACGGCGGCTAACACGCGCGCTGCGGCGCGCAACCACTTCATCGCTGCCCAAGGATGGGGCATCTTCTCAGACCAGGGAACACCGCTCTCGGAGCTCGCGCAACCAGGACAGATCACAGTACTCGACCTCTCCGCCTACTCGACACAGGAGAACGGCTGGGCAGTGAAGTCACTCGTCACAGGTCTCGTGAGCCAGAAACTCTTTCTCGAGCGCATGACTGCGCGCAAGACTGAGGAGTTCCGCCAGGTCCACCGTGACGTGAACTACCTTGCTGAGGATGACGACCTGCAGCAGGAGATGCCGCTCGTCTGGCTCGTCATCGACGAAGCGCACGAGTTCCTGCCGAACCAGGGCAAGACGCTCGCGAGCGACCCGCTCATCACCATCCTACGAGAAGGCCGCCAGCCTGGCATCAGCCTCATCCTCGCGAGCCAACAGCCAGGCAAGATTCACACTGATGTGATGACTCAGGCGGACGTCGTGATCAGCCACCGTATCACCGCAAAGCTCGACACCGATGCGCTTGGGATGCTCATGCAGTCATACCTACGCGTCGGCCTGGACAAACTCTTAGATGGATTGCCCCGCACATCGGGAGCTGCACTCATCCTCGACGACAACAACGAGAAGATGTTCCCTATCCAGATCAGGCCGCGCTTCACCTGGCACGGCGGCGAGTCGCCCACAGCGCTCAAAAAAGAGAAAGAGCTCTTCGAGTTCTAGATATCTGCCAGAAATGTTTTAACCGTATCCAACCCTCCGGAAATAATGGAGTATGCGGGGCAGTACACAGTCACAGCGAGAGCGCATACGCGGCCGTACGCGAAACTATGCACGCTCAATGAGGAAATCACGAGGTTGTATCCTGGCGCGCACATCACTATCCGCGAAGCGGACACCATGACGGGCTGCGACAGCATCCTCAACCTCATGTTCAGCCAGATCGGCACCCGGCTCGGCACCGAGATAGAGGTCGTGGTGCGCGGTGAGTACGACTATAGGACGCTGGAGGGCATTGCGGATCGGGTGGGCGCGGTATTCGCGCAGAAGGACGTCCTCGCTGAGCAGACTGGCATGATGCTAGGGATCAGACGCAAATAGCGACCACCAATCATTCTATATCATACACCTTGAGGTGATCTGTCCAGAACTCTCCGTGTATCTCTGTCGAGAAGGAGAACGCCTTGAGCTCGGTCTTCGGGTCGTCGAGCGACTTTTCGATGATGTCGAGCGCTGAGTATACGAAGCGCGTGATGTCCGTCTGCGTCACGATGCCGAGGATCTTCGCATCCTTCGTGCCATCGGGCTTCTGCGATCCGTCGACTATGAGCAGGCGCCTCATGTTCTTCTGCAGCATGAGCCGGTTCGCCTCGAATATCGTCTCTGAGGAGGGCATGGCGCGCACGTACTTGCGCATGTACTGCGAGATGTCCTTCATCTCGAGTTTGCCGTGCTGGTCGTAGAACTGCATGACCACATCGTACTCGGTGAATATGCCTAAAGGGACTGGATCCTTGAGCTTGTCCACGATGATTATCGCGCCGACATTGGCCTTCAGCATCTTCTGCTTGGCCTGCGCGACGCTATCCTTCGCAGTGACCATGAGCACCTTCTCAGTCATGATGCTGCCGAGCATGAGATTATTGGCGACAGGGTATGCCGAGAACGCCTTCATGAGCGTGCGCGTGAAATCAGTCTGCGTGATGATGCCTAGCATCTTGTCGTCCTCGGCCACGATGAGCCTGCGGAAGCCCTTGGACTTCATGAGTGCTACAGCATCTGTGAGCTTCATGCTGCGAGGCACAGTCACGGGATTAGGGGTCATGATGTCCTTCACTTTCATCTCAAAGACCTTTGAAGTGAGTGGGACTTTGCGCAGGAAGTCGCGTTCTGAGAGCACGCCGAGCGCTTTGGCCTCGGTGGCGACGATAAGGCAGGAGATATCCTCCGCGATCATCTTCGTGGCGGCCTTGATGATATCATCCTCAGGCTTGATGGTGATGACATACTTCGTCATGATATCGCCGACAGTCAGCCGGCGCAATGCTGCCACTTCCTTGCGCACCGCACGCTTGCGGAGCGCCCTGCGTATCGCTTTGAACACCATCTTACCTGCGCTTGTAATGGACTGCTAGGACTTCGAGGTCGTCCGGATCGGTGGTGGCGTTGCTCATGCTCACCATGCTTGCGATGAACATGATGATGAAGAGCGCCATGAACGCAGCCCCCCACTTGAAGTATCCCAGAGAACGGTAAACTAGGAAGTATGCTACGAAGAAGCCAATGATGCTCGTGATCATCCACTCGTGCGGTAACGGAGCTGCCTTGAAAGCCACTTTTCCACCTCTCTGCGGACCCAGGGGATGAGATTTATAAATTTATGGACGGAGAATCCGCTTGAGCGCCTCAATGATGCGCTCCTCGTTCTTCGGGTAGGCTGCAATGCTCGCCTTCACCTGATAGCATTCGCCGCTAGCGGTCAAGCGCACCTGACCACGCATGAGCGCCTCCTTGTCGAGGCGAAAGGACATGCGACCGTCAGCGTCCAGGAGCGATGCTGAATCCTCCCTGTGCTGCGCCAGCTCTTCCTCACTGAGGGTTTCGCGGAACATGCCGGCGACGGCGTTCACTGAACTCATGCGCCGGAAGTAGAGCGTGAAGATGGTCATGGTGCCTTGATCTGTCAACGTGTCCTGCACCATGAGGTCAGAGTCCTTAAGCCGATGGTGAACATAGCCATGGTCGGGGTCGCGCTCAGGGTCTTGGCGCAGGAGATCTGCTGCAGGAACTGGTGAGAGTAAGTCGAGGCCGCACAGTATCGCTTCGCGGTCGTCATTCGGCTTGCAGAACACTGATACGGTCACGTGGTGGAAGAGCCGTTCTTTGGTCTGTTTCATTTTCTGCTGCGGCAATTTATTCTCACCCTTCGAACGTTGTTTCGGCCCGTCACTGTCGAAACTCGCATTCGCTCATTTCGTCGCCGGGCCTCGGATTTGCGCCAAGGCAGCTAGCGCACTAAAGCGAACTACTCATTACGATGTAGCATATCCTCAGACTCATCTCTCCTTTTTATCTCTTCTCCAAATGATTAAATAGTATCTGTTCGTCTGCGGGTGTGTGAAGCATCCCGTCTCCGTCACTGCGCTCCTCGTCGCGCTCTTCATCGCTGCGCAAGTGATAGGACTCGTGCTGCTCGCGCTGGATATCAAAGCAATCAGTGAAACTGACGGCGAGCGGGTCGTCGAGCACCAGCAGGTCGTCTTCGGGGAGAGGCCGGACACTGAAGGCCTACAGAGCTTCCTCTACCTCTCCGTAGGCATCGCTATCGGGACGGCGCTCGTCCTTCTCCTCATCAGGTTCCAAGCCTACAGCATCTGGAAGGCGTGGTTCCTCTTCGCCGTGTGGTTCAGCATGACAATGGCGCTCGGTGTTATCATGCCGGCTGCCGCGGCGCTCATCATTTGCCTCATCATAGCAGTGTGGAAGGTCTACTGGCCTAACCCTCTAGTGCATAACGGAGCGGAGATATTCATGTACGCAGGCATCGCAGTCCTCATCGTTCCGCTCTTCAACCTCTTCTGGATCATCATGCTGCTCCTAGCCGTGAGCGTGTATGACGTCATCGCTGTCTGGTACAGCAAGCACATGGTCACGATGGCGCAGGCGCAGACCAAGAGCAATGTGTTCGCCGGCCTGTACGTACCGAAGAACTCGAAGAGCAAGCCTGCGGAAGCAGTCACGCGCACCCAGGCAGGACCGACACAGGCCATCCCGGCATCAAAGGGCTCTGCAGCGATACTCGGCGGCGGCGATATCGCCTTCCCGCTGATCTTCAGCGGCGTCGTGATGGATTGGCTCATCATCAGCGGGTCATCGATGCGCGGAGCGCTCTTCGAGACGCTCATCATAACCGCCACAACCACTCTCGCCCTTGTAGGGCTTTTCTACTACGCTAAGAAAGACAAGTTCTACCCGGCGATGCCCTTCCTCACTGCAGGATGCTTATTGGGGCTCGCGATTGTCGCGCTCTGATCGCAGTCTCGCGCTCTAGGGCGCGCAGCGAGTCGCGGATAGCAGCGATACGCTCAATGCCGTCGCCGCACTTTCGCATGAGCGCGCCGGAGACGTGATGGAGCGCTGAGATGTCGCTTTGCGGCGGCAGGAGCAGGACTGCCGGCGTCCTAACGCGCACAGGTGGAAGGTGGAACGGACCCGGGTGCTCGTGCACCCTGCGATGCATCTTGAAGAACGCCGCCGTCGCGATGAACACTGGCGCGACAAGCACCATCGCATCAGGACGGTCTGCGGTGGCTTCGCGCTCGAGCATGATGCTGGCGCTGAAGCCGTGCGCCACGACCGCGATATGAGAGTATGATTTCCTGAGGAACGCTAGGAAGTGCTCTACGTCGCTGCGCTGCTTGACATGGGACCAGCTGCCTTCGGAAAGCCCGTGACCGCGCAGCTCTAGAAGGTGTACTGTCGCGTCGCGCGAGAGGGTCACGCAGAGCTTCTCGTACTCATCGACTGTGTGGCCGAAGTCCGGGAGCACTACCACACAGCGCGCACCAGGACCTTGGAAGCGCCGGATGACGAGAATCGTGTCATCGGGGAACCGCAGGTGCTCAGTGCTTGATGTGCTTGCCATGCTTCCTCAGATGCCTGTCCAATCGCAGGATCATGCGCTCCTTGCTCGTGGTCCGCAAGTGCCTGGAGAGCCGCCTGTTGCGGAGCTCCTTGGCCGCCCAGGCAGAGATGATATTGTCATCGGACGTGATGATGCTGTCGAACTCCGCCCGCGTCATGCGGTCAAGAGCGTCGAGCAGTCCCACCTCGTTGTGGACTTGGACAGTGCCTAACTGGAGCGGCGCAGGCACGTGCGGCGTGAGCAGGCCGCCTTCCTGGCGGAAGTACCTGCTCTTGATGCGCCGCTGGATCAGTACTGTGATGACGAGGAGGAGTAGGAGCGTGATGCCCAGCGCGAGGATCTCGCGCGACACCTGCGCCATGTCGACGCCGTAGAGCATGCTCCGCTTGAGAAGCTCGCTCAGCACAAGATAGGGGTTGAAGGCCGTGACCGCCTGCGCTATGCGCGCCATCCCCTCAACAGGGATGATGACGTTGCTCACGAAGAGCAGGATGCTGCCGATGGTGATGCTCGCGATCATGGCGGCCTCCTGCGTGCTGGAGAGGTAGCCGATGATCATACCGAGGAATGTAAAGAACACTATGGCGAGGGTGATGATGACAATGGTGGAGTAGGGGTTGAGCAGGAGCGGCTGCGCCACGAACATCGCGCTCAAGAGCAGTATGAGGCCGACCTCGAGCGCGAGGAGGAATGATGCTGTTATGAACGATACTGCGATGTGGTATCCATCAGTTGTCGGGGTGGTGAAGTTCCTGAATGCTGCCCGACTCGTCTTGTCCACCACGACCAGCGTGCTCGCGAGCAGCATGCCGATGAACATGATGACGAGGACGAGCAGATAAGGATAGGTGAAACTGAGGCGGTCGTCGCTCGCGGTCACGCTCACGAGCGATGTCGTGACCGGCTTGCTGATGTCCTCGGCGCCGAGTGTTTGGCCGTCGAGGAAGTCCTTGGTGTAGCGCAGGCTCACAACGACTTGCTTGATCTCGCGCGCGTTGCGCTCCGAGTCCTTCGATGCGGCACTCACGCCGCTGGATATTGCTTCGCGCGCGATGCTGTCATTATGCAGGCTGGAATTGAGCCGTTCCATATCCTCAATCGCATACTGCAAGAGCAGGTCAGCCTCGAAGAGCTTCTGCTTGGTGACATCCTGGCTAATCTGCACGATGCTGGTCTGCGTGTCTTCAAGCGTGCGCTTGGTGCTCTTGGCATGCTCAAGTGTCTGCTCCTCACACTCGACACACGCACCTTCGAGTTGCCTGATGATGTCGAGTGCCTCCTCTATCGCAGCGTCGCTCTGCTCGACAACTGTCCTTGTGTCCTGCGCGAGGCCGAGCTGGTAGCCGCGCAGGCCTGTGAGTGTGATATTCGGCGTCACGTTGCTCAAGCTGCCGAGCGCCTCACGAGCAGTGGAGAGCTGCAGGTGTGAATCACCGAGGCTCTTGGCCAGGCGTGACGTCGTGTTGATGTCGCGGTCGAGGAGTGCGCTTGCGGTCTTCATGCGCGTGAGCGCATCGCCGGCAAGCTGCTCGCGGATCAGATCAGCCTGGAGGTCGAGGGCACCCTCGAGGTCATCGGATATCTGGTAGATGATGTTCGTCCTACTGAGGTCAACGTAGAACGTTACGGGAATGGTACCGTTGCCTGCCTCGCGCTCGCTGAAGACAAGACATGCATGCGTCGTTCCGGTCTTCACGCTTTGGACGCAGGAGTCCTGATCAGGGTAGACGCTGACGACGTAGTCGCGCTCACCCAGCGCGTTGATCGTCCTGTCGCTGAAGTCGGTGTGCTGCGGAGAGTAAGTCCCGACGCGCACCGTGAAGTCATCGCCTGAGCCGAGGAGGGCGAAGCTGACCAGGAGGATGATGAGTATAGGGCCGAACACTATCGTGTAGGCGCTCTCCTTGTTGCGGAAGAGGAGCTTGAGGTTCTTAGATATAGCGGTGAGGAGCTTCATCGTCTCTCACCCTTGTGCTCTTTTGCATCCTTGCGCTCTTTCCCATCCTCTTGTTCTTTCACACGCTCTTTGAGCGGGGGAGGGTGCGATGACGGCACGCTGCTCTCCGTCTCATGATGCTCTGTGTGCCCTGTCTTGTGGATGGTGAGGAAGACGGTGTCCAGGTTCGGCTTGATGAGCTTGAGATCAAGCAGCGACTCATTGTTCCTGTGGAGCGCCGCGAGCAATTTGGTTATGACGCGCTCGGGCGTCTCGGTCTTGACAGTGAGGTATGTGCCTTCGCGCGTAATCTTCGTGATATCATCAGCCTTGAGGCTCTTGATCACGCTGTCGTAGTTGCCAGGGAAGGACTCGACCATAATCTCCTGCGTGCGGCTGTACTTGCTCTTGAGCGTAGCAGGGGTATCGATGTCCACGAGCTTGCCATCCTTTAGGATAGCGATGCGACTGCAGAGTGTATCGAGCTCGCCGAGGTGGTGTGAGCTGAGGATGACGGTCGTGCCGCGCTGGTTGATGCGCTTGATGATCTCCCATATCTGCGTGCGCAGCACCGGGTCGAGGTCTGCTGTCGGCTCATCGAGGATGAGCACTGATGGATTATGGATGAGGCTGCACGCGATGTCGAGACGACGCTTCATGCCGCCGCTGAGGTGCTGCGCGAGCACGTGCGCGCTGGCTTTGAGCTCCATCAGGCGCAGGAGGACGTCAGCGTTCTTCTGTATCGTCTCCTTTGGCAGGTCGTACATCGCACCGAAGTACTCGAGGTTCTCCATGATGGTGAGCTTCTCGTAGAATGACGGCTGCTGGCTCGCGAAACCGTAGCTGCGGTTCACGAGATCGTGGTGCTCGAGCACATCGCACTCGATGATGCCACGAGGGGTGTGGGCGTGGAAGAGTATCTGGCCGCTGGAACTCGGCACGAATCCCACGAGCATGTGAAGGAGGCTCGTCTTGCCGGCACCGGAAGCGCCGATGATGCCGAGGATCTCGCCCTTGATGACTTCGAAGCTCAAGCCTGCGAGGACCTCGCGCTGGCCATAGCGCTTGGTCACGCCGCGAACAAGGAAGATATTATCCCCACCCATGATTCGTGAAATACGAGGAGTGATTTATAAAGATATGGTCGAGCCGTGAGGCAGGGAAATGCCGTGCAGGTCTACCGATGCCTGATTCTGGTGAGAGGGATTAAAAACCGCTGGCCGTAGCACAACCGCATGGGGCGGTCGGGGACAACGGTATGCGCTATGGGCCTGGCAGCGCTGCTCTGCGGATATGTCGAGGCGCAGACCATCGGACCGAAGGCAGTCACGACCTACGAGACCTCGCGGCCAAAGGGCCAGCTCGATGATATCATGAGCAGGATATTCCTCGTGCGATCAGAAGTGAAGCTTCCGGACGGCAAGACGGAAGACTCTATCGGCACCGCTTTCCTCTACCAGCGCGACGAGCAGTTCAACTACTACATCACGAACGACCACGTAGTGACCATCCCGGCGAAAATCAATGGTTTCTTCCCCATGGAGATCAGGCTGAATGCCGCGGAGTACGTGCTCTACAACAACGGACTAGAATGGGAGAAGAAAGATGCGGGAAAGCTGCTCTACACTGACCAGAAGAGCGACTACGCTATCATCGTCTCGCCGAACAATGGCGGAGCGCCGCTGGCGCCAGTGTTCTTGGAGCTTGACGGGCTCAGCCTCGGGGAGAAGATATACACTATCGGCGTACCGAACGGCACACTGCCGACGCTCTACTCGGGAAACGTCGCAGGGCTCGATACTGTCGCGGTCGAGGAGGATGACGCGATACCTGGCTACCGCCTCCATGTCATCGGGCCGCCCGGGGTCAGCGGGTCGGTGGTTTTCGTAGAGAGGAAGGGAGAGTACCGCTGGGCAGGGATACTGCACTCGGGCAGCCCCGCGAACATGTTCGTGCAGGCGATACCTGTCAAGACGTTCTATGAGACACTCTATGCGCTTACACCCGATGCCGTATGTGCTGCACAAGCTCAATCACTAACAACACCATAAGCACGAAGATCGCGCCAGCGATGAAGTAGTCCAAGGAAGGCGATTGCCACCAAGGCAAGAACAACTCCTCTGCAGGCGCCGTCATCATCAGCGCAGAATCCTGCACCGACTCCTCGACGAACGCACGGGCCATCGGAGCGGCATCCGGGGCGATAGTATCTGCTGGCACAGACTTCATCATGGAAGATTCTGCTGTGCTGGCCGTCCCTGTGAATGCTTGCATGGTCTTGAGCACGACCGCCATCCCGACGGTGATAACGGCGATGGGCAAGTACTTCTTGAGGTTCGCGAGGAACGACGGGTCGTCCTGTGGCGCGATGATGATGTACTTATTCGCGAGCTTATAGTGGTTGACCTCGCGGCCTTTCTCTGAGTAGTGGAATTCCTCGATAATCACGAGTTTCGCGTCAACAAGCTGCTGGAGATTGTAATGGACAGTAGAGAGCGGCACCTTGAGGTCCTTGGCTATCTGCGTCTCTGTCGAGTCGCGGCCCGCGAGGTAGTCGAGGATCTTGATGCAGGTCGGGTTGGAGATGACTTGCGCGAGCTTCTTCGCCTTGTCCTCCCTGAGGCTCACGAGCATGAAGGATTCTTTCGTCATAAGAGTCCATGGAGGAAGAAGCTATATAAAAATGCCGTGATAGTTTCAACAGGGATGGAAGTCAGTTGACCGAACGCGAGTAGAGCTCACGCAGCGGCCTATAGAACTGCTTCACACTCTCATCGCTCCCGATATCCATAATCAGTCCTGGCAGGTAATCAACGAGATCCACGATACCCTGCGTAACCCGTCCACCGGACTTGCGCCAGGCCCGCACCCTGAACATCTGGTCGATCTTCTCGATGCTCACACGCTCCTCAGTTCCGTTGCGCTCGTAGACAAGCGTAAGCACATCTTTAGTATCTGATTGACCGTGTTCTACGAGAGTAGCGCATACCTGGACATCCTGGTAGCCCTGGTAGAAGTAATCCACCCCGTACGATCCCATTAACGCAGGGAGCAGCATCCTAGGATTTAAGCTTTTACAGGAAAATCCTTAAGAACAACAGCGTATTGACAACATTGTCGGGCGGGAAGTCGACTCCCGCTGTATAGTGAGAAAAGTCCTGGCACCCCCGCAAGGGAGCCGCAAGGCGGCCGCTCGTGGAAGCGAGGAGGGGAAACCCTACGGCAACGAACGGACAGAAACGGACCAACCGTCGCAGGGATGATTCCCGGCAAGGTCTGGCGACAGGCCCTTGAAGGATGACGTCGCGACGGACGCGGATGAAACGAACGTCCCGGCCGGTGCAAGGCCAGTATGGCCGCTCAGTTGAATGTCGATGGTTGTGGTCCGAGGTCAGACCCCGGCGCAGCAGCAGAACCAGGCTTACTCCCGCCCGACACCTCATCATCAAGCTTTAAGTATCGAAGCGGAATCCCCTCGCGTATGGGGCTTGTGAAGAACATAATCGCAGGAGCACTGTTTTCTGTTCTTGCAGCAACGGCAGGAGCACAGACGAGCGACAGCGGCTACAAACCGCGCACTATCGATGTCAAACAGAGCGTTATACGCACTGAGTCTGTCCAGACGGGTACCGTCCAAACCGATGCTGTCGAATCCACGAGAAGGCGCAGGGCAGTCCGGCACGGCAACGATGAAATGCCATTCCCCTACACTGAGTGGGGCCAGAGCCTACGCATCTCCATCACGAACCCACAATCCACTCCATGCCCTATCCAGTTCGCGATCGACGGCCAGGCATTCTACGGCCTCTCGTTCAACATCCCGCCAGGAATGAGTTGGGTAACTGAGGATTTCCACTACGACGTGATGCCGCGTTTCGATGAAGAGTTCTCTCTTAGATCAGACTGCGCAGTCACGAGCATGAAGATCACGCACTACGGCAGGTCACCGGGTGGCGTCTACGGTCACAGCATCGAGCCACGGCGCACCAGCGAAGCGTTGAGGCCGCAGCCAGGAAGGTTCAACATCCTCGTAGCTCCAGCGCCCGACGTAGAGGGTATGGATCTCAGTATCGCGATCAAAACGACAAGCAAGAATGATACTATCATCAGTCCGAGCATCGCGCAGTCGTACGAAGGTGCGCTCTTCAGCTATGCGGTCGGCAAGCAACCAATCCTCGCACTGCAGGGCAAGTATGGTTTCGGAGAGGGTATCGCGCGCGATGATGAGACAGGATTCATCACCCGCGTGCCGGAAGCGCCGGTTTTCGGACTTCGCGCGTCTGTCTCCGCGGCAGTATACACCCCGCAGTGGCGTATCAGCGAAGTCCCAGTACTGGGCGAGGCCATCATCCGTGATCTCGAGAGGAATCGCGACTCGTACGCCGCGCTCGTCGAGAATGAGTGCACAGATTGGGCGGTGATCCTCGGCGTGGCGAACAAGGTACCGGGATTCTCGGCGAACACACCGGAACCGATGGGATACACGACTGTTCCGACATTCTACACTGGCGAAGGCAGCATGTACATCGGAGTGGCCACGAATACACACGTGGAGAACGGCATGCACAAGTACGGATGGGCTTTCGAGCATCCCGCCAGACGCAACCCAATACCGCTCATCCAGCCGGAAGGCACGTACTCTGCACTCGAGATTGTGTGCGCGCAAGATGAAAAGTGCTTCATCCCGTTCGCGAACACGCAGCAGAGAGATATCCAGGGACTCATAGGTGTCGAGCGCAATATCATCGGGACTGAGAAGGACCTCGTCGATTACGGTGAGATGGGTATCGCGACAATGATCGGCGAGTACAAGGGGGCGAGGACCGAGTTCGACTTCTACGCAAAAGAGCCAACGATATTCCGCGTCGATGTCTTCAATGACCTCGGCGAAACGTTCGGAAGCGCGATGTACACAATGGGAGCGCAGGAGTACCGCCGCATCAGGCTCACCGACATCGCGCAGTGCGCTCCTCATCCTGAGATGACCTACGGCCATGCGCGCATCGTCGTGCAGAACGAAGGCGGCCGGATCCTCGGCGGCTTCTCGCGCTTCGACAACGGCGGCGGCGACAAGATCGTCGGGAAGTTCAACCCGGTCAAAATCAACGGGCAGTTGTACGAAGGAACATACCCCGACATCGTCTGCAGCCGCTAGAGCAGACCGATAGAACGCAGGTCTGTCTTGAGCTGCGCAGCGTCCCTAAAATGAATCCCTCGCATGCCGACAGCGACGGCCGCATCGACGTTCTCCTGCGCATCATCGATGAATAGGCATTCACCCGTATCCACACCGAGACGCTGCAGCGCCTTTCGGTATATCTCATGGCCGGGCTTTGCGGAGCCGAGCTCCCATGAGGTGAGCACCTCATCGAACAGCACGTAGTCGCCGCGCAACCGGCAGGATTCGGTGTCGAGCTCGATGACGTTCGTGAGCGCGACGACCCTTCGGCCCTCCTTGAGCGTCTTTATGATTGCGAGCACATCCTCGTCGACAGTGATAGACTCGTAGAACGCTTCGCGCCACTTCTCTTTTAGCAGCGTAGGCGAGATGTTCAGCGCAACCGCTATGTGATCGAGCAACTCCTCTGCAGATATCTTGCCCACGATCGCCTTGTCTATGACCGCACCCTTCGCCTGGAAGAACATGTGGCCGTCGATGTTGAGCTTGTGCACGAGGTCCTCATAGAAGCGATGGATACTGCCCCTCATGAGCACACCACCAATGTCGAAGATGACTGTAGTGATTTCCGACAAGCGATCACCTCTCCAGGAGCGCGATGTAGAACCCTTCCATGCCAGTCTTATGCGGCCAGAAGCGGCGTGTGCCTGCGACTGACGGATCCATGTCATGTCCTTCCCAATGAGTCGCGCCGTGATCGCCCATAGGTAAGTTGAGCGGAATCACCTTGAGACCGGGGAACTTCTTGATCGCCCAATCAATAATGAGCTCGTCCTCCTCAGGCTCGAGACTGCACGTGCTATAAACCATACGTCCACCAGGTTCGAGGCAGAGATATGCTGCACGGATCAGCTCACGCTGCGTACGCGCGTTGTTCTTGATGTCCTGCATCGTGCGCTTGCCGAACCAGCTGTCCTCGCTGCAGAAGTTTCCGCTGCACGGCGCGTCGAGGAGGACATAGGGGAACGTGGTCTTCAGGTCGTTCGCGAAGCGTGCGTCCTTTTTCACGCAGACCACATTCGTGAGTCCCATGCGCTCGACGTTATTGCGGACACTCGCAAGACGCATCGCATCGTTGTCGAGCGCAATCACCATGCCACCCTTGACGAGCGTCGCGAGGTAGGTGGTCTTCCCGCCAGGTGCCGATGCCATGTCCAGCACCTTGCTGCCGGGCTTAGGGTCGAGCACCTCGACAGCTAACTGCGAGAGCGGCGCCTGGATGTAGTAATGACCGAGGAGGTATTCAGGTGTCGATCCCATCGAGAAAGATGACTGCGTGAAGTAGCCGTGCTTCAGGAACTCGATCTTCTTAAGAAATGCCGCACGCGAGTTCAGCTTCGCGATGAGCGCATCCGCTGTAGTGCGCAGCGTATTGATGCGTATCGCCTGCTCCGGAGTGCGCTCGATGATGCGTGCCGTCGGGTCTATCTCCCGGTAGCGCTTGAGGAAGAACTCTCCAGTATCACGGTGCTGCGGCGCCTCAGCCTCGTCCACCTCAACATACGCCTGCCCTTTTTCCTGGAGGTCGTTATCGTGGCGCTTCTTCACTCGTCCACCTCGACCTCGACCTCGCCGGTCGCGCCGTTGTACGAAATCACCTGCGGGAAGCGCTTGAGCGCTGCGGCGATGTCCTGTTTATGCTCGCGAGCCTCACGGGCGGCGTTAACTATCTCCTGGAAAATCAAGTACTCCTCGTATATGCGCTCGCCCTTGTGCTGCTCAACAGTGGCGTCACGCTCGAACTTCGCTATCTGCTTGCGCTGCGCGTCGATCATGGTCTGGAGCTTGTTCTTCGGCGCTGCGCGCTCGCGCTGCTTGACCGCCTGTACATCGATTATCTCACTGGGCACGACCGATGCCATCGCCGCGAGGAATGATGTCTCCTCACACGGCGTGACCTCGCGGCTCTGGAGCCTGAACGGGTAGACACGCTTGCCGTCAGTGTGCGCAGCGAGTGGCTGGCTGAGAACTTCGCGGACCGCGGCGACGACCTGCTTGACCTCTGCGACTGAGAGGTCGTTGCGCTGCTTCGCAATTCCTGCACGGTTGAGCGCCTCCTCTGCGTAGATGCCGCCGAGGCCGAGCGTCATAGCGAGCGCTGTAACGATGCTGTCACGCGTACTCACCACGATCCTGTCGACGAGCTCTTCATCTGATACGCGCGGGACGTCGAAAGCAGCGGGCGGCGCGACATAGGGCTGCCTCGGCCGCAGCTGGCGGTCCTTGAACTGCTGCATCTCCAGCAGGTTGATGATGCGTCCTTCAGTATCGAGGAGCAACATGTTGCCTGGCGGGATGAGCTCAATGACGAGCGTAGTAGTGGCAGCCTTGGTCTCGAAGTCTATCTCCAGAATGCGGTCGAATCCGCGCTGACGCACCTCCTTGATGCGCGCTCCACCTAGATGCTTGCGTAGAAACATGGCGAAACCCGGTGGTGTCTGCGGGTAAGCCGGCTTCTCCTTCGTCGTGTAGACGAGGCCTGGTAGGAAGCGGAGGTGAATCTTCGGCACGTCGCGCAGGTAGAGCGTGAAGAGGACATCCTTCTTGCTCGATCCTTGGTATATCTTCTCCACCTTCGCTCCTTGGAGCTGCAGCTCCTGCGCTGCGTAGTGGAGGTCGACGCCTGATAGTTCCATGATTCCGAGAAGGCCGGCTGCGTTTTAAACGTGTCGGAGACGGTCAGCGATTACGTACAGCGATTTCGCAGAGATGGTTGGCTTGGCTATCCTGTGCGTAGGCCAGTCAGGACGGTCTATGAGCGCCGTGAGCATGCCGAGCTTCATACCCTCCAAGATCTCTTCCTCAATCCTGTCGCCTATGACAAGGCATTCCTTTGGCTTCACCTTGAAGTCCTTGAGCACCTGTTTTAGTGCGGCCTCCTTCTTCTCCATTGTCGGCACGTAGTAGATGCGCTTGAAACGCTTGGCGATGCCGAGGTGACGTATCTTTGCTGCCTGCAGTTTCTTGTCGCCGCGCGTGACGAGAACTTTAGGAATGTCGAGGTCGAGGATTGCTTTGGCGTCGCTGTAGAGCTTGAGGTGCTTCACATCGAGATCATCATAAGCTTGCATCGCCGCCAGCTGCGCCTCAGTAGGGAGTTTCGCCTGCTCAAGCGTGGTCTTGAAGCTCTGCTTGCCGAGCTTCCTCTTGAATACTGCCGCTTGCGTGGTGTAGCCACGTTTCTCCAGCGTCTTCACGACAGACTCCCACTGCCGCTTGCTCAACGTATGAAAGGTGTCGCAAATTGTGTTATCCATATCGACTATCAGAATCTTGACTCCACGCATGCTCACCATCAATGAGATTGTCTGGAGAAAGAGTTAAGAGCTTTTCGGTCGACGACCTCTATCTGCTCGTAGATGTTCTCGATGAGATCATACCGCTTCGCCTCCTCTAAGTTCACCCAGGCATGGCTCACGAGTTCGTCTTGCTGTAGCACCACCTCTCCGCTCTCCCACTCGGCGTTGAGACTCACGATAATCGTAGAAAAGCCGTTGGGCCGCAGAAGCGCGAGGTTAGAGACATAGCCGATGCCCTTAATGCGTAGGCCTGTCTCCTCAAGGATCTCTTTGCGCAACACACGCTCGAAGACGCCGAACCAATGGTCCTGCGTGTCCTTGGGCAGACTGGTAAAGTCGCTCTGTTGGACCTTGCCGCCCGGCACGCACCATTTTCCGGGGAATATCCGCTCCTTGTCGCTGCGCCTGCAGATGAGGTACTTGTCCCCTTTCCTGATGATGCCCGTCACTGCGATGTAATGCGCTTTCTCCTTGAGATCGTCCATGTGTTACCTCCATCTGCTGTCGTCCCGGGAATCTATTTAAGGAGTTCCTCGACTCTTCTCGAGTAGATGGGAACTAAAAAGGAACGACAGGACATCTTCAAGCTCTTCCTCGAGCACCACAAACTACGTTTCAACGAGATAGAGAAACGCATGACGCTGCGCTCGAACATGGTCGCGTACCATCTCGAACAGATGCGCAAGGAAGGACTGCTCGAGAAGAAAGGTGAGTTCTACAAGCTCACCGCTGCCGGCGAGCGGGCGCTCCCGCGTTTTCCCCATGATGAATCGCCATTGCCCGTCGTGCTCGTAGCGCCAGTGAAGCGCGGTAAGGTGCTGCTCATCAAGCGTTCGAAACGCCCGTACCAGGGCTACTGGGGCCTTATCGGAGGCAAAGTTCGTTTCGGCGAAACGTTCACCGATGCCGCTTCGCGGCTTGTGCGCGAGAAAGCACGCGCCGAAGCGTCGGGTATAAAGCTGTGCGCGATGATGCGTGAGCACGTCATGGACGCAGGGACACTCAAGCACGACTTCCTGCTCTTCCTCACGAGATCACGGATTGGCGATGTCAAGGAGACTGATGTGAAGCGCTGGTTCAGCGCAAGTGCACTGAAGAAAGAACGCATCATACCATCAGACCTGAGGCTTATCGCGATGCTCTCGCAGACAGTCGATGTGGAAGAGATAGTTCTCGAAGATATTGACGGAGAGCTACTGCTTCGGTAGCAGCCTTATCGTCTCCTCTATCGCCGCAGCGAGTTTCTTTGGATCGTGGCGCGCGAAGCTCGGCTTGCCGTGCTTGACAAAGCTCTCGCGCGGCACGAAGTCACCGGTAACGACGAGGAGATCATCCTTGGTCTCGAGGTCGCACTCTACCGGCGCTGCCTTTTCTGCAGCGTAAGGAACGAGTTGCTCAACAGGGAATGCGCCTGTGTTGCATATCACCGCGTCGAGCTTGACACCATCGAGCGCCTGCTGGATCATCTCGCGGAAGTCCGACGCCTTGAAGCCGTCGGTGTCGCCGTGCTTGGTCATAGTGTTCACTACGAGGACGATTCTCGCGCCGCGGCCCTTGGCTTCGCGCAGCGTCTCCACCATACCCGCGACAAGGATATTCGGGAGAAGGCTGTTGTGCAGTCCGCCCGGTCCGATGATGATGTAGTCCGCTTCGGCGAACGTCTTGCGCGTGGGTGGGAAGAGGAACGGCTGCGGCTCGAGCCCGACACGCGTTATGCGCCGTCCGCCATGCTCTGGAGTGAAGAGCTTACCTTCTCCGCGCAAGATAGTACCGTCCTCGAGCTGCGCTACGACGTGCGCGTCATCCACTGTGACGGGGTAGACGCTGCCGCGCAGGTGGAGGATACGCTCCATTGCTTTGATCGCCTCAAACTCATCGCCGTGGAGGTTTTTGAGTGCAGTGAGGAGCATGTTGCCCACCACGTGGCCGTCGAGGCTGCCGTTTGTGAAGCGGTGTTGCATGAGCTGGCGCAGCTCGATACTCGCGTCGCTGAGCGCGACGAGGCACTGGCGGACGTCGCCTGGCGGCAGGTAGCCGTACTCGTCGCGCAGTTGACCGCTGTTACTGCCCGAGTCCATCATCGTGACGACTGCGGCCAGCTCTGCCCCAGGGAGGTGGACTTTCAACCCTGAGAGCATTGCGTGTAGGCCTGTGCCGCCGCCGATGCATACGATCTTCATCTGGCAGGCGACGACACTGCGCTATATAATCATTATTAAGAAAACTTTAGTAGTACTACAAAATTATTTATAGTAGTTTGTTCTTGAGCACTGTATGCAGATCACCGACGGGACGCTCGCAGTAGCTTGCGCAGAGCTCTCGCCCCAAGAGATGAAGGCAACAACAAGCGGCCTCGCTGCGAGGATCCTCGCTTTGCTCGGTAGGGAGGTGATGCACTCATCGGAGATAGCCAAGCGCCTCGGCGTGCACGAGCAGAAGGTGTACTACCACACCCGCCGCATGATCAAGGCGGGCATCATCAAGGTCGACCACACCACTGACGCTCGCGGCGGGACAGCAAAGGTACTCGCGCTCGCAGCTCCGGCGTTCGCTGTGCGCTTCGGGAAGATGGAACCGCTTGCGCGGACCGCGGTCTACTTACCTGAGCACGTCGCCTACCTGCACCCGTTCATCACCGACGGCAGGCTGCGCGCGCGCATCGTCGTAGGTAGCCCTGATCCTCACGGTCCTGAACACGCGCGCAGCCGCGACGCAAACTACGCCATCGACCTGGGCCTGTTCCTGGGCACCTACCTGACGACAAGGGCAGCGCCTTCAGTCCTGCTTGACACAGAGCTACGGGACTGGAACCAGGATCTCATCATCATCGGCGGACCGGTAGTGAACAAAGCGGCAGACCGGGTGAATGCGAAGTGCCCAGCACGCTATGACAAGGAACTCAAGAGCTTCATCGTCGCGGGGAGGAACTACGGCAGCGACTCTACCGGCGTCATCGCGCGCATGCCTAACCCCTACGCACGCGGCAAATGGATACTGTACATCGCAGGCAAGAGACACAGCGGGACAAGGGCTGCGGTGCTCGCATTCCTCACCTCATTCGATAAGGTATGCTCAAGTCCCGAAGATGACGGCGCGCGCGTGACTGTAGTCGAGGGAGTGGATGCAGACAGCGACGGGATAGTGGATGATGTGAAATTCATGGTGATACGATGAAGTCCGATGTAGCGAAGAAGTACGAGTTCCTCAAGACTGTTGGGAACCTCAAGCGCGTAGCGCGCGCAGGATGGGTCCTCAAAGGCATCCACGACGCAGAATCAGTAGCAGAGCATGATTTTCGCACCGCCATACTCGCGGAGATCTACGCAAAGGAGCCGCTCGATGCGCGCAAGATAGTACTGACCGCTTTGCTCAACGACGTCGCCCAGTCGAGATCAGGAGATATCATCTGGGAGCACGGCAAGCAGCAGGATGTCCGCGCCGCCAATGTGAAGGCCAATGAAGAGCTGCGCATCGCCGAGTCCATGCTCGATCTTGTTGAACGTCCCGACCTCAAGCAGCTCCTGAAGGAGTACATCATGCAGTCGACGCCAGAGGCAAGGTTCGTGAAGGAACTGGACAAAATAGAGATGGTGCTCCAAGCGCTCGAGTACGAAGCGGAGATAGTCAACCCACAGGAGCTACGGGAGTTCTGGGAGAACGCGGAACGCTACATTGAGACACCTGAACTCAAAGAGCTGTTCGCTTACCTCAAGACACAAAGCCAGATCCGTTTCACCGATAGATAATCGCTATCTTCGCGTACTGCTCTGCGGCGGATCCGATGTTCGAGAGCGCACCATAGACCAGGGCCTCGTTGCCGTCTTCAGACTGCCTCGCAAGTGCCTTGCAGTGCTCGGTCTGGGATTGTATGAGGAGGAAGTGATCATACTTCTCCCCTACAATGAACGCCTCAATGTTCTGGCGCAGCATGCTGAACTGGCTGAGGAGCCCTTGCACCACATCTGATCCGAGATACTTCGCAGAGGTCAGAAACTCCTTCACCGCCCGCGCAATATCGAGGAGCTGGTTGCTCATGAGTACGTAGGACATCTCGCTCTTGGTAATCGAGGTCATCCTCATGGCTTTGGCTACGATGAGCGTGTTCTGCCTGTAGGTGCCGTCGATGAAGTTCGCGAGCGTGAGCAGGTTCATCTGCAACGGGTTGGAGAGCAAGGATTCTATCTCGCGCAGGAGCGTGGTGACGATGAGTTTCTGCTTCTGCAGTAGGTGCGCGTAGGTCACTGACTGGACATCGAAGTAGTTCCTGTACGCGATCTTCTTGTCGGCGAACTCTTCAAGCTCGAGTCCTGGGAAGAGCGGCATGATGTTCCTCAGCTTCTCCTGGAGCCGCTCGATTCCTTTCGCGTGCAGCCATATCACTGTTGCTCCGGAGATGTATGCTTTGAAGAGCTCGAGGCCCAGTGTGCCGGGGGGGAGCGTCTCAGCCTCAATCACCTGGCTGTTCTGCTCCTCAGCCTTGGATGCGTGCGGTTTGATGATGAGAAGATCCCCCTCCTCCTGTACTGCGACGATGTCCTGCTTGCGCAGCTTGTGCCGCTTTACCCAGTCTATCGGCAGTGATATGGTGAAAGAGGTCTGCCCCGACTTGATGAGCTTCCGGAATTCCACCACAACACAACGAAATACATACATTATATACTTATCGTTCTGTCAGTACCTAAAGTCTATATCTGCGACCAGCATACCCCCGGAAAAGATGCGGGGGATCACATGAAAACCACGGACATGAAAATCATGCAGCACATCAGGCAGAACGCACGCATGAACCTCACCGCCATCAGCCGCAAGACCGGCATCCCGGTGAGCACGATCTTCGACAGGCTCCAGGCCCACGAAGGAAGCTTCATCACGAAGTTCACCGCACTCGTGGACTTCGCCAAGCTCGGGTTCCCTGTGCGGGCGAACGTGTTCCTCAAGGTGGACCCGCAATCGCGCGACGGCATCAGGAACCACCTCCTCGTGCATCAGAGCGTGAACAACCTCTACAGAATCAACAACGGTTACGACTTCGCAGCCGAGTGTGTGTTCACGAGCATTAAGGAGGTCGAAGAGTTCGTGGAGGCCCTAGAGATGCAGTTCAAGGTGCTCGACAAGCACGTCTTCCACATCATTGATGATATCGCAAGGGAGAAAGTGCTGACGGTCTGACTACCAGGTCTCAACAGTCAAGCCATCGATGCCTGCGAAGTGCTTCTTGTTTCGCGTGATGATGCGCTCGTTCTCTGCGATGCAGGATGCTGCGATGAACACGTCGACGACACCAGAAGGGGTTCCGCTGCGCTGCTGCATCGCGAACAGCATACCAGCGATACTCGCGGCATGCGCATCAAACACGATAATCTGAACAGATGAGAGGACATCCTGTACCTGTATAACGGCGACGGCAGGAGAGTCGGAGAGCTGTGCTCCTTTGAGCAGCTCGAAGACAGTGAAGGAGGTTGTGCGTAAAGGTTCTTGCCGCTCCAAGGAGGTGATTTTCGCCCTCGCCTCAGGGTTATCACGCAAGAGCCCGACAAGCACATCGGTATCAAGCACTACCATGTGCGCTCCTTGGTCTCGTGGCGCTCTTCAAGTATCTTCTCGAAAATCTCATCGAACCGAGGATCCTTCCATATACCAGCGTATGCCGAGAGCGGCTTGCGGTTCTCCAGAAGACGAAGGATTGTCTTGCTGAAAGAGTCCTTCCCCTTCAACCTTGAAAGCTTCTCATATGCCTCGTCCGAGAGCGAGATGATTTTCGTCATTCTTCTTATGTATATATGCATACATATAAACATTTTGGTCTCGTCAGGGGAGTTTGTTTAGCCATATAGAAAATAACCTAAGGAAATAATTTAACTACTAAATAGTTGTTACAAAAAGGAAATTATTTAAAT
>DAGG01000011.1 GCA_002498125.1 Candidatus Woesearchaeota archaeon UBA525
TGTTTTCACGACGACAAAATGCGTGAAGTATTCAGTTCAAATAATCGTTTTTCTCAAATAGAATTAAATAGGTAAAATTCCAAAAATGTGATGTTTCAACAACCTGATGACAGAGGGTCATCATGAAACATACAACGAAAGGCATGTTGGGAAGAGAGAAACCGTGACTAGCGAGTCCGCCAGACTCTAGTATTCAAGACGACAGGTCAAGTGTCGCCCACCCAGGAACGGCACTTGAGTCACGAAGTTCTCCCCCAGGAGACTACCATGCCACCGCTAGATAAGGCACTGGAATTTAGGTACACCGACAGACGCGGCTCGGCCCACCTGTTCTTAGGAGCAGGAACGCTGCTTTTGTTCGCGATTATCATCTTCTTGATAATCGCGGCGGCGAGCCCGGAAACAGGCAATCAGATTACAGGTAATCTTGCCGCGCTGTCGAATGCCGCACAGGGCATCACGCCCTAATCCTTTCTTTGGGTTCCTGAAAACAGGACCCGCCCCTTTTTCTCGCGCTGCGCGGTCGCACGTTCGTCCCTCACGGTTTTGCGTCGAAAGGCCTGCATGAATCGGCCTTTCTCCTGGCTATGTCGCAGGGCAGCGCACGTTCACTTTATATACCACCCGGCGTTCTTCTACCTCATGCGTCACGTCGGGATACGGTTCTCTGGTGTGGAGATCATCGACCTCTTGAAGGCCTGGCTTGCGACGACTCTCGCATTCACTGTACTCTTCTCCGGCGGCCTCGATGCTGGTGCGGTTGGCTTCGCTGTCCTAGCGATCATCTCAGCGCTCACTGCTGGCGTCGGCTTCCTGCTCCACGAGCTCATGCATAAGTTCACTGCGAACCGCTTCGGTGTCGCGGCGGAGTTCAGGAGCAATGACTTCATGCTCGTCGTCATGATCCTCATCGCGTTCCTGGGTTTCATCTTCGCGGCTCCGGGCGCGGTGCAGATTTACGGTAACATCACGCGACGCGAGAACGGCCTCATCAGCCTCGCAGGACCGGCGACGAACATCGTCCTGGCGCTCATATTCCTGCCGTTCGCGCTCCTCACCGGCGGCATCCTGCAGGCTATCGGTATGTACGGCCTGCTCATCAATGCCATACTGGGCGCGTTCAACCTCATCCCGTTCATGGGACTGGATGGCCAGAAAGTCCTGGCGTGGCACAAGGGATGGTATGCCGGCGCTGTCGCCACGGCAGTCATCTTGGTGGCCGCCGCATTCACCATCATGGGCGCTTGAGCAACAATGGTTATCCAGTTCGTGCTTTCTAAGTGTCGAAAAAAAAGTGACAAATTTCTATACGTTCCTTAAAACATGTTGAAATTCATCGACGATAAAATCAACACAAAGCTATATTTTTCATTTTATATTTAGAAAAACATCTATTAGACCAAACAGTTCAAGGGACACAAATTATTAAATAGCCACGGATGGCAAACTCCCTGCAGGTGGTATGGGTGAAAAAGAATACATCTGTGAACTCTAGGCAACCCTCGTTCAAGTTCCTCGATGTCAGGGACAGCCAGCGGATGGAGATGGAAGATCTCATCGGCGTGCTCCTGGATAAGAAGAGAGGTAGGACAAAATTCCAGCTCGCAGACGATCTCAGGCAGACGCCAAAGCAGATAGATACCGTCCTCAACCTCATCAAGACAGAAGGACTCTACAACCTCGTGACGTCCACGGACAGCCAGAGCGGGAAGGTCGTCTACCAACTCTCCACGCAAGTGACACGCCAGGAGGAATACCACGCAGGCAACAGGTTCTCAGAGAACGGCGTCATCAGGTTCGGCGCCATCGCGAACACGCGCATCGGCAATTCCCTCAGCAGGCTGGACACGCTCGATGCTTTCTACAGGATCTGCCAGAGAAAGGGCATCAAGACAGTATTCCACTGCGGAGACATCCTCGAAGGCGTGGAGAGGAAAGCCACGCAGGGCGAAGTGCTCCTGCATGAGGCCGATGCCCAGGTGAAGTACTTCACCAAGGCATTCCCCCTTGTAGAGGGCGTAGAGACATACTTCATCACCGCCCCTCACCACGAAGGATCATTCATCGACAGCGATCGTCTCCAGATCGGTGCATACATGGAAGCCATGGCACGAAAGAACGGCAGGACAGACCTGCACTACCTGGGCCATCGCGAGGTTGACGTCCACGTCAAAGTGGGCGGCGAGACAGCCATCGTACGCCTTGCACACGTCACGGGAAACGTCCCGTACGCAGACAGTTACCCGATGCAGAAGTACATCGAGAGCATGCAGGGCGGCACGAAACCGCACGTGGTCCTCATGGGCCACACGGGGAAACTCGAGACCATCCTGTACCGCGAAGTATGGGGAGTCCAAGTCGGCAGCTTCATAGACCAGACACCGAGCATGCGTGCCGGTCGCAGGTCAACGCAGGTCGGCGGCCAGATCATAGAGCTCTGGAAGCCACGCAAGGAAGAGGAGAACTTCCACGGTACGCAGTTCGCGCTCACCGGGGAGGAATTCAACTTCTTCAACAGTGAATTCTACCAGCAGAACCCGGAGTACAATAGGAGGCCTGCATGAGCCCGGCGAAGAAGACAAAGAAGATCCCTCCTTCAGTCCAGCAGATAATCGACACCGTGGGCACAATCAGCCGCCGCACAGTCAACCTCGAGAATCTCTCCAACAGCATCGGGCTTAGCCCGACGGAGACGAGGCGCGCGTTCAAGAAGAGCAGAGAGTACGGCGTGAAGGCGAGGCTCAATGAGACAGAGAGTGTTGCCGCCGGCTACAAGGAGTCGGTATCTGTGGCGCTCCGTCCACAAGCCCCATACATCAATATCGATCCGTTCTTCAGCCACGAGCTGAAGTTCGGCGCGACGTCGGATTCACACCTCGTCAGCACGCATCACACAGGAGATAGCGTGAAGAAAAGCGGTCCGCTATGGAACTTCTACCGCACCTGCGAACGCGAACAGGTGCCTATCGTCTTCCACGGCGGGAACTGGATCGACGGCCATGCCCGTTTCAACAGGTTCGGCGTGAAGAAAGTCGGGGTGACCGACCAAGTCGAGATGTTCCTCAACGAGTACCCATACATCCCCGGAGTGACCACGGTCTTCATCGCCGGCGATGACCATGAAGGATGGTGGTGGCAACGCGAAGGGCTTGACATCGCTGAGTACGCGGCGCTCAAAGCGCAGAAGGGCGGACGCGATGACATGCACTTCATCGGCTATCTCGAGGCGGACATCGCTATCATTCCTGGCCTGGGATTCAAGTACAACCGCTACCAGAAGGATGAGCGGCATATCAATGAAATCATCAATAGCAACCGGGGCAAGAACTTCCCCAAGTCAAGCGCCGTCGATCTCTCGCAGCACGAGCACTATGCCATCATGAAGCTGCTCCACGCCGGCGGCGGGACGAGCTACGCCAAGAGCGTGCAGCCGCAGAAGATCATCAATAGCTACGAGAGTGGCGAGAAGCCGCAGATCCTGCTCATCGGCCACTACCACAAGGCGAGCGTGGATTACATCCGCAATACGCACGTGGTCCAGATGGGAACGACTGAGGAGCAGAGCGATTTCATGCGCAAGAAGGTCATCCCCGCAGATGTCGGCTCGTACGTGATCTCCATCAACCAGTCACCCACTGGCGAGATTAACCGGTTCAGGCATCGGTTCATACCCTGGCTGAACAGGGGTCCGAACTTCAACCTGCGCAACTACACGATCCACGACGGGACATAACTCTTTTATACTCTCCTTCTCTCCTCAGTCCTATGGCAGAGAAATGCGCATCGTGCAACGGACCGATAGAGATGGTATTCTTGGACAAGATCTCTGGCACCTACTTGCGTGTCAAGGGGAAGAAAAGGGCGGTGTGCAGCATCTGCCAGAAGAACTACGCGGTTGAGACGCTGCGCACACGCCTGTAGCTAGAACTCTGTGGCAGTTCCTCCCGCCTTCAGGCGACGCTGTCGTTGAACCAAAGCCATAGATATGTATATGATAAACTCATATATATACTTACTCCTTTTTCATACATCATCATACTTTCTTAGTAAACCCTCTATAGAAAGATTCAACTAGAGATATCCTGCACGTCAAAGAGAATACTATCGCAAACGATATATTGATAAAGATGTATCGCTACCGATATTGAAATGGTAGGCATGACACTCCAACACCTCGTGCTGCAGAAACTCCACGAACAGCCGCAGACAGGCTACTCCCTGCGCAAGGAAATGGGGCAATCCACCGGCCAGCAGCCATCGTTCGGCAGCATCTACCCGATACTCGAGCGCCTCGCCGCAGAAGGCATGGTCAGCGTCAAGGAGGATGGTAGGAAGAAGGTGTACAGCATCACGATTAAGGGCCGCGCTGCAGTGACAGGGGTCAAACAACAGCAGGAGCAGATGTTCGAGCAGCTCATCACACACAGCAGGATGTTCTGCGCAGTCACAGGCAACAACCCGGCACCCATGGTGACTATGCTAGAGCGGCTCAAGAAAGGAGAGGATCCCCTCAGAGGGATATCTGCGAACGCCATCAGGCTGCGCGACCTGATATTCACGCTATCACAGCAAGGGAAGATATCCAGGAACCAAAAAGAGATCAACAGAGCACTCGAGGATGCGATAAAGCGTCTGGAGCAGTTGAAATGAAGAAAGCACAGAAGAACGACATCATCATCGAGCTCCAGGATGTATGGCGCACGTACATCATGGGAGACGCGAAAGTGCATGCATTGCGCGGCATCAACCTCAAGGTCCATAAAGGGGAGTTCGTGGCGATCATGGGACCATCAGGCAGCGGCAAATCGACAGCCATGAACATGGTCGGCTGTCTCGACATCCCTACAAAGGGCAAGGTCCTCCTGGACGGCCAGAACATCAGCAGCCTCCACGAGTCCGACCTCGCCCAGATCAGGGGCCGCAAGATAGGGTTCATCTTCCAGAAATTTAACCTCATCAACACGCTCAGCGCCAAGGAGAACATCATGCTGCCCATGATATTCCAAGGGATGCCTGAGAACGAGCGCCATGACCGTGCCGAGAACCTGCTCAAGCTCGTCGACCTGCAGGACCGCGCAGACCACAGGCCCAACGAACTCTCCGGCGGACAGCAACAGCGTGTCGCCATCGCCCGGTCACTCGCCGTCGAGCCGGAAGTCATCCTCGCGGACGAGCCGACAGGGAACCTGGACAGCAAGACCGGCGCGTCAGTCATGGATTTCCTCAAGAAACTCCACAATGAGAAGGGCACTACAATAATCATGGTTACGCACGACGAGCATGTTGCGCGCAATGCCCAACGTATCGAGATGCTGAAAGATGGCGAGATCATCGCGACAAAACACAAGTAGCGAAAACAATCGATAACAACGAGAATGGCAACGATATCACATTCCTAGGAGGGAGAAAATGAGAAAGCAACTATCCGCATTGGCACTCCTGTGCCTCACACTGGTGCTCGCCACGGCGAGCCAGGCGGCCGTCGGCCCCGACATCAGCGCATCGCTGCTCTACTACGAGCCGGTACCGGCGACACCGGGCAGCCTCATCGATGTCTACATCCAGATAGCGAACACAGGCACGCAGGCAGACCAGATCACAGTGACCTTCGTGGACAACGGACCGTTCAGCGTCGACAACGAGGCGGATCGCGTGAAGACCACGCCCAGCATCCCATCACAGGGCAACTTCCTCCTCAAATACAAGGTGAGGGTCAGCCCTGACGCCATCACCGGTCCGAACAACATCAAGATCGAGTACCGCACAGGAACGAGCCCGAACGTCAGGAGCCTTCTGCTCCCCTTGAGCGTCAGCAGCACCACTGTTTCGGTCTCGGTGAAAAGCGTGACTGTCGAACCCGCCGTGCTGATCCCGGGCAATGACGGCACAGTGACCCTAGTCATCAGCAATGACGCCGACCAGAGAATCACGAGCGGCACAGCCAAGCTCGACCTCAGCGGCGTCGACCTCATCCCTATCCAGGGCACGAACCAGCAGCGCTTCAGTGACCTGCCGGCGCAAGGAGAACGCTCCCTTGTATTCAGGCTCGCACCCTCCCCCACCATGCAGCCTGGAGTGTACAAGACGCCCGTTAACATCAGCTTCATTGACCAGCAAGGCAATACGCATTCGATGTCCGAAGTCATCGGCATCCGCGTAGGAGCCGAACCTGAGGTGAGCATCACGCTCGATGACGCAAAAGTTAACTCGAAGCAGAGCATTGGTGATGTCTTCATCAAGGTGACGAACAGAGGCATAGGCGAGATCAAGTTCGTGAATATCGTCCTAGGCGAATCAGAGACATATGATATCGTCGCAGGTGGCGATGAGCGCTACGTAGGCAACATCGACAGTGACGACTACAAGACAGCGAAAGTAACCATCGAGGCGAAGGACACTGATGTGACTATCCCAGTGACTGTGACCTTCCTCGATGCGCTAAACACGAAGCATACGCAGGAAGCGCAGCTCAGCCTCAAGGTGAGAGCGGCGGAGAGCGGCGGCAACGGGCTCATCATCACGGTAATCGTGGTGCTGGCACTCCTCGTCGGAGGCTACTTCCTCATGCGCAAACGCAAGTGAACTGATGAGAATCGAGTACCTGAAGCTGGCAGTAGGCAACCTGGCGCACCGGAAGACCCGCTCCATCCTCACGATGGTCGGCATCTTCATCGGCATCGCGGCAGTCATCAGCCTCATCAGCCTCGGGCAGGGTCTTGAGAGCGCTGTGCAATCGCAGTTCTCTGCCCTCGGCTCCGATCGCCTGATCATCCAGGCGAAGACCGCCGGGTTCGGACCTCCAGGCACTAACACTGCCGGGATGCTCACCAAGGACGATCTTGAAGTAGTGCAACGCAGCCAGTATGTACGCGTCGCTGCCGGCAGGCTCATCAAGTTCAGCAGTGCCGAGTTCAATGGGAAGACCCACATAGTCGGCATGGCGAGCATGCCTGACCGGAACGAGGATGAGCGCCAAGTCGTGCTCGAGGTCACCAAGCCAGTCATCATCGAAGGGAGGCTCCTGACCACGAACGACCGATACAAAGCGATGGTCGGCAACAAGTGGGTTGGCGAGAATCGGTTCGGCAGGTCGGTGAAGATCGGCGACAAGATCAAGGTGAATAACCGATCGATTGAGGTCGTCGGTATCCTCGAACGCAGCGGGAATCCGGTCTTCGATGAGATCATCTACCTCAATGAAGAGCCTTACCGTGATCTCCTGAACATCCCTGACGAGTACAGCATCATCACAGGGAAGACTGATAACGAGGAGGTCGTGGATCTGGCTGCCGATGCTGTGACGCGCGACCTGCGCAGATCCAGAGGGGTGAAGATACGGCAAGAGGACTTCACTGTCCAGACGAGCGCGCAGCTTCTCGAGAGCGTCGGCAAGATCCTCAATGTCATCCAAGCGGTGCTCATCGGCATCGCCGCGATAAGCCTGATCGTCGGAGGCATCGGCATCATGAACACGATGTATACCTCGACGCTGGAGCGCACGCGCGAGATCGGCATCATGAAAGCGATCGGCGCTACGCAAGCGGTGATACTGAGCATATTCCTCATCGAAGCAGCAGTGCTGGGCCTTATCGGCGGTGCCATCGGCGTAGCCTTAGGCATAGCCTTCGCGAAGATAGTTGAGTTCATTGGCACCTATGCGCTTGGGCCAGGACTGCTGCAGGCGGACATATCGTTCTGGCTCATCGGGGGCGCACTCCTCTTCTCACTGTGCGTCGGCATCATCAGCGGACTCCTGCCTGCGTGGCAGGCGAGCAAGATGGAGCCTGTGGAGGCGTTGAACGCATGATACGCGACTACGCCAAGATGGCGCTGATGAACCTCTTGCACCGCAAGACGCGCTCCTGGCTCACGCTCATCGGCATCTTCATCGGCATCACGGCCGTCGTCGCGCTCATCAGTCTCGGCCAGGGGCTGCAGCACGCCATCACCGCGGAGTTCCTCGAACTCGGCGCTGACAAGATACAGATAAGCGCTAAAGGGAATGAATTCACCGGGAATCAGGCGCTGACGAGCGCGCTCAAGGATAGAGACCTGCGTACTGTCGAACGCACCAATGGAGTGATCCTCGCGACCACCTATAACATGCGTAGCGCAAAGATAGAGTGGAGGGACCAGATCGCGTTCTATGGAGTGATGGGTTTCAGCACAGAGGAACGACGCTTCCAACTGATGAATGATTACTGGACGCTCAAACTAGAGGAGGGCAGGTCGCTCAAACAAGGTGACATGTACAAAGCCGTCATTGGCAAGGACCTCTCCAATCCAGACAAGCTCGAGAGCCCGCTGAAAGTCGGTGACAAGGTCAAGATCAACAGCACCACCTTCGAGATCGTCGGGATGTATGCGAAGATGGGAGATCCTGGAGCCGACACTGCCATCTACGTATCAGAGGATGCGTTCAAGATACTCTTCGACACTCAAGGGACATACGACGGCATCGTCGCGCAGGTTAATCCTGGAGAGGACGCTGAGGCTGTCGCTGACGAGGTGCAGGCGGAACTGCGCCGCGAGCGCGGACTCGACGAGGGAGATGAGAACTTCAATGTCCAGACGCCTAAGGACCTCATCGATTCGTTCCTCGTCGTCTTCAACATCGTGAACTTCGTCATCATCGGCATCGCGATGATTAGCCTCATCGTCGGAGCAGTGGGCATCATGAACACGATGTACACTGCTGTCCTCGAGCGCACCAAAGAGATTGGCATCATGAAGGCCATCGGCGCGACGAACAAGGCAGTGCTCACCATCTTCCTCATAGAAAGTGGGATGCTCGGGCTGATCGGCGGACTTATCGGCCTTATCACAGGCCTTGGCCTGGCGAAGATCACTGAGTACATCGGCAAGACAGTTCTCGACACGTTGCTCTTGAGCGCGTGGTGGAGCTGGGGTCTCGTCTTCGGCGCGCTCGCCTTCGCGTTCATCACCGGAGCGGGTGCAGGAATCATGCCGGCGTACCGCGCGAGCAAGCAAAAACCCGTCGACAGCCTACGGTATGAGTAGACATAAAAACCCTCGAACCCGCGGAGGGCTGTGGAAGACATCTACGAGCAGGTCCATGTAATCAGACGCAATGGAAAACTCGAGTACCGCTGTGCGTACCAGTCATTCGGCTATGAGCTCGGAGTGATGCCGCAGGAGACTGGTAGCCTCGATCATGCTGTCGAGAGCATGATGGTGCACTACAAGGAGAACGGACGCAAGCTCATGCCGGGATCACGCTTCGAAGGGAACACCTTCGTGGCAGCGACAGAGGATGAGGCACGCCAGTACTGGCGCACTCGCGCAGAGGATATCGCTGCGACTGAAGAGGAAGATAGGTTCTACGACCTCGATGCGTTCAGGGATTCAGTTTTGAAAGTCAGCGTTGATCCCTACAAGCACCTGCTGCTCAAAGCAGAAGTGACAATGCTGACCAGTGCCGCTGACTACGTCACGCATGAACTCGACTTACCGCTGGAGATGAGACTGCCTTTCGGCGACGAGCGAGAGCTTGACCATCTCATCGATCGTGTCGAGACAATAGCTGAAGAAGGTCCCATCTCGAGTCATGACGCATCGGCGATAACTGCGGGCCTTGAGTACGTGAAGAATCTCAAGTTCGCTTACGGCCATTCTTCCCTTCGGTAGCCGCGCGCTCCAGCCGATCCATAATCGTGCGCCCCAATCCTCTGCGCGAGATCGCGAGCACAAGTATCTCCCCCTTCTTTGTTGAACGCAATGTATTGTAGAGATTGCGCGCTATCTCTTCATCAGTCTTCCCGAGATTCACGGCCTTGAGTCCTGTGAGTTCGCTGATCCGGCTCTCCTTCGCGAGGATCGTTAGGCAACGACGGGACTTCGCATAACGCTTGAGCGACGCGGCATCATTGAACACGTGAAGAGGAACACTCGGGGCGTAGTGCCGGTACTTCTGTCCTGGGCTCGCTGGCGCCGTTCCCTTGCGCATCTTCACGCTGACCTTGACCTCTGGCATGACCTCCCTGATACGCTCGAGCGTGACTGCGCCCAGACGCAGCACAACAGGCTTTCCGATGAGGGAAATGACTGTCGACTCGACGCCATGCTGCGTGCTACCGCCGTCAATCACCATGAGCCCAGGAAAATCCTCGAGCACGTGCGCCGCGGTCGTGGGGCTCGACCGTCCTGACTTGTTCGCACTCGGCGCGGCGATCGGCACGCCTGCGGCCTTGATGAGACCAAGAGCGACCACATGGTCTGGCATGCGCACTGCAACATCATCGCGTCCGGCAGTGGTGATGTCAGGGACTGCTGCGGTCTTGGGCAGGATGATCGTGAGCGGCCCTGGCCAGAACCTGCGCATGAGCAGCTCTGCCCCCTCAGGGATATCCTTGACAACACGGCGCAGCATCCTACGGCCATCGACATGCACGATGAGCGGGTTGTCCGCGGGGCGGCCCTTCAGCTCGAAGACCTTGCGCACAGCAGTCTCGTCGAGCGCGTTCGCGCCCAGTCCGTAGATGGTCTCAGTCGGAAATGCCACGACCTGACCCTGCCTAATCAGGCCTGCAGCTGTCCTGATGACGCTCTGCGGCACATCGATCTGGGCAGTCCGTATCCTCGCCATCCTGCATGGATACTCGGCAATTTTAAAAGCGCTTCGACGGTTCTCCTACCATGCCGGCATATAAGCGTCCATTCCCGAGATTGCAGCACAAGGCCGTCCTCTCGCCAATGGCAGGGGTGACTGATGTGGCCTTCCGCACGCTGTGCAAGCGCTACGGCGCAGGGTTGACTGTGACAGAGTTCCTCTCTGCGACGGCGATCGTGCGCGCAAGCGCGAGAACTGACAAGATGCTTGTGACTGACCCTATCGAGAAACCAGTCGCTGTGCAGCTCTTCGGCCATGACGAGGATGATGTGGTCGCCGCAGCGCAGGCTATACAGCACCGCTTTGACATCATCGACATCAACTGCGGCTGCCCCGCCTGGAAGGTTATCAAGTGCGGCGCTGGCAGCGCCATGCTCGAGGATGAGGGGAAGATACATGCGTTCGTCTCAAGGCTGGTGGACTCCACCTCTGTCCCGATCACAGTAAAAATCAGGATAGGAATCGACGCCGCCCGAATCAATGCCGTGCAGGTGGCAAAACTCGTCGAGGAGGCAGGAGCATCTGCCATCGCTGTTCACGGAAGAACACAGAAGCAAGGATACTCCGGTACTGCGGACTGGAACGTAATCAGGCAGGTGAAGGAGAGCATCGGCATACCTGTGATAGGAAACGGCGATGTGTTCACTCCGGAAACCTTCAAGAAGCGCCTCGATGAGAGCGGCGTTGACTACATCATGGTGGCACGCGGCGCTATCGGGAAACCTTACCTCTTCCAGCAGATCAACGACTACCTGGAGAAGGGTTCGTACAACGTACTGACGAACACAGAGCAACTCGACCTCTTCGATGAGTACCTCGATCTCGCTAAGAAGTATGATATCAACTTCGCCGCCATAAAAATCCACGCGCAAAGCTTCACCACGGGACAGACCGGCGCAGGCAAGTTTCGCGCAAAACTCGTCGGCATGAAGACGATTGAAGAATTGGAAGCGGCGATGCAGGAATACAGGAAGGAAGTCGCGAAGAACGAGAGGAGATAATCAATCATCTGAGTAATTTTGAGTGCTGCCTTGGCGCAAATCTGAGGGCGAGCGACTGCGACCAGTAGGGAGCGGACAGTGATCGCCCGAAACACTGTTGCATGCAATATGTGCGCAGCAGCCAGAATAACAGCATCTAGAGATAACCTTTTTAACCCGTACCCACACAGGAGAACAAATGGAACTCATCATCGGACTCCTCGGCATGACTTGCATCCTCGCGGGATTCATCCTTAACGTCTTCAAGAAGCTCGACTCGCACGACAGGAAGTTCCTCCTACTCAATCTCGCAGGCAGCCTCCTGCTTGCTTGGTACGCAATAATGCTCTCATCCGCGCCATTCCTCATCCTCAACACCGTATGGGCGGCAGTGGCGTCCTGGGGACTTATCCACCACGAGCCACGCATGCGGGGACACCGTGGCTAGGTCATGCGAATCCTGCGGCATGCCACTCATGTCGCTGGCAGACTACGCAGGTAAGAACAACAGGTCACACTACTGCAAGTACTGCGCGACACCGGAAGGCATGCTCCATCCTCCGCAGGAGCACCTGAAACGATTGACGGCCTTTATCATAGAGGATGAGAAACTGCCTGAAGAGAAGGCGCGCGAGAAAGCAATCCACGCCATGCGGAAGTTCCCAGCGTGGAAAGGGAAAGTCTAGCGCTCGACGATATTCCATCCAGGCGGATCTGTTTCAAAGCCCGCATAACGTCTGCCATCGACCTTCACTTGATAGCCTAGGCTACGCCCGAAGAGAGTGATGGTTCTCGTATCGTACGCTATCTCGGCTTTCCCGGCTCCGGACAACGCATAATCAACTCCTCGCCTGTTCGGGTATGAGAAGGGGTCTGAAGGGTACTCTGGCTGCCAAGCGATTTTCTTGGAATCAAGATATCCCTTCAAGATCATCGAGTGGGTTTCGTCGAGGCCTTCGTCGCCTGCATCGATGTACGTACTGCCGAATACGATGAGCTTGCGGTCCTTCCTCTCGCCGAGCAGCAGCTGTATCATCTTCACTATGCCGTTTCGCTGCGGTAGGTTCACGAGTTCGACTATATCAGGCATGGCGATCGGAATCAAACACGGGTTCATAAAAGCATATGTTACTGAGAACCATCGTCACAGGTACCTCTTAAAATCCTTCTCACTGACCTGCGCCAGCTTCAGTATACCTTTGAGCGTACCAATCTTCAACTCATCATGCAACGGCACAACTGTACCTATAACCCCGTGCCGCGTCTCTTTCCTCAGGACAACGTGGCTCCCGCGCTGCCGCACGACATGAAAACTGAAACCCTTGCAGAGTATCCCGATGCAAGTCTCACCAGAAATCCTATGTCTTATCACTGCCCACCTCGAACGTGGTGAGCAGTGGGCGCGGCGCGTCCTTGTGTGGGAACTCCTCAAGGTACAATTCCGTGGCCTCTTTAAGATTGGCTACCGCCTCCTCTACTGTGGCGCCCTGGCTTGTTGTCCCCACTTCAGGGCAGGTCGATACATAGCCATCGCCTTCTTTCTGGAGGATGGCAGTGTAGGTGTGACTCATAGCCTCTGGAGAAGGGAAACTCGCTTTTAAAACTTCGCTGCTCATAGAGAGGAGTGACGCAATCCGATTGAAAATAGTTGCTCTGCCCGTTCCGAAAGCGTTCCGCAAAGCTCTTGAATACATAGGAACTCCTGCGGATCATGGCACTGGATGGGCACTTGACAAATCACAACATGAGACCTGAGCTGCGCGCACGCACACTGCTCTACGCAGCAGAGGAGTCCCGCCATGATGGCGGCGAGTGGTCGCAGGCGGGCTATGTGATGAAGCTCGACATCCTCCTGAAGAATCTCGACTGGTCGCCGCTCAAAGAGGACTTGCGATCGCTCAGGGATGAGGTGGCGAGGCCTGAGAACCAGCAAATCAACTACGTTGCGTTCGAGAATATGTACAACAAATTTGTCCCGACCGCGCGGCGGGCAGCGTAACGCCTTAAGATAGGTTTTTATAGGATTGTGGAGCCCTTATCCGTACGAGCCCGTAGCTTAGCCTGGACGTCCAACTAGACGGGGTATGGGAGCGCCGGTCTTATATGACAGCGAGCCGATCATGGCTCGTCGCTCGAAGAGAGCCGGTGGTCGCGAGTTCAAATCTCGCCGGGCTCATTTCACAGCATCGTGGCGTAGCCCTGCGAAATGAGCGCGCGACAAGGAATGGAATGACTGCCTCGCCGGGCTCATTTTTTCTCCATTAAGAATAAAGAAAAAGAAGAAAAACTATTCAGCAGCGAGGAATGCCCACCAGGGCTTCTTCGTCATGATGACTTCGCCGTTCTCTGCATCAATTTCAGCGCGGACCTGCATCTGGGCCTTAAAGATGCCAAGGACACGGGACTGCTTCTGCGCCTGCACCTCATATGCGGCACGCGTCTGCTCACCTGAGCCGACCTCCTTGAGCTCAATCACGCAGCCTTCGCAGCTCTTCATCTGCAAGCGTGCGATTGCCGTCTCTGAAGCGGTCTCGGGCATGATCTTAATCTCTGCATCGCGACCATTGGAGAGCGTAGCCTTCTGAACGCCTTCCTCAGTCCTTACTTGGAGACGGGCCTGCTCACGGACCTGCTCGCCGGTCTGCTCGCCAGTTCTTGCCTGCTCGCGCACCTGCTCTCCAAGACCTGCGTCCTGAAGCTGCGAGTCCTCGCCTGCATTAGCAGTGTTGCCTACATCGGCCTTGCCTTCGTCAGTCCCGGCATTGCTAGTGTCAGAACCACTAGTACCATCAGAACCAGTTTCGCCGTCAGAACCGCTATCTCCAGCACTCGCTGATCCACCCGCACTCCCGCCCTGTCCCGCGGCGAAGACCATTGCCGCAGCGAATAACATGACGAGAGAGAGCATAACAATCCGTTTTTTCATGATATCCCTCCTTGAAAGAGTCCCTTGACTACAGGGATTAAAAAGGGTAGTAGCCTCGACAATACCACACCCCCTGCGCCTATCCTGGGTGTCGCCGAAGTTCACTATCTGGAATCCGAGCGTTCTCAGCACGGGACTGGCGCCTCTGAGACGTTGTTTCCGCCATCAATTTTATATAGTCCGGCCCTCTCGTCTCTAGTGGGGTGTTACCATGAGGAGATTCATCTTCGCAATCATATTCGTCCTACTGTTCGTGGTGGCTTGCGGCCAATCACGTGAGAACGACATCCGCGAGCTAGAGATTGTGCGTCTCTACACCGCGATGAACGATGAAGTCCGCTACACAGAGAAGGTCTTCAAAGCAGAGGACGCGCAGTTCTTCAGCGACGTGGTCAAGGCTGAGTGCCCGGAGGCTAACGTCGGCTCTGAATTCGTCCGTGTCGAGCTGCAGGCAACATCCTCATCCCTTGTCATCTACACTGACAAGACCGGCACGGAGGTCGCTTGCACAGTCATGAAGCCCAAGGACCAGCAGGAGATCACAGTCAAGACAGCAGAAGAGGCACCCTCGAAGGATGTCGCTGTTGCTGTGAACGACGATACCATCACCATCGCAGAGGTCCAGCAGGCCATCGCGGCCTTACCAGAGAACACGCCGCGTGACGTGAACGCGATCAACCTGGTCGTGAACCAGCTCATCAACCAGAGATTGCTCCAGCAGGCGGCGGCAGAGGTCGAGGTCTCCGCTGAGGAGATTACACAGACCCGCACAGACATCCTTGAGCAGGCGAACGTGACTGAGTCAGACCTTGGCGCACTTCTCGAATCACAGGGTGCGAGCATGGAAGACTTTGACCAGTCAGTGAAGGAACAGGCGCAGCTCGACAAGCTCTTCAAGCAGAGGCTGCTCTCTGACGACCTTGCCGTGACCGAGGAACAGGCGCAGGAGTACTACATGACCAACCCGAACGCCTTCCTCCAGTCTGAGCAGGCAGTGATGCGCCACATCCTCATCGCCGCACAGGGCCGCACTGAAGAGCAGGGCATTACCCGCGCCCAGGCAGCCATTGCTGCACTGAACAGCTCTGACTTCTGCGAGGTCGTGCGCAGCTTCAGCGACGATGAGCAGAGCAAGGACAACTGCGGCGTGTACGTCGTGCCCCGTGGCGTCCTGGACCCGAACCTGGAGCTCGCGAGCTTCAGCACGCCGGTGAACCAGACCTCTGTCGTGACTGCGCCGGACGGCATACATCTCGTCCAGACACTGCAGGTCGTGCAGGCACAGGTCGTGCCGTACAACCAGGTCGCTGGCAGCCTGCAGGCAGACCTGCGCAGCGCATTGCTGCAGCAGCGCCTCAACCTCTACATCGCGACATTGCGCGCCGATGCGGAGATTGTCAGCTACCTCGGCTGAATCCTCATTTTAATTTCTCTATTCCTTTTTAACTCAGTCTGTACTCCTGATCTTATGGAAAAGAGATTTTCTGCGGCCGTCGAAGAGGCGCTGCGCAAAGAGCCCCCTGAAATCCTCAGGACAGTGAAAGACTGCACTGATGGAGGACTGTGGATTGTCGGCGGTTTCGTTTACAGGAGCATCGCTGAAGAGCTCTATGGCGTTCCACGCTCTGCAAAGGACATCGATTTCGCCACTGATCAGCTGTGCAACCTATCGCCTCCACCCCCGTGGACTGTGACCATGAATGTCTTCGGCCAGCCAAAGCTCTCGTTGGGCAAGCACCGTATTGACATCATGGACTTGCCAGGAGCGCATTACATCCGTCGCAAGGGACTCGCACCTACCATCGAAAACCTGCTCGCGGGATCTCCACTCACCATCCAGGCCATCGCTTACGATATTCACACGGGGCAAGTGATTGGTGAAGCTGGCAAAGAAGCCCTCCTGACCAAGACAGTACGCGTGCACAACCGGGATCAAGCGACTTTCGTGCAGCCGTTCCTAGGCATCACCACAGAGACACTCATCTACAGGAAAGCCTCGAGTCTAGGATTTCACGCCATCTACGATTGATTGTCCATAATACCTACATAGTGAGTATATCGTTCTAAGACCAATAATACCCACACAGTAAGTATTTTTACTTACTTAGTAAGTATATTTAAGTTCAATAAACTTTTAAACCCCTACTTACAGTGTGAGAGTCTGCGGTAGTGGGCAACTTGGACGAAGAGAGATACGTGAACATACCTTCTTTCATCTTCAGAGACCGCAGTCTCGCCGCACTCGAATCAGTCGTCGTCTACCTCAAGGACTCGCAGGGCATGAACTATGCGCAGATAGCCAAGCTGCTCAATCGCGACGATAGGACAATCTGGACCACGTACCAGCGCGCCAAGAAGAAGCTCGCAGCAGATAAAGCTGGTCAAGGAGGCGATAAATGACGTCCCTCCCAGAGCTCGAAGCGCAGCGGTGCAAAGTCCAGGAGACTTTCAGCAAGGCCGACGCCGCGTTGCATACAGGCATGATCACGCAGGAGGAGCGCGACGCATTGCTCTCCCACTACTACGGGACCGGCACAGAGCAGTACGTGCTCTCGCAACTCGATAGCCAGATAGAGAAGCTGCGCGGAGACCAGGACCCGCCGGACCACCGGACGCCAGCGCTCATCATCGGCTTCATGCTCTTCATGACAGCCATGTTCGCCACACTCTTCCTCAGCACCGGCGGCATCACAGGAGCGGTGGTTTTCGAAGAGAACACCACGTTGCCCATGATCACAGAGACGACAGTTATGGAACTGAACCTCGCCAATGTGACCACGGTACTGGTATCAGGCACTGCCACAGGCATCGGCAACGCCATAATCACGCTCGAAACGGGAGGAGAGAGCCATACTCTGTATGAGTACCGCCGCGGCAGCGCAGAGACGACGCATGCAGGGATGGAGAGGACATGGTACACTGAAGGCGAGGACGTGACCTACAGCACCACGGCAGACAGCACCTACCTCATGACTGAGCAGGCTACGCTGCTGGACAACACCACGATAACCGGCCTGGCTGCAGGGAAGTACACGCTCAAGTTCCTCGTGAACGACACAGAGATTGTGCTGGAGGAGACCATCGGCTTCATTGTCGCGAGCCCCGGATCACTACCTGACGAAACGTTCGACTCCTGTGGAGAAGCATGCAACACCTTCCTGGACGGTCCTGCGATTCTGCGGATAACCATCGAAGACGATGCAACGCTGCAAGATGCGAAGATGAGCTTACGCATGAAAACAAACAGCCCGCCGCGCCTCGCGAAGACAATCCCTGATGCGAGTGGAGAAGACAGTGTGACTATGGACATGTCTGCGTACTTCACAGACGAAGACGGCGACGCGCTCTTCTACGACAGCACAAGACATGACGGGATGACGGAGAGCTGGAACGGGAGCATTCTAAATGTGAGCGGCCCTGTAGGGACATACACCTACATCGTCTACGCAAGCGACCTCGCAGACCTCACGCCGAGCAACATCTTCAGCGTGACCATCACCACAACGGAAATCACTGAACCAGTTGAGAACACGCCGGAACCATCCGACGAAATGTCAGGGAACGGGACACAAATACCGATCAACGAGACTAATACAACGCCTGAAATCCCCGCGACATCCGCCCCAGAAACAAATGGGACTGATACGCTTGATTGCAGCGCGCCCAATCCAAATGACAGGCCCCTGGACTGCCTGAACATCAATGCGACCCGGTTCTTCGAAGAGGACATATTCCTCGAGGATATCGATCGCCAGCAGGTAGCCCGGATCACACCTATAGGCAACTTGCTCATCACAGGAAGGGTCTACAAGCAGAGCACGGCAGTCCCCGGACAGCGCGACTTCAACATCGGACACAGCGAAGACTTCCAGCAGATAACCACCATATGGATCGACAGCGGCGGCAACCTGCACCTGCGCGGAACGCTCCATGAGGAGAACGCGAACATCGTGCCACCGTCAGGCAGCTACGCAGTCATCAACCGCCGCGGCGTATACATGGCGTACGCCAACCCGCAGACAGGAGACCTATACCTCAGAGGCAACGTCATCCCCTTCAGGGAGAGCATCTACGAGTGAGAATGATGGAGAGCAAACAACGAAAAGGCAAAGGAGCTAGAGATAGCCCGTGCTGCCTTGACGTGAAACAAAGAGCGCGGCGACTCGGAGGCCACAGGCCGAACGAGACAGTGCCGCGCTCGGCTCTGAGCTGGACCAGTGTTGCCGTCGCAGCACTAGTCATGATCTTAATCCCGCTCGCATCAGCAGTCAACGACCCAGGCCACGACTCGCTCTACGTGCTACTCACCGGCGACTCCAACATCATCGGCAGCCTGAACATCACGAGCAATCTCACCGCAAACAGCATCAGAGCGGCATCGCTCATCTACGGCGACCAGCTCGACATCCGCGCCAACGGCACGATCATGAGCGCAACCAACAGACCCGCAATCCAGGCGGACGGGAACTACCTCTACCTCGATTCGAGAACTGATCTCTACATCAATACCCGCGGCGGAACGATTAACACCGTCCAAGTCGGACCGACATCAGGATCATCATTGACATTCAATGTCTCAGGCACAATCATGCAGCAGAACGTGAATGTCTGCTTGCAGAACGGAAGCAACTGCCCGAGCAGCATGTCCGGCGCAAACGTGACCGGCTCAGGAGCTGTAGGTACTATCCCGAAATGGGTCAGTGCGACGGAACTCGGCAACAGCATCATCACTGAAGTGACCGGGATGGTCACAGTTGGTGGGAACCTCACTGTTGGCGCGGGATACAATCTGAGCGCACCGCAGATCTGCCTGGCAGGAACATGTCGCACGAGCTGGCCAGCAGGCGGCGACGTCACCGGCCCAGCGAGCAGCACTGACAACGCAGTCGCACGCTTCGATTCAACAACAGCGACGGCAACGTCGGCATCGGGACCACATCTCCTACGCAGAAACTCCACGTTGAAGGCAGCGCGAACATCAGCAACGATCTCACCGTCCTTAATCACCTCTACTTCACTAATGCCCAAGACATCTACCTTCAGTACTCTTCATCAACTATCCAGCTCATGGGCGGGGCGTTCGACGGGAACAACAACAACATCATTGGAGCCAACCGTTACACGATCAGCGACACCGGCAACAGCGAAGGATACTGCTTTGACATTAGTTGCACGCAAGGCATGAGCGTATACACAGTGGCCCAAGGAGGATACAACGCGCTCGTCTTTGATACTACTTCAGGATATCCGTTTGTATTCAACACAGAGAACGTCGGGATAGGTACGACGAGTCCTGACGGGATGCTGGATGTTCAGAGCGACACCTCTGGAGTCTACCTCCAGCCCACAAACGTGACTGCTGAAGGCGACAACAAAGACTCTCCTCAGCTCACCCTGCGCAGCAAGTACGACGCAACTCCGGGAGTCGGCGTACTCAGCAATAACTATGACGCTGTGCTCCAGACCAAGCAGATCGGTAGTGCAAGAGGACTCCTGGTGACTGTGGACTCGACAGATGTGGCGTACTTCACAGGAGGCGGCTATCTAGGCATCGGCACGACAAGCCCCGTAGATGCGCTCGATATTAATGGTTCGGCGAACACCAGGGCAAGAGTCAGGACAGGCAATGGCGGATGGTACATCTACAACACGAGCGCCGACTTCCGCGCAGCACTCTACGACGGCGGACCGGGTATCGGCACACAGATTTACGGCGACGGCAATAACGGCCTCAACCCATACATGACACTCAAAGCAGGAAATGTCGGCATCGGGACGACGAACCCCGGAACAACACTCCATGTGGCGAAATCCGCCGCCGATAACGCTTCACTGAGCTTAAGCAGTGCATATGCGATAAAGGTCTCGAACAGCAACAACACCAACGGCAATTACGCGCTGATCAACTTCGCCCTCCCAGATAACGACATCAACGGACTCATCGGCGCGCAGCTCAAGAGCAGCAGCAATGGCGCAGCAGACCTCGTGTTCGGGACCAGAAGCAGCACCGGACTTGCAGAGGCAATGCGCATCACCGGCGACGGCGGTTACGTCGGCATCGGGACCACCACTCCTACTGCGCCGCTCGATATCAAAGGCAATGCTGGCAGCTACGCTTTCTACATCCGCAACGGGTCAGCAAGCGGCTATGCTACACTCATCCATCAGCTTGATGCCTCAGGCAACGGCATCTTCCAGATCAGGAATTCCAGCGGCGATGCGAAGTTCTTCGTCAACTCGAGCAGCGGCAACGTCGGCATAGGGATGACCAACCCCGCGGTTGCGTTGCATGTAGTCAAGAACGACGCAGTCACTAATGCGAACACCGATGTACTCTACCTCGATCACAGCACCACAGGGACGTCCGCCGCCAATATAGCTGCGGGCATGGTCTTCCGGGCAGAGAGTGGTGGCGCAGGAGTGGACATGTTCGAGGCCGCAGGGATCAGGGGGATACTGGCAACTAAAGGAGATATCGGGTTCAACGATGGTGCGCTCGCGTTCCTCACCAACGACAATGATGAGGGATTGACTGAGCGGATGAGACTCAGATCAGACGGCAACGTAGGCATCAACACGACAAGCCCTTCGCAGGGACTGCTGCAGCTCACCCGATCATCAACGTACAGCGCTGAGCAGAGCGCGGGTCTCGCCATCCTCTCCGCTTCGTCGGATAGCGAACTGCTCCTGGGAGCTGATGCTGCGAATGACATCGCATACATCCAAACGGCGCAGCAAGGGATAAGCTTCACTACACGCCCTCTCGCCATCAACCCTATGGGAAGCAACGTCGGCATCGGAACGATCCGGCCAACGCAAGCGCTCACCGTCGAAGGCAGCATCAACGTCTCGGGCATCATCTACCTCAACCAGACCAATGGCGGATACATCTACGGCCAGGGGCAATCGACATCGAACAGCAAGGCATACCTCAGGCTCACGAATGCCACGAATTCCCGTGTAATCCTCAGTTCGCCGAACAGGATCGCCTTATGGATTAACGCCAACATGACTAATGACGGAGACTTCCAGATCCTCAACGGTACAGGCAATATTCTACTGCACGTTGTTGACGACGGCTACGTCGCGATAAATCGGTTCGCTGCTGCGACAGCAAACACCGTTTGCTACGACACCACGACGACCAGCGGAATGAATACGTTCTCCACGTGCTCATCGTTGCGCGCGCTCAAGACGAACATCGCGCCTCTGGCCATCAGCTCAGACACGCTCATGCAGCTCCAGCCGGTGAGCTACAATGACAAGGCAACAGGAGACCCTCGCTACGGCTTCATCGCAGAGGATGTCAATGCTGTCGACCCTGTCCTAAATACGTATGACCGCGGCGACCTCGTCGGTGTCAACTACGACGCTGTAGCGGCTTTGCTCACGAAGACCGTCCAGGACCAGCAGACGGAGATCGAGACGCTCAAGGCAGAGAATGCTGCACTCGCAGCGCGCCTCGATGCCCTCGAAGCTTTAGGCACGGAATAGGATTTCTCCACTCAAAATCTTGGCTCTTGATCACACCCCACAATCTTTATAAATTGATAAAATAGCGAATATTCACAATTATACGAATATCGGGGCTTTTTGAGTGCTCACTGAGAAAGAACTGCAGGTATTGATGCTCCGCCAAGAGGGCATGCTGCAGTTGGAAATCGCCAAGAAGCTGAGCATCACGCAAGGCACTGTCAGCAAGTTCGAGGCGAACGCCCGCGCCAAGATCCTCGAGGCACGAGAGGAGCTCGCGATGCTCGACCGTCTGGGCATCAAGGTCGAGAAGCAGAAACCAGACGAAGGCAAGCTGCGAAGCTTCCGGAGGTCAACATGACTCCGGAGGAGATCAAGAGGGTGTTCGGTAAGGCACGCGAGGCTCTCGCGATAGGCAAGATCACACAGGAGGAGCACGACCGCCTCCTCAAGCACTACTACGGCACCACTGACGAGCAGGAGGCGCTGGGAACACGCGAGCCAATCGCCACACAGGGAACTCCGCCCGGTCACGGCGTCGCTGTAGCGCTCATTATCGCACTCCTCATGCTCATGCCGTTCCTGTGGCTCGGCGACGGCATCACCGGCCTCATCACCATGGACAGCACAGTCACTAGCGTCATCGTCAGCGGTACGATGTACGGCGACGGCAACGCCACGATATGGTTCGACACGGCGAACGGCTCGCTGCTGGTCGGCACAGTGCAGAGCGACACGGGATTGCCCATGACACAGAAGGCAGGCTACAGCATAGGCGAAGAAGTGAATATCATCAATGCGCCAGAAGACGCATCATACTACTTCGATGAGGGCACCGCCGCTGTGACCGTTGACATCCCCTTCAATGCGACAGTGAACGGCACACTGCTCATCGTCACGCCGAACTCGACATACCGTCTGCCGATCATCATCGGAGACGCGGTGCGCGCAACAGAGTTCAGCAACATATGCGTAGAGACCTGCGCGTTGGAGCCGACGGTCGGCACGATCCGCATCGAGGAGAACGGGACGAACACAACCATCATCGAGGTAGAGGCAGGACTACCGAACAACCCGCCAACCCGGACGGCGGAGCTGAACATCAGCATCAGCGCACCCACGACCCTCGACCTCGACAATTACTTCGCTGATCCAGACCAGGATCCGCTGTTCTACAACATCGGCGCAAGCAGCATCGCCGATCTCGCAGTGCAAGGCAGCATGCTCACCATCACCCCCCTATTATCAGGGACCGAGCAGGTCATCATCTACGTGAGCGATCTCGAGGACCTCGTGCCTGCGATGTTGCAGCTCACAGTGGAGGTACAGAATACGACGGGAGAAGGCCAAGAGACTATGTTGAACGAAACAGTTCCTCTCAACGAGACCGACAGCACAATGCCAGATAGCTCTGTCATCACTAACGTAACAACCAACACAACCACAACCAATGTCACGACGAACGTGACTACACCTCCTGATGTGACTATGCTCACGACAGATTGCGCCGACCCTGATCCCAACAAGAGGCCGCTCGAATGCATCCAAGATGAGAACAGCACCTACTTCAGGGAAGAGGAGATCTACATAGAGAACAAGGACGGTGCCATAGTCGGGAAGATCACACCCATTGGAAATATGCTCATCAGGGGAGAGGCCATCGAGAACAGCGTAGGCATGCCGGCAAGCCGTGATTGGACCAGAGGTTACGAGGACAATAGTGGCGACTTCATCCCCACACTATGGATAGATAGCCAGACTGGTGACCTCCACCTGCGTGGCACGCTGACAGAGGCGAACAGGAACATCGTGTTCAGTCCTGGCCTCACCGCTCTCCTGAATGAGCGTGACATCATCCTCGCTCTCATTGACGCCCAGACCGGCAATCTCATCGTGCGCGGCAGCGTCATACCCTACCGGAGGTCGTTCGGATGATGCAAGGGATAAATAGGAGTGTTGAGCGCAATAATCCTATAGGCGGACGTCTCGCAGTCATGCTCCTCTTGCTCCTAGCTGTCCCGCTCGTCCTCGCCGCAAACGATCCTGGCCATGACTCCCTCTACGTCCTCAAGATTGGCGATAGCAACGTCACCGGCAACATCAACATCACAGGGAACCTGACTGCGCAGCTAGTGCGCGTCACCTCACGCTTCTTCGGCGACAACCTCGACATCAGGGCCGACGGAACGACATCGACAGCGTCTAACTTCATCAAGGCCACGACCACCGACCTCGAGATAGGCTCCGGATCAAAGATCATTCTCAACGGTGGCGGAACAGTTGTGCAGGTAGGAAGCGTCGCCGCTCCAGCCAACCTTAACGTCACCGGCTCCATCTACCAGGGCGCTTCCCTCGTCTGCCTGCAGAACGGTTCGAATTGCCCCGCAGTCACCGGGGACAATACGTCATGGACTGAGGCGCGCGCGAACACGCTCTACTACCCCATGAACACCAACCCGCAGGGATACTACAACAGCAGCACACTCCCCGCGACATCTTATCAATCAAGCGCCGCAGGATGGACGAACAGCACCACGAGCGTGTGGCTCGCTAACAACAACACCAATGTCAGCGTAGGGTACTCGAGCAGCCTTCCCGTGCTCTATGTCGACAACGCGAATGGCCGTATAGGACTGAAGACCTCCCGTCCACGCACAACGCTGGAGGTCAACGGCACCGCTGCAATCTCCAGTGCATCGCCATCGCTGACCATCGACGAGAGTGACGCCTCAGCGGACAATAAGTTATGGATGATCGATGCGTCAAACGAGAACCTACAGTTCTTCACTATCAACGATGCGCTCACCGTGCCAGGATACTGGTTAATCGTCAACAGGACAAGCACGACGGTAGATCAGGTGCTGTTCCCCAACGGCAATGTCGGTATCGGGACGGCCTTGCCAACGCAGAAGCTCGACGTGAACGGCTCGCTCAACATCTCAGGTGTTTCAGCGAAACTCTACACGCCAGAGCTCTGCCTGGCAGGCAATTGCCAGACAAGCTGGCCGAGCGGCAATGGTCTTGATGCCACGAGCTCAGGATGGAGAAACAGCTCGAACCAAGTATGGTTGGCAAATAACGCGACAAACATCAGTGTTGATTATGATAGCGGCATACCGCTCCTGTTCATCGATACGACGAATAATCGTATAGGCATTAATACGACGAATACGAACGGCCCTAAGCTTGAAATCCAAGCAGGCAGCACCCCGGCTTTGGAGATATATGCTGCATCCGGAGGAAGCGCGGCCTACGTCCAAAACAGTGCGTCGCATGCCATCTACGGCACGAGCAGTGCGAATGGAGGGGCTGGAGTGTATGGCGAAACGACTCACTCCGGTGGCTACGGTGTCTACAGTGCCGCCTCAACAGGGTATGCTGGATACTTCAGCGGTAAAGTCACCATCACTGGGAATACAACAATCGACGAAGATACACTATTCGTCGACAGCACCGCGAATCGCATAGGAATCGGGACGACCATCCCCGCATACTCGCTCCACGTGAACACGTCGACGAACACGCTCATCGCCGCAGACACCAGTTCACCAACCGCCCAAGTGCAACTCAACCTGCGTAGGAACAACGTGCAGAAAGCAGCGATATTCCTCGACGCGAACAACGATCTTGCCTTCGCAGGAGCGGGCGGTTCGCTGATGGTACTCAACACATCATCAGGCAATTTCGGCATCGGGACGAGCGCACCCGGACAAAAGCTGGATGTGAACGGAAATATAAAATTGAGTGCTATTGGTGGTTCAATTATTGGTGCAGGTGGAGCGGGGTGGTTCGATATTTACCAAGGAACTTCAGATGGAGCTGATAATCAAGGTACAAGAATTGGCGGCGGTGGCGATGTAAGTATAACTAGGGGAGCAGTTGCTACTTTCTATGGGAATGAACACGCCACACTTGCCGGTGATTTATATTTAACTCCCGGGACTGGTGGGGGAGTAATAATAAATAACGGCGATGTCGGCATCGGGACAACTGCGCCAGGAGCGAAGCTTGATGTCGTCGGCACGATTAATGCCACGACCATCCAGACGAGCGGCACGACAAGGATCAGTTCCACAGGTGTCGGCACATTCGCGACAGGCACTACAGTGAATAGTCAGAACGTCTGCCTCGCCGATGGTACGAACTGTCCTACCGATGCCGTCGGCGGCAACGTGAGTTCCTCAACCACTAGCACCGACAATGCAGTCGTACGTTGGGATGGAACAACAGGTTTTGTCGTACAGAATAGCGGCGTAACCATAGATGATAGCAGCAATCTCGGGGTCGCAGGCATCATCAACGCTGATGCGACCGCTACAGCGATCAGCAGTGACGGCGACCTCGTCTTCACAGGATCCGGCGACATCATCGACTTCAGCGATGACGCGACAGATAAGGTTCACTGGTACAGCAACACGTACGGCACCGGCATCGAGAGCAACACCCTGACCGATTGGTCAGCAGTCAACCACCGCTGGAGGATCGGTGGCACAAGCGTGAGTGGAGGCACAGAGCGCATGCTGCTCAACAACACGGCCCTCTACGTCAACACCGCCATCAACAGTACAAACACCGTGACAGCGAACACCTTTACCGGTGCAGGAACAGGACTCAGCGGGACGGCATCATCGCTCACCGCTGGCAATGCCAACCAGCTTGTCGGCCAAGCCAGCACGTACTTCCTCAACATCACCGGCTTCGCGGCAGGCAATATCACCAGCGGCACCGTTCCTGATGCACGCATCGCCAGCGCCGCCACCTGGAGCGGCAAAGCAGGCACCGGCACCTGTGCCGCAGGAACTGTGGCGCAGAACACGACAACTAGCGGCGTGCAGTGCGTCGCTATTGCAAGCGGCACAGTCGGCGGCAGTGGCACTGCGGGGAACATCAGCTACTGGACCGGAGCGAGCACGCTAGCAAGCAGCGTAATCTACCAGAGCGGCAGCAACATCGGCATCAACACCAGCACTCCAAGCGCTAAGCTGCATATAGAGCAAGGATCTGTGTACCCAAAACTCATCCCAATCACCGAGACAGCGATACCGTCAACAGGACTGAGCCTGCAGGCAGGTCCGGGAGCGACCAACCCGCAAGGATGGGCATATCCATACGGTACGAGGCTTTCCGTCTATTCCAGCGGCGGCCGCGGTTTCGAAATCATGACGACGACCTATCCTGACGGCCAGCTCGCGGTGAGAACTGCGAACAGCACGCCCGCATGGGACAACTGGAAGCTCATCCTCGACTCCATGCATAACGTCGCGTCATCAGGCAACCTGCAGATTGCTGGAAGCGGACCGCACTACATAAGCAACGGCAACATAGGAATCGGGACAACTGCGCCAGGAGCGAAACTCGATGTCGTCGGCACAATTAATGCCACGACCATACAGACCAGCGGCACGACGAGAATCGGTTCTACAGGTGTCGGCACGTTCGCGACAGGTACTACCATCAACAGTCAGAACGTCTGCCTGGGCGACGGCACGAACTGCCCATCGATAAGCGGCGCATCAAACGCGGCAGGATGGACGAACACAAGCACTACTATCTATACGCTCGACAACAACGATAACGTGGCCATTGGTACAGCCACGGCCAGCCAGAAGCTCACAGTCGCAGGCAACGCGAACATCAGCGGCAACATCTACTACGGCGGCAACCTCACAGGTTATGGCGCAGACCTCGCGGAGTACGTGTTCGGCGAAGGACTGGACGCAGGGGATGTCGTGATCCTCGACCCGGACAGAGACAAGGGCGTCATCAGGTCGAGCGCCGCGTACGACACGCGCGCCGCAGGCATCATCAGCACCGACCCCTCGCACCTCATGAGCGCAGATGAAGGGAACGTACCACTCGCGCTTTCAGGCAGGGTGCCGGTGAAGGTGACTGCTGAGAACGGCCAGATCAGGCGCGGCGACCTCCTCACGACCTCGAATACACCGGGCCACGCGATGAAATGCAGCGACAGGGTTGCATGCTCAGGAGCGATCATCGGCAAGGCAATGGAGAACCTAAACACTGAAAAAGGGATGATAACGGCACTGGTGGTGCTGGGATGAGAACGGTGAGATATATGGGAAAGAATAAATTGTACGGAACCAACGCCCTCTACACTCTTCTCATCATCTCGCTCCTGATGGGCATTAGCTGGCAGGCTGTCGCTGCAGCAAGCAACATCAACGTGACCGGGACTGTTGCTGGCAGCACATTCTACGGCGCAGGGACCGGGTTGACAGGGACAGCGAGCGGGCTTACTGCAGGCCTGGTTACCAACGGTATCTACACCACCAGCACATGGACTGGAGGCGACCTCGCGGGCACGGGATTGGCAGCGACCGTCGTGGATGACAGCCACAACCACGTGTACAGCAACATCGACGCCACAACAAGCGCGAACTGGGCAAGCATCATCAGCGACGAAAGCGGCACAGGAGTCATCGCCTTCACCACCAGCCCAGTATTCACCACACCAAACATAGGAACAGCAACAGGAAGCGTGAGCGGGAACGCGGGAACAGCGTCAGACATCAACGGCCTCTCGGCCACAGGACTCGTGAAGAGGACAGGAGCGAACACTTATACCGCAATTACCGACAGCAGCACGAACTGGAACACCGCATACACCGATCGGCTGAAATGGGACGGCGGAAGCACGGGACTCGTAGCAGCCACAGGAAGAACGAGCCTCGGACTAGGAGATCTCGCCACAGCCAATTCCGTGACCGATGCACAGGTGCCTAATGACATCACCATCAACTACGCGACGACCGCAGGCAGCGCCGCAGCAGCATCGATTAGCGATACGAGGGCTTCAGGAGATGTCACTCC
>DAGG01000022.1 GCA_002498125.1 Candidatus Woesearchaeota archaeon UBA525
TCTCTTCTCTTACTCTTTACTATTACTTTACTATATAGAAAGTAAATATATAATATAATAGAAATAAAGAAAGAAAAGAAATAGGAAAAATGAAGAACAATGATTGATCGCCAAACGCTAAAACCCTGAAAAGTAAGGCCTACAACTTCTAAAAACACTTTTCCATAGGAAATGATGGGGAGGTATAGTTTCTGTAGAAATAGATTAAACATACTATAAGACGCAATACATAAGATTATCCACAGTCGAACTTAAATAGGACCTTGTTTTCTTGTGGAACGGTGTTGGAGAGGTACAATGACTGAGAAACTCGCGACGTTCTTTCAGAACTACTTGCAATCAGAGAGCTTCTTCAAGGACAAAATGGTCCTCCAATCCAATTACGTGCCTGACGAAATCAATCACAGGGATGAGCAGATCCAACAAATAGCACGTATCGTCGCGCCAGCACTGCGCCTCGAACGGCCTTCTAACCTTTTTGTCTATGGTAAGACAGGCACAGGTAAAACAGTCACTGTCCGTCACACACTCCATAATATGGTAGAGGTCGCAAAGAAGGAGAATATAGCGCTGCGATACTGCTACATCAACTGTAAACTCAAACGCGTGGCAGACACAGAGTACCGCCTCATCGCAGAGCTCGCGCGCCTGTTCAACAAAGCAGTCCCGAGCACAGGATTGCCTACTGATGAGGTATACAACACCTTCCACAGGGCAATCGATGACAAACGCCAAGTCATCATCCTCGTCCTCGACGAGATAGACCAGCTCGTGAAGAAGATAGGTGACGAGATTATCTACAACCTCACCCGCATGAACACCGAGCTCAAGAACGCACAAGTTTGCATCATCGGAATCAGCAACGACCTCATCTTCAGCAACACCCTCGACCCACGAGTGAAGTCAAGTCTCTCAGAGGAGGAACTCGTCTTCCCACCATACAATGCACTCCAACTCCAGCACATCCTCACAGGCCGCGCGACCAGAGCATTCAGGGAAGGCGCTGTAGAGGACGGTGTCATCCAGAAGTGCGCAGCATACGCCGCGCGCGAGCACGGTGACGCACGCCGGGCGCTCGAGCTCCTGCGCGTCGCCGGAGAGGTCGCTGAAAGAGGCGGCAGCACCGCGATAGCGATAAGTCATATTGACGATGCCGAGGAGAAGATCGAGCGGGACAGGATTGTCGACGTCATCCAGACCCAACCCAAGCAGTTTCACGCGACGCTACAATCAATACTTCTACTTGCCGACAAGCGCAAGAGTATCCTGACCGGCGACGTGTACGACGTGTACAAGGCCGTCTGCCAGAACACAGGGCAACGTCCGCTTACACAGCGCAGGATCAGCGATATCATCGCCGAGATGGACATGCTCGGCATTATCAACGCCAAGATCATCAGTAAAGGACGCTTCGGCCGTATGCGTGAGATAACCATTGGCCTACCAGAATCTCTCATACCAAAGATCAAGCAGATAGTTCAGTCAGAGCTCGGCATGGAGGACACGAGCGGTGTCGCAGATGTCGCTGCCCAGGAGAAGCTCGACCGCTTTGAACCTGAAGAGGTTAAGGAACCAGAAGATATCAAGTCAGAGCTCAAGAGCACACCAGAATAGCTCCTCTTTTTCCTCCCGAACCGACCATCAGTAGGGAGTAAGTGATAATCATGGCCGACATCAGATCGAAATACGATGATTGCTCGATAGACGAGATCGTGCAAGTATGCATTGACCGCGGCATCATCGTCGAACCAGACCTCCTCGATAACCGCGACGCCCTCTTGGATATACTCCACCACGACGTCGAGGACTTCTACACCAGGGAGCGCTCAGCTGAGAAGTTCATCCTCCGCACCGGGATGCCAGCGAAACACAACGAAGAGGGCATAAGTGATGTTGAGGCCAAAGGCGTTCCCGATAAGCTCGCACAGCTCGCGGAGAATTATAATGCAGACCATGAGCGAATCAGTAAGGAACGCGAGCACAAGGTGAGGCCCATCAAGGTCTATGACAAGCCCGCACGCAAGCGCGGATATGCTGATTTCGTCAAGATGTTTAACAAGCGTTACAACGCACTCGCGAACATCCTCAAGACGCGCAAGGAACTCGCCAATGTGACAAGTATCAGTCGTCTTATTGGTAAGAAGGAGCGCGAGAACGTCGCACTCATCGGTATGGTCTATGAGAAGCAGGAGAGCAAGTCCAAACACATCATCCTCAAGCTCGAGGACCCCACAGGGCAGATAGAGGTGTGGCTTGCCAACAACAAGCGTGAGCTTCAGGAGATTGGCCGCGACATTGTCCTTGATGAAGTCATCGGTATAGTCGGCCAGACCGCAGGCAACCGCATCTTCGCGAGCTCCATTATCTTCCCCGACGTCCCTTTGAGCAAGGAGCTCAAGAAAGGACCGCATGAGAAGTACGCGGTCTTCGTAGGTGACGTCCACGTCGGATCTAAGCTCTTCCTCAAGGATGAGTTCGAGAAGTTCCTGATGTGGCTCTCAGGGAACTTCGGTAACGCAGAACAGCGAGCCATAGCGAAGAAGGTGGAGTATGCCATCTTCACAGGCGACCTTGTGGAGGGCGTTGGTATCTATCCGCAGCAAGATCTTGACTTGAACATCATCGACATCAAGGAACAGTACAACGCATTCGCACGCTACATCAAGATGATTCCCGAGCACATCCAAGTCGTACTGATTGCCGGCAACCACGACGCCGGACGCCTGCAGGAACCGCAGCTGCCGATATACAAGGATTTCGCAGAAGAGGTTTATGCACTGCCGAACGTGACGATGCTGAGCAACCCATCACTTTTCACCATCGACCAGACAGTGACGCACCCAGGATTCGATATCCTGCTGTATCACGGCTACAGTCTCATTTACTACGCGAACAACATACAGTCCATCCGCGACGCGGGAGGGCAGAAGGTGACAGAAAGGATCATGAAACTCCTCCTGCAGAAACGCCACCTCTCACCCACACACGGATGCAACACCTACGTGCCGGATCCCGATGAGGACCCCATGCTCATCGACAGGGTTCCTGATTTCTTCATCACAGGCCACGTACACCGTGTGAGCTACGCGAACTACCGCGGCGTCACCGTGATGAACGCGAGCTGCTGGAGCGAGGTATCAGAAGAGCAGGAGAAGCGCGGTCTTGAGCCGCAGCCAGCGAGACTTCCCATAGTCAATCTGCGCACGCGCGAGCTCCGCATCATGAATTTCTACCACGGCAGTGAAGCAAAGAAGGCGAAGATACAGGCAGAGGCTGCGGAACAAGAGGTGAAGACATGAGACATGAAATCCTCAGCGCAATGGAGGAGATGGGCTTCTCGAGAGTGAAGGTCACCGATAAGTCGCTTGACACGCTCATTACCGCGTTCTGGAACTCCGGATTATACATCAACAGGAAGCTCTGCATGAAGTATGTGCTCTACAGCGAGAACGGAGAATATGAACTCCCCATCGCTGTCGAGCTCGACGAGCATCTAGAACGTAAACACGTTGGCTATCTGCTGCGCACACCCAAACCAGAGCTCAGCATCAAGCTTATCGAGGACGAAGCCTACGGCGGAGTGGTATGCACAATCAAAGAAGAAGCCGACAACAAACGTATTTCGCGAGCCGAGGATGCGCTATCGAGGATATACGGGTGAATTATGGTGTTGTATGAATACACGACACAAAAGGAGATGCACACAATCCCTCTGGAGGACATGGTGCAGATATTCGAAAGGAATGGTTTTATCGTCAACATAGAAGACTCCCGGAAGAAAGGGCGTTGGCAGGGGGAGAAAGGACAATGGGAAGATACTGTCGCATACACCAAACTGGATCGCCAGATGATGGAACCATACGGTGTCTGCGGCTATGATCTCATAGGAGAGGGGTTTCTGGCGAGGATTGACGGTAATATGATTCAGATGATTGCAGGTAAGAATGACACCGGGCGCATCAAACGGTTGAAGGAGGAACTTGAAGGATATGGTTGAAATCAATGCCTCTGCGGAGATGCTGGCTTATGTAGAGCGCTTTCGCAAGGACTGCTTTAATGCCTTTGAAATAGCGCAGAAGGCGCGGGCGCTAGGATATGATCCAGAGAATGAGGTATCAGTAACACTCGCTGAGACGCTCGCTGAGCGCGTCATCGGTCTCATCAGTGTCGTCGCTCCGCAGATCAAAGGCGTCGGCATCGAGAAGCGCATCGAGGATCTCGAAGCGAAATACGGCATCCTCGACTGGCGTGTCGCGTTCCAGGTGGGGTTGGAGATAGCGCAGCAGAAGTACTGCAAGTTTGATGATGAGCTCCAAGCCATAACTATCGGCGTGCGCGTGGGTTTCGCCTATGTCACGCTGGGCGTCGTGAGTTCCCCACTGGAAGGCCTGACAAGCATTGAGCTCAAGGATCGTCTCGATGGCAAAGGCAAGTACTTCTGCCTGAACTTCGGAGGTCCAATCAGGAATGCGGGAGGGACTGCTGCAGCAGTGTGCGTACTCATCGCCGATTATGTCAGGAAGAACATGGGCTATGCTACATACGATCCGACAGAGAAAGAGATCAAGCGCTGCCCTGCAGAACTTGAGGATTACCACGAATGGATCACCAATCTCCAATACTTCCCGTCGAAAGAGGAGAGTATATTCCTCATGGAGCGTCTGCCTGTGGAGATCAGCGGCGACGCATCTGAGAAATATGAGGTGTCGAATATCAATCTCAAAGATCTCCCGCGCGTCCCAGTGAACCAGCTCCGATCAGGATATTGTCTCATCCATTCCTCATGCATTCCGCTGAAAGCCGCGAAGCTATGGAAGAACCTCGGCAAATGGGGTAAGGATTTCGGCATGGGGCACTGGGGATTCCTTGAGGAGTTCCTCGTCGTGCAGAAAAAGATGAAGGCGGCAGGCAAGAAGGTGGAGTCTTCAGCGAAGATCACTCCCGATTACACATTCATCAAGGACCTTGTCGCAGGCAGGCCGGTCCTCGCATATCCCTTGCGTCCCGGAGGTTTCCGCCTGCGTTATGGTAGGAGCAGGGCATCAGGGTATTCAGGACAGGCCATCCATCCTGCCACTATGCGCGTACTCAATAACTACATCGCGAGCGCGACACAGCTAAAGGTCGAGCGTCCTGGCAAGGCCGCGGCCTTTATGCCGTGTGACACGATTGATGGTCCCATCGTCCGCCTGCGCGACGGCACAGTCATGCAGTTGAATGATGAGCAGCTTGCGAAGAAAGTCGCCGGAGAGGTGGAGATAATACTCTATCTAGGCGACGTGCTCATCAACTACGGTGACTTCTTCGACCGCAATCACAGCCTCGTGCCTGCTGGCTACTGTCCAGAGTGGTGGATACAGGAGGTCGAAAAGGCAGTGAAGACGCAAGGCAAGGAATTCTCCCCCGCCACGTTGAACGAACTCACGGCTGTTGATGTAGAGCGTTGGAAATCCATCATTAACGATCCAATGAGAGAATCCCCAACGGCCGATGAGGCGATAGCGATCGCTATGACAACAGGGACTCCGCTGCACAGTGCATGGACTCATTTCTGGATACTCCTCAAGCACGAGCAGCTCAAGACATTGTTGAACGCAGTCATCGAGAAAGAAGGGCACATCTCTTTCATCAGGGGCAATGATGTGAAGAGCGCACTTGAGACGCTCGGCGTCCCGCACAGGGTTGTCGACGACATCTTCGCAGTTGACAAGGGGCATGAGGAGGCGCTCAAGACCTGTCTAGGGTTGCATCGCATGGCAGCGACCGACGCACTCACGATTGTGGAACGCACACCGGAGGAGTCGACACTCTCCATAGTATCAACACTCTCAGGCATCACCATCCGCGATAAGGCAGGGACATTCATCGGTGCGCGCATGGGAAGGCCTGAGAAGGCTAAGATGCGTAAGCTCACGGGCTCGCCGCACACGCTCTTCCCGATAGGTGAGGAGGGTGGTAGGCTACGCAGCGTGCAGGAGGCACTGCAACGTGGCAAGGTCACAGCGGAGTACCCGTTGCGGTACTGTACAGCGTGTAAGTTGAACACGATATTCCAACGCTGTGAGATGTGTGATGGCTGGACTGAGCAGCGGATTAACAAAGTCATCCGCAGGACGTCAGAAGGCGAGAAGGAAGAGGAGCATACCTATGCGAAGCAGGAGATAGACATCCGCCGCATCTTCGAGGCGTCCTTGCGTAAGCTCAAGTTCAGGATATACCCCGATCTCATCAAAGGAGTGCGAGGTACGAGCAATAAATCACATATCCCCGAGCACATCATCAAGGGCATACTGCGCGCGAAGCACAAGGTCTCAGTGAACAAGGACGGCACTATCCGCTACGACTGCAGTGAGGTCACGCTCACACACTTCCGTCCTGGAGAGGTCGGCCTTTCGGTTGAGAAGGCAATAGATCTCGGTTATACACACGACACGTACGGCACACCGCTAACGTCTCCCGACCAAGTCCTCGAACTGCGTCCACAGGATATTGTCATCCCCTGCTGCCCTGAGAGCCCCGATGAGCCGGCAGATGAGATACTCTTCCGATCAGGCAATTTCATCGACGAACTGCTCGTACGCCTCTACGACCTCAAGCCGTACTACAACTTCAACACTAAGGAGGACGTCATAGGCCACTACGTTGTCGGCCTCGCGCCGCACACCTCCGCAGGCATGGTGGGCAGGATCGTGGGCATGTCACAGACGCAGGGCTTCCTCGCGCACCCACTCTACCACGCAGCGATGCGTCGTGACTGTGACGGTGATGAGAGTTGTATCTCCCTCCTCATGGACGTATTCCTGAATTTCAGCGCGAAGTTCCTCCCAGAGTCGCGCGGCAGCACGATGGACGCCCCACTCGTACTCACCTACTTCCTCAATCCTGCAGAGGTTGACGACATGGCGTTCCACGTCGATACTGTATGGAAGTATCCGCTTGAGATGTACGAGGCGGCGCTTGAGTACAAGAAACCCTACGAGGTCAAGATTCCGATGATTGGGCAGTACCTGGGTACGCCGCAGCAGTTTGAGGGTATGGGATTCACACACGATACGAGGAATTTGAATTCCGGAGTGCTCTGCTCAGCGTACAAGACTTTGCCGTCGATGGAGGAGAAGCTCTTTGGACAGATGGATCTCGCGGTGAAGATCGCGGCATGCAACGCCACCGATGTCGCGCGCCTGGTGATTGAGAAGCACTTCATGCGCGACACCAAAGGCAACCTGCGCAAGTTCACGCAGCAGGAGTACCGCTGCGTTGCATGCAATGAGAAATTCCGCCGCCCGCCGCTCGTCGGTAAGTGCTGGGAATGCGGCGGCAAGATAGTGTTCACAATCTCAGAGGGTTCGGTCATCAAGTACCTGCAGCCATCATTGGACCTCTGCACCAAGTACAATATCACCGGCTACCTCAAGCAGGATATGGACCTCCTTGCACGCAAGATAGACGATCTCTTCGGCAAGGACCCGGAGAAGCAGACGGGACTAGGGGATTGGTTCAAGGAGACAGAAGATGCGGTCTGATGCTTGTTCAGTGACACTTATTCAGCCACATCTCCGCATTGTCGAGCGCAATGTAACAGTAGGTACGTTTGTTCCTCACCCTAAGCTCTTCGCATAGCCTGAGCGTCGCTTCGTAGGTGCCAGGCTCAGTGATGTCGTGTTTGCCGTCATAGACACTCACTCCGACCCACTTCCCCGCTGCGCGCCTGACTAGTGATTCCTCCTCGTTGTAGAGAGCCCGAAAGTAGGGTATGGCTTTCACAGCGCCTTTACTGCGCAGAGTCATCTCGAGATCGGCAGTGTCTGCGAAGACATCCTTGAGGAGCATACCCTCTTCCGGTGATTAGGGCTTAAGAAACTACCGCCGCAGGACTGCATCCACATTCCCGAGAGCGAAGCGGTAGATTTTCCGGTACTTGGGATGCAGGTACGGTTCAGCTTCGGCCTTGAGGTCGTCAGGGTGCGCTGGGCCGATCATGCACGCGTTCATGTCAGGATCAACGTAGAATGCTACGAACGCCGGGACTCTGTCCTCTTCAGCCATCGTGATGAGCGCCTCCTCGTTATCATACACCATGATGAAGAACTGCTTTTGGTCTTTCCACCCGGCATTCTCCACCGCGGTCTCAAGGTCGGATTTCGTCTTGTACGCGTCCTTGAGTAGCCCCACGACACTCTCCTGCAACCAGGGATTTAAGAAAATAACGACCAGGAACCGCAGCAAATAGCTTATAAATCCAGATTTCTTCCTTCTCACCATGAGAACCCAGAATCCGATGTTGACAGAGAAGGTCTTCACCGTCCATGCGCACGGCGCAGAGCACACAACCGTGGACGGCACCATGCACCGCGCGAGCATGCTCCTCCTGCTCGTCATGGGTTTCGGAGCGCTCACCTGGCGGGGTGTCGCCTCAGGCGTAATTCCAGAGGCCTTCCTTTGGCCCGTAGTCATTGTCTCGATGGTGCTCGGCTTCGCTATGGTGGTCACACTCATGTTCAAGCATGAATGGGCTCCATATCTCGCGCCGGCCTACGGCGTCGTAGAGGGAGTGTTCGTGGGAGGTGTCAGTCTCGTTTTCGAGTCGATGTTCCCAGGGATAGTTATCAATGCGATCCTACTCACGCTCGCTGTCGCGCTGTTCATGTTCGTCCTCTACAACAATCGTATCATCAAGGTCACGCAGAAGTTCCGCACGATTGTGATTCTCGCGACATTCTCTATCGTAGCGGTTTACGTCGTGTCATTCCTCCTCGCGATGTTTGGAGTCAACATCCCCTACATCCACGAGGGAGGAGCCATCGGTATCATCTTCAGTCTGATTGTGGTGACAATTGCTGCACTCAACCTGCTGCTCGACTTCGACTTCATCGAGAGCGCAGCGAAGCAACGCCTACCTAAGCACATGGAATGGATCGGCGCAATCGCCCTCGTGGTCACGATAGTCTGGCTCTACATAGAGATGATTAAGCTCCTCGCGAAGATACAGAGTAACGACTAGGCCGTAATAGGGTCGATATGGATAGTGAGTTGCTCATAGGTAAATCCACGATGCTTGAAGAGAGTAGTCACTAGAACTAACTTTAGAATGTGTAAAGATAACTAGATTCTGCTCTGGATGCTGTTCTTCGCGCCGCAGGCCTGGCAGATGACGAAGTAGATGGTCGCTTCTCTCGTGAGCTTCGTGTCCGGCTTACCGCAGGTCTTGCAGTAGACGAACTCATCAGCGTACTGCTTGATCTTATCATTGATCTTGCTCGCGCTGAGCTTACTGCCGAAGACGACAGAGACTTTGATAATCTCGCCAGGAGTCGCCATTTCCTTTTGGACGTACTTGAGCATGTGCTCAGGCTTGCGACGGAGCACGTCGGCTATCTGCGTCCAGTTGTTGATGATAGTCTTGCTGCCCTCGAGGTGCCCCTTCACGTTTGGAATCGTGAAACGGCTTGTTTCTTCTGCCTCATCAGGGAGGACCTCCTTCGCCCGGGCCAGCATCTCCTCGTAAGACTCCATGCTCATGGGAATCAGGAGTTTCTTTATAAAGGTTTGTCCCTTCACCGTCGGTATGTTAGTTCACGCGCTCGTGCATCTCGGCATCCACGTCCTGGCCTGGGCCATCATCATCCATTACCAGAAGCTGCGCTGGAAGAGCGAGGAGTCGGGCTTCATCCTACTCTCCGTCTTGGCCGCGAACCTCATCGACCTCGACCACCTGTTGGCCGACCCCATATACGATCCGGACAGGTGCAGCATCGGCTTTCACCCACTGCACAGCTTCTGGGCCATGCCGTTCTATGTGGCAGGGCTTTTCTGGAGGACAAGGTACTTTGCCCTCGGTGTTATCCTCCACCTGGTGGCGGACGGGCTCGATTGTCTCCTCTGAGCAAGGTTTAAATACCCCTTTCTCGACGAGAGTGCTGCGTCGGATGAACTGCTCGTCCCTCGCAGCAGGGTCTCAGGGCTCGCCTTGCTCCTTCGGCTTCTCGCCTTGGAGCGCTCGCTCTTCGGCTCTTGCGACAAGGCAGCACAGATACCCATGGTCCTCGAGAGCCTCCTCACGCCGTTCGAATCTGAGCAGTCGCCCTACAAGGCGCTCTTCCTCGGTTTCATCTACACAACAGTTGCGGTGTTCCTCTCCTGGATGGTCTTCCAGAACTACGCGAGCACAACCATGGTCTTCCTGACCACGATGGCAGCGCTGCCGCTAGTCTACCAGCTCATCAACATGGAGGAGCAGAAGGACCTCGAGGTTATGGAGGAGTCGTGGTTGCTCAAGGAGCACGCCAAAGCGCTGAGCGCCTTCATGTGGCTCTTCGTCGGCATGAGCGTCGCGTTCATGGTGTGGTACAGCTTCCTTCCGGCCGACATGTCGAGTACGCTCTTCAGCGCACAGCGGGACACGATTAACGCGATCAACGGTCGAGCTACAGGATTTGTCGGCCTGGACATATCGCTCTTCAGCAAGATCTTCCTGAACAACGTGCGCGTGCTCGTGTTCTGCGTGATCTTCAGCTTCCTCTACGGCGCAGGCGCGCTCTTTATCCTCGCGTGGAACGCGAGCATCATCGGCGCGGCGATGGGCAACCTCGTGCGCACAGGCCTCGCAAGCGTCGCCGATGCTGTCGGTCTCACACAGGCAGGACACTACTTCCAGATAGTCAGTTACGCGCTCATGCGATACGCCATCCACGGCATCCCTGAAATTGCGGCGTACTTCATCGCAGGCCTCGCTGGTGGCATCATCAGCATCGCGGTCATCAAGCACGATATGGGCACGCGTAAGTTCGAGCACGTCATACTGGACACTGCGGACCTGTTGCTTATCGCACTACTCATCACGTTCGCAGCCGGCATCCTAGAGGTCTGGGTAACGCCGCTATTCTTCTAGAGTCTCCTTGCCAATGCTTCAAGGTCAGGAGAATAGCCTTCCTTGAACATGGAGAAAGAGTACTTCTTACCCGAGCGTTCCGCGATGAACCTCACGCCAGGTTCAGGAGCGTCCTTGGAGCAACCGTACTCCTGCAGTTCGTCATAGATGCGGCGGCTCACGAGAAACGCGCGCTGTCGGCTCATTCCGACATTGTAGTGCTCGCAGAACGAGGTATAGATGTCGTGCACGCGGGCATTATCTATAGTTCCCATGATAATGAGAGAACGGTCTTCCACCACCACATCAAGCCCCATAGTCGCAGAAGAGAGAAGGTGGTTTAAATCACTTACTCAAGGACCTTGACACGGCCGGGCTTGATCTCGAAGATCTCGCCTTCCTCCATGAGCGTCTGTAGAAGCTTGTTCGCATCAGGCAGTCCTGCTGCAGCGATGACCTCATCGACATCAGCGCCAGTGCCGTGGTCGAGTTCGCGGATCTTTCCGACGATTGTCTCGAACGGATTCTTCGCGTCAACCTCGACAGGAATAGGGGTTTTGGGTGCTTGAGTGACCTTGCCGTAGAGCTGCTCGAGCTCGCGCTTGCGGTACTGCACCCACGCGGGATTCTTGATGCGCTTGCAGATCTCGAGTACGAGGTAGCGCTCGCCATTGTACTCGCGTGGCCTGCCTACGACATGCACCATATCGCCGACCTGTGCGTACACAGGGACGGGGTCGAAGGAGCGCACACTGATGATGTGCGTACCATCATCCACAGCGAGATTACTCTCCTGTTTGTCAACGAGCACGCCCATAACGCTACAGCGGCTGATCATTCCGCGCGGCGTGCGAACGCCAGAAGGCTCAAAGCCCGGATGCTGCTCCCATACGCCATCGGATATCTCCTTGAGCGTGCATGGTACTGCTGCTTGCCGGGTGTACTGCGCCATTTACTGAGAGACTGCTCAGGTATTCTTAACCGTTGCGGCAGGAAAGGGAGAAGAGTGACGGAGGTTTATAAGCTTCAGAGCCTGCTGATGAACCCGTGCTTGGGCGAGTAGATGTCGCCGCCGCGCTTGAGTTTTTCAATCACTTCGTGCGTCGTGTCGTCCGCTATACCCTTGATGCCCGCTTCGCGCACGACATCCTCTATCGGGATGCTCTTTCCGATATCCTTCTCCAGCGTCTGGATGATATCCTTCACGACGCTAATGTGGCTGCGCTGCGACGCGGTGATTCCTGTCGTGATGCGGTCGATATCGATCTTGCCAGTGTCAGGATCCATACCTATCTGCTGCAGGCAGTAGTGGACAAGCTCAATGGCTGTCTGGGCATCGCGCTTCGTGACCTTTTCTGAGAGACGCATCTTCGCCGAAGCCTCTGCAAGACGAACGAGAGCCTCGAGCTGACGTGCGCTAATCGGGATGGCCTTGATCACGGTCTCGCCGTTATCATCGCCGCCGCGCATCTTCACGTAGTACTGCTTGATTTCCTGGATGGCGACGTCTGTGAGCTTCGGGAAGCAACGCTGGCGTGCATAGGCAACGTACTTCTTGATCAGCTCAGGCCCGATCATACCCTCCTTGCCACCCTCCTCCTTATGCATGGTGAGGATGAAGGTAGCGAGCTTCTCATCCTTAGTCTTGTCAGGCATGTCGCGGACAGGGAAGATGAGGTCGAAACGGTTCAGGAGAGTGGGAGGCAGGTCGATCTGCTTGCTGATAATCTCATAAGGATCGAAGCGGCCGAACTTCGGGTTTGCGGCGGCGAGAACAGTGGTCTCACAGCGCAGTGTCGCCTGGATGTTCGCCTTCGCGATGCTGACCTGCTGCTGCTCAAGCGCCTCGTGCATAGCGGAGGTATCCTCCTTTGTCATCTTGTCGAGTTCGTCGATGCAGCAGAGCCCGCGGTTCGCGAGCACGAGCGCGCCGGCCTCAAGCGTCCAGCCCTTGAGGAATTCATCCTTCACCACTGAAGCGGTGAGGCCTGCGCCAGAGGCACCTTTACCTGATACGAAGCGCGCCTTTGGTGCGATGCCGCTGATGCGTTTGAGGAGTTGCGACTTCCCTGACCCGGGATCGCCGATGAGGAGCACGTGGATGTCACCACGGCTCTTGACACCACGGTCGCGGCTCTTGTGGACGCCGCCGAACATCTGCAAGATGAGCGCCTGCTTGATGGGCTCGTGACCGTAGATGGAAGGAGCGATGCTAGCGACGAACTTCTCGAAGAGGTCAGGATCCTGGCTGAGCTCCTTGATCTGCTCCTCTTCCTCTGCGTCAATGGCTATTTCGCTGAAGTCCTCCTGGACTGAGTTTATGAAGTTCACTTCTGCGATGAGATCGAACCTCGTCGATTGGCCGCCTGTGGCGAGGATGATGGGGACCTCCTTGATGATGCCGGTGATGGTGATCTTCGCTCCGGGGTTTGTCTTCTTGTCGCTGAGTGGTGATACGAGGTCGTTCTTCAGGAAGAGGTTGAGGCGCTTAGGTTGCTCGCCACCATCGAGGTCGTCAGGTGCCTCTTCGAGCGTGATACTCTGCGCGTCAACGAGCTCTTTTGAGAGGAGTTTGAACTTACCCTTGCGTCCGCAGCCGCAGCGCGTGGGCTCCTTGAATTTCTGGTCGAGCTGGAGGACGGGGATGATGTTGCCGCATGATGGGCATTCGAACTTGGCTGCAGTCATTTGTGGTCTGACCGGCGATTTCTGCCTGACGATGCCCACTATCTGCACGAACTTGTTCAGGTGTTTGGCGCGGATGTTGCGCACTTCGACGCATTGCTGCGCAGGTAGGTTCATGATGCGCGGCTCCAGGCGCGGGGGAGCATCCTCGCTGCTGCGCGGCAGGTCCATCTTCTCGATGGCTATTTGGCAGGCCTTGAGCACCTCTTCGGGCTGATCGAGCATGAGATCAGCGAGCTCCGGGCTGTGCTTGGCCAGGTCTGAGAAATCGATGTTCACCCAACTGCTGCCGGCACGCACCTGGTCGAGGAGGCCTTTAGAGTATTCTTCGCTCACCTCGAAGAACTCGCGGAATTTCTCTATCTGCTCAGGAAGCTCCATAGGTCCTCTTGGTATGTCAGCGAATCCGCCTGCTGCCATCGGTTCCATCAATGTGCTGTGGGGGGAGCTTGCTTAAAAGGAAATCGCGCCTGCATGACCAGTGCCCCCCCTTCATTTCCACTGTAGAACGCATTTAAACGGCTCCCAGGAGTGTTTACTCAAACCTCTCCTTTCAGAGGAAAGCTAGCAGTTCAGGTGCTTCTTTACGCGCCAGAACCACCACGGCCTCATCCATTTGGCAGAGCCGCCGTGCCCGCCTTTGTTGAATGCAATCAGTCTCGACCCCGTGTCCTTCGCGAATTGTTCCACAGTGGAGTACGGGACGCTCTTGTCATCCTTACAATGGATGATTGTTATCTTCCTTCCATCCAGTTCTTCAATGTGGTTTACGGGCTGGTAGATGATCCCTCTCCTGAGCTTTTTCCAGTCATTGTCTGAGAAGCGGTAGCCCTCACCGAACCCTTCGCGCAGGAATACGCCGAGCTTGTCCATGGGCTCGTCTTCGCTCGACGCAGTCCAATCCACGACTGGAGAGAGGCAGAGGACCTTCTTCACGCGTTTGTCACGGCTCGCGAGGATGGCTGCGGGTCCGCCGAAACTTGCGCCGACGATGAAGATGTGGCGCGGCTTGAGCTTGTGTTGCGTGCCGCTCCACAGGTCTTTGAATCCGCGTGGCAGCATGTCGATGATATCGATGATATCCTTTTCAGGGCTCTTGGCGAGGAACTTGCCTCCGCTCTCCCAGGTGCCGCGATAGCGGGGGAAGAATACCCAGTAGTGCTTCGAGAGCCAAGCGAGGTTCCTGCTTCGCCACGGATATCCGGGCATGCCGCCTGCCCAGATGAGCACATCCTTGCTCTCACTGGGCATGAATTCGCAGACGATGTCATCAAACCTTGTGCGTAGCAGTGCCATAGGTCTTCCATCCTCTTGATGCTTTAGTAGTTTGTGGTCTCTAGCACAGGCTGAAAGAGCTCCTTGTCCTGGATACACGCAGGACTGTACATGCACTCGCCGCACCTGATCTTTGAGAGGTCGTAGTCCTCGGGGCAGAACTTGCGCGCGCTCCATAGCGCAAGGTCGACTGCAGCCATGGTCTTGCCTGACTCGATGATGAGCTCATCCACTACGTGGTATGTGGAGAGCCTGATTGCGAACTCGACCTCATCGTCAACGAGTCTACGTGCGATGTTGTCATCGCGGTGCCGGGGTGCGAGCCTGACCATCCCCGATCTCAGCGCGAAGCGCATGAGGTGATAGTCAACTATCGGTGTCCAGTCAGGGTTCCAAGGATCTGCGTTGAGCAGCCGTTCTGGTCTGTTTGCGAGCGACATTGCTGTGAGGACGTTCTTCTTCTCAAGAGGGTCCTCGTCGTATCCTGGGATGTCGGAGTAGACTTGCAGGAAGTGCTGAAGAGGAGATTCTTTCCTGTTGGCAGCTTGCACGATGTTTGCAGGTGTCGTGTTGCGCGTAAGGAACCACTCGCCGTAGGCGTTTGTGATGTCGTGCCTCGCGTCGAGGTCGCGGAACGGCAGAGGGCCGTTGTCGTCGCTGAACACCTTCTCCACAAGATCATCGTAGGCGACGTCGGCGAGGCGGCGTGGAGTGAAGAACCAAGGGTCTTTGTCGAAGGTGCGCTTGGCCATCTGCCAGAGGAGGTCGCTGCCTTTCACACCGGTCTTGCCATCAAGGGTTCCGAAGATAGGAGCCTGGTACGTATCTCCTTTGAGTGTCCAGTAGCCGTGGTTCTGCATTCCCATGAAGCTGAGGAAGTCCACGGTGTTCGGGTGGCCTAGCTCCGGATACATGCTCTTGCAGAAAGGATCCTGCGTGCCGTCATCATTGAAGCTGTAGAAGTTGAGCACTGCTTTGGGCGGTAGTGTCTTGATGACCGCCGCTACCTTGCGTACCTGCTCATGATTGATACTCGCGATATCCATCCCAACCACCGAGTCGACGGGACAGGAGGTTGTTTAAGATAGTTTTGATTGACTTAAAAACAACAGTTCCTCTTTTTGCATCGCGGCCATTTGCTCGCGGGAAGTCTCACAACTCCACTGTCGGCTCGTCTGCGACTCGCCGTCGGAGTTGTTTGGACTTATGCCAAGGCGCCGAGGATTCGCAGAATCCTGGCGCAAGGAAGCTCTGCTTCCTTAGCGATGCTTAAAAACCTAGAGAAAAAGAGTTTGAAAGAAAGGACCTACTTGACCTTGTTCAGGATGACGACGAGCTTCTCGATCGCCTCCATGACCTGCTCCTTGCTCTTCGTGCCAGTGCAGACGATCTTACCGTTGGAGAACAGCAGGAAGGTCGCTTTGGCCTCCATGAGCTTGTACACGAGTCCCGGGAACTGCTCGGGTTCGTACTCCGTGTTGTCGAGCTTCATGGCGAGCTTGTTGAGGTTCAGGTCCATCCCGATTGAGCCACTTGCGACTACGTTCTGGACGGTGATCTTCGGCTTGATCTTGATGTCGATGTTGATCTTCTTCAAGCTCTCGATGATCTTCGCGATGCTCTCCTCGACCTTCTCGAGGGTGCGTGCGCCGGTGCAGACGACCTTGCCGCTGCTGAAGATGAGTGCGCTGGTCTTCGGCTCCTTGATGCGGATGACGAGACCGGGGAACTGCTCCGGGTTGTATTCAGTGTTCGGCAGGACTGCCGCCATCTTCTCGAGCGGGATATCATGCTCGAGGCTTGTTGAAACGACGATATTGACGATACGGATGGTCGTGTCGTCCACTACGCCGTGCTCGGCGTGTGCCGTCTTCTTCTTGGCTGTAGTCATAGGTGCTCAACCCCCAGTTGAGTGGTGAGGATTATGCATCCCCCCATTTTTAAGTAGAGGTCCGCTTTCATTTATAAATGCTTTTATAGATGGACACAACTCCCCGAATTCGGCCTCTGTAGCCCGTATATCGTCGGAAAACAGAGATTCCAGTTATAACTTATTACTATATAGAAATTTATCTTTCTCGACGAGCGTCACTACTGTATGTAAGTACTAGCAAATTTCTCTTATAAGCACCTACTTAAAGGAAAATCGGCGTCTGCGGAAAGAACTGAAGAAAAGGATTGTCGCTGCTGTCGCTATGTCTTGTAGCGCTGCCGCCACTCGTGCTCCTGCTCTTCCTCCCGCTCAGCAAGCTGCGTCTTCTGTTTGAGCGACAATAGCCACTCCGTGTACGCCGGCCTCTCTTTGTTCTCTTGATTCTCGAATTCTTGTTCCATAATGTCCTCCCGTATTCTCTATATCATGTCATCAGTGTATGCTCGCGCGTCCTGCTCCCAACCCAGGTGCTGGAGGTCGTAGTTGAAGTACGCGAGATACTGCTTGACGAGGTGCTGGTGATCCTTGATGACGTTGAAGACCTCTTTCGTGTAGCAGTACGCGCACAGCGCCATGGCGCTATCGCACTTGATGCAGAACACGTCGCCGTGATTTGCGAAGATTACGGACGTGAGCGCGCGGACCTCTGCCGCGAGCTGGCCTTGTCGTTGTTCAAGCAGCCATTGTCGCACGCCTTCCTGCAGGCACGCGGGGCATATGGGGTTTGTAATGGGTTCTTCGCACATCACGCAAGGCGTCGAACGCCAATCCCTCTCTTTCATTTTGCACCTCGAGAGGCGGGAGAACTAACATGGTCTTGCCGTGCTGCCCTGCCCGCCCCGTTGATTTGGAGTCAGACAGTCAGCACGCACTGCTTAATGCAGAAGAGCGTGCTATCTGAATGGAGACGATAATTGCTCATGCCATTCAGCTGCATAGGTTAAACTCCTTGCCGCAGATATTTAAAGTTACTCGTGCTCCTTGGTCATCATGGAAGTTTTTCTCCAGAAAGAGGGCAAGATGCTCGAGGTAGAGCACGAGGGCACAGCCAAGAGCCTCCTCGAGAAGCTCGGTGTCAACTTTGAGACAGTTCTCATAGTGAAAGACGGCACGCTTATCACAGAACAGGACAATGTCGACGGTGCTAAGCGCATCGAGCTCCTCAGCGTCATCAGCGGTGGCTAGAGATTGAGCTGCCATAGGCTGTAGTTGAGGACAGCAGCGAACGTCACCCAGATGATGTATGGGATGAGGAGCGCGCCAGCGGCACGCGATGTCTTCCAGAAGAGCGCGATGGTCGTAGCGATAGCGAGCAACAGCACAACGATTTCAATGAATGCGGTGCCGGGCAACCGCATGCCGAAGAACAGCACAGTCCAGAGGAGGTTGAGTGCCAGCTGCACAGAGAATGCTGTAATCGCTGCACGGTTTTTCTGTTTCCACACGATGTAGGCGGCGATACCCATCAGGAGGTATAGTGTCGTCCATACAGGTCCAAAGAGCCAGCCTGGTGGTGTAAAGAGTGGTTTTACTAGAGCGTCGTACCAAGGCATACCGTCGGTAGTGAAGAACGCACCAAGGACGCCCGCGAGTTCGCTAATGACTATCCAGAAGTACAGCCAGGGATCCTTGAGGTATGCTTTCACCTCCCTATAAGCGCTGTCAGATACATAAATTCTCCTCGAAACTTATATAAATGTCCAGACGGCAGGGCATAGCTATGGGTCGTGGGTTGTTCGTCGTGTTTCTCCTGCTCCTACTTGTAGTCCCTGTGCTGGCCGACGACCGGCTGGCGATACTCGCCACAAATATGCAGCCGCTCGGCGGCGAAAGTTACACGATGGAATGCGGGCCCGTTGCGCAGGGAGACAGCGTCATCACCAACCCCGTCGCGAAGGTGCAGGGTCAGGAGTACTGCGTCATGCGCCGCGGTGGTGACACCATATTCGGAACATATCTTCTGCTGGAAGGAGCGTACGACAGCAAAGAGATTGTCGTCCCCCTTCTCGAGGCGTACAGTGACGGGGCATACTACCCGCACATCGATGGCCTTGCCCTAGGTGACTTTGAGGAGTTCTGCGACCGCTATGATATCGCAAAAACGAAGTTCCAACCGTGTGATAGAATAGAGACTGCGGGCCGCGACATCTTCCCTTACATGTACATCGGCGGTAATCTCGACGACCCGGTTGCCTTCTTCATACTCAGCGATGTCAGTCTTCCAGAGATAGACCCAACAGTCTTCTCAACTATCACTAATTTCTTCAAGAGCATCTTCGGCTTCGGCACGACCCCACCCCCTTTCATTGAGAGCGGAGGGTTCCAGGAGTTCCATCATGCATACTTCGCCCAGGAAGGTGACAGGAGTGTCGTCGCCACTTGGCAAGGCCGCAAGGCCACAATTATCTACCAGAATTTCGTCACTGACATGTCTGTGCTCATTCCGAAGAACCGCGCAGCGGTATTCTCACTCGGCACAGATGCACAACAGGTAATTGAAGGTATAACTCTCTCGCCTTCATTGCCTGCCGATGCATTGCTCTGGCGCAGGTACACAACCGGGTTGCGCATCAATGATGGCGTCGAGGGCACTCCCGCGACAGGCGTCTGCGGAGGGCCAGATAAAGGCGGGCCGTATAATAATCAGATTGTGGTGAACTTTGATGAGGAGTGTGAGCCTACTATTGAGCTCGATGCTACTACCTGTGCAAACAAGGGATTCCAGAGCGGTACTGCCACATGCAAGGCGGATTGCACCATCGACACGAGTTCCTGCATCATCTGTGTGGATCTCGATGGCGATGAAGCAATTAACGACACAGCATCGACCTGCCCCGATATACCCGCGACGCGGATTGATTGCGACGACACGAACGTATCTATCCACCCTCTCGCCACAGAGATCCTTGGTAACGGCGAGGATGACGACTGCAACCCCGCAACATCTGACACTGTGCCTCCGCCAGAGTTGATTTGCAATTATGATGGCATTGAAGATGACGGAGAGTCAGAGGTTTGTCGTGACCGCCAGGCGACAGCCGGCGCTTGCCCGACAGCATTAGTCGAAGTCGGACGACAAGGCAAGTATTCCTTCGAGGTGCGCTCGAACGTGACAAACCAGCCAGAACTCGTTATCACTCTCACGCCGTACGCAGCAGAATGCCAGTTATCGACTGGCGGAGATACTCTCACCTCACAGTTGCGCGTAGGCAGCGCTGGAGGATACGCGCTCATATTCGAGGATCCGAGCGGTCATCAGATATGGTTGAACATGAGCGGGCATAACTGGACTGTAGAAGGCAACGCTAGCGCTCCGGATGATGGCAGCACCGTGCTCAAGGATTGCTGGGGAACAGAATTCCTCGATGGCAGGTCATTCAAGCACGAGATAAGCAAGAATCTTGCTCCGTTCTGCACATCAACCCGCAATTGTCTCACACGAGGATCGGCTTGCGGATTCAACAGCGACTGCTGCCATTACCAAACAGCGAGTTGGTGTGAAGTGGAACTCAATCCTCCCACTTGCCAGAGGGACTACTACCCTCCTTGCGAGCCTGGTATCGAGGACTACAAGGACCGATGCCGTATCCCCGAGTATCAGATGGTTACCTAACAATAATTTCTTAAGCAATCACTCGCTCCAGGGAGCATGCGTTGCCATGCCTGCGAGGGATCAGCCGTCATCGATCAGCCATTGCGCTGCGCAGATCATTTTCTCGAGGATTTCGAGCGGAAGGTGGAGAGGACCATCGAGGATCATGGTCTTATCATACCCGGAGAGCGTGTCGCTGTAGCGGTGAGTGGTGGTAAAGACTCACTCACAGTGCTCACGTTGCTTAAGCGGAGGCACGAGGTGACGGCCATAGCTATCGATGAGGGCATCGCAGGGTACCGCGATCAGACGCTGGAGGATGCTCGACGGGTCTGCGCGGAGTATGGCATTCCGCTCATCATAAGGAGCTACAAGGATCTCGTAGGTATGACGTTAGACGAAATGATGGCCAAGAAACCGCAGCATCCCTGCACTGTCTGCGGAGCGCTTCGCAGGCAACTGTTGAACGCAACTAGCGTAGATTTCGACGTCCTCGCAACAGGGCACAACGCAGACGACGAGGCGCAGGCCGTGTTGATGAACATCATCAGAGGTAACACTGAGATATTCCCCCGCGGAGGACCTCTCAGCGGCAATGGCGCTACTGGCTCCGAGGGAAGCGAAGCTTCCCCGGAGCAGGGAAACAAGAGTTTCCCTCGCTTCGTACGTCGGGTGAAGCCACTCTACTTCTGCACAGAGAAAGAGGTGATGGTGTACGCGTTTCTCAAAGGCCTCGCTACAGGATTCACTGAATGTCCGAACATACAGGGCAGCTACCGTCACATCGTCCGTGATGAACTCAATAGTTATGCGCAATCACATCCAGGTGTAAGGGGGCGTCTGCTATGTAGGTTCCTCATTGCCAAGCAGGCGTTCCCTCCTCAGGCCGTGACACTCGCGGCGTGCAGTGGCTGTGGTCAGCCGTCGAGCAAGGATCCCTGCCGCGCATGCGTCCTTATACAGGAATTCGCTAAATATTAAAGCAATAGATAGAATGTAGCATAATAATGCCGTCCATACCAAGACTCGAGGACAGCTTTGCGCTACTGCGGGCGTACGTCACGTTCGACGATGTCGACTTCAAGATAACCCACTACATGCAGAAGTATGGATTACCGTCTCTGCGCATCACGATGGGTGTTGTGTTCATCTGGTCCGGCATGCTCAATATCCTCGGTGACAACGAAGTCTCATACCTCATCGCCCGCACAGTGTACTGGTTCGACCCATCGTGGTTCGTGCCGTTTTTCGGAGCATGGGGGGTCGTCATCGGGGTATGTTTTCTGAGCCGTTCCCTTGTGCGCGCAGGCATACTGCTCGTCTTGCCGCAGCTCTTCGGCGCTCTCTTGCCGTTTGTCCTTCTCCCCGATGTCGTCTTCGAGGACGGCTTTCCCACGCTGTCGCTCGAAGGGCTGTACCTCCTCAGGAATGTCGTGCTCATAGCTGCGGCCATCGCAGTCGGATCGACGGTGCGTGATGTGAAGTTTGACAATGCTTTTGTCGAGCGACACAACTACAACGGCAGGAACAAAGAGGGGTAGGTTCACACTTGCAGCAAATTCTGCAGATCGCGTGGTGCACGCATGCCGAGCGGCTCCTTTGCGCCACTCACGACGAGGACGGCGGGCTTGTATTTGCGGAAGAAGGTATTGTTCTGCATCATGCGTCCGAGCACCACTGCCTGCGGCACATCACCTGAGAGGAGTTGCCGCGCGCTGACCAGGATAGTCTTGTCAGTCCGTTTCGCGTTCTCGATGAACACCTGATTCAGGCCGCTGTTGCGATGGTGGATGAAATCGTCGCGCTTCGATCCTTCGAAGCTGATGATGTACGCGACGCGCTTGTCCTCGAAGAGCTCTGGCCTGCCCACGCCAACGATGGACTTTGTGAGGTTGCGTGCCTTTGAGACATCGTTCTGGTTCGTCACGAGTACGGCGAACTCTGTGGTAAACCCTTCGTGGGCGAGCATCGTCACCTCCTTTGCTCGTTCTTTGATGAGCGGGTCCTTCAGTGTATAGCAGAGGATGAGGTGCGTGAAGCCGAGCCGTTTGGCCATCTCAACGAGGTGCTCCTCATTGCCCTTTGGGAAGACGAGATCGATGGGCATAGGATCGAGAGTGACTGGTACATTTAAAAGGCTTCCCGACTTCCGGCAACGTATGGAGATGCGTCTGCAAAGAGCGATAGCCGAGACGGGACACTGCTCGCGCCGCAAGGCCGAGGAGCTGATAAAGCACGGCCATGTCCGCGTGAACGGCGAGATCGCGAAAATCGGCATGAACGTGGATTCTGAGAAGGACAAGATCCTCGTGCAGGGGCAGTACCTCAGGCGCGAGCGCAAGGTCTACCTCATGCTCAACAAGCCGCAGGGCTTCCTCACGACCGCTTCAGATCCTTTCGGACGCAAGCATGTCCTCGAGCTCATCCACGAGTCGCAGCGAGTGTTTCCTGTCGGACGACTCGACCGCGACACCACAGGCATACTTCTCCTGACGAATGATGGTGAGTTCGCGAACAAGATTATGCACCCACGCTACGAGGTCAAGAAGACCTACGAGGCCACGCTCGATCAGAAGATAGCTACCGAGGACCTCGCGAAGATCAACGCAGGCATGATCATCGATGGCAAGCGCGTCAACGCCTTCGCGAAGCGCATGGGGCCCAAACAGGTCCAGGTCACCGTCCACACCGGCTTGAACAAGGAGGTCAAGCGCATATTCAAACGTCTCGGCTATTGGGTCGAAGCGCTGCGTAGGACAGAGATCCAGGGCGTCAGCTTAGGCAATCTCAAAGAAGGCAAGTACCGCCATCTCGTCGAGAGCGAGATTAAGAAGCTCAGCTAGCCTTGCGCAGCTTATCCAGCTCGAATACCATCATCATGCTTTTGCCATCATTGTCGTACTGCACGAGGTCCGCATAGTAGTTCATCAGTGCATGCCCGCGTCCACGTTTGTACTCGCCCGCGTTCGTGTCGCGCTCCTCTTTCGTGAGCCAGACCTTGTTAGGATCGAACCCAGCGCCCTCTCCTCTAATGGAGAAGTAGAATCTCGTGTCATCCCGCCAAGTCTGGATGTATACTCTCTTCTCAGGATCGAAGTCGTTCGCGTGCTGGAAGTAGTTGCCGACGGCTTCTATTACTCCGAACTGGATCTCCCTTCCACGTTCTCCATACTTGTCTTCAAGGTAGTTATAACTCTCGACGACATCATCGACATTTGACTTTAAACTGGAGACTATCTTTAACTCGTAATCCCTCACATCGCTTTCGCTACGCGGATCGAGGGTATTCCTTAGGATAATGACGTCATCCAGTGCCATTCCTCTCG
>DAGG01000031.1 GCA_002498125.1 Candidatus Woesearchaeota archaeon UBA525
ATATTTCTAAATAGTTTAGTCATTTATCATTATTTCTAGAATTAATGTATTCTACATAAATCAATAAAAACCTATTAGTTTGGGCAACTATAATTCATTCCTTACAAAGCGCTGATCCAACGCATAGTAGGTCTCATCATTCAAAGTAGATGCCACCACCTTCACGCCTTTCTGCTTCAGGCAGTAGAGTGTCTGCGCAGCCATGTCTGCAGTCAAACCTGTGCGCCTACCCAACCCTGCAGAGGTCAAAGGTTCATCGGTGAGCTGCAGCGTGTTGAGCACGTCCTGCTCCTTCACATTGAGCTTCAGCGAATCCTTAGACGCCGGAGTCTGGGAGAGGAGCAATGCCTGAAGCGCATCGACGCGCTCAGTGAGCTTCTCGAGCTTCATCTCTATCTCAGAAGAGTACTCCTGCACAGCGCCGATCTCTGTCGTGTTCTGGTTCAGCGCGTCAAGATGCTCGTCGAGCTCTTCACGTACCTCACGTAAGAGATCATGTATAGTATCCACCCCACTTCACCCGTGGTGAGCGAGTACGGACAAACTTTTAATCCTTCTGCTACCCCGTAGAAGTTACTACTTTCTCGCTTTGCGCTTGTAGCTGCGACCGCAATCGGCGGTTCTCCTCGCGAAGTGTCTCAAGCTGCTCAAAAAGCAGGTCCACGCCCCGGGCGATATCGTTGACGCATTGCTCCTCTACCTCTTCAGCGATCCGCTCTGTGAGCGCCTGTTTCGTGCAGGCGGCCTGCAGGAGGCGCCCGTGAATGAGTTCGTGGTGCAGGATGTTCTTCTGCTGCCACCATTCCGCGGCAAAGAACGACCGGTGGAGCGAGAGCTTCACTGACCTCTCATGCTCGTCAGGCTCTATCTCTGCAAGACAATCGGGGTCCTGCCGTGAAGGCTCCTGCACCGCTATCCTATACTCCCCATATCCTGCTATCCATTTCACGCTTTCCACGTAGTCGTGGACTTTCTTCTTGAGTTCCGGAGTGAGTTTCGCGTGTTTCATAAGGGTTAGGGAGCCAGCTACAAGGAGACCGACTCCCCTCGGGGTTGAACTGACGCCGTGCGGGGTGGCTGGTGGCTGCGGTCTGCGTAAAGACATAAACCATCTGTGAAGATTCAGAAACACGGTTTATAACGCCGTTCGCGTGCGTTACTGGTGATGGGGCAGCACGAAGGTTTATAAATAAACTGCCACGCATCTCTCATCATGCTCAGCAGCAAGCAAAAACTCGCTGTCTTCTTATCAAAACTGAGGGTCTTCGAGGTGCCTGTGCTCTCGCTTGAGCAGTACCCGACAGACGGCGAGATCGCCGCTACCATCCTCTGGGATGCGCATATGCAGGGCGAGATCGAGGGCAAGGCAGTCGCCGACTTCGGCTGCGGCACTGGCATCCTCGGCATCGGAGCCCTGGCGCTAGGAGCACAGCACGTGACATTCATAGAGATAGACCCGACGATATTCCCTATCCTCATGGAGAACCTCCACTTCCTCGAACAGGAGCTCGGCGAGGAGTATGGGAACTATGAGATCATCCATGGCCGCATTGAGAACTACAGTACGCCAGTGGATCTCGTGCTCCAGAACCCTCCCTTCGGTACGCAGGAAAAGCATGCTGACATGATCTTCGTCAAGCAGGCGATAAGCCTTGCGCCCGTAGTGTACAGCTTGCACAAGACGAGCACAGAGGAGTACCTCAAATCATGGGCGCAGCAGAACAGCGCACGTATCACGACCATCGCGCGGTTCAAGTTCCCGCTCAAGCGCACCATGCCCCAGCACGAGAAGAAGATGCAGCACATCGAGGTCAGTTGCCTCAAGTTCTTATCGTAACCAATAAAAGGGGTACGGCAACTCCTTCAGTAGAGGTGTGGGGGTAACGTATGAGGAAACACCTAGGAGCGCTCTTTCTCTCGACAGCATTCGTCCTGCCCGTAGCAGCAGAGACGCTAGCGGTCCGTGTCGAAGGGCAGAAGACCGACCCGAAGACCGCCATCGCGACAGAGACCAACTACACCGCGACGATTGACAAGCTCTTCGGCTACCTGAAGGTCTCGGCGAGCCACAACACAGATCGGAACGAGAGCGGTGATATCGGCGCAGAGTATCTAGTAATGCAGGATGAGGTCCTCACGGTCGCCATAGGCGCGCGCAGTGTAGAGGACAAGCGCTTCTACAATGGCCGTTCGCCGGAGGTCACTGGACGCGTCAGCACATTCTACGACCAGCTCCGTTTCGAGGTGGTGAAGGACATGGACAAGCACAAGGGTATGCTCCAGACGCTCTCTATTGCGCTGCCATCATCGGTAGACTGGCGCGAATTGCCTTACGACGACCGCTTGCGAAGACCGTTCTTAGAGGTCAGCGTCACGCATAACGATAACTATCTGCGCAAGGGACGGGGTTTTTCGCACGCGAATGCGCGTCTGCGAGTCCCCCTGAATGTCATTTGGCCTGAGTCAGAGGCGTGGGATATCCCCCTCACCGTCGGCTACACCCACGCGTTAGAGGATGGATTCGAGTCCGGTCTTGAGCTCGCCGTGGGCGTACAGTACACGAAGTGAAGCACGGATTTATTTTCTCTACTTCTAGTATCTATTACGTCTTTTCTGAGTGAACACGCAGCCTTAAAAAGACCTGAATGTCAGGAACACTATATCTCGCGAAGCCTTGCTTCGGAGGGTACTCATGGCCAAAAAGAAAGCCCGTAAAGCTCCCAAGCGACACGCTGCGCATGCAGCTCCGCTCGAGCCACTAATGGAACCAATAGCAGAACCGGTCGAGACCGTAGCAGAGCCTGTCGCCGAGCCAGTAGTTGAGAAAGTCAACAGCTCCCCGCGCAAGCGCGGAGCGCTCATCGGCGCATGGGCATACCTCGTCGGTATAGTGATTGCTGCCCTCGCAGCAGTGTTCGTGCAGCAAGGCATGGACCTGCTCACCTATTTGGTACTCGCGGTGCTCGGCATCGTCGTCGGTATGCTGAACATCACCGATGATGAGGTGCTGCTCTTCCTCGTCGCCACAATCGCACTCGTGATTAGCGCGAACAGCGTACGCGGCGTGCTCGAGGCGTCTACGATGATAGCGACGTTCTTGAACAACGTGATCATCTTCACGGCAGCGAGTGCGTTCATCGTGTCGATCAAGGCACTGTTCAGGCTCGCGAAGAACGAGTGAACATCATTTTTTTCTTCTCTCTTCTATCTATTTTTTTCTTATGTCTTCTATTATACTCAAGAACGCTGCGTAGTCACCCTTGATGCTCGCGCCCAAGCGTCGATAGTCCTCGACAGCGGCTATCCCTTCGAATGAATAATTCCTCTTGCCAGTGTAGCCTTTCCCTAAGTACATCTCGGCCTGTTGCGCGTCGGTGCTCGCGTAGCGCGCAGCTTTCCTGTATAGCGTGGCTGCGCTCACCAGATCATCCTCTGCAGACAACTTCGCCTGGTCGAGCAGGGAATCTATGGAGACGAAGTGCCGCCTGTAGCGGATACCATACTTCTGCACGTTCACCATAGGAGGACGCTCTGTGAAAGACACCACAGGGACGACCAGGCGTGCTCCGGGCACTCCAATGCTTACGCTGAGACCGTTTGTGCTCGGGTTCACTGAGATAAACCTGTTGATCTGCAGCCGCTTATAGAAGCTAAGTCCCTTAGGCTTTCCCATGATGGGAAGAGAGTGGTGATAGTTTAGAAACGCTTGCGTCCAGAAACCGGAAACTCTCCGGCTCAGTACTCATGTGCCTTGCCGATGAACTTGAGCCGTTCGACGTTCCTGCCCTTGATATCAAGTAGCACATTGCAACCCTTGCCATAACCTGCATTCACGCAGTAGGTCCTGCCTAGTTTGACAGCACCGAAGTGTTCGTGCATGTGCGCGCCCAATGCAACGAGGGGTTCGTGTCTCTCGACGAGATAGCGCACGAGGATAGACCCGAAGTGCTGGCTGTTGCGGGGCGACGCGGGATTGTCGATATAATCGATCTTCGTATCGAACGGCACATTGTGAGAGAGCAAGATAATACCTCTCCCCTCCTTCTTCGCTTTCGTGAACAATGCATCGTACTCCTTCTTCAGGCGCGTGTATGCAGTCTTCTTCTTCGCAAGCTTGGCCTTTGTCAACCTGCGCACGTCCTCTTCGTACTGAGGATATTCAGGTCCAGAGGATTCGCCATAGCCGATGATGGTATGCTCACCAGTATCAGTCATCTTGTGGTTGAGATCCACAATGTTCTTGAGCCCCTTGATGAGTTTAGAGTAATGGTCCTTGCCTTCGTATGCCCAGTCAGTCTCAAACCCAGGCCAATCGTTATTGCCAGGCACAACATAGACCGGGACGCCTACACTGTTCAGTTTCTCGAGGAGCCTACGGCCGTCGGCGAGGGATTGGTCGATGAGGCGCTTCGCCTCCTTCCTGCCGACGAGGTCGTACCACTGCACCTTCTTCTTCGGATCCGCAAGATTCTCCTTGAGCGCGGCGAACATCGCAGGCCTGTGCGCGTCGCTGCAGAAATCCCCTGCGCAGATGATCGCATCGTAGCGTCCAGCCAGTCGAGGGACCTGCCCATGCAGGCAACCAAGCACTAAAAATCTCATATGGAGACAAGTACCTCTGTCTATAAAAATCTACGCCTTGATCTTACGCTCGATGCTCTTCAGTCGTTTCTGCATCATCGCGAGCTGGTCGCGCAGCGCAATCGCGCGCTCGAAATCGAGCTGGTCTGCAGCGATACGCATCTCGAGATCTATTATCTTGATCTGCTCCTCGAGGTCCTTGCCGTCGAACTGGCGCGCGAGCTTGCCTTCGCTCGGCGCTTCTGGCACGCTCTTGCTGATAGTCTTCGGCACGATGCCGTGCTTTTTGTTATGCTCGATCTGCTTTGCCCTGCGCGTATGCGTGATATCGATCGCGCGCTTCATCGCATCAGTGGTGCGGTCAGCGTAGAGGATGACATGCCCTTCTGCATTGCGCGCAGCACGGCCGATGGTCTGGATAAGACTCCGTTCCGTACGGAGGAACCCTTCCTTATCCGCATCGAGTATAGCGACGAGCTCTACCTCAGGGATGTCGATTCCCTCGCGCAGCAGGTTGATGCCGACGAGCACATCGAACACGTCTGCGCGTAGCTGACGGATGATTTCTGTGCGCTCGAGTGTCTCTATCTCGCTGTGCAGGTAGCGCACGCGCACTCCTGCCTTCTCGAGGTAATCAGTGAGGTCCTCCGCCATGCGTTTCGTGAGCGTGGTGATAAGCACTTTGTTCTTGTTATCGTTGACTTTCCTTATTTCGCCTAACAAGTCATCCATCTGACCCTCGATTTTGCGGACCTCAATGCTCGGATCCAGAAGACCGGTGGGCCTGATAATCTGCTCGACGACCTGGCTGCTGATTCTGTACTCATAATCAGCGGGTGTTGCGCTCACGAAGATGACATTGCGCATGTAATGCTCGAGCTCCTCGAACTTGAGCGGACGATTGTCGTGTGCCGACGGCAGGCGGAATCCGTACTCGACGAGGTTCGCCTTTCGCGACCAGTCGCCCTTGAACATGCCGTGCGTCTGCGGCACAGTGACGTGCGACTCATCAATGATGAAGAGGAAGTCATCAGGGAAGAAGTTCAGCAAGCAGTAAGGCGGCTGTCCCGGCTGTCGACGGTCGAAATACCGGCTGTAGTTCTCGATGCCGTTGCAGTATCCGAGGTTCTTGATCATCTCCAAATCATAACGCGTACGTTGATTAATGCGATGCGCTTCGAGCATTTTTCCGTTCTCTTCGAACGTCTTCACCTGACTCTGCAGCTCATCCATTATTGCGCCTAACGCTTCCTTCTGCTGCTCATCAGTCACGACATAGTGCTTCGCAGGGAAGATCATAGTCTCATCATGGTCATTGATGGCTGCCATGTTGATAGGGTCGAGCTCCTGGATCCTATCTATCTCGTCGCCGAAGAACTGGACGCGCAGCGCAGTGTCCTCGTAACCGAGGTAGATGTCGACGGTATCACCCCGCACGCGGAAGTTCCCCTTCGCTGGCGCATCATCCTCGCGAGAGTACTGAATATCGATGAGCTTCTTGAGAAAATCATTGCGTTTGATGGTCTGCCCTTTCTTGATGGGTACGCTCAGCTCGAAGTAGGACTTCGGGTCGCCAAGGCCGTAGATGCAGCTCACTGATGAGACAATGATGACGTCCTTGCGGCTCATGAGGCTTGCCGTCGCCTTCAGGCGCATCTTGTCTATCTGCGCGTTTACCTGCGCGTCCTTCTCGATATAGGTGTCGGACGCCGGCATGTAAGACTCTGGCTGGTAGTAATCGTAGTAGGAGACGAAGTACTCGACGCGATTCTTGGGGAATAGCTCCTTGAGCTCATGGTAGAGCTGTGCCGCGAGCGTCTTGTTGTGCGCGAGGACGAGCGTCGGCTTGTTGATCTTTGCGATGACGTTAGCCATCGTGAACGTCTTGCCTGATCCAGTGATGCCAAGCAGCGTCTGGAAACGATGCTTGCCGTAGCCGTCTGCCAGCTTGTCAATAGCTTCAGGCTGGCTGCCTGCAGGCTTGAGAGGGCTGACGAGCTCGAAATCCATGCAACTAGGGATGCAGGGATGCCTTAAAAGGGTTCTCTTAAACCCTGGCCAGTGGATAATTTTTTAAAACACTCATTCTATCAGAGACATATGTACACTTCCCTACGTTTAGACGTCCCTTTCTACGAGCAAGCACCGATGGAATGCGGCCCGTCGTCGCTCCAGATGGTGTTGGAGTTCCTCGGCGAGAGACATGACAAAGAGAGCATCAAGTCGCTGGTGGAGAGCGACAGCACAGGCAACACGTGGAGCATCGGACTCGCGAAAGCGGCGGGAGAACTCGGCTTCAAAACTGAGTTCTACAGCAAGAAACTCGGTTTCAACGCTGAGCATTTCTCCCTCGATTACTACCAGAAGCTGACAGATGGAGCCGCGGCGACCCAGTTGAAAAGTGAACATCTCCACAAACGATGCAAAGAACTCGGCGTCACCACAATAGAAGGAACTTTCACATTGGCAGAACTCCTCTCACGGATCAGCATTGACTGCACCGCCATCGGCCTCTTCGACTGGAACAGGATTGATGGTTGTGAAGGCTACAAAGGCCACTTCATGCCCATCGTAGGATATGAGGATGGCGCAGTGCTGGTGCACCAGCCAGGCCCCAGCGATCCAACACCATATCTCCCTCTCCCACAAGAGGTCTTTGAGCTGGCACGCAAAGCGCCAGGGACAGATGAAGATCTCATCTTCATCCACAGGAAAGGGAAATGAGCAAGAACACCGGGAAGGGATTCACCAAACAGGAGCTCAAGCTCCTCAACTCCCTCAACACACCGGAGAAGATCCAGGACTTCCTCGATAACCTGCCCACGAACTGGGAGCCGGAGGGTGACACCTGCATTAGCCCGATACGCGTGCTGCGGGAGAACCGTGGGCATTGCATCGAAGCAGCGATGTTCGCAGCGATGGTACTCCAGATGCATGGCCACGAGCCGCTCATCCTCGACCTCACAGCGAACCGCAAGGACCAGGACCATGTAATCGCACTTTTCAAGCGCGACGGCCACTGGGGTGCGATCGCGAAATCAAACCATTACTGCCTCGGTTACCGCGACGCGGTGCATAGAACTGTGCGGGAGCTCGTGATGACCTACTTCCACGAGTACCTCAACCGTGCCGGCGAGAAGACATTGCGCAGTTTCAGTAAGCCGATCAACCTCAAGCGTTTCGACAAGAAAGGATGGAGGACTGCGGAGAGTGACGTCTGGTACATCCCTGAGACAATAGTCGCTGCTCCGCACATGAGAATACTCACTGCAAAGCAGGAGCGCCAGCTGCGTCACGCTGATGAGTTCACACGCGATGTGAACAATATCGAGCGGCAGAAGAAGGGAGTGTAGTAACGAATGGGAGGCACCGTATTCCTGGATATCGAAACTCGGGAGCTCGTGCCTGAAAACAGGGATCTCAGTTTGATGCGCATCAGCATCGCCGGCGTACGCAAGGACGGCGAGGCCTTCATCTTCACAGAGGAGGATATCGCGGGGCTCTTCACAATACTCGATGATGCCGACCTCATCGTCGGCCACAACCTCATCCTCTTCGACTACAAGGTGCTGAATCGTTATGCGGGCTACAATGTAGCGGCGAAGCATAAGGAGAGGACGCTTGATTTCTTCTACGCCATCATGCAGATGACTGATAGGCGCGTAAGCATGAACGATCTCGCGCAGCGCAACCTTGGAATAGCGAAGCTCGGAGAGGGCAAGGACGCTCCGGTCATGTACAAAGAAGGCAGGATGGATGAGCTGCGCGCATACCTCGAACAGGACCTGCTCATCCTCGAGCGTCTCTACGATCACCTACTGCAGCATGGCAGGCTTAAGTACGGCCACATCGTCTACAAGGAACCTGTCGAGCGGGAGATCGAACTGCCGATTAAGGCACGACCTAAAAATCCTAGTCCGTAACTCTTCCGCATTCACCCGTAACAATTCCGTGTTCTGCACCGGCAGGTCTTCTAATGATCCGGTAACACCATCTTGAAGCGCCTCCGAAGGGGCGTGCAAAGGTGAACACATGGAGACCAACGTAAAGCAAATCGCGCTAGGGATGGTAGAAGTCATCGCCGCGAACAACGTGCTCAAGAAGGTCCGCAAGCCTGATGACATGGAGTACCTCCGCATGGTCACAGGAGCCACGATGGCAGGCCTAGGATACGCCTTCGGCCCCGAGCTGCACGATCGCGTCAAGCAGCTGAACAACCCTGAAGTCGATGAAGCGATGAAAGAACGCATCATCTACGCAGCAGGAGGCGCAGTCGTCGGAATGATCGTCGGCTACAAGGCGAGCGAGAAGTACCTCCCTCAGCAGCTCGAAACTATGCTGAAGAAGGCTGAGCTCGAACGTCGCAAGCATCCAGACCAGCCAGGTATCTTATCCACGACGACGAACATCGCAGCCATCGGAGGCGCGTTATACCTCATAAGACAGGATGCCGACGAAATGCAACGTCATCTGTGGGGTCTTGGTACTGGAGCGCTGGGATACATGTACGGTCCTGAACTGCTGCGCACCCTCAAGCACCTCCCCTTGCCCAAGTCTAAGGCGAACGATGCGATCCAAGTCTACGAGTACGGTAGCGCAGTGTTCGGCGGTCTGGGCGGCGGTCTCCTGGGATGGTACAAAGGACAGGAGCTCATGAGCAAGATCAGGTGATACTGTGACCGGACTGCTGGCGAACATCAGGGAGATCAGGAGCACCATCGATGAGATCGAAGGTGTGTACAAGAGCCTTGAAGGACGCAAACCAGACATGTTCCAGGTCGCGCTGCCGGTGCTCTATCGCCAAGCGCGTGAACGGCAGTGGCTTGAGGATAAGATGCTGGACTTGATCCGTACCTATCTCAAGGCCGAATACCCTGAGCTCTCAGATTACCTCCTGAGCCGGGAGAGCAGGAAAGAACGTGATAGCAAGAGTGCGCTCGTTGAGAGCCGAATCGAATGAGGAAGATAGCGAGGTGCAAGATGAAACTGAAACAAGGATTGGGCTACGGCGCGCTCGCGCTCATCACATCACCTATCTGGGTGCCGACGGCGTTCGTCGGCTATATCGGGTACAAGGGCGCGAAGTTCGCGTTCAAGAACCCGAAGACGACAATCGCAGGCCTTATTGCAGCAGGGATGATGTCCTACTGCGCGAGCGAACGCGGCAGGGATGTGAGGGAAGAAGTGCGATCAGCGATGAGCGAGGTTACCTCTGCTTACTCGCAGCGCAACGACCTCGAGCAGCGTCTCGAGAGCGTGCAGGGTCAGGCGAGCGCTGACCAGCAGGTACGACAGCGATTGCAGCAGGAGCTTGAGCAGAACCAGGCGCGCATGCGCGCGCTCGAGGAGCGCGTGAGCGCATACCAGCGGCCGCCTGCACAGACATCTCCACCTCCGGTACAGGCACCGCCTGCCCAAGCAGCACAGTATGTGCCTGCTACGCACTATACCCCCCCTACACCACTTCCCCGGGTGATGCCTCCTCCGCCAGCTCCCTTGGAAAAGATAGAAGACCCTGCGTTCTTCTTCTACTATGTGAAGATGGACGAGACGCTCGAGGGCATCGCGCGCAAAGTAGGGACGCCGGGAGCGTATCACACCATCGCGCGTGACAACGGCGTAGATGATCCGCGCAAGCTCATCACAGGCCAACTCCTACGTGTGAGGCGGGAGTACTGCACCAAGCACAACGACGACGTCTATGAGCAAGTGCCGAAGCTGAAGAGTACTGTGCTATCAGGGCAGTTCACCATCAGCGAGTCCTGCGAGCCTAAGCCGCAGTGCGGCCCCGAGATCCTCGCGCTGAACCGCCGGCTGGGGCTAGACTACAACGACGACTTCCGTTACAAGCATGGTGAGAGAGTGGTGTATTTCAAGTGACCACCAACTCATAGCACCATCCACATTTAAAAAGGACCGATTGTTCACGCCGGCAAATGACCGAGCATCCGCAGTGGACAATCGATCCTGGCGTCAAGGTACTGTGCCGCGACTGCACTGCTGAGTGCTGCAAGCACATCGGCATCCCTATCGACGAGCCGAAGACCTGGGAGGACTGGCAGCGCATCCGCCACTATGTGGCGCATGAAAACGTCCGCGTCTACCTCGACAGCGAAGACGACTGGGTCGTGGAATTCACGACGAAGTGCGGCCAGCTCAACGGCAACAAGTGCATGGCCTGGAACACACCGGACTACCCGAGCATCTGCACAGAGTACGAGATGACCACGTGCGTGATGAACGAGGAGGGTGACTGGTGGCAGATCATGTTCACGATACCTGGGGACGTGGATGCTCACATGGTGAAGCTCGGCCTGACTGGCGCGCCTGTGGTACCGCTGGGGCCGTGCGTGAGTGTGCCTGTGGATGACCTTGAGGACCTCAAGGACTTCGATGATATCCGTTGGTACCTCGCCCACCGCGACGTCATGGCCTATCGCAAAGGGAGTCGGTGGCTTGTGCACCTGAACGCGATGTGCAAGGATTGCGACGCGAACAATTCGCACATCCCTAAGGAGAGCGAGTACGACCTCGCCCTGAAGAACTGGGATGATGTGAAGCGCTACTGCATTGAGAACAAAGTGCCGCAGCCGAAGAAGCCACAGGGTAAGGCAGGCCTCAAGTTCATCGGGTGAACTTTAACGCTACAACCCGTTTCTAGAGCCTGTTATAGCAGGCTCTCAAACCCCTTTCTGAGCCGGATAAAGCCTCTGTGTCGGCATGACCAATGCCTCTAGCGCTTTCTTCAAAGCCGGGACGTTTTCCCTGTGATTTCCTCAAGGAGCCACTATATACTGACTTGGACGAACATGGTATCAACATAGTATCAGGGAGGTGAGTTATGCAGCAACTACAGCACCAGAAGAGAATCACGAAGATGAGCAAACAGACGAGGTCCTACATACGCGGATTACAGGCCAGCGTGACCACAATGAGAGTAGCTCCTATGGTCACAAGCTTGGCGACCCGTATGCAGACCGATCTCCGCGCAAGGTAAGCATGGAACCTATCCTGAGCATAGCACTGGCATCGGTCGTGCTCCACTTCTCTTTCTCACCACTGCACAAAGGGGACAAATCTATATAAGCTCACGTCAAGTGTGAGTTTCCATGGACGTAAATCCGCATCTCTTGAAGAAGACGACCCTCAGTCCGGTCTCCAGCGACCATGCATTCAATGTATGCAGGGGAGATAGGATTACGAACGTCTATGACCTGGCGAACTGCATCGAGCACCTCAAACCAGAGGAGTTCAAGCATCACGTGACAGAGGAAGGCAAGCGCAATGACTTCGCCACGTGGATCTTTGATGTGTTGAAGAACCCGGCCCTAGCGCGCGACCTGAACTATCCCCTGAACCTGCAGGACCAGAAGCATTTCGTAAAGACCATCCGCGACCACGTCAAGTGGCTCGAAGGAGTATAGGGCTCCTGTTTTTTCTTCATATTCTCATTTGAGTATTCTCCTAACAATCTAATAGCCTAACTCCAGTAAATCAGTCTAGTCTTCCAGTACAATCTAGTCGTCCAGTGACGCCACCTTGGAGCATGGCAAAGGGCGCTCGCGCTGCAAGTGCAACGCCGCAGCAAGGCGAGCGCCCGACTATTATCTGCACCAGCAGTACGTACTCCGTGGCGTAGTCCGTGGAGAGGCATATCGGCGGGAGCATAAGACCACCTAAGGCGCGTACGGTCTCGTCGCCAACCAGATGAAGACCGCGAGCAGGACTATGGCCATGACGAGGAGCCATATCGCGTGGATCTCCTCGCAGCGCCGCCATGAGAATCTCGTGACATCCTTGCGGGCCTGGAGCTCGCGCTTGTAGCCACGTATCTGGGCGAAGTGCATCTCGAGTATCTGCGGCGAGTGCTTGCCGCAAGCAGAACAGGTCCCGCCCTTCTTATCGAGGTCGAGCTTGATGTCTGTGCTTGCGCACACAGGGCAGACACGACGCATACCAGCACGTTGCATAGGGGTAATCCTAGGAAGAAGGGTATATGAATCTTACCGCAGCGCTTCGCGCACAGCGACGACCTGCTTGCGCCGCAGGAGCTGCTCAAGCTGATCATCAGAGGCCTTGCGTATGCCCTCGACAGAGCCGAACCGCTTGAGCAGCGCGAACTTCGTCTTCTCGCCCACGCCAGGCACCCCATCCAGCACCGACTGACGCTGGTGTGTCGTGCGGCGCGCACGATGGAAGGTGATGACGAACCTGTGCACCTCGTTGCGTATGCGCTGGAGGAACAAGGAGACCTCACTCTTCTTATCCACAGGCAATGGTGTCGGAAGACCGGGCACGTACACCTCCTCTTCACGTTTCGCCAAACCGATGACAGGAATAGTCAGCCCAAGTCCGGCAAGCGCATCTGTCGCAGCGTGCAGCTGCCCCTTGCCGCCATCGATAATGATGAGATCAGGTAGCGGCTCCTTCTTCTCCACATGGTTCTTGTAGCGACGAGCCACAGCCTCACGCATAGCGGCGAAATCGTCATTGCCCGATACTGTCCTGATGATGAACTTGCGATACGCTGGTTTGTTCGGCTTGGCGTCAAGGAACTGGATGCATGCGCTGACAACGTTCGTGCCCTGGATATGGCTGTTGTCAAACGCATCGATGCGCCGCGGTGCTGTCGGCAGGCGCAATGCGTCCTGGACCTGTAGCAGCAAGTGGTGCGTCTTGTCAATGCGGGCGACGATGTTCTTGACCCCGACCTCAAGCAGCGCGCGCTTCGGGCCCGCCTTGGGTACGGTGATCATTACCTTGCCAGAAGGCTTCGCTGATGCGAGGTACTGCCCGATTGCCGCATCGGCAATGGGTTCCTCTAAAATTATCTCATCAGGCAGGTGATTATCCTGGTAGTAGGACTTGAGGAAGTCATCCATCGGCGCATCAGGGTCGACGCGGTCATGGTGAAGGGGGAACTCCTCAACACCAGTCACCATCCCCTTCTTGACGTGCAAGACGAGGAAGAGATAGAAGTCCTCTTGCTTGCGCACGAGTACGACATCCTCATCATAGCGACGCTCACGCGAGAGAATCTGTCGGTTCGTCGTATGCTGGACTCCCCGTATGGTGTCGCGTAGGTGGCGCGCCTCCTCGAAGTTCAACGCTTTGCTCGCGCGCTCCATATCCGCCTCGAGCCCTGCGATGAGCTCAGGAGACTGGCCCTTGAGGAACATGCGGGCGCGCTGGACGTCACGGCAATACTCTTCCTTGCCGATCTTGTTCTCGCATGGTCCGCTGCACTGACCGAGATGATAGTAGAGGCACACGCGTTTGGGCATGGTCTTGCACAAGCGTAGCTTGAAGAGCTTGCGTGTCTTGGTCATGAGGTGGACGCGCTCAGAACCGTCAGTGTACGGCCCGAACATATCGCGACCCCCACGGTCGTCGCGCGTCGTGATGAGACGCGGGTACTCATCATCGGTGATCGTGATGTAGGCGTAGCGCTTGTTGTCCTTGAGGTCAATGTTGAACTGCGGCTTGTGCTGCCTGATGAGGCGCGCCTCGAGGATGAGCGCTTCGACCTCTGATCGCGTGACGACCCAGTCGAGGTGGCGCGCCTTATCCAGCATCGCCCGCGTCTTCATGTCGCTGGCGCGCAGGAAGTACTGCGAAACGCGCTTTCGCAGGCTCTTCGCCTTGCCGATGTAGAGCACCACGGAATCTTTCGCGTTCCCCTCTTTGAAGAAGTAGCATCCTGGCTCATCAGGCACATCTGCCAGCCGCTCCTTGAGCTCGTGGTACGCTCTCATGACGGGAAAAAGTCCTCAGTGATTAAAAAGGGTGCTGTTTCTCATCTACGCATATCGCAAGGCAAGAGAATCCTCTCGAGGTTCGCCTCCAGTATCTTCCCGAAAGTGATGGGGCCAAAATGTATCTCCAGGCCGTCGCTGTCATAGAGCCTACGCGCCACATCCGCAGCAGGGTTATCGATTTCTATATCAGGGCATGCCGGTGAGAAGATGTCAGGCACATCGATGTTCACGACCTTATATGCGTGCTGTGGCCACCAGCGGCCGATATCCTGCAGCATCCGCTCCTCCATCACGATGACACGATCAGCCCAGTGTAACCACGAGACATTGACGCGGTTGAACCATCTCTCATCACGCTCTGGACAGTAAAGCCCTGCGGAGCCCACCTGCACACGCATTCCACGGGAACGTGTGTACGCCCTGAACCATTCTTCAGCGAACGGACTCCTTATGGCATTGCCTGCGCAGACAAAGAGGTAGTTGCTCACAACAGCAGGGATTAAGACCTGTTTTTATTGTTTTATAGCCTCAACGCTCTCTTCAGGAAATGCCCTGTGTAGCTCTTCGGCGCTTTCGCGACCTGCTCCGGCGTCCCGCTCACGAGAATCGTCCCGCCACGGTCGCCACCCTCAGGACCAAGATCGATGATCCAGTCAGCACTCTTGATGACATCGAGGTTGTGTTCGATGACAATTACGGTGTTCTCCTTCTCCACGATGCGGCCAAGTACGAGGAGGAGCTTCTGGATGTCCTCAAAGTGCAGGCCAGTCGTGGGCTCATCCAGGACATAGACAGTATGGCCGATGCTGCGCTTGGCGAGCTCGCGCGTGAGTTTGATACGCTGCGCCTCGCCGCCGCTGAGCGTGGTGCTCGGCTGGCCGAGCTTGATGTAGCCGAGGCCGACGTCCTGGAGCGTCTCGAGCTTGCGCTTGAGTGATGGGATCTCGGTGAAGAACTCGGCGGCCTCATCCACTGTCATCTGCAGCACCTCGCTGATGTTCTTCCCTGCGTACATCACTTGTAGCGTCTCGCTATTGTAGCGGCGGCCCTTGCAGGTCTCGCACTCGACATAGACGTCGGGGAGGAAGTTCATCTCAATCTTGAGGACACCGTCACCTTGGCACGCCTCGCAGCGGCCGCCAGGGACGTTGAAGCTAAAACGTCCCTCCTTGTAACCGCGGATCTTCGCCTCCTTTGTCGCGGCAAAGAGCAGCCTAACTTCATCAAAGGTTTTCGTGTAGGTCGCGGGATTGCTGCGCGGAGTGCGGCCGATAGGGCTCTGGTCAACGACGATGATCTTGTCCACTTGTTTGTCGATCTTCACGCTCTTGTGCTTTCCCGTGGCATGCGACGTGCCGTGCAGCATGTTGTGCAGCACAGGAACGAGCGTCTGGTTGATGAGCGTTGACTTGCCGCTGCCCGATACGCCAGTGACGCAGGTGAGCGTGTTGATAGGCACTTTGAGGTGCACGCCCTTGAGGTTGTGTTCGCTCGCGCCGAGAAGCTCGATGTAGCGGTCTGAGCTGCGGCGGTGCTCAGGGATGGCGATGCGCTTCTTGCCTGAGAGGTACTGACCTGTCACGCTGTGCTTGTCTTTCATGAGCTGCTGCGGCGTGCCCTGCGCGACAATGCGACCACCGAGCACTCCTGCGCCGGGACCCATGTCGATGACCCAGTCTGCTGCGCGCATCGTATCCTCATCGTGTTCGACCACGAGGAGCGTGTTGCCGAGATCCCGCAGGTGGTGGAGCGTGTCGATGAGCTTCTTGTTGTCGCGCTGGTGCAGGCCAATCGACGGCTCGTCAAGGATGTACAGGACTCCCATGAGATTGCTGCCGATTTGCGTTGCGAGACGGATACGCTGCGCTTCGCCGCCAGAGAGCGTGCCTGCGCTGCGGCTCAGGTTCAGATAGTCGAGCCCGACGTTCTGCAGAAAGCCCAGGCGGCTCGCGAGCTCCTTGAGAATGGGGCGGGCGATCTGCTCGTGACTCGCTTTCAACTTGAGGCCTGTGAGGAAGTCGCGCGCATGCGTGATGTTCATCTGCGTGACATCGATGATGTGCTTGCCATTGAGGCGGACAGCGAGGCTCTCGGGCTTGAGGCGCTTGCTATTGCACGCGTCGCAGGGGAGCTCGATCATGAACTTCTGGTACTCCTCCTTTCGCCGATCGCTCTCGGTCTGGCGGTAGAGGCGCTGGAGCTGCGGGACAATGCCCTCCCACTCAGCATTGTGGCTGTAGCTCATGCTGCCGTCCTTGCCCTCGTACGTGAACCGGACTTTGCCCTCATTGCCGTAGAAGAGGACGTTGAACTGCTGCTCTGTGAGCTTGGCTATGGGCGTGTTCGCGGTGAAGCCGTTCGCGCGCGCGACAGAGGTCAGCTGCTGCTTTCGCCAGCCATCCATCATGTTCGAGTAGCACTTAATCGCGTTCTGGTTAATGCTCAGCGACTTGTCTGGTACGATGAGATCAGGACTGAACTCTATCTTGAGACCTAGGCCGTGGCATGTCGGGCAGGCGCCGAATGGGCTGTTGAAGCTGAAGTTGCGCGGCTGGATGTCGGTGAATGAGACTTCAGGGTGGTTCTTGCAGCTGCCGACTGTGCTGAACATGTGCTCCTTGCCCTTGTCGTCCACGAAGAGGACGAGGCCTTTGCTGCGCTTGGTCGCGTGCTCTATGGCCTCGACGATGCGGCTGCGGTCCTCGATGACGAGCCTGTCAATCACCGCCTCGATGTCGTGGTACTTGTACTTGTCGAGCTTCGGCACCTCCTCGGTGCTGATGATGGTCTTATCCACACGCGCTCGGACGAAACCTTCCTGCTTGAGGTCATTGATGAGCTTCTCGTACGTGCCCTTCTGGTGGCGGATGATAGGAGCGCAGACGACCATGCGCTTCCCTACATGGTTGGAGAAGAGCGCGTCTGCGATAGCGTCAGGTACCTGGCCGCTGATGGCTTCATCGCATTTCGGGCAGTGCGGCGTGCCGATACGGGCGAAGAGGAGACGGAGGTAGTCGTAGATCTCGGTGACTGTGCCGACTGTGGAGCGCGGGTTCTTGCTCGTCGTCTTCTGCTCGATGCTGATGGCGGGGCTGAGGCCCTCGATGCTGTCCACATCAGGCTTGTCCATGACACCCAGGAACTGACGCGCGTAGGCTGAGAGGCTCTCAACATAGCGGCGCTGGCCCTCGGCGTAGATAGTGTCGAAGGCGAGCGTTGACTTGCCGCTGCCAGAGAGGCCAGTGATGACCACGAACCTGTCGCGTGGTATCTCCACGTCAATGTTCTTCAGGTTGTGCTCGCGCGCTCCCTTGACAATGATATTCTTAGACGACATATACTGGTCAGTGCTGCCACGTGGTTTAAATAGTGTATGCTTGAGTGTCTAGTGGTATGGGGACTGGAAGAGAAGGCTTAGACCCGCACGAACTGCCCGACGTAACCGCGTAGGACCTCTTCCTCGTAATCTCCAATGTAGATGGCTTTCCTGCCAAGGAAGCGTTTCTTACCAGTCTCATTGAGCCTGCCGAAGCCTGCGTGATCGATATGGTGAAGCTCGAGGGTAATGAACTCATTCTTCTGGTCACCCAATGGCCTGTTGGCGACAATCGTGCCGATGGTGATGTGGCGCTGCCGCAGGAATTCGCGGTGCTCGGCTATCCATGGTGTGATGACATCGATGCAATTACGGGAGATAATATTCACCCTGGCCTCTGCAGCCTTGTGCTCAAAGCGCAGGTCCTGCACTGCCTTAAGCCATGCTTTGCTCGCGGGTGTAGCTGCGATGACCTGCCTGCGCTCTGGCGCAGGAATGCGGCGGTACACCTCGTAGAGCGCGTCAAGGCGCTTGCGACGGTGCCATTTATTGAGGAGCGGCAGCGCGAGGCCGATGCGGGAGAAGAGAGAGTCCTTGCTGTGCAGGAGGTAGTGAGTGACGAGCTTGACCGCCATGTTCGGCACGATCATGGTGTTATCGAAGTCTGATGAGAGGATGAGCACGCCGGCAGTGCCGGGTTCAGAACGGATAGATTGTGAACGGGAAGGCAAGCGCCATCACCCAAAGCGCCGCTCCCGCTATGAGCGGGATGAGCAGGTTGTCGTCGACGTGGTGGTCACCAATGCGCAACTCTCCGGCCTCGACGAGCATAGCAGCGATGCTCGCGATGATTGCCGGAATGAGTGGGACGTAGAGCCATGCCGCCAAGCTTCCTGCGATGACGCCTGCGATCGTGCCTTCGAGGTAGGTCGTCTTGGTCATGAAGGTCTGCGTCGAGCCGAAACGGCGGCTGACAAGGTGCGCTATCGCGTCGCCAAATGCGAGGATGAGGATTGCCGCGAACGCGATGTCCCTCGGGAATAGCACGAGGCTGAGCCAGCAGCCGATGAAGAAGAAGAGTATCTCGATGCCAGGGATTCGCGCGTCGGCCCTGTTAATGGAAAGGACCTTTGTGAGGAGCTCCTTCTCCTCGCGTGCGTTGTAGAGGATGAGCGCTGCAAGGACAAGGATGAGCAGGCCGAGGACCGCCACTGGCATAATCTGGGACTGCACGAGAAGCACGACGGCGATACCTGCGGCGATATGGCCGACCTTCCTGATGATCTCCAGCTTGAGGCTTCCCCTGTAGTGCATCGCCACAGCTCCATTCCGGGGAAGGTGCCTTATAAGACTTGCGGGGGAGGAGGGAGATAGGAACACATACCTGATGCATGAACGCAAAGAGCTGCCTTGGCGTAAACCTGAAGGCCGGCGACTGCAAGGGCGTAGCCCGCAGCAGACAGTGACGGCCTGAAACAGGTCATAAGTTAAACGCCGCAGCGGCCAAATTCACCGTCGCAAAACCTCCGGAATCGTCCAACCACCCCTGCAAAAAACCTCAGAGATTTTCGCGTTTTCCGCAAAAAATGGTTGGGATTTACGCATATAAGCAAAATTCTCTCGTCTGAGAATCGCGGTTTTCTCGTCGAGAAAATGGTAATCTTTATGAAATCGCCGCGCATCCCAAAGTTAGTGCGAATGGAGTAATCATGAGGGCGAAGATTGAAGGGTACAGGGATAATTTCATATCAATCCCGAGCCTACTCACAATAGTGGGGGAAATCTACACACTCACAATCACGAGCTTCGGCTCGAGATGCAACACATCCGGCGCCAGGGTTTACGGATATTCAAGCCCCACCCACCCATAACATCTCGCACTCCCTGGCGCCGCGATAGTTGCTTTCTCAAGAGACCCCTTCCGAAGGCGCCTTCACGCAATCTTTATAAACCCCCTCCTGTTCTCCCGAAGCTATGGAACTCACTGTTCTCGAATCCAAGAAGAACCGCATCGTCTTCGAGCTGCGCGGCGCAGACCACACGTTCTGCAACGCACTCAAGCAGGAGCTGTGGCAGGATGAGGGCGTCAAGGTGGCAGCGTACAACGTGAACCACCCGCTCGTCGGCGTGCCTAAGTTCATCGTCGAGGCAGCGGACGCCAAGGAGGCGCTCCACACCGCAGTGGCACGCCTGCAGAAGCGCAACAAGGAGTTCCTCGCAGCATTCGAGAAGCTGTAAACCAATCAATTCTTTATACTCTAACACCCTTTTTGTGATTGTGGTCTACATCAACCAGTTCCAGAACCTCATCCTGAAAGGAGTAGAGCAGAACAAGGAGTTCATGCAACTGCTCTGGAACGCGCCATTCACTGATACAGAAAAGGAGTTCAGCGCACTCCAGGGCATGCGTCGTCAGCGCGACAATACCATGACGTTAGAAGGATTCTTAGGGATCATAGATGAGGACGCCTATACAGTACTCATCATCGGTTCGCGGCACCCCACGCAACTAAGCTACGGCGCAGCGGCGAAAGACCATAGAGCAAGGATTGTTGTGCCGTACACAGACGGGAACTACAGAGAGATCACGAAAGCGTACGAGCGAGCCTTCGGCACACGACTTGAAGACGAACCTGTGGAAAAATGGATACTAGAGAACTACGAACGCCGGCTGACTACTCAACCTCATTCTCATCTAGCAAGGCTTCATCGTCGCGCACAGCGCTGATCTTACCGAGAGACTTGCGTTCCTCCTCCTTGATATCCATCATGTCAACGATGTTCTCAAAGAGGTGCGGCTGGACCTTAAGAATGTCCTTGAGCGTGACGAAGCCGACGAGATTGCCATCATCCACCACCGGGAGGTGGCGCACATCAGCATCCTTCATGAGCATGAGCGCATCGAGCACATCGATACCAGGGCTTACAGTGACGAGGTCACGAGTCATAATCTGCGTCACAGGCGTGCCGTTGAGGTCGTGGCCTTCGAGCACAGCGCGACGGACGTAATCAGTCTCTGTGACGATGCCAAGAAGGTCATTGCCGCGCTTGATCAGGACAGAACCGACCTGGTGCCTATCCATGAGCGCAGCCACGTCACGGATTGACATGTGCGGCTCCGCTACGACAGGCCTCATTGTCATTGCGTCTAGGACGCGTACACCGGAATCCACTCCACTCACCGTCGAGATGGGACGCGGGCTGCTTTAAAAAGGTTATGACGGCCAAAATGTCGCCTCTGACGAAAAGAATGGGATATCTGCCGGCACTCTTTTAACCCCCTGCACGGAAAACCCCACAATGAACGGGCTTTACGCAATCATTCTCGCGTTATCAATGACAGAACCGGCACAGGTACGAACAGAACCTGTTCACTCGATTACGCCAGCACAGAGGAAAACGAAACAGCAGTACGTAATCAGTAAGCCTGAGAACAAGGAGTATCAGTATCTCGTCTACGAGATACCGAATGAAGAGCCGAAGCGGCACTATATCTAGGGTTTTCTTTTGTATGTACCCCACTTATTTTTAATGAAATTGACGAGAATTAAATTCTACAGACTCAAATACTTTCCACAAAGAGAAGTATAGATACATAAGATTTTTTTGCTTTTCATCAAATCTGCTATAAATAGTCAACATGCTTACTTATTAAAAATCGCGCTGGTGATATCATGGCAAAAACAAATTTCGTGTTAACACTGACAGCATTCTTCATACTCACAATCGCATTCTCTGTGCATGCAGACCAAGTATGCTATAATAGCATTTTCAACATCCCAGCAACCTGTACAGGTAGCGTCACCAGCGATCGTCAAGTAGGCGGCTGCCGTGTTGTTGATTGTAGCAGCGGTACAAACACCCTTTCCATCATGGCATGCGACAAACCAGGAACATACAACGCACAATACTTCGAAATGTACAAACGATTCGAAAACGGCACAACACCAAGGATCTGCTTAGGCGATACTTGCGTCCAAGAAAGCGGCTTCGCGAGAAGCACGACATTCCCGATATGCGACGGAACGACAATACTGCCTACGAACCAGACAAATTCCACAACAAATACTTCTGCATGCCTCTCACACGTCAACGACTTGCCAGCAAGCTGCACCGGCGGCACATTCACGACAGACAATAAAGGAGGCTGCCGCACTCTCGTATGCACGAATGGCGGCGATTCCATGCAAGTACAAGCATGCGACAAACCAACAAGCACTAATCCTGACCACTTCGAGATGTACAAGCAGTCACAAGTAGGAACGAGCGTGAGCAAGATCTGCCTGGCAAGCACCTGCATCAGCAACAACGGATTCGCAAGCCAAAACTTCCCAGTATGCACTGGCAATACCACAATCACTCCACCAGTGAATAATACGAACCAGACAAACACGACACAAACAAGCGTGAGTCTCGGCATCGCGCCATGGTATCCGCAAGGCAACAACTATGTTTTAGTGTGCAACGCCAACGGCTTCACCGCAACAAGCTACGATTGGACATTTGGCGACGGACAAAAACAACTAGGTATGACCAACAACAACGTTTACCACAACTACAACAACGGAAGCTATGACGCAACATGCACAGCAAAAAGCAACACACAACTAGGAACAGGAACACTACACATTGATGTAGGAGGAAATAGCATGCCGCCAGCCCCGAATAATCTTTCTGCGAGTATTACCATTGATCCGTTGTTCCCGCAGGATCAGAATTATGTTTTCGATTGTCAAGCAAATGGGTTCAATGCGACAAACTACAGTTGGAATTTCGGCGACGGCACAACAGACAATAATAGGCCGGTCATCGATGTCTACCATACCTTCCCAGGCAATGGGACGTTTAACGTTACTTGCACCGCAACTAATGGAAGTGCCTCAGCACAGGGGTCAACAGTAGTTCACGTCAACATACCATTCCCTCCCGCCCCCAACTCCCCGTACGGACTAGACTTTCATGTGACACAAGTTAGCAATCACACATACCAACTCTTCTGCGTAGGATACGGGTATAATGGCGACGAGTTGACTCGCTGGTCGATTTCAGGTCCTGGTTTTAGCGCCACACAGCATCCAGACGGCCAAATTATCAATTTCACTTTCCCACAAAGCGGTGATTACGGCGTAGGATGCCAATCCGGTTTCACAACGCCGAACTATGACCCTAGCTACTACGAGTTCAATAGCATACACTATCACAGCAATGAGATTTGTAGACAATCAGGATGTGCTGTGGGAAGTCCCTTCACCATTGTAACCGTTACATAAAGGAAAGTGCTCCGGCGCAATTTTCTTTTTTCTCTTTTCTTTTTGTTATGACGTGCAATTGAATGCTTGTGACGCGTATGCCAAGCCATATCCGAGACTGTTAACGGAAAATGCAGGGAAGTATACACCCTGACATGCACTGGAATCAAATGTAATTCCATTACCGAAATGTTCTATACTGATATTGTCCACTCTTTTTGCTAAATTCGATTGATTATTGAAGAAATTGAGATAACTACCTATGCCATTGTTGGCCATGTCGTTTGTTGGAGTATGTGAATTGGTGCCGTTTGGATACCACTGCATATCGTACTTTGTCGCTTGTACGGCGGACTGACCAACCCACTGCGTACAGTAAGTGGATAAATTACTATGAAGTGTCATTCCAGTTAAATTGGCAAAGTATCCTGCTGTACAAAGAGATGTGATTCTAATCGCGTCGGCTTCATCAAAATCGATATTTGGCGGACCGCAATTCTGTGAGCAATTTGCCCAAGGCATGCCAGTAATATTTACCCACGAGTAAGCTTTTCCTGGAGCGACTCTGAAAGATGTGCCTGTCCAGTTGGCAGCCGCGAGATATGATTCTGTTATATTCCCCCCAACGGCAAGGAAGGTGGTATTGCCAGAGCTAAAATAACATGCGAGCATTGCGATTGCTAAATCACCATGATATCCAGTATAGATGAAACTAGGATCTGACATGGATCCTTTTGCCGCGTTTCCTCCAGTGGCGGGCCAGTACGTAATATTTCTGTTAGGATTTACCCTAGAAATTAGACTGACAGTTTTTATATCATATTTGACAAAGTCAGTACACATTTTATCTGCTTGTGCACGATATAGTGAACCATTGACAAAAGCGGGATTGTTCGCGGCAATCAAAAGCGCTGTAATGAGCCGTGCATCAGCATCGCTTGCCGTGTCACTCGATGGAGACTTGTTAATGGAAGTTCCCTGAACGGCAAAGTTCCATCGAGCCAATGTGCCGTATCCTATATCGCTTGAATTGATATCAAGAATGCTGTAA
>DAGG01000013.1:0-17841 GCA_002498125.1 Candidatus Woesearchaeota archaeon UBA525
CAGATCACTCCCGCTTCCGGCTTCTCGCCGCGCAGCGGTATGCAGCGTGCGGTCACGCCTTTTGTCACGTCCTTGATCTCCTGCTCACAGTCCGATTTCCCGCAGTGCGGCGCGAGCATGATTCGCTTCGCGCTGTCCGCCGCAGTGAACTCCTCCCAATTCTTGACCACAATAATGTTCTCATCGCGGAAACGCTTCGCGCGGTCAAAGAGATTATCCTGGATAGCGTCGAGGAGTCTGCGTACCTCGTTCTGCAGTTCAGGGATAGGCACGAACAATTTTTCGCCAGTGTCACGACGCACGATAACGCACTGGTTCTTCTCGATGTCCTTTGGACCAATCTCGATACGCAGCGGCACTCCATTAAGTTCATGCTCATTGAACTTCCACCCCGCGCTGTACTCCTCGCGGTCATCGAGTATCGGATCGTAGCGCTTGAGCGACTTCGCAATCTCGCGCGCCTTGGCGAGTGTTGATTCCTTGGTCGCATCGAAAAGAATCGGCACAATCGCGACCTTGTTCTCGGCAATAGTCGGCGGTAGGACGAGGCCCTTGTCGTCGCCGTGCATCATGATGAGCGCGCCGAGGAGACGCGTACTGAATCCCCAGCTATTCTGCCACGGTGTCTGGCGCGTCCCATCTTTGCCAAGGAATGAGATACCGAACACCTTCGCAAAGCCCTGGCCGAGATCGTGGCTCGTGCCCATCTGCAGCGCCTTGCCGTCAGGCATGAAGCCTTCGATAGTATACGTTCTGTTCGCTCCTGCGAATGTCTCACGTTCAGTCTTTCGTCCAACAAGGACAGGGACTGCGAGGAGATCCTCAGCGACCTGCCTGTAGAACTCGAGGTACTTGAGCGTCTCCTTGTGGCATTCCTTCTCGGTCTCGTAGACGCAGTGGCCTTCCTGCCAGAGGAACTCGCGCGTGCGCAGGAATATCTTCGTGTCCTGGACTTCCCAGCGCACAATATTGCACCACTGATTCATGCGCAGCGGCAGGTCACGCCATGAGCGGATCCACCTGCCATAGGAGTCATACATAATCGTCTCGCTCGTCGGACGGATGGCGTAGCGCTCCTGCTCGCCAGGCTGCTGCGCTATCCACGCGACCTCAGGACTGAAACCTTCAGCGTGCGTCGCTTCTTTATGGAAGAACGACTCAGGGATGAGCAATGGGAAGTATGCATTGCGGACGCCGACCTTGAAGATCTTGCGGTTCAGGTCATCCTGGACCTTTTGCCAGAACGCATAACCACGTGGCCTGATGATCATGAAGCCACGTATAGGAGCGTAATCAGCGACCTCTGACTTGAGCACCACCTGGCCGTACCACTCAGCCATATCGTCGTTCTTCTTGACTGTGATGCCCTTGGTGTCCTGCTTGGCCGGCTTCGGAGCAGGAGCATGCTGCTTCTGCTGATGCTTATCCGGAGTCTGGTCGTCTGTCATGGAGATGGCAGCCCCGAGGAGGTTTAAAAATATGTCGGAGAGATGATATCAGTGAAATACGAGAAAAGCCTACTTGCCAGTCACAACGCGCTTCACAGTGAGCGGCAGGACGTCTGCGGCGAACTCGAGCTTCGCAATCTCAATCGGATTGTACTTGATCGCTACGAGCTCCTCTTCAGAGAGCTTGACGAGCAGGGGCGCTCCCTGGCTTATCTGGAGCGCACGCGCGCCGATAAGGCGTGCTCGCTCGTACTTGGTGAAGTAACCCTCTTGCTGTGCAGGCTGGAGCATACTCTGGTGGAACGCCAGGTCCTTTAAAAAGGTTTCTCTCGGAAGGGGAGCTGGCTGCTTGACCCGGGGACAGGCTCTAGGACGGGTTCGTCCAGGATCTTCGGTGGACAAGCATCGAGATGGTTATCAGGTGTGATTTCGATACGTTGCACCCGCCATTGACGGCCCAGAGGTGCAGGTATACCCCACACGCCGGCAGAGTAAGAGAAGAACTCTTTCACAACAGCATCTCCTTCAGGCGATGGGTAGAATCCGTAAGGATAGGCGAAACTCTCTATGGGATAACCAGGCAGGTAGCGGTCCATAACAGTGAGGAAGCACTCCAGGTTCTCGCGCACCTGTCCAGGCGTCATGCCGCGCATGCTCTCGTGGTCATACCCGTGCGCACCGATCTCGTAGCCATTGCCGATGAGGTACTCAAGCTTGAGCGCCTCCTTGCCGCGCTGGCCGAAAACAGCATCATGCCAAGCCGGATTGCGGCTTGGCGCAGTGCTCACGAAGAAGGTCGCAGTCACGCGAAAGTCCGGATACTGCTGCTTGTAGGATTCAAGAATACCGATGGCAGAATCAGGATCGATGGTACTGCCGCGGTAGCGGAATTGGCTCAGCCATGCATCGTCGAAAGTGAGCACGGCAGGACGCTTGCCCTCTATTGCGCTGAACTCCTGCGTCATATACTCTTTGAATGTCACGAGACCGTAGCCGTTCTCTCGCAGGCAGTCGAGGTGCTCGCGCAGTTGCTCCGGCGAGATGGTGAACTGCTCCTGCGGATCGCCGATGCGATGGAAGAAATAAACAGGATTCGTTTCAGGGATATCGTAAACAGGAACTTCTTGCGCCTTCAGTGGAGCATGTAGCGACGCAACGATAGCAACTGCGGAGATGAATGCGCCAAGTCTCATAGATGCAGTAGAACATTAAGAGAATAAAAAATATTGGAAAAAAAATAATTACAGCGCCTTGACGAGAATCGCGCGCAGCTCCTTCGCCTGCGCAGTCGCCAAGTCAATCATCTGTCCGACTTCATCAAGCGAAAGAGGTGCCTCGCCGCCCTTCTGGAGCGAACAGATCGTGCCGTCCTCCTCAGTCGTGACGGTCAGTCGTGCGTCCGCGACCTCGAACTCGTCTGCTGTCGGATCCACCAGGATCACGTCACCGACCTTTACGATCGTGACGGGAATCGGGATGATCCCGACCGGCAGCTGCTTATCAGTCTTGGTCTTGTAGTCCACCTGGCCGCCCTCGTACTTGGGGAAGCGCGTGTTCTTGAGCGCAGCGATGGCCGCTAACGCTCCGACGTCGATGAGGTTGCCATCAGTGTTGAGCGGACAGAGGTCGACATTGACCATCCATACCGCCTCTCCGGGAGTGACGCACAGCGCCGACTCGTCGATGGTCTTGCTCTCACGCACACCGCGGTCGATGACACGCGCGAGCTCGATGCTCACAGTGCTCGGAGGACCTGACTCGAAAGCAGGGTTGCTGATGGGCAGGAGTTCTGCGTTCACACTGAGCGTGCCGCTGTTCGGCCTGTCAGGGTACGGCTTGCCGATAGCCATCTTGACGCCAGCGATCACTTCGGTATCGCCGCAGCGCACGACAGCGCTGCCCTCAGCAGTCGAGATCGTGCCGGTCACGATGGAGACCGGACGGAACTCGTACGGCTTGCGGCCGTCAAGGCGGACTCCCTTCTTCAGCGATGAGATGATATGTTCCTTTGATGTGTATGTCATAGGTCCACCTCACTCCTCGCCGCGGGCCCACCGCGCGAACTTGTCCTTGATGGCCTGTCGTTGCACTTCCGCGATTTTCTCGAAAACCGGGCGCGCCTGCTCAATAGCCTTGAGCAGGTCCTCCTTCGTGATCTTACCGTCCATCTGGAGCAGCGTAATCTCGCCGGTACTCGGCACCATCGCGACGGGGATGTCGGCGACGAGACCGCTGTGCTCGCCCCACGCCTCCTCCTCGTAGTCCAGGTCGACCATGAGCTTGTCGCCCACCTTGCCGACACTAATCGCCGCGACCATGTCCTTCATCTGGATGCCTGCGTCAGCGAGCGCAATCGCCGCAGCGCAGATGCCTGCGCAGCGCGAACCCGCATCGGTCTGCGGCAGCTCGATGTAGACGTCTACAACGGCGTTCGGGAAGTCGTCGAGGTTCACGACCGGCACGAGCGACTTGTCGGTCACCATGCTGATCTCCTTGCTCCTCCTGCTCGGTCCTGGCCTGACGCGCTCTCCTGCTCCGGAGAACGGCATCATGTTGTAGTTGCACCGCAGCACTCCACCCTTAGGGTTCTGGAGGAACTTCGGGTGCATCTCGCGCGGTCCGTAGACAGCGGCGTATGCTTCGGTCTTGCCGATCTTGAAATATCCGCTGCCGTCAGCCTTCTTGATGACGCCAGCCTTCGCCTCGATGGGCCTGGTCTCTAGCCAGTCACGCCCATCATGGCGCTTCTCGTACTTGAGGTCGCTGCTCATTTGTCCTCCTGGAAACTCTCTTCTCTCGGTGGACGCGACTGGAAGCGCGGCTGCTCTGCCGCAGCGCTCTCGGCTTCCGCCTCACGCTTGATCTGTTCGAGATCGAGCTTGGTGCCGGTCCTCTCCTCGAGGAACTTCTTCATGTTGTCTGTGAGACCGGAGACGTGCGCCTCGCGCTCAATCTTCCTGACGGCTTCGACGGCGATGATCTCGCTCGTCGGTTCGCCGCTGATCCACACGATGCCGTTTTGGCCCACCGCTATCTGGCAGCCGGTCCCCTTCTTGACCATGCTAACCATGCTACCCTGGCGCCCGATGATGCGCGGCACCTTCGCGGCATTGACCAGGATGAACTGGCCGCCGCGCAGCTTACGCAGCCCCGGACCCTTCATCGAAACGTCGATGAGGTTCTGGCTCGTCACCTGCGTGATCTTGCAGACGACGTAGTCCTCCAGGCTGAAGTACTCCGTCAGGTCAGCGCCCTTCTTGATGAAGTCGAAGGTCGCGTCCTTGAGCGGCAGCACTGAGCTGTACGGACTGTTGATGTCGATGCGCCAGCCGCTCATCAAGATGTCACTGACACGGCCGATGACGACGTCGTTCTTCGCGGGGAGATATCTTCCTGCGAGCGGCGTCGTCTTGAGCACTTTGCCCTCGACATGGAGAAGCCCGGTCTGGTTGGCGAGGATTCTGTCCTCATACCTGTAGGTGCCGATTCCGGGGAAGAAATCCATCCCCTCGGCAATAGTCTCGCCTGGCGTGACAATGTCCTTGTCCTTCGCCAGCAACTTGCTTTCTTTCATTCTTTCACCTTATTGCGTTTAACTATGATATGCGATGTCATTGGTACTCTCTCCGCTCTCCAATCCTCTTGACTTCAGCAGCTCCATGCGTACGCTTGGCGAGCTCATCCAGAAGGTCATTCTGCAGCCCGGCCGGCATCTCAAGAGAACAGACCAAGCCGCCGTCCGGCATCCAGTCGGCGTTCTTGACCTGACCGAAACGCTGCAAGTCGCCGTAGAGCTTCTGCCCGTAAGGCTGCGGCAAGTGGACCTGGAGCGTGAGCGTCTCAAGACGGATAGGGAGAACTGGCTGAAGCTTTCGGATAATCGCGGCTATCTGGTCCTCTGCATCTGCGTTATCATCGATGCGAACCTTCGCCTCGTCCATCGCAAGCTCGATGCGCTTGCGCGGGTGCGGGAGGCCGGTCTTCGGATCAATCGCGTACAACACGATCCGGTTGATGATGCTGTTGCGCCGCTGCTCGCGGATGCGCGCACGGTGCTCGCTCGTGAGCTGCAGCTCGCCTTCGAGGATCAGCTTGCGCGCGATGTCGAGCGGGTTCGATGTGCCGAAGACCTGCTCGAGATCGGAATCCTTTGCGTGCAGGCCTCGTTTGGCGTCAGTGAAGATGCGCTCGGCGTGCAGGCACTCCTCGAGGGCAGGGCTTGCACCTTTGGTCCTGCGGAATTCGAGCGCGCCGTCGGGATCGACGACGACCTCGAAGTGCAGTCCGTGCCTCTTCATCCACGCAGTATTGACCGAGAATTTCTCAGGGTCAAACATCATGCGTGGCGCTGCGCCTGGCATCTCACTTCACCAGCTTCGCGATCCTTTCGCGACTGACTCGTTCCATGATCTTGGCGTCTTGCATGATGGCCGCGGCGTCCACGCGCTCGACATCGAACGAGTCGCCGAGGTAGCGCTTGAGCGCGCTGATAGCGAGCTTGAGTCCCTGCTCGACAGTCAACTCCTCCTTGTACTCCTTGTGGAGTATGGTCTGGACATCCTCTTCGCCCTCTCCGATGGCCGTGGCCTTCCACTCGACGTAGAGGCCGGTGGGATCAGTGAGGAAGAGGCGTCGCTCGCCGTCGATGCCTGCGATGAGCATGCCGACGCCGAAGGGACGCAGGCCTCCGCTCTGCGTGCAGTACTGCGCGAGGTTCGCAAGGTCCTTCACGATGCTGAGGATATCGATGGGAGAATCGTATGTGATACGGTAGCTCGCGGCCTTCTCTTGTGCGCGTTCCACGAGGACACGTGCGTCACTGAGGATCCCTGCTGCTGTCGCCATGACATGCTCATCGACCTGCCAAATCTTCTCGATGGCCTCTGCCACGACGAGCTTATCGGCGATGCGCTTGTCGGTCACGAGCAGGACGCCGTCCTTGCATACCATGCCGATTGCAGTGTTGCCAAGCTGTACTGTCTTCTTCGCGTACTCGACCTGCAGAAGCCTGCCGTCGGGGCTGAACATGGTGATGGCGCGGTCGTAACCCATCATCTGGTGTTGCATCGGTTGCATGTGTTCCCTCCTATGACTGTGATCTCAACCCTTTGGTTGTCGCTTTCGTTGTGCGCCTCGCGCTCTCCGGGACGAATCGCTTGGCCTTCTTCAGTATGCCGCTCACGCCATGCGTCCTGAGGAGGACCTGGCTGCGGCCTAGGTGCGTGATCATGAGCAGCACCGCCTTCACGCGGACCACCTGATCGTGGTTCACGCGGAGGATACCGGTCTGCGTCGTCACGTCGTAAGAGACAGAGAGGATTCCTGCGTCGGCCATGCCGAAAGTCCCGAGGATCTCGGCGAGGCGATGCAGGAGCGCATCGGAGATGTCTTGTCCTATCGCCGAAGAGGTGATGACCTCGTAGACGATGTATCGTTGCCTTTCTTTTAGTGTTGGCAGTAAGGGCTTCATCCCTTCGCTCGCTCCTTCTTTCTCGTACAGACGGAAGGATGGGGCACGCTTTTAAAAAGGTTTCTACCGGTCCTGCACGATAAGAGAGGAGGTTTCCCTAGGGAAACTAAGGTTTCTCGACTACCGACTGCCTTGCGATAGGGCAGGAGACGCGCCGATTTATGCAGGCGCGGCGACGTAAGACCGCGAGGGCTCGAGCGTAATAGCGCGCAGTAGGGAGAAAAAAATGAACAGTCACTTCCGAGTAATCTTCCCACTCAGCTCACCAAACCGTTCACGCAACATCGCGTCGGTCTTGCACTCCAAGTTCAGGCGCAGCAATGGCTCATTGTTGCTCGGCCGCACAGCGAACCACCAGTCCTCAAACTCCATGCGCAGGCCATCAAGCGTAATAACATCTTTCGCGGCGTGCGCGTATTCCTGCCGCAAGCGCTCCATGATGGCCTTGCCGTCCTTGACTGTGAAGTTCACCTCGTCCATCTTCACATACCTGCGTAGCGGCTCGACTGCCTCGGAGAGCATCTTCCCCTCTTTCGCGAGCAGGTTGAGGAGCCGGAAGAGGATTACCTGCGTGTTCTCCGTGTTCTGCTGCTCGGCGTTAAAGAAATGCCCGCTATGCTCAGCTCCGAACGCAGCGCCGGTCTCGAGCATCTTCGTCTTATAGAACGCGTGGCCGACCTTGCAGAGGATAGGGACGCCGCCGCTCGCCAGTATCTCCTCGCGCACGATGCGCGACTGACAAATGCCGTAGACAATCCTGCCGTGCGGATGCTCCGCCAGCACCTGCTTCGCGATGAGGACTGTCGTAAAATCAGCGCAGAGCCACTGCCCTTTCTCGTCAATGAAGAATATGCGGTCGCCGTCTCCGTCTAACGCAACACCAAGGTCTGCCTTCTCTGCGAGCACGCGCTGCTGCAGTGCCTTGCACGTCTCTGACTTGAGCGGGTTCGCCTCGTGGTTCGGGAACGTACCATCAAGCTCGAAGTACATGGGGATGATATCAAGATTCTTCGGCCCGTGCTTCATGAGGCCATCGTAGACATAGCCGCCCATGCCGTTTCCCGCATCGACGACGATTCTGAACTTCTTATCAGTCTTAAGGAATGAGAGATTGTTCTTGATGTAATCAGGAAGCAAGGAAATCTCGGAATAGGACCCTTGCCTGTCGCAAGCAGGGAAGTCGGCCTTGAGCACGAGCTGCTCGAGTTCCTTGAGCGCGACATCCCACACCGGATGCACGCCATCGCGGCATATCTTGAAGCCGTTGTACTTGGGCGGGTTATGGCTTGCAGTCACCATCACGCCCGCTTCATACTTCTGCGTCGCCCAGTAGAACATTGGCGTGCTACACAAGCCCATATCGATGACATCAGCGCCCTGGTCGCGTATCCCACGCACGAGCGCATCGCACAGCGGGATAGAACTCGTGCGCATGTCGCGGCCGACGAGGACTCGCTTCGCCTTGAGGTAGACGACGATAGCACGGCCAATCAGGTACGCCGCTCCTTCGTCGAGATCATCACCCCAGACGCCGCGGATATCAGATACCCGGAAGATATTCTGGATCGTAGGCGAATGATGGATGAAGGAATGAATAAGCTGCGCTCCCACTGCTCACCTCTGGAGCAGCCCCGGGCATTCCCCTATAAAAAAGCTTCCTCTGGAAGAACACAGAATATAAAAAAAAATTGGAATAGAAAATCGGAGAGAAAAAAATCAGAGTGGACGAATCATCCGTGAATCTTCCCGCCGATTTTCGCGGAGAGCTCGGTGAGTTTTGCGTCCAACATGACCTTGTCCTTCGCCTCCATGTTCAGCCTGAGGAGCGGTTCCGTGTTCGACGACCTGACGCAGAACCACCAGTCGTCGAAGTCCATCCTGAGACCGTCCATGGTCGTATGTTCCCGTGCTGAAGGCACATACTCTTCTTGTAGCTTCGCAATAATTCCTTTCGCATCCTGCACCTCGAAGTTGGTCTCATGGATTTTCGCATAACGCTTAAGCGGCTTAAGCATCTCGGACAATGACGAGTCCTTCTCCGCGAGCAGGTTGAGCATGCGGAAGAAGATGATCTGCGTGTTCTCGCTATTCTGTTGCTCACTATTGAAGAAATGCCCGCTGTGCTCGCCGCCCCATGCGGCCTTGTGTTCGACCATCCCGATTTTGTAGAACGCGTGGCCGACGCGGTTCATGATTGCCTTGCCGCCGTGGCGCTCGATCTCCTCACGCGCGACGCGCGACTGGCAGATGCCATAGAGTATCGTCGCGCCGGGTTTTTCGTCCAACACCTGCTCGGCGATGAGCGCCGTGGTGAAATCAGCGGGGACGTACTCGCCCTTGTTATCGATGAAGAACACACGATCCTCATCCCCGTCGAGCGCAACGCCGAGATCAGCGTTCTCGAGCACGACGCGCTCCTGCAGTTCCTTGCAGGTCTCCGCCTTGAGCGGATTCGCCTCATGGTTCGGGAACGTACCATCGGGCTCAAAATACATCGGGATGATGTGTACCTGTGGCGGGAGGCGTTTTCGTAACGCCTCGTACACGTAGCCACCCATGCCGTTGCCTGCGTCAATCACGACCTTGAACGGCCTGTCTGTCTTGAGAAACGACATGTTGAATGCTATGAATGCATCGAGAACCTCGCGCTCCTCATAGTCACCGTGACGGTCTGCCGACGGGAAGTCCTGCTCGAACACCATACGCTCGATGTCCTTCATCCCGCTAATCTCCCCGACGGGGAACGCGCCATCCTTGCACATCTTGAATCCGTTATACTTGGCAGGGTTGTGGCTCGCAGTCACCATGACTCCTGCTTCGTAGCCTTGCGTCGCCCAGTAGAACATGGGCGTGCTGCACAAGCCGATGTCGACAACGTCAACACCCTGATCACGTATCCCGCGCACGAGCGCATCGCGCAGCGGGATAGAACTCGTGCGCATGTCACGGCCGACCAGCACCTTAGCAGTGCGGTCTGTCGATTGCTTGCGAATCATCATCATCGCTGCTGCGCGGCCGATAAGGTACGCGAGCCCTTCATCGAGTTCCTCCCCGTATACTCCGCGAATGTCGTATGCCTTGAATATCTTCGGTGCCATCGTCTGTTCCATTGAATACCTCGTTATTTAACCTGCTGTTCCAACTCGTGGGTGGCAGGCCTGTTGTAGCGGTCCTCGAGGCACACGACATCGTCGTAAGTGGGCCTGTTGTAGCGGTCCTCGAGGCGCACCACATCGCCTACCTGTGGTGTGCTAACTTCAACGAATAGCGAGTCCTCGATCGCCTCGAAGCGATGGATGGTGCGCGGGTTAATGTGCAGCGCGATATTATCACGCGAGTCCATCGTGAACACTCGCACATCGCGCTCTAGGTCACCTTCGTGTCCGAAGATGACATTGCACTTCCCTTCGAGAAGTTTGAGCGTCTCCATCTTCTCCTCATGGTACTGCTTGGAGAGCGATTCGCCTCTCGTCACGTAGAGAAGCTTCATCACGTAGCTCTCGTTGTACACAATCCACTCCTCGCGTCCCCAGGGTTTCTCCACGATGAGCGGAGCGAGGAGTCCCGACTCTGCCGATGGGGCATTGCTGACTTTATAGGTCTCTATCGAGTCTGCCGACTGTTCCATTTTATCCTACCTCCAGCCCCGCCCTAGCTTGAAAATCCTTTCCAGTCCTTTGCCGCCTTCTGCAGGCGTTCAGGGGTGTCGGTGTCGAACCACTGGCCAGAGAACGGATACCCGTACAGCTGCTCCTCTTTGGCCAGTTTCGGGAAGACGTCGATCTCGAAACGCGAGTACCCGTCCGGTATGTAACTGATGACCTCGGGCTCCATGATATAGAGTCCCGCATTGATGAGCTTGGTGGGCGCGTCCTCCTTTTTTGGCTTCTCAACGAAGCGGAGTACACGCTGGCCGTCGAGGATAACGACGCCGTACGCGCTCGGGTCCTCGACTGTGGTGAGGGCGATCGTCGTCCTGCCATTATTCTCGATGTGCGCGCGGTAGAGCTTCATGATGTTCACGTCCTTAAGCTCGTCGCCGTTGAGCACGATGAATGTCTCTGTGAGCTGGTCCTTAAGCACACGCAGCGGCCCGGCGGTGCCGAGCGGCTCCTTCTCCTCGAGGTACGTTATGCTCACGCCGAACCTGGTGCCGTCGCCACAGAACTTCATGACCATCTCCTTCATGTAGCCAACGCTCAGGATGAGGCTCTTGATGCCGTACTTCTTGCAAAGCTCGATGTTATACTGCAGGATAGGCTTTCCGTTAATCTCGACCATGGACTTCGGGATCTTGTCTATGGAAGGCTTGGGTTTTGTGCCCCTGCCGCCAGCGAGGATGACTGCCACTGTCGGGACGCTGGACTTGAGGCTCTGCCGCAAGAGCAGCTCGACAGCGTGGCTTCTGTTCTTAATGGTCGTACCGTCGATTCGCTCATCGATGATCCGCAGGATGTCGCGGTCAAGGGTGAGCGTCACCCTCTCCTTCATAATCTTGGGTATGCCGGCCGCCCATATATAAAGCTATCGAGAAGTATGATGAGATATGAGGCGGTGTTTTTCTCGGAAAACACAATGTCTAGAGAACACCCTTGATATGGTACTTGCCAGCGGAGATGATCATCACCTCGACAGACGTGCCGCGCAGCGACTCGTCATATGGCAGGAAGACCTGCACATAGCCTTTCGTCCTGCCGACGAGCTGGCCGTCATCTTCCTCGACTATCCACACGCGCTGGCGCGTGCCGACGAGCGAGTCGTACGGTCGCTGCTCCTTAAAGATGCGCGTGAGCGCTGTGCTGCGGCGCTTCACCTCCTGCGTCGGCAGGAGCTTCATGCGCGCCGCGGCAGTGCCGGGCCGCGGGTAGAACTGCGAGATGTTGACGACAGGGAAGCTGTTGCGCGAAACAAGATCGAGTGTTTGCTTGAAATCGTCCTCTGTCTCAGTCGGGAACCCGCAGATGACGTCTGTGGCAAGCGTGATACCAGGCACCTGCTTGCGCATATGCGCGACCACGCGCTCAAACTCTTCGACAGTGTACTCTCGACGCATCGCCGCGAGCACGGCATCGCTTCCCGACTGCACCGGGACGTGCAGGAACGAGTAGACGTTAGGATGATTGAGTATCGCAGCGATGCGGTCGAGGTGCTCGAGGATGTACGGCGGGTTCGCCATACCGAGACGGAGCATGACGTCCTGCGGCAGCACCCGCACTACCATCTCGAGCAATGTTGGGAGATCTGTGCCGATGTCGCGACCGTAGGCACCACTGTCTTCGCTCGTGAGCCAGAGTTCAGTGACTCCTTCTGCTATCGCGCGCTGTGCACGGGCGACGATATCCTGCGGAGCATAGCTGCGCAGTCTGCCGCGCGCGTGCTGCGTCTTGCAGTAGGTGCACGAGCCGAGGCAACCGAGGTTGATGGGAATGATCTCGACGAACCTATTACGTCTCCGCTTTGGCAGATCGAGTGCAGGCACCACCTCCTTGCCGAGCATCTGGACAGTCTCACCTGTCAATGTGCGGGCAACAGCGTCGGCCACGCTGCCAATCCCCTGCACGCCAAGCACACTGATGCCTTCCAACTCGCGGTTATTGGGGTCTGCCTGCGGCACGCACCCGGCGACGACGACATGGCGCTGCCCCTTGTGCTTGCGTACTGTGCTGAAGAGCGACTCCTGGCTCGGTCCCTTCACAGAGCAGCTGTTCACAAGCAAGAGGTCTGCATCCTCAGGGTTATCAGTGAGCGTGTAGCCTTGCGCCGCCAGGATGCCTGCCATGTGCTCGCTGTCGCTCACATTATGACTGCAGCCGTACGTCCTGATGCACACGGTCGCTCCCGGGACAGCAGGAACCGCAGCAGTTCCCGCGGCTATATATATCGGCAAAGGCATGCCGGAAGGAACGACACATGCCTTTTAAAGGTGCACTTGGAGGAGCCAAAAGCCGCTCCTACACCGTCTAGACGCCGCGTTTCCCCTCAAAAAGGGTGACAGAAAACTTTATATACGTACTCCTGGATGTTTTCGACAGTCGCGATAACCTAGGAGGGATCACATGGTGAAGTTTTTCGAGTTCAAGCGCTTCCGCAAGACGGCATATGACGAGGACGACAATGTCGAGTCGGAAGATGAGTATGTTGAACTCAATACCGACGCGCCGAACGCCGGCAATTCAAAGATCATCGTAAGGCCATTCAACCTCGATGACTTCGCAGACATCAAGCCTATACTCGATTCGCTGCGCGAGGGCTACACCATCTGCCTCGTGAACATCAGGCCGCTCAAGGACAAGGACCTTGTCGAGCTCAAGCGTGCGATCAACAAACTCAAGAAGACGTGCGACGCCATCGAGGGCGACATCGCGGGCTTCGGCGAGGACTACATCGTCATCACGCCGAACTTCGCGAAGATCTACCGCGCGCCAGGCACAGAGACAGAAGTCGAAGCACAGTAAGCACAACACAGCAACGACACATTCGCCTCCTGTTTTTCTTCCTACTTTTTCTACATATTCTTCAGGACAACATCTTTCTCAAAAGATAACGCTGCCTTGCGATGAGACCAGAAAATCGGGTGATTTATGCAACCCGATTTTCGTAGATGCACGAGGGACGCGACGGATTCATCAGAATCCGTGCGCAGGAATTCATTGTGAATTCCTCGCGAGTGTGTGAACGCGCAGCACAAAGACAAGCAGATGGCGGCGAGAAAATATTTAACCACTGCAGCAACCCTGCGTATATGGCCGACACGTACAATCCTGACAAGATCACTGATGTGCATTACATCCTCAAGGAAATCCAGGACAGCTACACTGCATTCATCAACGTGGTACAACCCGGCCCGTCAGAGTTCAACATCATGGATCGCGGCAATCTGGAGAACCTCGTCGACACTTTCGCGCAGCCCTGCCCCGACGGGTCCATACGCGTCCACCCTCATTACAGCTTCTCGCTCCCTGCAAACTTCCCGCAGCGACGTATCGATGAGAGAGGGTTCATCTCCCGCTATGAAGAGCTGAATGATGACGAAAGGAGAGATTTCGACGCCCACCTCCAGAGCTACGTAGCACGCACTCGGGAGACTGCGCATAGGTTCTGCAAGACCCATCCCTGCGAGCACGAGCCCCTCATATTAGAGATGCGAGGCTCTCTCTAAGAATAACCGAAGGTAAGCCACGCAGGAATCCTGTAAGAGATTGAAAAGAATTCTGCAGCATCGAGAACCCCGCATGGCGGTGAGAAACCTTTAAAAGCCTCCTCGCTCTGCAAGCCCGCATGAGCGAGAATCCAGTGAAGCACGACGATGAATTCAACATGGACGTGATAGAGGGAGAACTCTGCGTATTCTGCAACGAGAAGACGCTCACGCTTACAGAGACCACGCGTGACGTACCGTTCTTCGGCATGGCGCACATCTTCAGCATGGACTGTTCGAACTGCAAGTACCACAAGGGCGATATCGAGATTGAAGGCAGTGGCGACCCGGTGAAGTACACGCTCGACATCAGCGAGGAGGCGGACATGAAGATCCGCGTCATCAAGAGCAGCGAGGCAACAGTCAAGATACCCTACATCGGTTCCATTGAGCCGGGCGAGACCGCCCAGGGCTACATCACAAATGTCGAGGGAATCTTCAACCGCATCAAGCGCCAGATTGAGCATCTGCGCGATTCTGCGGACGCCGATGAGGATGAGATGAAGACAAAGGCGAAGAATCAGCTCAAGAAGCTCACACGCATCATGTGGGGCCAGGAGAAGGCGCAGCTCATCATCGAGGACCCGACAGGGAATTCCGCAATTGTTTCTCCCAAGGCAGCGAAGTCGAAGCTTTCTGTGAAGAAGTGACTCTTCTCAATAGAAGAGCGGTCTGAACTCGTATATTCTCCCTCCCGTCTGCGGATCCACTGATTCGATAATGCCGTAGCCGAGAGGGCCGAAGAATGAACGTTGCGGTGCGCACGTGATATTGTAGAATTCCGCCAATCTCGCTTTCCTGCCGAAAGCAGCCCGTAGCACTGATCGCATCTCGAATTCCGAGAGACATTTCTCGCCGTAAGAGTGACCGATTATTCGCTTCTTGATGATTCCGGCATCTACAAGCATCTGGAAATTCGCACTGTGCTCAAGCTTGCTCTGCGCAATCACATCCTGTTCCATCAGCAGGAGGAATGCATCAGAAGTTATAGACTTTTTGCCTCAATGCCTTGGCAGTTCTAAATTGAGAGTTACCGGCGTGATAAGGACAGTATCGAGATTCTCGTCCGGCACACGATGTGTTGCGTGCATGTAGCTCCTCCACCGGCTGAACTGTTCAGACGCTTTGCGGACACTCGTAGGATTATGCCCACTCTTTATCTCAAAGTAGGAGAAGAACGGATCAACGTCTTCATACCCGATACCGAAGACATCGAGCTCTCCATTGCGAATCTTGCTGTCATCACAGCAGCCGAAGTAGGTCTGGTTGCTCATGATGAAGCAGTAGTCGCCACTTCCCCTGATGCGATCGATGACATCGGCGATGAGCCGATCATGTTCACGGTTGCTTGCGCCCGAGCCATACCTGGAAGGCGTCAGTGAGCGTACCACCTTGTCGATTGCGCTATCATAGACGCTATGGAAGTGCTGCTGGACGCACTTTGCCGTCTGGATGAGACTGTGAGGGCTATTGAGAGAACGTTCATACTTGCCCCGCGCCACCCCTGGCATAGAATCCCGGAGGACGTTTCTGGGTTAAATACATATCTGATTAAATCTGCCGGAGAGGCATTCTATGACCGATATGGCCTGTGAAAGGAAACAGAACACACTTCCGAAACATTTAAATATTACTATCCCAGTATACACATTACCAAACAGGAATAGTGTGAAGAGAATCACCCCTCCAAAGCACTCCTAGCCATCGAGGAACCACCATGGAAAACTGCTCATGCAGCTATTGCTACCACCAGGTATGCTTTCACCCGCAACGCGGAGACGAAGCTGAAGTCGGCGTCCCGTGTGACGGTTGCAGGCTTGAAGACATCCCCCCGCTCGTGACTGACGACACCAGCACATTACCTCAACCCTCATAGCATGCGCCAACCAGGCGCACGCCTACAAGAAGTGACAGCACAAGACGTAAGAATCGCCCGCGAGGGCCGCCCAGAAAGTCAAAGCTTTCAGGGTTCACAGCTTACCCAGCACACGTCGAAGCTCCGACACCTTACCAAAGGCGCGGATCTCGTCGGCAAGGACGTAGACGTTGCTGGAATCACGAGGGGTTCCTCGGAACCCCTGTGCAGGAATTCGCCCCGGCGAATTCCTCGCACCCTGAAGGAACGGCGAATTACTCGCCACCTTCAGGATATCGCTCCCCTCCACGATAGTGGAGAAGCTCGGCAGGACAACCAATCTCTTCTTGCCATACTGACCGATGAGGAAGCACTTGTACCTCTCGGCGCGGACGCCGTCATCGATGCGGACCGCAGGGTGCACGTGACCGATGACCACGGTGTGCGCCTCCTTGTAAACAGGATCCTCCTCATCAGGAAGGTCGTGACCATGCACGGCGTAGAAGCCGCCGTCGCTCCACGAATCCGACATCTCCACACCGACCTCCTTCGTGAGGACTTCAGTCAAGGTGTCGTGGTTCCCCCGCACCACCACGACTTCGACCTTGTCCTTGAACGCCTTGAGCAGTCTGATGATATCATGGCGCTCCTGAGCGCTGATGTGGCCGAACTCGTGCTTGAGGTCGCCGTTGATGACGAGGCGCTTCGCCTTGACCTGGTCGATAAGAGTCTCAAGGAGGCCGATCATCTGTAGGCCCTGCTCGTAGAGGATGTTGCTACCGAGGTCCCGCAGCTGCTGCTCGTGCCCGAGCTGGAGGTCTGAGATGATGACAGTATCCACTGTGGGCAAGTAGACGGCGTTCTCCAGCAGCACCAAGTCAGAGGTCACTTCGTACGGCTCCACAGTGCTGAAAAACTTCCGCGCTTCAAAAAACTATGCTCTGGTTTTGGAGAAATCTATCTCGACGTAGATTCCCTTCTGGACGAGATTATGGTATGCACCGGCGACGCAACCGCTGATGCTCTGGGATTTCCACTCTCCAAGGTAGCTACCTGCAAGCCGGACCGGACGCGTCTTGAAGCGCTGCAGGAACTGTGCGATATCGCTCCACCGCACGTGCGCTGGCTCGGGATCCTCAGGCAATGTCTCTATGAAGAAGCTGCCACGCCTCCGGCCGAGATTAGCATACCGCTGCGCAGTCTGCTCCAGCCTGGAACTCTCCTCGAGCGTGACGAGAGGCCCGTCATGCCCCGCGATGAGATTCTCAATCCGCCCATAGTAGCCGCGGTGCCTTGGCCACGTAGTGGGCCTGTGGGCTTGCGCATACCAGTCGAAGTACGGGTGGACGATGACAAACGGATGGCCTTGAAAAGGGATGAAGCTATCGAAAGAATATATCCCCTCCTCGACTGCCCGCAGCACCACCATACCCGTAGGGCGGAGCCATGGACTGGAATAAAAAACTAATGGAAAGCAAAGAAAAATAATCCTTTTGAAAAAAAACTACTTGCGCTTCTTGGCAGGGACCTTAACTGCTATCTTGACCTTCGCCTTGACAGCCTTCTTAGGTGCCTTGGCCTTGACTGCCTTGGGCTCGGCCTCCATCGCGACCTTGCGCGTGAGCGTTGCCGCCTTGACCTGGTGCTCGAGCTCTACGATGCGCTCAGTGAGGAACTCCTTGGTGCGGGAGTTGTCCTGCTCCTGCATGATAGTGCCGCACTCTGCGCACTTGAAGTTCTGCTCAATCGCGTTCTCGAACGTCATGCGGCTGCACGCATACTTGCAGATGTAGTACTGGCCGCCCTCCTCTGCCTTCAGGCGTTCCCTGAGGCGGTCGAGTTTGGCGACGAGGATCTTGTGCTTGAGCTG
>DAGG01000013.1:17917-108580 GCA_002498125.1 Candidatus Woesearchaeota archaeon UBA525
TCCTTCTTGCGCAGGAAGCTGACGATGTTGTGCTCGAGCAGCTTGTAGAGGATGTTGCGCGTCTCGTTGATCTCCATGCCGAGCTCCTCTGCGACGATGAACTCAGAGATCTTCTCCTTCCCCTTGAGGAATTCGATAATTGGCATGGCATGCGGGCCCACGAGCTCGCTGACTACCATGGTGGTGTCGTCCTGCGTCTCCTTAGTTTTAGTAATCTGCATATGAATACCCCCGGCGCGAAAGCGCATAGTGGGAAGTTGTTGGTGAACGGTCAACCCCCATAAACCGTCAGGCCCCCAGAGCAATTCGAGCGTCTGGTACCTATTTCGAGCGGTCTCTTACTTCCCCGGGAAAAGGGTTATTTAAACCTTTCCCTGGGCCGTTCGTACACTCCTACCGGTAAAACGACTATATAAAACTTTCCTAAATGTATTCACTGTCCAGTAGGTTCAGATTACCTTTTGCTCGCTGCCTGAGGAATCTGTTCACAATAACCCTCGTAGAGAATGTGCGCTCCGGAGCAGCGAGCATCGCAAGCAGAAGGATAGTTCGAAGCCTTGTTCCCGGCGCCAGCACACACCGGTTCGCCGCTACAGGCAGAGCAGTCCTCTGCAGGCGCAGCAAACTCCTCGATCACACGGCCAGTCGGCGCACCGAGCGGCTCGTACGAAGGGAGTTCCACGACGGTGAGCACGCCGACGATACCGACGACGGCGACAATTCCGAGAAGCATGAGCAGTGCGTTATCCATGGTTACATCCTTGCCCTCGACAGTATTTAAAGCTTCTCGGCAGTAATTAACAACTAATTAGTAGTAACATTTATATTCCTCGTTGTATCAGTAAACGCATGCGCAACACCGCACTCATGATCATCGACATGCAGCAGAACTACATGCGGAGCATAGAACCGAGCAAGCTCGATGACCTCGTAGCCCAGCAGCTCGCGTTACTCGACTTGTGCAGGCAAAGAGACGTCCCCATCTTCACCATCAGGATGGACGTTGACATCCCGATCGATACCAGGATTGCGGCGGCAGCCATGCGCGCACCACGGCACGAGCCATACCTCAAGAAGCGTCGTGACGCATTCACCAACCCACGATTAGAGAGGGCGGTGGAGAGGCACGGCATCCGACATCTCATCATCAGCGGCATCTACGCATCTAATTGCGTACTCGCGACAGCTGCGACAGCACGACGCAAGTACAAGATATGGACAACCCCTGCGCTCATAGCAGACAGTGAAGCGCCTGAATTCGTGAGCACGCAAGGGGATGTGCACGAAGCGATGAGTGAGAACGCAGCAATGGTGCAGGAGTGGTACCACCTGAACACCAACTACCACCCCGACGTCACTTCTCTCCTCAGGGCGCTGGACGACAACATTTAAATAGCCTCATCTCCGGGTGAGCAGGAGTGAGGTGGCAAGCTTGAAATCTCGTAAAGGCTCAATGCAGCTCAGCATCGAAGCAATCATCATCCTGGTAATAGCCATTGTCCTCCTGGGACTCGGCATAGCGTTCATCAAGAACTTCTTCGGCCAAGCGGCTACGCCGCTCGAAGGGCAGCTTGGATCACTGAAGAGCTGCAATGCAAATGCGCAGACACCGTTCTTACCCACGACATATAAGCTTCAGCAAGGGACTAAAGAAGCAGGAGTAGAGGTGTGTGTTTTCAACAACGAAGCCGCTAAGCTTGTTGATGCCAAAATCAAGATAGATGAATGTCTTACCCCTGCAGGCACCACAGTGAGTGCCGCCAACAGCAAGATAAAGATTCAGACCCTCAAATTCGATCTCGACCGCAGCAAGTCAGGCCTCATCCCAATCACCATCGATGCGACCACGACCACTACTGCAGACATAGGAACCTATATCTGCGGCATCAAGGTCGAGAAGGATAGCGCACTTGCGTCCGATCCGTCACTCGGTCCGGTCCAAGTCACAATCGAGGTGCAATGATGAAACGCACGATAACACGGCAGGAGGAGTTCGAGATTATGAAGCTTGTCATGGACAAGTTCTTGTGGCTCGGAGTCATCATCATGGCGTACGGCCTGTACAAGATCATCAGCCTATCGGAAAGCTTCTGGTTCGGGCTGAGCATCCTTGCAGGCGGGGCAATCATCATGTTGCTCTTCGTGTGGATCCTCATGAAGGAGTTCAACTACGTCAAGCACCCATGATTCCTTTCTTTCCTCCTAATTCTAAGGGATTCGAGCTAGCCATCAGCACGCTCGTCGTGATGATACTCGGCGTCCTTGTGGTGGGCGGAGGCATCGCCCTTCTCGCGAAGATTATGATGGCGAGCGAAGACCTGAATGCCGATCTCCCGACACGCCACCTTGATGAGCTGCGAGAGCGCCTCACTGAAGGCCAGCTCGTGGCGACAGTGCCCTCGAACCAGAAAGTAGTCGCAGGAGAGGCGGTCACGTTCGGTCTCGCTGTGAAGAACGCGCTTGATACCAAGACGTTCACCATAGACATCAAAGGGAAAGATGAGAACGACGCTGACGTGACATTCGGCACTGGAGCAACCCAATGGAGTAAAGTGTTGTTCACAGACCTCACTATCGAAGGAGGTCAAGAAGCCATTGCCAAGATTATCGTCGTTCCAGGCAAGAACGTACCGCAAGGGACCTACACCTTCATCGTGAAGGTCATGGACGGTGCGGAAGTCTATGACTCAGCGAGATTCTTCACCGTCGCGGTGCAATGAGGCGCTCGAGCGCCCCACGCTGGTCGTGAGCCAGCACGATATGTGAGGAGAGCAGCACGCCGGCTGCACCGAGACTGAGCGCGATGGTGAGATCTGTCCTGTTCTTGATACCAGCGCCAACGAGAAGAGGTCTGGATGACGCTCGGACAGCGTCGCCGATGACGCCGGGGCGTGCCATGGCCACAGACACGTCACCGCCAATGAGTTCTGGCGGCTCGATGCAGAACAGGTCTGCGTCCACGTGACGCTCGAACTCTTGCAGCTGCCGCACATCTGCGGCGATAGCGATGACGTCAAGCCTGCTCTTGCGCAGGTGTGGGATGATGCCACGGATGCCCTGTATGCTGATCCTGTGCTCTGCATGGTTGAGCAGCGTCCCCTTAGCTCCTGCTTTCTTGAGCGCGTGTGCAGTCACCCAACCCGTGCTCTTGCCCGGCATGGCGAAATCAGCGTGCTGCGCATAGACAGGGATAGATACCGCCTTGGCGACGGCAGATATGTCTGTGGTCTGCACTGCGATGCGGATATCGACCTTGTGCTTGCGGCCGAGAGTCTGGCATATCTTCGCCAGTGCCACCGCCCTTTCACCTGTCGCCTGAGGGTATGTCTTGAAGTTGACGATGACGATAGGCTTTGCCACACACTCAAACCGGCGCAGAGGGTATTTATGCCTTTCTCGTCAGGCGATGCTTCCCGCGAGTGGTGAACCACCATATCGCGATGCCGACCATCACGAGGCTGAACCACTGGCCGAGGCTCAATCCCAGGAGCGCGGGATCTGTCGGGTCGAACTCGCGGAAGAACGTGACGATGAAGCGGAACGTGCCGTAGAGGAGGATGAAGCTCCAGAACACAACTCCCTCTGCGAAGCGTTTGCTCTGCTCCATGACAAGCAGGATGATGAATATCACGTAGGAGTACAGTGCCTCGTATATCTGCGATGGGTGGCGGCAGCCGTCGGCATGCGGGAACTCGACGCACCAGGACACTTCAGTCACCCGTCCCCAGAGCTCGCCGTTCACGTAGTTGGCAAGCCTGCCGAAGACCAGGACGAGCGCGAGTGGCACGATGAGAATGTCTGCGAGGCGGTAGAATCCTATCTCGTGCTTGCGGCAGAAGTACCACGTCACAATCGCAGCGCCGATGAGACCGCCGTGGATGCTCAACCCTCCCTTCCACACCGCAAGGATATCGATGAGATGCGTCAGGTAGTATGCGGGATTATAGAAGATGACATAGAAAAGCCGTGCGCCGATGATGCTCCCGAGCATGAGCTGGAAGATGTAGTCCTCGGCGAGCTTTTTTGTCATCCCTGGCAGGAGGCCACGCTCTGCTGCGAGCTTGAGCACATAGTAGCCAAGGAAGAACCCTGCGGCGTAGACGAGACCGTACCATCGGACCTCGAGCGGTCCGAGCGAGAACGCGACAGGATCAAGGTCCCAGGTGATCATGGACTGCACTTCCTCCGTCGACTATTTATTTCTTTGCGCTGCGCGGAAGTACCGCTGCGGCACATAGACGGATGCTCGCACAGCGGCTTCGGCACGCCTCGCCGCACTCGCATCCTTTGTCTTATCGCAAGGCACGGCGAATTCAAAGAATTCGCGTGCAGGGAAAGTTTCACTTTCTCTCGCAGCGTAGAATACATATCCCGTGCGCATTGAGTTCAGCAGAACTAGTTCAAAAACAGCAATAAAGAAGCTTCAGCCGAACGTCTCTTTGACCTTGGCGTCGATCTGGGGCTTGCCGAGCGCGCCGACAAAGCGGTTGACTTCCTTGCCGTCCTTGAAGAAGACGACTGTCGGTATGCCGCGGACGCCGTACTGCTGCGCGACCTCAGGGTTCTCATCGACGTTCACCTTGGCGAACTTCACTCCAGCAGCGCCCTTGGCAGCCGCTTCAAAAGCAGGAGCCATCATCTGGCAAGGACCGCACCATGGCGCCCAGAAATCTATGACAGCGTTGCCCTTGGCGATCGCGTTATTGAACTCAGCAGCAGTCAGTTCTTCCATGTTTCACCTACCGACGAGGTCGCTCGCGCAATTTATTAAGCTTTTCCTGTAGTCTCACCCTCTTACGTCGACGATGCTCGAGCCTCCAGAGATGGAACCTTTTGTACAGCGCGGTCTTGCGTAGCTTGCGTCGGTGCTTGGCGAACTGCGCATCAAACCATTTCCATCGGTGATACCTGCGCATGACGAGCAGCCCGATGACGATGAGCACGACGCCAGGGATGACCGGCAGCATGATACCGATGATGCCTCCGATGAAGAGCGCGAGCACACCAGTCATGGTGAGCAAGTAGATGAGCATCCTGTGCGCCCGGTCCACGAGTGGGTGGCGCTTGAAGAACTGCCGCAAGAGCATGGTGATGCCGAGCAGCACAAGAATTGTGCAGAACGCGATGAAGACAAGCATGCCGGTCACAACCGTCCCCTTGAAGAGCAACGACTCCCGTATCACCAGGACGAAATCGCCCAGGTTCATGCAGCCCTCAGCTTCCCGATAAGGTCGGATTTTGGCAGGAGCGACTCCTCGCCACTACGCATGTCCTTGAGCTTGTACATGCCCTGATCGAGCTCCTTCTTGCCGACGAACACGACGTAAGGGATGCCCATCGCATTGGCATAATCGAGGTTCTTGCTGATGCCGCGTTCCATTATGTCGACATCGGCGTTGATTCCGCAGTCCCGCAGCTCCTGGCATACCTGGTTGCTCTCAAGCGGCGTCTTGATGGGGATGATGTACACATGGACGACGGTCTTGGGCTGCTCCTTCTGGAGCATCTTGAGCGCCTCGGTGATAGGCTCGAGGCCAAAGCTCACGCCGACTGCGGGGAAGTCATCAGGTCTGCCGATGAACTCGCCAATCATGCGGTCGTACCGGCCGCCGGCGCTGATACTGCTTGTGATAGAGCCATCATCAAGGTATGTCTCGAAGACAACGCCGGTATAGTATGAGAGGCCGCGCGAAAGGGCGGGATCAAAGACGAGCCGCTTGTCAGGCACGAGGGAGAGGATGCTCTCAATGCGCTCGAGCTCGGGAACTGTGCCGTACGCATCCTTGATGGCGGAGACCTTCTCCTCATTCGTGCCGAGCTGCGCGATGGCGATGATGCGCCCGACTCCAGCGCCAGGAATCCCGGCAGCCTCGAGCTCTGCCATGACGCCCTCCTCACCTATCTTCTTGAGCTTGTCGATGACGAGCATGGCCTGCGGGAGCTTGTCCGCGGGCACGCCATCGTGAGCAAGCATGAGCTTGAGGAGCGCGACGCTGTTCACGTCGGTATGCACCGTCATGCCGATATCCTTGAAGACTGAGAGCACGAGCTGGATGCACTGCGCGTCAGCAGCAGCCGAGTTCACCCCGACGATGTCGCCGTCGCACTGGTAGAACTCGCGATAGCGGCCGAGCTTGATTGGCCCATCACGGTACGCCCTGCCTATCTCATAGCGCTTGAACGGCAACTTCACGTTCGGATTCATCGCTACGAATCGCGCGAGAGGCACAGTGAGATCGTAGCGCAGGCCGAGCTCGCGCTCGCCTTGGTCGGTGAACATAAACGTCTCTTTGAGTATCTCTGCGCCTCCGGCGTACTTCGCGGAGAGCGTCTCATAGCGTTCGATGATCGGGGTCTCTAGCGGATTGAAGCCGTAGCGCTCGAAGTGGTCCCTGATGACGACCACGACGCGATCCCTCAGTATCTTCTCCTGCGGAGGAAAGTCGCGGACGCCTTTGGGCTGCATGATTTCCATGCAACGCGAAGAATAGGCGGGGTATAAAAAATCATCGTCGGGAGCGTTTGGTCACAGCTCTGCGCGAAGATTTAGACGCGGCCTTACGGACAATCTTTCGCGGCACAGCACGCCGCTTGCGCGTCTGAAGAGTTCGAAGAGCGGGTTTTGCAGACGGTGCACGAGACGGAATGAATCCTGTGATCCTGCCGACCACAGGCATGGTGTCGGTGGCGAGCTCAACCTCGTCGATGCTCTCCTGGGCCGCTGATGTCGCATCCAGTATATCCTCGAGATGCTGGACTGTTCGTCCTGCGGCTTCCTTCGCCTCCTCAATCGCCTGCCGCACAGTCTCCTGCGGGATGAGGAACTCCTCCGACTCTTCGACGACAGGCGTACGAGGCTCGACCGGCGTGAAGTGCTGCGCGATGAGCCCTTTGAAGTGCTGCCTGCGCAGGTGCGCGATGAAGCGTGCGCTGTAGTGAGAATGGCATCGCAGGCAGCTGTATCCTGCAAACCTATCACCTTTGAGCTTGAATCCGCATACCGGGCACTCGTGGCTTCGCTCCTTCATGGCCTGTTCCCGGTGGGCAAACTATTTAAACGCTTTCTCGGGTCCTGGACGAATGCCAGGACCGTATGACTTCAAGTCAGTGGAATCCAGTACGCGGGAGTTTTGGGAGCAGAATCGCATCTATGAGAAGGCGAAGGAGGGCAACCAGACGCCTGACCATAAGAAGTTCTACTTCCTGGACGGTCCTCCGTACACGAGCGGGAAAGCTCATATAGGCCATACCTGGAACCACGCGCTCAAAGATGTGGTGCTGCGCTACAAGCGCATGAGCGGCTTCAATGTCTGGGATCGCGCAGGCTACGACATGCACGGCCTACCGACAGAGCACGCCACAGAAAAGGAGCTCGGCATCCATGGCCGCGAACAGATAGAGGCGTATGGCGTCGAGAAGTTCATCGATGAGTGCCGCAAAGTCTGCATCCGTAATATGCTGGAGATGAACAAGGTCTTCAAGAGCCTCGGCGTGTGGATGGACTTCGACAACGCCTATCAGCCGATCACGAAGGAGTTCATCGAAGGAGAATGGTGGTTCGTGAAAACGGCGCATGAGAAAGGACGCCTGTACGAGGGCGAGCGCACCATGACCTGGGACCCGACAAACGCGACTGCGCTCGCCAAGCATGAGCTCGAGTACAAGACCATCACCGACACCGCCATCTACGTGAAGATGAGAGTCAAGGACGAGGCGGATACATACCTCATCATCTGGACCACCACGCCGTGGACCATACCGTTCAACCTCGCAATCATGGCCAACCCTGACGTCACCTATGTCAAGGCAAAGGTTTTGCATGACGGCAAGCAACAGATATGGATTCTCGCGAAAGACCTCATGGATGAGTTCATCGTCGATAAAATGGGGACTGGCTACGAAATCATCAAAGAGCTCAAAGGAAGCGACATCGCAGGTCTCGAATACGAGCACCCCTTCGCAAGCAAGGCGCCGATCTATGCCGAGCTCAAGAGCCGCATGCCAAAGGTCCACACAGTCCTCATGAGCACTGAGTACGTCGATACGAGCACAGGAACAGGTCTCGTCCACTGCGCACCAGGCTGCGGTCCTGAGGATTACGAGGTCGGCCATCGCAATGGCATCAAACCATTCAACACGCTCGATGAGCAGGGAGTCCTGCGCGATCTCGCCCCGTTCAACGGCCTCATCGCCAAGACAGACGATGACGAGTTCATCAGGCTCATCGATGAGGAGGGCGCTCTGCTGCACACGCACAAATACAGCCACGAGTACCCGCATGGCGAGCGCAGCCGGCAGCCAGTCGTGTTCCGCACGACAAAGCAATGGTTCCTCAAGGTCGAGGACATCAAGGACAGGCTCATCGAAGAGAACAACAAGATAGCATGGCGACCGGAAGCCGCGTACAATGCCTTCAACAGCTGGCTCGAGAACCTGCGCGACAACAGCATCAGCAAGCAACGTTTCTGGGGCACACCCATACCCGTCTGGCGTAGTACTGATGATCCTAAGGAGTATATCGTCGTCGGCAGCGCCAAGGAGCTCGCTGAGCTCGCCGGCCTAGACAAGGAGCCTGAAGACCTGCACATCCCGACAGTGGACAAAATCACATTCAAACGCAAAGGCAAAGACGGCAAGATGCACGAGTACCGCCGCATCCCTGACGTCCTCGACGTATGGGTGGATGCCGGCACGACCAGCTGGAACTGCCTCTTCTATCCGGGCCGCCCCGACCTGCTCAAGGAGTGGTACCCTGCCGCATTTATCCTCGAAGGCAAGGACCAGATCCGCGGATGGTTCAACCTGCTGCACATCGCGAGCATGATAGCATTCGACAAGCCGGCGTTCAAGGCGGTGTACATGCACGGCTTCATCAACGACTCGCAAGGCCGCAAGATGAGCAAGTCATTGGGCAACTACATCCTGCCTGAGGAGATCATCAGCAAATACGGGGTCGACACGACCCGCTACTACATGATAGGCGCCGCGAATCCTGGATTCGACATGAACTACAACTTCGATGACACGGATGCAAAGTTCAAGAATATGCTCGTCTACTGGAACATGCACAACTACCTGCTCGAGCTCGCAGCGCTCGGCGACATAAAGCCGAAGCCCATCAGTTCCCTCGAGCTCGGTCTTGAGGAGCGCTACCTCCTCTCCAGACTGAATACTGCCATCAAAGGGATGACAGAGGCGTTCGACGAGTACCGCCTCAATGAGACGCCGGTCATCGTAGAGGAGTTCCTCCTGGACATGAGCCGCACCTACATTCAGCTTGTGCGCGACAAGGCGACCGCGGGCACTGATGAGGAGAAAGAAACAGTTGTGAGCGCGCTCGCGCACAGCATGCTCGATGCCATGACGCTCTTCGCGCCCATCGCGCCGTACTTCGCAGAAGCGATGTACCAAGACCTCAAGGCAGCTTTCCCTGAGATCTGCAAAGAGGAATCAATTCACCTGCGGCAGTGGCCGACATCTGACGGAGAGCTCATCGATGAGCAGCTCGAGAAGGATTTCATCATCGCCAAAGACCTCATCGGCGCGATCCTCGCCGCACGCGACAAGGCGCAGCTGGGCGTGCGCTGGCCTGCCTCGCAGGTTCGCGTCGACTGCACACCTGTGCAAGCGGAGGCGATCCGACGCATGGAGACGCTCGTGAAGGTGCAGACGAACGTGAAGGACATCTCGTTCGAACCAGTCGAGGTCGAATATGTGATAGAGCCGAACACGAAGACCATCGGCAAGGCGTTCGGGAAGGAGACGCAGGAGGTCATGGCATTGATCGCACGCAGCCAGGAGGATATCACCCAGATGTTGCGCGAACGCAAGAGCCATATCATGCTCGACCAGAGGACCATCAAGGAGGAGCATCTCGATATCAAGCGGCAGGCACCGGATAAGTACCAGCCTGGCGAAGGCAATGTGTTGCGCGCTTACCTCGACACTACGAGGACGCCGGAGCTCGAACGCGAAGGGTATGCCCGCGAGATCATCAGGCGCATCCAGCAGCTGCGCAAAACGGCCGGCCTTGTGAAGAGCGACCGCATCGGCGTGGAGATTACGAGCGCCGATAGCATGCTGCGCAGTGCCGCCGAGGAGCACAGCGCCTCCATCGCAGAGCGCACAGGCAGCACGAAACTGCAACTCGTCGAGACGCTCACGCAAGGATTGGAGCACACGAGCAGCGAGAAGATAAAGGGCGCCGCGTTCATCGTCGGATTCTCCCGCTTATAAGCTGCCCAGTCCTGTGAATTTTCTAGCGTAGATGTGCAGGATTGAGGGGATAGCTATAAAAAAGAACTGATAGTCTTCTGAATAATGGTTCGTTTTTCACATCTAGCGGCGGCACTCTTGACCTCGGCCACAGTGGTCGGAGCGCAGACATTGGAAGATAGCTTGCCGAAGTTCTCATTCGAAGCGCCGCGTGAGAAGATGACTGGAACCGTCAATCTCACTGTCAACACAGAGGACCCGAACGTGAAGAGTGTCAGCTTTTTCCTCGATGAGATGAAGCACAACTCACGTAGCAGGAATAGCCCTTTCCATCGTGAAATATTCATCGGGCCAATCCCCAACCCTCGCAGGCTGTGCGCTGTCGGCTACGATGGGCGACAGAGCCCAATCTACGAGCACTGCACCGTGCTCAACCCAGGACATCGTGCTGCATTCTTCGATTTCATCACCCCACTCTCTGGACAATATGTGGAGGGAGAAGTACCTGTGCAACTCCAAGTGCACTTGCCCTCGTACGAGAACGTCACAAATATCGAATTCCAGTACGGCCTTGCAGAGAGCTATACAAAAGCAAACCTGGAACTCATCGGCCAGAAGGAGAAACAGAATCCACACAAAGTGCAGACATACGCCACCTCAATCTGGATCGACAACCAGTTCACTGTACTAGACGCGACTGTCAAGACAGACCGCCGCCCACCTATCTCCGACACCATCATCGTGAACAACCCCCCGGGCAGGTTCAGCGAAGCGATAGATGTGAACGCAGCCGAGCGCCTCGTCAGCACGAGAGGAGAGGATGTAAAAAAGGAGAATTTCCGGGTAGTTGACAGGAAGACTGGCGAGAATTACGAGGTGCTCGAGGCACGCCTGCTCAAAGACATCCCTTTCTCATTCGGTATCGCACTTGACATGTCGAACTCACTGCGGCACGGCACGATGCTCAGGCAGACGATAGCTCAGCAATTCATAGAGAATATCATGAAGCCCACAGACGCCGCATTCATCTACGGCTTCGGGGATTACATCAGGGAATTCATGCCCTGGACGAATGACAAGCAGGCGATACAGGAGAAGTTGCTCTCGCTAGGTGACTCGAGATCCTCGATTACGCCAATATACCGCACACTGCTCGATCTCGTGTATGAGTTCCAGGGCGAACAGGGAGCGCGTGCAGTGATCTTCATCAGCGACGGTGTCGAATTGCTCGACGACAAGCAGGAACCATCAATCCCAGACGGACAGAAAATAGGCCTGCCTTTGTTCCACGAGTACCGTGTGCCGCAGAAGGAGGTGCTGGAGTATCTCGCAAAGTCAGGGGTGACGGTGCATACTATAGGTATCGAGACCCATTTCCAGGACGGCAGCCGCGTCCAGATAAACAGCGAAGGGCTCAAGGAGATCGCTCGCGTCAGCGGAGGCAACTATTACCATTTGACGCTGCAAGTGGCAGATGATTACCTGCAGAAGCCAAGTGAAAAGGCAACGCCTGAGGAGAGAAAGAAGATCGCTCAGGAGAATATTAAGAGGATGAAGGAGAAGAACAAGAGAGATATGGAATCGCTCCAGCAGGTGCAGAGGATATTCGCTGAACTGGAGAAAGACATCAGGACACAGTACTTAGTGACATATAGGCCGACGCAGCCGAACGCAGTGGAAATCAAGTATTCTCAATAGAACGATGGACCCGGCCAGATTTGAACTGACCATTCTCACTTCGTTCGGAGCCCGGTTCGTATTTTATGAGAATGGACCCGCCCGGATTTGAACCGGGGACCTCTACCGTGTGAAGGTAGCGCTCTACCACTAAGCTACGGGTCCGCTTCGCGTCCCCTACTTTGCCTTCTCTACGAACGCAAAGTACGGGTCCTTATCCTGGAGTGCTGCGAAGGGCTTTATAAAAATATCGTGGTCAAGCCAATGCTTGCTCAACCGCCTCGGCAGTCACATCACGATGCGACGCGTGCCACACCGACTTGCCCTTGCACAGTACGATTACCTGCGGCGACTCGTGCCTGATGCCGGTGATCCGCTCGATAGCGTCAGACACTTGCCGCGACTCAATAACCTTCACCAGGTAGATATCACGACGTCCGGCCAGTTCCTCCATCTCTGCGTGCGCTGCAGCGCTTATCGGGCACTGCGTGCTGTGCTTGAACACGATGGCCGTTTCCCTGGAGAGCAGTTCCTCGAACTCCTCCACACTTCTCAATTCAACCATTACCATCCGTCACCTCTCATCTTGACCTCTTAACTCCGATACGCGGACACAGGTCAAACATCGGACATTGTGAGCATTTCGGACTCACTGGTACGCACAGGTGCTGCCCGAATGATACGAGCAAATCGTTATACGACATCCAGTATCTCCTGGGCAACTTCGCGCGCAATTCCATCTCTGTGCCGTGCGGATCCTTTGTCTTGACATAGCCCCAGATATTGCTAATCCGGTGCACGTGCGTATCTACGCACATCGCGTGCTTGCGGTAGCCGAGCGTAAGCACGAGATTCGCGGTCTTGCGTCCTACACCAGGAAGCCGCAGAAGGGCATCCATATCAGGAGGAACCACACCACCATGCTCGCCGAGCAGGAGTTCGCATGTTCGCTGTATCGAACGCGCTTTCGTCTTGTAGAACCCTACCGGATAGATGAGACGCGCCATCCTCTCGACAGGCAGCGCTGCCATAGCGCGCGGAGTATCTGCGACGGCGAACAGCCGCTCTGACGCCGCCGCAGTCACGAGATCCTTGGTGCGCAGCGAGAGCATGGTCGATATGAGCACCTTGAACGGGTCGCCTGCTGTGTTCGCGACCAGCGTCACGATAGGCAAGTCATACTGCCGCACCTCGCGCTTGATGCGGCGGAGCGCCTCGCCGATGTTCCTGTTGTCGACAGGTCCCGGCCGCATCGTGCGGCGCGGCACGAGTTGCCGTGGTTCAGGCATCACAGACATGCGATTACCTCTACTTTGCGCACCTTTCTTGCGAGATTGTCTCTCGCCCATTGGAAGATGAACTGCTGCGCGAGGCCAGCATCCTTCCCCCAACGATGTTGAGCGAAATCACGCGCTCTTCGTTCATCGGAAAAATGCTCGTGAGGGAAAAGCGCCTGCATTGCCCTCAGCACGTGCACATCCACAGGGAATGCCTCTCCGTGTCCGAGCGCGAAGAGGCAAATGCAATCAGCCACTTTGGGTCCGATGCCTGGCAGTGATTTGAGGAGTTCGTGGCTGTGATCGTAGTCAGCGACAGATAGTTCGTTCAACATATCTCCGGTGAGTAACGCATTGGTCCCGACGAGGAACTTCGCGCGGTACCCGGTCTTCGCGGCGGTGACTGCTCCGAGATCGAGCTCCTGACCGGGCAACGGTAGATGCGCATGCCCTCCAACGACACGGCCGCAAGACTGCGCAATCAGCCTCAGGTTCAGCCTGATCTTCGGGATATTACTCATGCTGGAGCAGATGAAGCCGAGCGTCGCCTCGTGCAGGTCCTGCCGCATCACGCGCAGGCCAGGATACATCGCGACGACTGGCAAGAGCACAGGATCGGCACGCAGCCGTGCGATACGCTCATCGTACTGCGGGACGAGCTGGAACAAGTGCCTGATGAACTCCTCGTCCGCTCCACCATAGCAGAGAGCGCCATCTTCTTGCCGGATGACGACGGCCTTGCCTTGCGTCAGCAGCAGATAGCCTTCTCCATGCTCCTCATACCTGAAGAACTGCCCACTCTCGAGCGTCAAACGCAGGTCAAAATCCTGCACGATGAGACATCGCTCCCCCATGATGTTGTGCACGACAGAGATTATTTAAATATGATGTCCGGGTCTTCAGCCCATGGGATTCGCGAAGAGGATAGGATCTGCGCTCCTGCGATGGATCAAACGCACGCTCGGACTGCACCCCATACGGGATATCACCATCAGCGCAGGAGTGCTCGACGACATCAGCGACATGGCAGGCTCAGCGCACCCCAAGGAGATGCTGGCGTTCATGTCATCAACCCGCGGTAACCGGCACGGCATCGTGTATATCGATGAGATCCAACTACAGGCGTACGTCGCCTCGGAGGATAGCGCGACATTCCACACGTGGAACATGCCGACAGTGACTGGCATCGTAGGCACCGTCCATAGCCATCCCGGCGGCAGCAAACGTCCATCAGATGCTGATCTGCACCTGTTCTCGAAATTCGGATATATCCACGCCATCATCGGAGAACCGTACAGGCCGAGGGATATCAGGTTCTACAATAAGGACGGCATCGCTATCGCGGTGCGTGTCGTCGATGATTGAACGCAGCGAAGCATATTTAAAGCCGCCGCGCATGCCTCAACGAAGATGCCGTCCGCATCAGAATCTAAGGTGATACTATGATCAAAGTAGGTGAAAGAGCCCCAGTATTCAGCGCAGATGCATACGTGAACGGTCAAGTGGCCCGCGTGAACGCATCGGACTTCAAGAAGAAGTGGATCGTCCTATTCTTCTATCCGCGCGACTTCACATTCGTGTGCCCGACTGAAATCAACGGTTTCGCAAAGCTCGAGCCGGAGTTCAAGAAGCACAACGCCGTCGTCATCGGCGCGAGCACCGACAGCGTGCACAGCCACAAGGCGTGGTTCGAACGCGATCTTCCGACAGTGAAGTACCCTGTGCTCGCTGACACGAGCCATGCTATCGCGCGCGCGTACGACATCCTCATCGAGGACACGGGCGAAGCGCTCCGCGGGACATTCATTATCGATCCCGACGGGATACTGCAGTATGCGGTCGTCAGCAACCTGAACGTCGGAAGGAGCATCGATGAGACGCTGCGTACGCTCGAGGCGTTGCAGACAGGCGGACTGTGCCCTGTCGAATGGAAACCGGGCCAGGAAACGCTCAACAAGAAGAAGTGAATTCCTCTTCTTCTCATTATTTTTTTTTGATATCCTTCTGCGATTTCCCATTATTCCTGCACACTCTCGTATAATTTATAAAGCGTAAGCACCGGGTTAAGTGTGGTGGTGGCTGGATCTCGGGGCCATCGCGGCTTCACAAGAACCTGAGAGGAGAAAAAGATGGCAAAGAAGAAAGCAGCCAAGAAGGCAGTGAAGAGAACTACGACGAAGAAGAAAGCGCCTGCACGCAAGAAGGCCGTCAAGAAGAAGAAGCAGTAATGCTTCATTTTCTTTCTTTTTACCCAATCCAATCAGTCTCGTTTCTCGATAACCGCACCAAACGTCTATATGTTTGCTGATTGAACTGCGCGGGATGGACGCGATAAAATTCCTCAAGCAAGAGCACAAACGTATCAATGGACTCATCGATGATCTGCATAAGACCACAGAACGGGCCAAGCTGACGCGCCTCAAACTCCTCGCGGAGATCACTGAACAACTCGATGTCCATTCGCAGATCGAAGAGGAGATATTCTATCCGGAGTTCAACCGCGTGGCCAAGAAGAGAGAGCACCGCATCCTGCGACAGGAGGCTGAAGAGGAGCACGCGATAGTCGACCGTCTACTCAGGGAGATGCGCAGTTCGGATGTCGAGACAGAAGGATTCTCAGCGAAGGCAAAAGTGCTCAAGGACCTCGTAGAGCACCACGTCGAGGAAGAAGAAAAGCAGATGCTGCCGATGGCGAAGCGATTGATGTCTCCGGGGCTACTGCGCGAGCTCGGCGAGCGCATGCAGCAGCGCAAAGAGGAGATTGAGGACACGATAGCAGTCAATGCGCTCGTGGCGGCGACCCGTGATGATGCAATCGCTGCGAAGAGGGTACAGTAGAAAGAGTGAAGATAGAAAGAGTGAAGACGCCCCCACGGGGCAATCTCACTAGCGTTCGGAGCCCCGCGGGGACCACGAATGCAGCGAAGCGAAATACGCCCCCACGGGGAATTGAACCCCGGTCTCAGGGTTCGGAACCCTGAAGTCTATCCGTTAGCCTATGGGGGCAGGATCATTGAATCCTGATACAGGGGAACTCATTCCCCTCGCGCCGGCGTAGCATTGAACTATTTATAAAACTGACTTCCTCGTGAACGCACAGATTATTTTCCCTAAGTGAAGAAAACGTGCGCATTCTTTGTCCATTCATCACCTAACATATTTAGGCATACGGAGCGTAGGATGCCATATGACTAAGAAACGCACACGCGCCAGCACCAGAACTAGCGCTGCGATGCAGATGGTTGCTGCAGGCACATCCACAATCGCGGATTCACTCCTCACCACGACCGCATACAGGCTCAGGGAGGAGACCGACATCCTGTTCGCCAAACTGGAGGAGCATGCGCTCAATCTCAGGTCCCGCCTGATGAACGGCATGTACTTCTCCATGATGATGGCTGCGGCGACCGTTTTTCTTATCGTGTCATTCCTGCTCTTCATGGTGCAAGTAGGGCTCTCATGGGCCACGGCATTCCTAATCGGCAGCGTCATACTCTTCGTGGCAGCCATAGCATTCCATCTCATCAAGAAGTAAAGGAGGCGATACGATTGGCAAAGAGAAATAGCAGATCAACACGTAACTCGAACTCTCGCAAGGGAACACAAGCATCAACCACCACAGTTAGACGTGCGCAGAAAAGGATAGATTCCACTATCGACCGCGCAGCGAATAGGGTGAGCAGCGGCATGAAACGTGCGGTGAACAAGGCCGCTACCCGATCGACGGCAAGTGAACGCAAGCTGCGCGCGCAGACGCGCAAGCAGATGGACCGCGCCAAGAAGACGCTGAACAACGCTGACCGCAAGGTCTCAGGATACATAAGGAACAACCCGAAGAAAGCCGTAGCCATGGCCGCAGGCATCGGAGCGGCAGTGACTGCAGCAGTGGCCGCAGCGATGCGGAAGAGAAGGTGAATTTATGGACGCGACAAAAAAGATAGGACGCGCCATGGATAAGACTGCGAGGGCTATCAAGCGTGGCACAAAGAAGCTGACGCGCGCGGTAGGCATCGGCAAGAAATCGAGCCGCGGATCGAAATCCCGCTCCGGCAGATCATCCACGCGCAACTCTAGCGGCAAGCGCGTCACCGGGAAGCGGAGGTGAGTCCCGTCCTATTTTTCTCCTATTTTGACGAGGTGAAAAAACTATTGGACCGTATCGATAAGGAGGTGGAGAGCTACGGCAGGGAAGTAGGCCGTGTGCTGGACAAACTTGATGACCTCGTGGGACCGGAGCCGCGCAAGAGGACCACGAAGAGAGCGACTACCAAGAGGGCGACGAAAAGAGTGGTAAATAGACCTGTCAAGAAAAACGCCCCCGCGAGGTAATCTCAGTTGCCTTCGAGACCTCGCGGGGACCTTGAATGACTGAAAGGAATGAGAACGCCCCCGCGAGGAATTGAACCCCGATCTCCAGGACCGCAACCTAGTGGTCTATCCGTTAGCCTACGGGGGCAGACGTACTCGCAAGAGATTCAGGGGTGCTTTTTAAACGTTGCTAAAAGAATGTGAGTGCTGCATAGAGCGGGAGTGCCGTCATAGGCATCCATGCGCTCCGCTGCAGCAGGAGCTTGAGTTTCTTTGTGGTCACACCTTGCAAGAATGCGAGCACGAGCAGGAGCGTGTAGACTGTGGCTTGCGTACCCGCGGGCAATAATGTTGCTGCTGCAGCCACAATGCCCGCCACTGGCGCATAAGCTATCGCGAGCCATCTGCGCAGAACGACGAGCACCACTGGCACGCCGATTGCCAGCCACATCTGGCCGTAACTGTAGAGCGCGAGGCCGACGCTTATCGCGAGCAATGCATCCATTCCGAAGATAAGATACTTACGCGCAGGCACGACCTCATCCTGGACGCCGTTGCCAACCTTCCATCCTATGAAGAATGTGATATAGATGATGAAGATGATGGCGATGAATGGAAGGATTGTAAGCATGGTTCATCGACCTCTCCCGCGATTATTAAACTCTTTGGTGCCTGTGCCGCGGACATTTACCTATGGAAGATCTCGCCGCTGCACTGTCGCGCTCATTCCATTCGCGCGTCGCAGCGGCTCAGAACTACTCCAAGGCGGCACTAAGCAGATGTCGATGTGACTGGTATTCCCTAGTCGTGGCAATTCTGGGGCGTGCTGCCCACCTTACAACCGCAGGGCGTACCTGAGAGGTTGAGTTCGCCAGATCCTGGTCCGATGCCTGTGTAGGCGTTGCCTTCGTCATCGAAGATATACGTCAGGTTGCCGGCCTCATCGCGCAGGAAGATGCAGAAATCGTTCTCCACACCCAGTTCTACCTTGAGACCCTCATAGTCTGTGCGAGCACGCTCGAGCAGAACCTTGAGACGGTCATTATCTATCTGGTTGTTATCGCCCAGACGAAGGCTCGGGTCCTCCGAGAGCTTTGTCGCTATCAATTCGGACTCTATGCGTAGCGGCGCCACATTCTCATGGTCCTTGCTCGCGAGAAGAGTGTAGATGATGCCGACGGCAATCATGAAGATGAGCACGCCGAGAATCAAGTCCATAGACCAAGCTTGTCCTTTCCCACCCATGAGCAACCATGCAGAACCAGCGTTTATAAAGGTTATTCTCAAGCGCAGCACAGTGAAGAGAACTGCCCGCAGCAGAAATCGCAGCAGAAAACGGTCAGCACGACGAGAATTTGCGAAAAGTATATAAATAAGTAATGCACAAGTTTTTTAAAATTAGCGTCGTGAGACGCTTTAGCTCGTCCCAGGTGACGGGCGAGACCAGAAAAGGGGGGAGTTACCATGTCTCTAGTCAAGAAGTGCCCAGAATGCGGCGGAATGAACCTCTGGTTCAACACCGACAAGGGTGAAGTCATCTGCCGCGATTGCGGACTCGTTGTCGAGGACAAGCTCGTCGACTTCGACCAGGAATGGCGCGAATTTGATTCTGACGCTGCCGCACGCAAGCGCCGCACCGGCGCCCCGATGTCCTACACCCAGTTCGACCAGGGCCTCGGCACAGATGTCGGCCGCAAAGGCGACCTGTACGCGCTCGGCGCCAAGAACAAGAACAAGTTCTTCCGCCTGCGCAAGTGGCAGCAGCGCATCAGTACAGCGATCGAGCGCAACCTCAAGCTTGCACTCGCAGAACTCAAGCGCGTCTCCAGCTACCTCAAGCTCCCACGTTCAGTGGAGGAGGAAGCGAGCCGCGTCTACACGCTCGCAGTCCAGAAAGGCCTTGTCCGTGGACGCAGTATGGAATCAGTCGTCGCAGGCGCGCTCTACGCAGCATGCCGCCGCCACGACGTGCCACGCACGCTCGATGAACTCAGCGAAGCTTCAGGCATCGAGAAGAAGGAGATAGGACGCACCTACCGCTTCATCACGCGCGAGCTTGGCATCAAGATCCTGCCCAGCAACCCTGCGGACTACATCGCCCGCTTCGCGAGCGCCCTGAACCTGTCTGCTGAGACGCAGAGCAAGTCTGTCGAGATCATCGAGCAGGCGCAGGAGATCGAGCTCACCAGCGGTCGCGGCCCGACAGGCATCGCCGCAGCAGCGCTCTACGTCGCCGCGCTCATCCACGGCGAGAAGCGCACGCAGCGCGAGGTCGCTGATGTCGCGGGCGTGACAGAGGTCACGATAAGGAACCGCTACAAGGAGCTGCTCTCGGAACTTGAGCTCGAGAAGGAGATCAAGAAGACGAAGAAGAAAAAGGCGGAGTAGTCCTTCTTTCCTTATTCATTCTCTTTTTCCACTATTTCTTATCCTTGAGGAACAGCTTCACCTCATCCGACAGCAATCCATCCACGCCACGCCGCTTGAGCAGAGCGCCCTCAAGACGCGTGTTCACAACGAATGGATAGACCTTCCACCCCTTGGTATGGGCGAGCTTTACGAGTTTAGAGCTGCAGAAGCGATGGTAGACCTGGATGCTGTAAAGCGGCAGGTCGGGAAGAGAGGAGAGGTAGTGTTGGTTCGTGAAACCGACCCTCTTCTTCATGTCGAACCTCTGCTCCGTATTGAACTTCATAACAATATGGTGCCTACTGACGCGCTCAGGCATTGTACCCTTCACGAGCTTCAGCGCCGAGTGGATAGGTACATAGCTCAGGCCCAGCCTAATTGAGGGTTCGAGCTTGTGCACACGGCGCAGCACCTCAGGTTCCCAAGCTATGACTATCACGCGCTCTTGCACGTCACTCTGCTGAATGAGGCGAACGAGCTGGCGCTCCTCACCCACATCCTTGACATCGATCATGAGCTCCTTGCCCTCGCCGTGTGCTGCGAAGAGGGCGAGCATATGGCCGAGCAGCGTGACCTCGCGCTTGAGCTTGCTGTACGTGTGCTCGTGCACCTGGAAGACTATCTGCTTCTCAGTCTTGAGGAACGGATTGTGGATGACCACCCATTTGCGGTCCTTGGTGAGACGCACATCGAACTCAATCATGCGCACAGGTGATGAGATCGCTGCCTGCATCGCCTGCACCGTGTTCTCGCGGAAGCCGAACCCTAGGCAGCGGTGCGCGATGACTTCGAAATCAGAACGCGTGGCGTTTTCGCTCAAACCCCACCACCTTACAGTCCTCTACCATCACTCCTTCCGCCTCGAGCATCGCTATCTTCACCTGTATACCCTGCCCTTCAGTCTCTCCGAAGAATCCGCCGATGGTACCGTCGCTCGATATGACACGATGACACGGCACATCAGGCATGCCAGGGCTGCGACGCATCGCCTGGCCGACAGCACGACATGCGCCAGTGCCAAGCGCATATGCGATATCGCGATAGGTCGTCACTCTGCCCGCAGGCACCTGCCGCACGAGGGCATGCACATGTTGCGTAAAAGTGATTGGTTTCATCTCAGTTCGTAGATGCGCATCCGTTTGCGCACCCCTGCCGTCTGCATAGCCCTCGTCCCTTTAAATGTTGCTCCGTGATTCTCCAATGAGCGCCACGACCTGATGTTCCCCTCCTCAACCGATGCCCATAGCAAGTATCCGCGCCGTGACGCCGCTCGCTTGAGCGCATCTAAGGTCTCATGAGTGACACCGGTGCCCCAGAGGCGCGGATGGAGGGCGTGGCCGAACTCCGCACGTTTTCGCCGGCGGTCGATGCTCTTGATATGGAAATCCCCGACAACCGCGCCTGTACTTTTATCGACGATCATGTACACGTAACGCGTGCCTCGCTCCCATTCCTGGAGATAGTGCAGCAACTCGTTCCGCGCATACACAATGCTCGGAACAGGAGGCCAGGAAAGGCCTTCGGTAGCCATGCGCTTGACGATGAGGTTGTTGAACGATTTCCACGCTGCGGCATCCTCAATACTTACCTTGCGCAGCACTGTGCGCGCAGTCGTCATCCTGGACGGGAAGTCATGCGCCACGGATAGTCTCCAGCATGCGCTCATATGCGGGCTTGCCGTGGTCTTTCTTGTACGCCTTGGCATGGGCGAGCATCGCATCGCGCGGCACCTCGATGCCTTTTGCCGAGAGCAGCGTCGTCATGTCGCGGCCAGTGATCCACTGGCAGACCTGGGTGACGTTCTTCGGGTTCTCAGTCCTACGCGCTCGTTCGAAGTCGATGAACACCGGCTCGTCGTCGCGCATGAGGATGTGCTTGTGCGGGTGCGTCATCTCCTGCTTGTTGATTCCAAGCAGGTCGAGCTGCCTGCACTGCGCGATGACGCGTTCAAGCGCGCGCTTGATGCGCGGTTTCGTTGCGCCGGGGATCCAGTCCATCATCTCTGGACCGTCGATGTACTCGCGGACAAGGACTCCGTCGCGGTACGCGATGAAGAGCGGGCCGATGCTTTCCTTGTTCACTGCTTTGAGCATCTCTGCCTCGTGCGCTATCGTGTCGACGACAGAAGAGGGATTGCGCTCCTTGAGCAGCACCTTACGGTCGCCGATATACGCCGTGGACACGAGACCGCGCTTGCCTTTGGCGAACTGCTCCTTGCGCTCCAGCTTCATTGCGCATCCCGTTCCGGCAGCCATATGCGGTAGACGTAGAGGCGCTCGAAGAACTCCGCGAGCTGCGCGAGCTCCTCATGCAGGTAGCCGAGGCGCTTGAGTTCCATGTCGATACGGTCGCGGTTCGTGAGACTGGAGAAGAGGAAGAGGATCTGCCCGCCCGGTGCGAGGTACTCCTTCGCCTCCGCGAGGAACTTGACCGCAAACTCGTAGCCCTGCGGCCCACCGTAGAGCGCGGGATCAGTGTCCTTCTCCTCATCAGGAAGATAGGGAGGATTGCAGATGATAGTATCGAAGCGCTGCCCGTCCAGTACGTCGAACATGTCGCTCTGGAGCACGACCATCGACCTGATGCGTGGGTCCATTTCCTTGAGCGTCTCGATGCGCCGCGCAACATGCACGATAGCTAAAGGGTTGATGTCCACAGCAGTGATCTCCTTCACCTTGGAGTTCTCTGCCGCGATGAAAGCCTGCACACCGCTGCCCGTCCCCATATCGAGGACACGACCACGCGCGAGCAGCCTCACGTAGCGCGCGAGCAGGTCCGAATCCTCGCGTGGTTCGTAGACTGAAGACATGCGCGCCTCCTAGCGCACCAAGAATACCTTGTCGATCTCATCGACATACTCCTTGACACGGGCGATGATCGATGCGAGGTAGTACTTCTCGATGTTCTCCTCGAAGATGGATTTGAGCATCGTGCGTTCGCGGATGCGGTAGTTGTTCTTCACCTTCTCCACGATGAACAGGTCACGCAGGCGCAGGAGCTGGCGGCGGATGTTCGACGGTGCAATGCCGAGGAGCTCAAGCCCTGATGACTTGCGCTTCTCAATGACCCGGTGCTCGACCTCTGTGGATGTCAGCTCGGTGTCGGCCTCAAGCATAACCTGCAGGACATCGACGACGACATCGCGCGAGTCCCCTGGCTGCAGGAGCCCGAGGCTCAAGCAGAGCTTGCGGACGAGTTCTCTTTTAGACTCGCCGCTAGGTTTCTCATACTTGCGAAGCGTTATTTCAGCTAGCGGTGTATCGACGCTGATCTTTGCCAAAAATATCCCCCAACAATTCATTTGAGAGTTGTACCTTATATAAAGTTTTTGATAGAAAGTTTTCATCAAAGCACGTGGTGCGCCTCCTCTGCTCAGAGGTGACACCCCTGGATAGCTGCAAGGATAAGAGGCGACCGCGTCAGAAGCAGCATCGCATATGGCATCACTAATCTAATAGCACAGGGAAATGTTTATAATGAATTGTTAAGCGCAATCGGTGCATGAGCCACAAAGAGGAGAACCTGGAGACGATGCTCGACGGGATATGCGGGAAGTGCGATACGCCGCAGGACATCAGGTTCGATGAGAGATGGGAGCTCGGCACGCTGTACATGGTCGGCTGCTGCCCGGGCTGTAGCTACGAACACAGCATCCCTGTTAAAAAGATATGACTGACATCACCAAAAGATTCTTTAACCATACCCCGAGCACCCTATTAAGGTGGTAACATGGGGTACACGTCATCCAACTATACAGACGACCACACGCTCGTCTACATCGCACATCCGATCTCCGGCGACATCATCGGGAATATCACGAAAGTGCTCGCTATAGCACGGCAGCTGCACGTGGAGGAGAACGTCATCCCCCTGACGCCCTACATCTCATACCTGCTCTACCTCGATGACCATTCCGAGAAGGAACGCATGATGGGGGTCATCGGCGACAAGGCTCAGATTGCCCGTGCTGCGGAAAGGATAGAGATATTCGGCCCAAAAATAAGCACCGGTATAAAATATGAAGCTCTGTTCGGAAAACAGCTCGTGAAACCGATTACCCTGCGCAATCCTGAGCTGATTAATGACCTCGGAGAGGTGTTAAATGGGTATAAGTTCACAGTCAGGCCGTTCGAGCTCAAGAGGGAATACATGGATTCAGTTGAGTGCAATCTCGCGGGCCTTGTCAACAATGCGCGATGGCTTGAAAAGGTAACGCGGTTCGCACAACTCTACGACACGCGACGTACGTAACTAGTCATCGTCCTGAGTTAGGACCTTGCAGCCGGTCTTCGTAATCATGAACGTGTTCTCGCGCTGCGCGACGATCCCGCCTGAGCGCTCAAGAAGCGGCGGGTACTCCGAGAGCATGCGCGCGCGTCGCAGCTCAGTGAGACCGAGCAATGCCTTCGACCCGATCTCTCGCGTCAGCCACCTCGTCGTGAACGGCAGGCCACCGTAAGACTGAATGAGCGCGAGCGCCTCGCGGCCTGATGGCGTGCGCGCGCCGCGCGCTGCTGTAAGCGCAAAGAGCGTGGGGTTCGAGCCGTTATAGATGAGGCCGGCTGTGCCGGTCGTCGCGAACGGCTCGACAGCGACCACCTGGTGCTCTATGAGCGGTTTCGTCTCCCCTGTGGGCACGTTCGGCATGCTCGGGCTCGTATGAATGATGAACCTGCCGACACCGTGACCACTGAGGTTGCGGACCGGGCGCATACCTTTGCTTTCGATGGCTTCGCTGATAGCGACACCGACTTCGTGGGGCGTGCATCCTGGACGCAGCACTGCTTGCGCGGCGTTGACCGCGTCGACCGCCGCCTGCACGAGCGCCTTGTGCTCTCCGCTGAGATCGACGGTGATCGCGGTGTCGCCGATGTACCCGTCATGGTGCGCGCCGACATCGAGCTTCACCACGTCGCCCTCCTTGTAAATGACTTCATCGACATCTGTCGGGCAGAAGTGCGCAGCGACGTTGCTGATGCTCGACTGTGCAGGGAACGCGATGCCACACCCCTTTTTGAGAATGTATTCCTCGACGCTGTCGAGTACCTCGCGCATGTTCGCGCCGGGCTTGATTTGCTTCGCGCCGTGACGGAGCGCTCCTGCAGCGACACGGCCTGCGATCTCATACGATTTGCGTATCTCAGGCGTCGGTGCGAGGTTTTCCATCCTCCAGCAAAATCCCTACCGTATAAAAAGGTATCCTGGATATGACCTGTTAGGTCTGCTGGATATGACTCACTGCGACAGGTGACAAAGCTTTTTATTCAGTTGAAGCAGTGGCAGACCTGTGAAGGAGACTGAACTCTTCAGGAAAGCGGATCACGACCCCGCATCCAAGGACGCGAAAGACGCTCTCAGGCTCATTGAGTTCCTCGAAGAGCGCAATGCCAAGCTCGTGGAGCTTGAGCAAGAGGAGGAGAATGCATCTTTCGGCGCGAAGCTCGCTGACAAGGTTGCCGCTGTCGGTGGCAGCTGGGGATTCATCATCTCCTTCGTAACCGTGCTGATGATTTGGGTGGCGCTGAATGCCACTGCTGCAATCGGCATCTGGGATCCCTACCCCTTCATACTCCTCAACCTCTTCCTCTCCACTGTCGCGGCACTGCAAGCACCAATCATCCTCATGAGCCAGAACCGCCAGGCCACGCGCGACAGGTTGCGCATGTGGATAGACCTTGAGCGCGACCGCCTCGATCTGGAGGTGGACACGTTCGCAGCCAAGGTCACACGTGATGCGTTCCTCAAGTTGCACGAGATGGATGAGAGGATGAAGAGAATAGAGAAGCTAGTGAGCAAGAAGAAACGCTAGTTCCTCATCTTGCCGAACACGCTCGTGGCATTCAAGTAAGCGGCGTTGACGCCTACGAAAACCAGTCTCTGCTCGAACATCTTATAGCCTAATTCTTCTGTTTCACGGCGCGAGCGGTATGCCTGAACCGGGTGCAAGAGCGCACTGATGCCACGAAGCTGGTGGTCACATGCGCTTTTGTAGTTGGCATTAATCTCGGTGAAACCATTTTGCGCCCTCTGCCTCTCCACGAGGAGTTTATTGCACAGGTCCTGCTGATCGCGTAGGAGCGTCTTCTTCCAGCCCTTTAAATCAGGCCTGTCGATGAACTCGTTATAGAGATTTGACTGCTCATTCGCCTGCTTGATGAGTTGTGCTGTGGATTCGTCCATGATGCTCACTCCTAGTAGATTATCGCTACGACAACGCGCTCAATCTGGTGGAAACGTACGCGGCCAGGGTCACTCGTGGGCAGGTTGTCTCCCTTCATGATGAAGTAGGTCCCCTGCTCATCCTGTCCCTTGTACACGACGCGATGGATGATGCTGCCTTCTGCGTATACGCTCCTGTAGCTCACGATGTCGCCGACCTTCAGGTCGTCCTCGTTCTCAGGGACTAGCTCTATCGCGTTCGATCCCTTGAAGATCACCGGTTCCATGCTATGCGTGTCGGTGAAGGTGGCCCACTGCGCGTTCTGGATGTCCAGGATGATGCGTTCCTTGTAGACCTCGATTGCCTTCTCAGGCACGCGGTCCATTGGGTTCTCCTTCGCAGACACCGGTTGCGGCAACACAGCGGCCGCTGCGAGCAGCACACCGTCACCGTACTCGCCATCAGTCCACGTGTCCTGCTGGCTGAGCGCTAAGTAGTTGCCGGCCACGAGTCCGGTCATGAACACAATGAATACGATGAATGCCTTGAAGAGTTTCATTGTCAGTCCCCCAGCATTCCTGAGGGGAAGAATACTTTAAATACTTTTCTAAATGTAACCACTTAGTAGAGGTAACATTAATGAAATCTAGACGGGAAACATATAAACAACTATATGGAAAATAAATAATAAATACTTAAAAACTACCTCGGCATGAACAAGAGAAAAGCTAAAGAGAAGAATAGAAGAGAAGGAAGCTCACTCAATGAGGAGCTTGATGCGCTCTGGATCGTACGACCAGTCCGCCGCGAGCCTGCCTGTGCTCTTGTAGTGCTTCGCGAGACGGTTGATCTTGTTCTCAGCAAGACGCAGGCCGCGCTTGGCAGTCATGTCCTTCTTGTTCTCGTCCATGTGCTTCTTCACGAAGACGACCTTGCGGATGAGAGCCATGATATCCTCAGGGATGTCGGTGAGAAGCTCCTTCTCAGCGAGAATCTGCGAGACGCTCTTGTCAGTGACGAGCTTCACGCTCGGGATGCCGTACTCGTCGCGCAGCAGGATACCGATCTGCGACGGGCTCTTGCCCTCCTTAGCGTACTTCACGACGAGGAGTTCAGTCTCCTTCGGCGTCTGTGCGAGCCATGCCGGCTTCGTCGGACTGCTCGGTCTTGTCGAACCGCTCTTGCCACGTGCGTGGCTGTGCATTCTTGCCATATTGTGCCTCCAAGCAGAGCACTTGGATTGAGAGAATGACCTCTCGCGTCCAGTATGCGGAAGCAACCAGGCAAGCCTGTACCGCCGCATCTCTCTGCGTATGCAAGGGAGAACAGGGGACCCTTTTTAAAATTACCGTCAATGAGGACACGGACATGACCGAAAACCTCCAGAACGCATTTAAGGAGGCATTGCCCTCAGATGCACATGGCCACCCTTGAGAAAATCACAGACGACTACCGCCCGCAGTACCTGACAAAGATTCCCGCAGACATCATGCAAGAGGAACTCGTGGAGATGGACAAGAGCCTCATGCCTGGCGCTGAGGAGATGGCGATGCTGCGCCGAAGAGACAGAGTCATCAACAGCGTGAAGAGCCACATGCATGAGTATGGCACTCTCTACGCAGGGCTCGGACTCACTGCAGCAGTCATCGTCATGGCCTACTACAACAGGTAAGGATTAAAAACCCCTGCAATCCTCACGGATGCAACGCGTCTGTAGTGCAGTGGTTAACATACGAGCTTCCCAAGCTTGTGACCCGGGTTCGACTCCCGGCAGACGCATAGCAGCCTCGGCGAAAAAACATATAATCTACACTATCACTCCCCACACCCAATGGCCACCCACGATCTCGAGACAGTCACAATCCTCACATTCAAAGATGGAGATGAGGAGTTCTCAAGGTCCTACGATAGTCTTCTCAACCTTAAGTCGGGCGACGTGGTGAATCTCCTCATCGGCGGAGGGAATCCGCCGGTACGCGCCGGCAATTACATCGTCAGGATATCGACCATACACAACCAGATGGGAATCGACCTTGAGGAGAAGGGACCTGACGGCCTCTACAAATACTTCGATCTCGAATACATAGGCTGACAGCTCCGGCAGACGCATCGATGAAACTCTTCTTGGCACGACACGGCGAGACCGACTGGAACCAGCAGAAGATGATCCAGGGACCGAATTCAAGCCACCTCTCAGAGAAAGGAAAGCAACAGGCGAGAGCGCTCAAAGAGCACCTCTCATCACACCCCGCGAAGATATTTAAACAATCCACGAACCGCCATACTGATGGAGCAGTGGAATGAGTATATCGGCGACATATGGGCAGATGTCCTGAAAGGATGCGCACTCCCGGACCGGGGTACGCTTGTAGAGATCGCTCCTGGCGGGACGGACAAGATAGGCCGCGGACTCAAGGCACTCGGATGGCAGGGAACAATCTACCTCGTAGACCCTCATCGTGAAGCGCTGGAGAAGACGCTACACGCATACAAAGCGCTCCTCCCAGCATCACGCGTCATCGGTATCGCCGCCCCATGCGACGAAGCGCCGCTTCCACCCCGCATGGACGCGCTCATCTCTAACCACCCGCTTGATGATATGATCATCGGCCACACGCTCGATGCTGACGAATTCACTTCTTTCTTCGCAGACCACTACGCGAGCGATCCGGAAACGACGCGGTCGCTCTGGCAGAAGAAATCCGAGCAGATAGGAGCAGCAGTGGAACGCACCGTTTCGGAATGGAGCACCCTCATGCCGAGAGCGGCAGTCACAGTCATCGCGCAGTACGAGAGCTCATTCTTCAGACAACATCAAATAGACGCACCAGACCGCTACGCAAAAGTTGTGCTCGACAGACTACGGAACATATCCCGCACAGCACTCCCCACCTCAGCTAAGATAGCCGATCCGCAACGATGGCTCATCGCCCACCAATAAGAGAATCAAGAAGATAAAATCAGGATTTCTTCAGCACGTACTGCGTGGCGAGCGCGAGGTCACGCGCAGAGCCGCGCTCGTTGTCGTAGCCGGCGACCACGCAGATGCTATAGAGGCCAGGCATCATCTGGTCGACAGTCGTCTTCTTGAGAGCGACAATGCTATTCTGCATCTCGCCTTGGATGTCATTCACGTTCATCTCCTTGCCATTGAACACAGCGAATCTGTCGCTCACCGCCTCTCTGAACCATCCATTCACGATATCCTTCGTGAGATCGCCGTCGTATGATGCGGTGATGAAAAGATACGCGATGCTGCCGTCGAGGATTGGAACGCGGTTCGAAGTCGCGTTCACCTTTCCCTCGAGCGAAGGGATGAGCTTCACTATCGCGTTGTTCGCGTTCGTTGAATGCGTCGATGCTTGTTCGAGGACATCAAGCACATTCTGCGATGCCGTGGCGGCGTGGACAGTGAGGAGGTTCAGTTTCCTGTAGACGAAACCATTCTCCTTTCCTCGCCGCTCAAGAATTTCGAGCGGCATCACCGACGCTTTTGTCGTGCATGACGCATTGGAGATGAGGTGGTGCTTGGCAGGATCATAGGTCTTGTGATTCATCCCCATGACGAGCGACAGGTCAGCCTCCGCATCATAGGACTGCAGGACCTTCTCTGCGCCGAAATTGAAGAACGCGTCAGCCAAGCGTACGTCCGGGTTCTTCTTATCGTTCCCGTAAAAGCCAGAGCACTCCACGACGATATCCGCTCCGAGCCAGTTCGAGTTCGGGGCCTTCTCTGCGGTGACGCGATAGTTCACACCATCGATGCTGATAACATCATCTCGGACTTTCTTGACATCCCATTTGAACCTTCTATGCACGGGATCATTTTTCGTCAGGCTATGGATGATCGCGTCGATGCCCATAGGATCGTTGAGCCCTACGACATTCACATCGTCATCATGCATGGTGATGAGATCGTACGTGACGAGACGGCCAATCCTGCCGCCTGCGCCATTGATGGTTATTTCCTTCTCCATTGCGGTTCCCCCGGCGAAAGCTATACGAGGGGAATCTCGCTTCCTATAAAACGCTTATCCTCACACCCTGAAGAACCCGCCATAACCATGATTGATGACCACAGTCAAGGGCATCTCATAGGCCGTCGGGCCCCAGAACTGCCGCGGGCCCGGGGATGCGAACGCATCATCCCTCTTCCACTCGTCGCGGTGCTGCGCGAAATACAGGAAAGCAGGATCGTCGAGCTGCACGAGGCGTTTGCTGATGACAAACTCATCTTTGCCATTACGCCGTTCCGCGCCCATGATGCCGACGAGAGGTATGGCGACAGGACTGCCGCCCTCATCATAGTTGGTGAACCCTGCCATGTACCCAGTTCGGCCGTCGAGCACGAGGGATCCTGCGACAAGGCCGAGGTTGTAACTGAGCATGGCGTCGAAACGCGTGGGCGCGCCGCAACGTCCCTCGTAGCCGAAGAAGTGCGTCTGCGGTAAAAGCTTGACTTTGCCATCAACGCGCGCAGCGACCATGTCGGCGATGAGCCGTTCCGTAGGGATTTGTGACACCTCAAGGTTGCCGTGGCTGTCGCGATCGGCGATGAGCATGTCTTGGATGTAGTGCGGTAACTGCCCGAAGAGCAGGTGCTGGACACGACTGATGAAGAACTCACGCCTGTGATGGCGATCGAGCCCTGCATAGGAGCCGTCAGCCACCATGACACGTTCAATCTCCGCGATGAGGTCAGACACTTCAGGTATAAACTCAAGCAAGCCTTCCGGTACCACGACGACGCCGTGGTGCATGCCGCGCGATGCGCGGTCAAGAACAGCGTCGGCAATCTCATCGATGATGCTCTGGAGCGAGCGGCGCTGCTCACGTACCTCCTCTGAGATGAAGGTGATTGTCGGATGCGTCTGGAGCGCTACCTCGAGCGCGACATGCGAAGCTGTGCGGCCCATGAGCTTGATGAAGTGCCAGTACTTGCCTGATGACGGCGTGTCCTGGAGTATGTTGCCGACGAGCTCCGCATATATCCGCGTCGCTGTGGAAAAACCGAATGGCAGCGGCAGAAGGCCGTCCTGCTGCACGTCACCGTCCATGGTCTTCGGCACACCGATGACCTGCACGCCAGTTCCATCTGGTTTGATATTGAAGAGCGCCTCAGCGAGGACTGCGGCGTTTGTGTTTGAGTCGTCGCCTCCGATAACGACGATGGCGTCGAGCTTGTGCTCGAGACACACTTTACGCAGCGTCGCTACCTGCTCATCGCTCTTGATCTTCGTGCGGTCTGTGCCGAGGAGATCGAAGCCGCCGATGTTTCTTACGTGCTCAACCTGTTCGTCCGTTATCTCGAAGAAATCTCCTGCGAGCAGCCCTTTGGGTCCGCAGCGGACGCCAAGCAATGTGCTACCTGCGAGCGCGTGCTTGAGCCCGACGATGACATTATGCCCTCCTGATGCTGGTCCGCCGGAGAAGAGCACAGCAACACGCATGGCTTGTGAGGCCTCGTTGAACCCGTCGGCCTTGAGGACGTGCCGCCATGATGCGGCAGTGATCTTAGGGAACTGCCGAGCAACTGCACCATCATCACCCGTGTTCAGCTGCGCCTCGTGCTTGAAAATCACGGGCCTGATCCCTGTGGATGATACAAAAGAGGCACATGGTAAAAGCGGTAGTTTGGGAAGATGCTGCTCGAGCAGCGCTGTGCTGCGCATCACACTCACAGGATTCCCCACCTCCATACTCATCCCATCGGATAGAGGATTTAAAAATCCTCCGTCAAGAGGTAATCCTTGACAGAAAGCTTTTAATCACATTGTTGATACAGAAGCTTATTAAGGGGTTTCGGGTCGGAAGGCTTGGAATAGGGGAGGGTATCAATGCTGTTCACACTCTTGACATTAGTGATTCTCATCAGCCTCCTGTCACTGGTCGTCGCGGGTTATCTCACCTGGGACGTCCTGAGACGGGATACCGGTACGCCGGAGATGCGCAATGTGTCTGACGCGATTAAGGAGGGTGCGGAGGCGTTCCTCAAACGCCAGTACAGGACCATCGCTTGGCTGGCCATCATAGTGGCGGTACTGATTTTCGGCATCTATGCCTACTTCGGCCGCTGGGACTATGCCACGAAGACCGCGATAGCATTCATCATCGGCGCAGTGTCGTCGGCGATTGCAGGCATCGCAGGCATGTGGATCTCAGTACGTTCGAACATCAGGACTGCGAGCGCTGCCCGCACGTCACTCGCTGACGCGCTCAAGATAGCGATGCGCGGCGGAGCAGTATCAGGAATCCTCGTCGTCGCGCTCTCGCTGCTAGGCGTCACAGGCCTGTACTGGGCCTTCGGCAGCAACCCGCAGGAGACGCCCTTCCTCATCGTCGGCTATGGTTTTGGCGCGAGCTTCGTCGCGCTCTTCGCGCAACTCGGCGGCGGCATCTATACCAAAGCGGCGGATGTCGGAGCAGACCTCGTCGGCAAGATCGAAGCAGGCATCCCTGAGGATGACCCGCGCAACCCGGCAGTGATTGCCGACCTCGTCGGTGACAATGTCGGCGACTGCGCTGGCCGTGGCGCTGACCTCTTCGAGTCCACCGCTGCAGAGAACATCGGTGCGATGATCCTCGGTGTCGCACTCTACCCTATATTCGGCATGTACGGCGTGCTGTTCCCGCTCGTGGCACGCGCCTTCGGTCTAATCGCGAGCATCGCGGGTATCTTCTTCGTGCACATGCGCGATGAGAAGGATGACCCGATGAGCGCGCTCAACCGCGGCTACTTCGTCGCGAGCATCCTCGCGACCGCAGGGTTCTTCCTCGCGACGTGGCTGCTGCTTCGCCCCGAGGCCTACCCGACCGCATACTTGTGGTACTTTGGAGCCGGCCTTATCGGCATCGTGACGAGTATCCTGTTCGTGTACATCACGCAGTACTACACAGAGTACAAGTACCGCCCGGTCAAGGAGATCGCTGAGGCGAGCCGCACCGGTCCCGCGACGAACATCATCGCAGGCTTCGCAGTGGGTCTCGAGAGCACAATCCTACCGGTGATTGTCATCAGCGGTGCGCTGTGGCTGTCTTATAATTTCGGCATCTGGAGCGGCGTCCCTCTCGGGGGGCTCTACGGTACTGCCATAGCGACAATGGGTATGCTGTCTACTGCAGCATACATCCTCGCGATGGATACCTTCGGACCGATTACGGATAACGCCGGAGGCATTATCGAGATGAGTAAGTCCGCCGCGAATGTTCGCGAGCGCACTGATCGCCTTGATGCTGTCGGCAACACAACCAAGGCGCTCACGAAGGGCTACGCCATCGGCAGCGCAGCACTCGCTGCATTCTTGCTGTTCAGCGCGTACATGGATGAGGTCGCTCACCTGACCGGCGTGCCGTTCGCGACTGTCGACCTGGCGAAAGTGGATGTGTTCATTGGCGCGCTTCTCGGCGCGACATTGATCTTCCTCTTCACGAGCCTGGCCATCCGCGCAGTGGGCCAGACTGCCTCGTACATCATCGAGGAGGTGCGCAGGCAGTTCAAGAACAAGGGCATCATGACCGGCAAGGTGAAGCCTGACTACGCCAGGTGCGTCGATATCACGACGCGCGGAGCGCTCAAGGCCATGATCTTGCCTGGCTTGCTCGCCATTGTGTTCCCGGTCGTCGCCGGCGTCCTGCTCAAGGCAGAGGCGACCGCCGCCTTCCTCATGGTGGCGACAATCGCAGGCATCCTGCTCGCGATGGTGCTGAACAACAGCGGTGGCGCGTGGGATAACGCGAAGAAGTATATCGAGACCGGCGTCGCTGGCGGGAAGGGCTCTGAGTCGCACAAGGCTGCTGTCGTGGGCGATACTGTTGGCGATCCGTTCAAGGACACTGCTGGGCCGAGTTTGCACGTGCTCATCAAGCTGCTCGCGACGATCAGCCTGGTGCTCGCGCCGCTCTTTATCTGATCCTTTTTTACTTTTCTATCTTCTTCTGTTGCTGCGGCGTTCATACTCTCGAGGAGTTTCGCGCCTCATACAGTGACTTTGCTAGCGCTCGTCACACTCGGCGCTCAGGATGCACGCCAAGGCAGTCGGTGTCCGTTAGGAGACCGACTAAGGAACGATAGTGACTGCAGCGAAATAGGAACTTCCTCGATGTGATTGAGAATATGCCCTAAGCGTCCTTCAATAGCTCTATGACCTTGTCGCATTCCTGGTCGATGAGGGTGTAGGCTTGCTCGAGGTCCTTGTCCTTGAGCGTTCCGTCGTGGATGAGCTGCGTGAGGTTCTTCACCACCATCATGCTGCCCCGCAGGTCGTGCACGAGCTTCCGGTCTTCGATATTCGCCATTGTATGATTCAACATCCCGTTTAATACCTGAGGAATTGTTGCTATGGTCCAGGAGTAAAAATACCAACTATTAAAAATTACCCTTTATACCCCTCCTTTATGAACGATCGCCCAAAGACCATCCTCATTGTCGACGACGCGCCCGGTGTGCGCCTGATGCTCCGCTCCTACCTCGAGCCCGAAGGGTACGATATCCTCCAGGCAGATTCTGCTGAGACTGCGCTTCGCCTGAGCAAGGAGCAGCGCGTGGACCTCATTATCCTCGATATCATGCTTCCTGGCGGCCAGATGGGGACTGACGTCCTGCAGAAGCTGCGTAAGAAGAGCAGCACCGCAAGCATCCCGATCATCGCGATCAGCGGACTCTCGGCATACCAGGACGGACTGCAGACAATCGACCCGAACATCGCGTTCCTGCCTAAGCCGTTCGACAAGCAGACCTTCATGAGCGTGTTTGACTCGCTTATCTGATCCTCTTCTTCACAGTTCATATCATCTTGACTCTCTCAGTTCTGCAAGCAACGTTTATAAACAGCGAGCGGTCTCAGCGAAACCCCGATGGAAAACTACTGGCACACAATCCCCACGAGCGAGAAAACTATCGCAGAGCAAATCAATGCGGTCATCGAGATCCCGAAGGGCTCGCAGAACAAGTTCGAGTACGACAAGGACTACGGCATCATCAGACTTGACCGCGTCCTGTTCACAAGCACGCACTACCCCGCCAACTACGGCTTCATTCCGCAGACATACGCTGATGACGACGACCCGCTCGACATCCTCGTGCTATGCACGCAGCCAATGGTCCCGGGAGTGCTCATGCGCGCGAGGGCAATCGGAGTGTTCATCATGGTGGATGGAGATAGCTTCGATGAGAAGATCATGGCGGTGAGTGACGACGACCCGACATACAAAGGCATCACACACATCGATCAGCTCCCCAAGCACATCATCGAGGAGATGACACACTTCTTCGAGGTCTACAAGGAGCTCGAGGGCAAGAAGACAAAAGTCATGAAGTTCAAGAACGCGCCAGAAGCCCTTAAGGTCATCGAGAAATGCCAGGCAGCGTACAAAGAGAAGTTCAAGAACATCAAGGAGTGAAGTTTAAAACCCTACAACCCCTCTTCCTACGATGCGCATCGACTATTGGATCAACGCGGAGTACCTCGATGAGACTAATATACTGAAACTACGCGCTCAGTACGCGGGGGCGAAACCGTTCCCGCACATCGCAATCAAGGGATTCCTCAGGCCCACAAAGGCTCGCGAACTCGAACGGGCGCTACGCAAGCAGCAATTCTCACGAAAGGAAGCCGATCTCTTCAGCTTCAGCCAGAGCGCTGACCTGCACGCACTCAGAGACAAGACGCTCAAGGAGTTCCTCGCAGTCCTGCAAAGCGTTGAGGTCACACATATCGTCCGGTCCATAACCGGCGCGAAGATAACGCAAGGAAAAGCCGACGCATCCGCATTCATCTATGGCCCCGGCGACCACCTGCTCTGCCATGATGACGGTGTGAGCAGCCGCCGGGTAGCGTATATCCTCAACCTGAGTACGTTGAACGCAATCAATGGAGGAGCGCTCACTCTCTTCGCGAGCAAAGCCAATCGTCCGACGAGTATCGCGAAGCGCATCCGGCCGCAGAGGAACTCGCTCGTGCTCTTCGGCGTCACGCGTCGCTCGCACCACATGGTCGAAGAAGTGTTAAGCGGAGAACGTCTCACTGCGACAGGGTGGTTCCATGGATGAACGCATCAACTCGTTCTATTCAAGGCCTGAAATCCTGAACGCAATCAAGAAATCGTGGAAAGTCGACCGCAGCGTCGCGCTCGCGGGATTCCTGACTGAGAGGGGACTCAAGGCACCTGGAGAGATGGATAATTGGCGACATATCATCATCCCGGACAAGTTCAGCTTCGAAGGCCACCTGCGTATTCCTGAACAGAGAATGTTAAGCGCATTCGCCAAGACCATAACGGGCCAGACACCGGTGCGCGACTGCGCGAAGCGCTTCAAGCACGGCAACTACACCATCCTTCATGACAAGGACGTGCAGAAACCCGGCATCGTCGCGCTCCTCTTCCTCGACGACTGGGACGAGTCATGGGGCGGCTATGTCGCGTTCATGAAAGATGGCGAAACCCTCTACAGATTCACTCCGCGTAGGAACACATTCCTCATAGTCGAACGCAAGAAAGGCGTGCGCTACTTCGTCAAGTACATTAATCACCGCGCAGGGAAACGAAGACTCCGAATAGTATCGGCCTAAGAAAAAGCTATATGATTCCTAAAGTTCCCTGCTGACGTACTCCAGAAGGGAATGAAACCGTACATTGTCCTCGAGCGTGGGAGTCCTACCATCTTCAGCGTCCGCGAAACGCAGCAACTTCTCGCCCCCGCGGTACGGAGTGGAAAGGTTCACTCCCTGCAAGAAGACCTCATCGAGCAGCTTACCGAAACTGCGGTACCCTGTACGGATACCGAGGAATCCCGAATCAGCGGATGTTGGAGAGTAACGGAAATCACCGAAGTGCTCAGCTATCGTCAAGCAAACGAATTCTCGATCGCTGAACTGAATGTTAAGCGTGCACAACGGAAGAATATAAGTGTCCACGTTATCATCACTTGAACGAGGCTTCGTCACCTTAACCTTATCCAGGATATTCTCAATCTTCTCTGAGAGGTTTGACATAGAGAGAGGAGTCTAGGCGCAGTATAAATGTTTACTGCTTGTCGTGGATCTTGTGCCCGCCGAACTCGTGGCGCTGCGCAGCAACGACCTTGTACGCAAACACTTCAGGCTCACGGGAGAGGTAGCGGCTGAAGAGCGCGTGCGACGTCATGAGGAACGGCACCTGGTAGTCCAGCGCCTCCTGTATCGTCCACTTGCCCTCACCATTGTCGTCGATGCGCTGCGTGAGCTTGCCCAGATCAGGATCCTTGGCGAGCGCACTCGCGGTGCAATCCATAAGGAAGCCGCGGATGATGGATCCGTTCGTCCAGAGCTTAGCCACGGCAGCCAGGTCGAGGTCCTTGCCGTAGTGCCCTTTCTTGAGTAGCTCAAAGCCCTCGCCGATGCCCTGCATGATAGCGTACTCTATCGCGTTATGCACCATCTTGGTGTAGTGACCGCTGCCCGCGGGGCCGCAGTGGAGATACCCTCCTTCAATGCTCATGTCGCGAAGTACCGGCTCGATATGAGAGAATACTTCCTTCTGGCCGCCCGCCATTGTGCAGTACCCTACCTCGCCGCCGAGCAGTCCACCACTCACGCCGACATCGATGAAGTTCACGCCCTTCGCTTCCACGTGCGCATGCCTGCGCAAAGTATCTTTATAGAAGCTGTTCCCTCCGTCAATCAGGATATCGCCTGGCGAGAGCGTCTCGAGCACATCCTGCATGACCTGCTCAGTCACGTCGCCCGCAGGGAGCATGAGCCATACGACACGAGGCGCCTTGAGATTCTCCGCTACTCTTTTGTGGTCATCGACCACGCGGCAGCCCTTGGCAGCGACCTCATCACGAGGCCCGGGGCCTCGGTTCCATGCGAGGACGTCGTGTCCTTTCTCCTTGAGCCGGAGCGCTATGCCTTTGCCCATCCTTCCGAGTCCGAGTACTGCGAGTTCCATATCACTTCCTCTTGCGCAGGGGTTTTTGAGGTTTTGCTTTCGCGCGTGTCTTCCGCTGCGAAGCGACCTTCACCTTCTTGAGCGTCTTGACGACTGCCGCAGGCACCTTGAGCACTTCGCGCTTGCCGATATCATGATGCTCCTTGCGCATCAGCGCCTGGCGCACAGCGAGGACGATGTCTTGAGCACGCAAACCGTACTTGTCCAGGAGCTCGGCAGACGTGCCGCTCTCACCGAACGTATCACGAACGCCCACGCGTTCCATCGGCACGGGCAGGTGCGTCGCTATTACCTCTGCGACAGCCGATCCCAACCCACCGATGATCTGATGCTCCTCGACGGTCACTATAGCGCCAGTATCATGCGCAGCGTCAAGCACAGCGCGCTCATCGAGCGGCTTTATCGTGTGCATGTTAATGATGCGCGCAGAGATCTTCTCTTTGGCAAGAGTATCCGCCGCGATGATAGCTTCTGAGACGAGGTTGCCGCAGGCGATGATGGCCACATCATTTCCGCGGCGCAACGTCACTGCCTTACCAATCTCGAACGGAGTCTCCTCCGATGTCACCTGCGGGAACTTCTCGCGGCCGCTGCGGAGATACACAGGGCCTTTGAACTTGGCTGCCGCGACTGTCGCCTTGCGCATCTCTATCGCGTCAGCAGGGACGATGACAGTCATGCGCGGCAGGCATCGCATGATAGCGATATCCTCGAGCGCCTGGTGCGTCGCGCCGTCCTGGCCGACAGTGATGCCGGCATGGCCGCCGACGACCTTGACGTCAGCGTTGCTGTAGCATACGCTCACGCGCACCTGATCCCAGCTCCTGCCTGGTGAGAACACTGCGAAGCTCGCGGCGAATGCGGTCTTGCCTACGTGCGCCATGCCTGCGGCGACTCCGATGAGGTTCTGCTCGGCTATGCCTACCTCGACAAAGCGCGACGGATACTCCTTCTTGAACTTGTCGAGCTTATTGCTCTCAGTGAGATCGGCGCACAGCGCGACCACATCAGGGTTCTCCTGCGCCGCAAGCATGATGCCTTCGCCAAATCCGTCACGCAATGCGCGCTTGACAGGCTCAATCGGAGACGCTGGTTTCACTTCTTGCTTCGGTGCAATCTTCTGCTCGACAGGTTTCTCTCCCAGTCCCGCGATCAGTTCCGCGCCTAGCTTGCCCTCAGGAGTATCTAGCTTCACCTCAGGCGACTTGACCTCAGGTGTACCTAGCGTCACCTCAGGTGCGGACTTCAACTCAGTGATTGTATCAGGCATCAGAACCACCTCTTCTCGATCCTTGTACGGATCTCCTGCAGCTCGGCGAGCGCCTTGTCGCCTTGCTCCTTGCTCGGCGTCTTGCCGTGCCATTCGTAGTTGTTCTCGAACTCAGAGCAACCTTTACCAGGCACAGTCTGCGCGAGTATCGCTGTCGGTTTGCCACGGGTAGCTCCTGCTTTGCCGAGCGCCTTCTTAATCTCACCGATATCATGGCCGTCGATACCTATCACGTTCCATCCGAACGCACGCAGCTTGTCACCGAGCGGTTCAAGATTCATGATGCTATGTGTCGGGCCGTCGATCTGGATATTGTTGCGGTCGATGATGATGGTGAGGTTGTCGAGTTTGTGCTGGGCAGCGAACATGAGCGCCTCCCATACCTGGCCTTCGTCCATCTCGCCATCGCCGAGGAGCGCATACACTCGGTTGGGCTTACCGTCAGCCTTGAGTGCTATTGCGCAGCCCGCTGCCTGGGATATGCCTTGCCCGAGCGGACCGCCACTGTTCTCAACGCCAGGGATCGTCTCGTTATGAGGGTGGCCTTGGAGGAGTGAATTGATCTTCCGCAGGTGCTGGAGCTCATCGACAGGGAAAAACCCCCTCATCGCGAGCGTCACGTACCATATCGGGCAGATGTGGCCGTTGCTGAGGTAGATGTAATCACGATCAGGCCAGGAAGGGTTGTTCGAGTCAACTCTTGCACAGTCATAGTAGAGGACAGTGAATATATCAGCCATGCCGAGCGGTCCTGCGGTGTGCCCGCTCTGCGCATTGACGAGCGTCTTGACCAGCTCTTGACGAGCGCTATTCGCGAGGAGCTCAAGTTCCTTATCCTTCATTCTTCACCTCATTTCGAAGTCCACTTGGAAAGCTTCGTCTTCACTATCTTCCCTATCCGCTTGGCAGGGGCTCTCTTTGGACTTGCCGCAGTCCTGGTTTTCGGCTTGGCAGCGGGTTTCGCTACAGGCACTGCAGCATAGAGCTGCCGCAATGCTTTGGCAGGATCAGGAGCGTTGCTCACGAAACTGCCGCTGTTGATGCGCGTCGCGCCTGCGGCGACAACCGCTGCGATCGTCTTCGGCGTCATGCCACCATCGACCTGCACCACCAGAGCAGGATTCGAGTTCTTCCTGACGAACTCCTTGATACGAGCAGGCGTCTTGGCGACATATGGTGCTCCGTTGAATCCTGGATGCACGCCGAGGAAGAGCACACCATCGATGAGCTTCACGTATGGCAGGAGTTTGCTCACCGGAGTCTCCGGATTGATGGCGAGTACAACTTCCATCTTGTGCTTCCGGCAGAGGTCTATAAGATTCCTGATTGTCCGGTCACTGAGCGGCTCGACGTGGAAGAGGATACGTTTGATGCCACGGCGTGCCATGGGTTGGATGTAAGCGCCAGGATTCTGCACCATAAGGTGCGCCTCGAACCGCTTGCGGTACCGCCTCACTTCAGGTATCTGATGGATAGGGATGCTCATCGATGGCACGAACTTGCCGTCCATGATATCGAACTGCAGCTCATCGGCCACTTTGAGGAGCTTGCGCAGTTTCATGCCGAACTCCGCTTCCGTGTTCGCGAGCACTGTCGGCACGATCTTTATCATCGCTTCCTCTCAAGCGTCGCGATCTTGGCGATCCGGCGCTTATGTCTGGGAAGATTGGAGAATGGAGTCTCCAAGAATATCTTGACGAGGCGCGGCTCTTTCGCAGTGTTGAAGTTCCGCGCCCGCAATGCCATGACGTTGGCATCGTTGTCGTGCCGCGCCATCTTCGCGCTGTACTCGTCGTACACAACTGACGCCCTTATCCCCGGCACCTTGTTGGCAGCGATGACCATGCCGGTGCCTGAACCGCAGATGAGGATGCCGCGGGCGGCCTTGTCCTCGGCGACGAGCTTCGCGACTTCGGCCGCGTAGTCAGGGTAGTCGTCGTGCGCATCAGGATCGAACCCGCCGACGTCAACGACAGTGTAGCCCTTTCCCGCGAGGAACTTAAGGAGTCCTTGCTTTGTTTTGTACCCTGCATGATCGCTGCCTATTACAACGACTGGCTCAGGGTTTGCCTTTGGATTGTTCCTCTTCAGTTTCTTCGCCATCATCTCTTCCTCGCCAGTATGCGTTTCGTCTCAATCTTGTAGTCCTCGACATTCGGCTGGTCGAATGGGTTCACGTCCAGGAGCGCGGCGAGGTATATCATCTCCATCATGTGTAGCTGGAGCAATGCTCCAACACTCTCCTCTTTGGCGTCCTGCAACTCAATATGACAGTACGGCCGGTGGAGCTTACGCAGCGTCGCCTCGACACCACCACTGATCGCCCCCATGATGACGGGGAGCGGCTTGCCCTGGATGTTGTGGACGAGCGGGTCGTACTGGCGCATCTGCGGCACCTTCACCTTCGACTTCCAGTCCTTGACTGTGACGAGGGTGAATATCTTGTCATCGGGCCCGCCGAAGTAGAGCTGCGCCATGCTGTGCAGGTCTGTGCTGCCGATGCTGACCGTTGGCGTGATACCCATATGGACCTGCTTCGCATGCTCGCGGTCCCATTCCTTGCCGATGCTCTCGCCCATGAGCTGTCGGTACCATTTGCCGATGCTCTCGAGGTCTGTTTTGAAGTAGAAGTTGTCTGCGATGCAGCGGCCGTGCGTCCACGCATGCGCGAGGATGGCGGCGCGGATGATGGCAGGGTTCTCCCTGTGCCCTACGTTCAGGCATGCTGCGCGCATGTGCGCTGCACCGTCAAGGAGTTTCTTGATGTCAACGCCAAGCACTGCCAGAGGGAAGAGGCCCACTGGCGAGAGTACACTATAGCGGCCGCCTACTTTCTTGGGTATCGGCAGCACAGCAAAGCCCTGCTGGTTGGCCACATCCCAGAAGTGCGATCCCTCGTCTGTCGTGACGATGACATAGTCCTTCGCTTTGGCTTTCTTGTAACGCTGCAATGTCTGGAGCAGCACTTCGAAGTTCGCTATGGATTCTGTCGTGCCGCCAGATTTGCTCACAACACTGAGGAGCACGTTCCTCTTACGTGAGAGTTCTTGGCGCATGAGACCTTCGATGCGTGCAATCGCGTCGGCGTCGACCGTGTCTGCGTAGAGTATGCGCGCACGTTTGCCTGGATCAAGGTTGTGCATCTTGCCAAGGACTGCCTCCTGCACAGCAACCGTCCCGAGGTTGCTGCCGCCGATGCCTACCACAATGATGAGCGAGACCTTCTTGTGCTTGGCTGCGGTGCGCTGCACAAGGCGCAGGTGGTCATTGTCCACCGGCAGGTTGATGCTCGCATGGTCGTTCTCATAGAATCCCTTGCTCGCCTGGCGCATCGCTTCGAGCTCCGGCATGAGCTTATGCTCATAGGCCTGGAGGTCGTGGTCTGCGAGGTTCGCGTGTTCGTAGTGGACCTGGACTCGCATGGATCACCTGAGCTTCTGATGATATGCGGCAGTGTCCGCCTGGAACTGCGCGATGCCCTTGTCTGTGAGCGGGTGGCTGAAGAGCTGCTCGAACACCTTATAGGGTATCGTCGCTATGTCCGCGCCGATGAGCGCTGCATCGCGCACGTGCGTTGGCGTGCGGACGCTCGCCACGAGGACCTTGGTCTCATAACCGTAATTCTCGTATATCTGCTTGATCTGGCCGATGAGATCCATGCCTGACGCTCCGGCGTCGTCGATACGGCCGACGAATGGGCTGATGATGAAGGCTCCTGCTTTTGCTGCGAGTAGTGCTTGATTTGGTGAGAAACAGAGCGTGACGTTCGTCCTGATCTTGCGCCTCTTGAACTCCTGGACCGCAATGAGACCATCTTGCGTCATCGGGACCTTGATGATAATATGCTTGTCCCATTTGGCGTACTCGAGCCCTTCCTTGACCATATCCTTCCATTCTGTGGAGTTCACTTCTGCACTCACGGTGAAATCGTCAGTGTGTGCTTTGAGTATCTTCACGATCTCAGATATCTCTGTCTTGAAGTCGCGTCCTTCCTTCATGATGAGCGTCGGGTTTGTCGTGACGCCGTTCAGGAGTCCTGTCGCGGCGGCTTTCTTTATCTCTTCAATGCTCGCGGTATCCAGATAGATTTGCATGGTCCTCACCTGAAGATTTCCCTGAAGACGAGCCCTTATAAATGTTTTGCAGGCTCTCCGACGGGAGAAAGGTATCCTTCACGACACCGTCTCGACGAAGACAACAATAGGGATACAAAGATGAGAAAACTGGGAGAACTACCTAGCGCAGAGAGGTGAAGACTGTGAATGTCGGCACCTGCAGGAGCAACTTCGCAGGGCACTGGTCGACAGCAGTCTTGGGATCGCTGAACAACTCGTATGCACGGCGCTTCTCGCCGATGAAAAACAACACCGCTTCTGACGCTGACGTGATGAGCTGTGGAGTGATGGTCACGCGTTCAGGAGGGGCTTTTGGCGCGTGGTCCTCCATCATGTAGCCTGCGTGCTGCGCGTGGAGCGTGTCATGCCCCGGGAAGAGCGAGGCGATGTGGCCGTCCTCTCCAGCGCTGCAGATGATAAGGTCAAAACGCGTCGGTCCCGGCAGCTCGACAAGAGCGTTGAAAACCTGCCGCATCTCCACCTGCATCGAATCCTTGTGTGTGCTCTGCAGCGGGTGCCAGACGATATCGACGCCTTCGCGATGCAGCTGCTCAAGGAGCGGCAGGACTGGCGCGTAGTTCTTATGGTCCGCATGCAGGCGCTCGTCAAGCCAGAACACCTCTATCCTGCCATTGAACGGGCCATAGGGGAGGAGCTTATCGAGTATCGCAGGGACACTGCGGCCACCGACAATCCCGAGCACGCACTGCTTCTGCGCAGCGCAGATGCCTGCTATCCTGTCAGCGATGAAGCCTGCTGCCTTGATATACAGCTCCCGATCATCGCGCTCAGATATCATCAGCATAGGTCACTCGCTGGCATCGTCTCCTTTTATTGGTTTGCAGCGCGATGCCTTGACGCGTTCCAGGACATACTCCTGGCTGAGGAAGTGCTCGATGAGCTTGACCGGATCACGGAACTTACGTGTCTCAAGCGCGTACACCTTGCCTTCACGCGCGTACGTGGTCTCATGGGCGGTCTGGAAGCGCGCGACGTCGGTGGTGCGGTGCACTGGCGGCCCTGCGAGTTCCTCCTCCTTGGACAAGAGCCCGTACTCGAGCGCGAACAGGAGCAAGGTGCGTGCGGGGCTGAACTCCCATGTCGATGCATGGACTGCGAAGTTATGCTCTACGAGCTGCTGCCAGATGTGCTGGTAGACCTTGTAGCACTTCGCGCCTACCACATCCTTCTTGCCGCGTTGCGGCGTGAGCGTGACGGCGATAATCCTGGATCCTGGATACTCAGCAGCGAATTGCGCAGCATCGAGCGGCTCGATGGTGAAGTACGCCTCCTGCTCATCCTCTGACGCAGCGAGGTACTCTGCTGCTCTGGCCTTGAACCTAGCGAACGCCTGCTGCGTGAGCGCCGCCGCGCTGTTGCGGTCCTGTTGGACTGGGTCCACGATGACGAGCGGCGCCTGGATCTTGGCGTCGTTGAGCTCGGTGAGCGGATTGTCGAGCTGCCGCTCCGGATCAAGCACCACGCGCGCAGGCCACTGCGCCGCCGCCTCGAGCAGCTGCCGGAAACCTCCATAGTGGATGTTGAGCAGGTCGACCACGTGACCTGAGAATCCGCCGATGTAGCTCTCTGCACCGTAGACCTTCGCTGCTTTGCAGAACTGCTTGGTGAGGCGTATCTCGCCAGCAAGCCATGGCCGCTCGCCCGTGTGCTGTGCGACGTAGTCGACGTGGAGCGGACTCATGTCAGTGACATTGCGCGCCTCCTGCCAAGAGCTGATGTGCAATACCGGAATGAACTCGAAGACGAAGTCGTCGAGTAGGACGTGGAAGTAATCCCTGCTGCCGTGCACGCGCTCGACACTGTCGAATACCGACTCGAGGATTGCTTGAAGACGGTCAGCGAGTGTCGCATCATCGTAGTCCGGCGAGAATCTCACGAACACGTCGATGTCATGGTCGCCCTTGAGATACGTTCCCTTGGCTATGCTGCCGCCGAGGGCCACGGTGGCGAGCTCCTGGCGTGCTTTGATGGCCTCTTCTACCTTCGTGAGCGTCTTACCCACGATAGCAGGCAGGGTCTTGGGAGGGGTAATCCTCTTGAGCACGCGCAACTCCGCAGCGGTGTGCGGCGCGCCAGTCTGGGGAGTATCCATACGCAGCCTTGCTGACGTGCTCGTTTAAGAATCTTTAGCACCGGTTCAGCCGAAGTAGTCCATGGACTTCTTGTCCTGTTCGCTGAGCATCTTCTGGCTCTGACCCATCATGGATTTCAACTTCTGCTCAAACTGCGTTGCCTGCTCGACGAGCGGATGGTAGTCCACCTCGAGGCCCATATACTTGTCCAGGAACTTTACAATTTCAGCCGCCGCCTTGCTGTCAGGGAACTCGCTGTGCGTTGTCGCGAACAGGCATGAGGTGTTGGGATGGATGAGCATGAGCGCCGCCGACACGCCCATGATGACCGACTCCTGCATCTGCTGGGCGCCGAGCTGCGTGAACTGCGGGTTGCCGAATGCGTAGATGATGGATTCCTCGCTCGCGGCATTCGCTCCATCGATGCAGATAATCTCCTTAGCGCCGAGGTCCTTGGCGAGCTGAGCCAGTACACCGGCGACAGCCCACTCCTCCTTGCGGACGTTGAGCACTGTGTAAGCGATGAGTGCGTTGTGCTTCTCGCTATAGTGCAGCGACATCGGGTGCACGAGCGCACCCTTGTGCACGGCTGCAGTAGCGGGGAGCTCGTCGTAGACGAACTTGCCCATAACCTCTGTCTTCATGTGGTCAATGAGGAACTCAGTTACGATAGGGCCGACGAGGCCGACGCCAGGGAAACCGACGATGATTGTGGGAGATGAAGGTCTCTTTGTGAGCTCAATGCGCATTATTACCACCTTCATACGCATCCAGCGATATCATTTAAAAGACTTGCGTCCTGCACACCGGAATGGTTAGCTTCCGCGATCCCATCCACGGGGATCTCATCTTCGATGGCGTCATAGAGGAGCTCATTCTCACTGAGGAGTTCCAGCGTCTCTCTGAAGTCAAGCAACTCGGCCTCACAGACAAGGTCTACCCTGGCGCGAACCACACGAGATTCTCCCACGCGCTCGGCACCTGCTATCTCACGGGCGAGCTCGCAAAACGTCTGGGCGTACCGACCAAGGACCGGATGCTCCTCCAGATTGCGGCGCTCCTGCATGACATAGGCCACTACGATTTCAGCCACGCGGTCGAGCATCTCGCCCCGTACGACCATGAGGAGAATGGCAAATGGATCATCCTCGGCAAGGCCGAGCTCCCAGGCCGCACAAGCGGGCAGATCGCAAAGGTGCTGCGCAAGCACGGCTTCAAACCTGAGGATATAGTGCAACTGCTGCACAAGGAAGGTAGGTTCCCCAAGTTCTACTACACGATGCTCAGCGGTCCGCTCATCGATTGCGACCGCATGGACTACCTGAAGCGGGACACGTACTGCGCCGGTGCAGTAATCGGAGAGGTGGATGTGCACCGCCTGCTCGGCGTGCTCGTGGTGCATCCGAAGACGAAAGAGCTCGGCATCATGCACAAAGGCGTCGCATCGCTTGAGCAGTTCCTCGTCGCGCGCACCCACATGTACCGCCAGGTGTACATGCATCCAGACACTGAGGCTGGCGAGACAATGCTACGCAAGGCGGTCCAGTCAAGCAAGAAGATCGCCATCCCACTCATGTACGGTGATGGCCACCTGCTCGCGAGGCTCGCAGAGCACGGCAGCCCCCTCACCAAAGACCTCGTCCGCAGAATCAGGGCGGGAAAACGCGCGTACTACCCTACTGCGATTACCGTGGATGCGACCGGTAGCGCAAAGCATCTCCTGGAGCGCGTACGCGCGCTCTACGAAGAGGAATGGACAGATCCCGGCCATACTGAGCGCGAACTGCTCAAACGCACAAAGCTCAGAGAAGGACAACTGCTCGTATCATTCCCTGATGCCAAGAAGCACAAGCCGCTGCCCAAGTTCCCAGTCCTACTGAACGAGGGAGAGTGGATAGATTTCTTCGATGTCGCACCCATAGCCAAGGCTGCAATGGAGGCCCGCGTCTCCAACACAGCGCTCGTCGTGTATGCACCCCTGGAGCATGTGAAGAAGGTGCGCGAGACAACGACAGCCTTCCTCCAAAAGTAATTTATACCCCTCGCCTGGAATCAGGCGCATGAATATCGCCGTTTTATTCGACTGGCTCGTGACGTTCTTCGATGACCAGTTCCTGAAGATCATGCTCGCGACAGCGCTGCTCTTCCTCCTCGTGTTCTTCACGTGGTGGCTGTACAGGATCATCTCCCGACGCAACATCTTCGTGCTCTTCCACACAAGCAAGAGCAAGCCACACCCCGACGCCTGGGACCATATCCTCTACGTGCTGAAGTACTTCTTCCTCTTCCCGCTCCTGACATTCGCGGGATTCATCGTGTTCGCATTCTCACTGTTCATATTGATGAAACCTGCGCTGGCCGCAGACCAGCAGAATGTGCTCTTCATCGCGATAGTCGTCGTCAGCACAATCCGCGTGAGCGCCTATGTGAACGAGAACCTCGCTGAGGACCTCGCGAAGCTCATCCCACTCTCCATGATCGCAATCATCCTCACGCATCCGAATTTCGAAACCATCGGACTCAGCACAGAGCAGGTGACGGGGTTCTTCATGCTCATCCCCGGCTTCCTCAAATACCTCGTATTCACCATCATGCTCGAAGCGCTCCTGCGTGGCGGCACGTGGCTCGCGAGGAACATCAACGTCGATGTCCCGAACGACAGCCTCGAGTAGTGACACAGCTTTTTATACCGATATTGAGGCAGCAATAGCATGCGCAACGGAGCCAAGCACCATCCGATACGCAGGCGTGTCCTGCACCGGCATCGTGTTGAAGCTAAGCAACGGGTGAAACGTGTCAAGCAGAGGATAGAGCTTCCTGCGCTGCCAGAGCAACCGGTCGAGAGCATCAATACCGGAGAGGCGGCCATCTCGACATCTCCCATCGCTGGCGGGCAGCCGTTACAGCGCAAGCATTCTTTCGCCGAAGACCTTCACGACTGGATCCTCGGAGGCCAGGACGGACTGGTCAACGTCCTTGGAAGCCTCATGGGAGTGGCCATCGTGACCACGCAGAAGGAGATTGTACTCGTCGCAGGACTGGCATCGCTATGCGCAGAGAGCATCAGCATGGCGGCGGTTGCTTACACCTCAGTGAAGGCGAGCCATTCATACTACCATAGCGAGCACTACGCACAACGCAAGCTCATCGAGGAGAACCCTGTGCTGCAACGCGAGATACTCATCGACATCTATGAGCACAAGGGATTGTCACGCGCAGATGCGCAACGTGTCGTCGCTGAACTGACGAAAGATAAGGCTGTCTGGTTGCAGACGATGATGGAGGAGCACCTCCACATGGCGGCGCCGGAGGAGACCGGTCCTGCCCATTCCGCCATCGTAGTCGGACTGGCGTCGCTGCTAGGGTCTGCCATCCCACTCCTGCCCTTCTTCTTCCTTAGTGGCATCCCCGCCATCCTCTGGTCCTCAGGGATCAGCGTGACCGCGCTCTTTGGTCTCGGAGCTATGGGCGCGAAGCTGACCATCGGAGACTGGAAAGCTCGCGGTGTCGAGCTCGCCCTCATCGGCGGCACTGCAGCGGCAGTGAGCGTGCTCATCGGCTGGGTGTTCGTCAGCGGTATCATCCCAGTAGGATAATCATCTCCTCTTGACGACTGGCGCGTCCATGGGCGGAGCGTGGCAGTAGCCCCCGCAACCGCAAGTCGGCCAGCGCATACGCAGCACGCCGCCAGTGATGAGAAGGACTCCGATGAGGAGCCACGGGTTGATGAAGGAGAGCCACGCGTTGGCGACGATGACCACACCGATGACGATGATAACGATGCCCCAGCACTTACCACAGTACTCATCCATTAACTCCACTCCGTGCGTAAGCACGATAGCGTGCCCTTGGCTTATTTACTTAAGACTGTCCCTGAAGTCTTGCAGCTCGGCACCAAGCACAGGACAGCAACCTTTAAAAAGGGCTTCAGAATCCACCGGAGTATGGCAAAGATCCACACCCGCGCGAAGCGCCTGCTCGGCATAACGAGCACGCAACGTAAGCACCGCTTCTACTTCACGAGCGTGACCGCAAAGAAGGGCCACAAGAGCTTCGACACGAAGGAGAAGGCGATGGAGTGGGCCAAGCAGAACAGCGTCGACATGAAGACGCACGAAGTGCACACGCTGCGCACGAAGTTCCAAGTCAGGCCGATTCCGCGCCAGTAGTTTCCCATTTCTCTATAATCAACGTAATAGCTAGCTAAAGCGCTGCAGTCACTTCGTTCCGCACTTTGTCTTCTCCGAACACAAAGTGCCTTGGCGCAAATCTGAGGAGCGACGACAACGAGCGCAGCGAGTTGACAGTGGCGCTCCGAGACAATGCTCTGAGGGACGAAGAGAATATGCGCCGCAGCGAATAGGGAGAAAGACCGCAGCGCGGTCTACGTCGATAATCTATATAAACAGACCGCGGTTCGCCCTCTCAATGCGCAAAGTCATCGTCGACACGAACATGCTGCTCGTCCCAGGACAGTTCAAGGTGGACATCTTCACCGAGATCGACCGGGTCATGGACGAGCCGTATGAGATCGTCGTCCTCGAAGGCAGCCTCGCGGAGCTGAAGAAGATCGCGGAGACCGGCTCAGGCGAGGACAAACGCGCAGCGAAGCTCGCCGCCATGCTCGTCGAGCACATGCGCAAACGCGACTTCGCATCGACGGGGAATTGCAAAGCTTTAAAAATCGTCGCCGGTTCTCCCGACAAGTACGTTGATGACGCAATCCTGGAGATTGCCGAGGACGAGCTGGTAGCCACCAATGATGGTGAGCTCAAGCGTCGTCTTCTCGACAAAGGTGTTCGCGTCATCTACCTGAAGCAACAGCAGCACCTTGCAATCTCGACCTGAGCGAAGGCATCCTTTGTTCATCCGGATCCACGGATCCAACCTAATAGGCCCATCGGGGCGGGTGAAACCATGTTTTACAAAGTCGTAGTCAAAGACCACATCAGAGTCAGCCCGAACTACTTCGATAAGGATATCGAGGAAGCGATAGCCACAGAGGCGCGCAACAAGTTCACTGGCTTCATCAGCAAAGAGCTAGGCATCGTCATCGATGTCATGGACGTCCGCGAAGTCGGCGACGGCATCCTCATCCCTGGGGACGGCGCGCCGTACTACGAGAGCATCTTCGAGCTGCTCGTCTTCGAGCCGGAGAACCAGGAGATCCTGTCTGGCAAGATCAAGGACATCGCCGATTTCGGTGCGTTCCTCACCATGGGACCGATCGACGGCATGGTCCACATCGGGCAGACGATGAACGACTTCGTCACGTACAGCAAGGAGAAGGTGCTCACCGGCAAGGAGAGCAACCGCACGCTGCACGTCGGCGACAAGTGCGTCGCGAAGATCATCGCAATCAGCTACAAGGATCCGCAGAACCCTAAGTTCGGCCTCACCATGCGTGGCGAGGGACTGGGCAAGGAGGACTGGATCGAGCCTGACCTGAGCGGAGAGCCGAAGGTCGTCAAGGGCAAGAAGAAGGCAGAATAAGAGGTGTCATGATGAAGAAGAAAGTATGCCGCAATTGCAAACTCTTCACTGAGGAGAACATGTGCCCTATCTGCAAGAAGGACGCGTTCTCCACACAGTGGCAGGGCCGCATCAATTTCGTCAACGCCAAAGAGAGCTTCATCGCCAAGCAGATGGGCGTCGAAGAGAACGGCGAATACGCAATCAAGGTGAGATGAGCAAGGATAATCACGCGCCGCCTTGGAGTCATCCAGATTTTTGCCCGATTCGCAAAGGGAAGCTCCGCTTCCCTGCGCCGAGGAAACAAAATGTTTCCTCCGGCATGCAGGGCAAAAATCGCAAGTCCCGCGAGGGACGAGCAGCAAAGCTCCGCGGCGCAAGGAGGAGTGACAATGGACGTTAACATTCAGCACAAGGAGGAGAAACCGCTCCTGCACCGCACCGACGCGCGTGTACGCATCGCGTACGAAGGAGCGACACCGCAGCGCACAGCGCTCCAGAGCAGCATCGCAGGAGCGATGAAAGCACAGCCGGGCAACGTGATCGTGCGCCGCATCGCGACCGAGTTCGGCAACCAGGCCGCCATCGTCGATGTGAGCGTATACAAGGACAGCAAGGCGCTCGAGCAGTTCGAGCCGGTGCACATGAAGAAGCGCCACGGCCTTGACAAGAAAGAGGAGCCTGCAGCCGAAGCGGCCGCGGAGAAGAGTGAGTAACCATGGCAGCGAAACCAGCACCTAAGGCAGCGAAGAAGGGCGCAGGCAAGGAGAAGAAAGCTCCGGGAGCCGCGCGCAGCCGCATCCAGATCTACAAGGTTAACGGGGACAAGCTTGAGCGCACCACGCGCTTTTGTCCCAAGTGCGGCCCGGGCATCTTCATGGCGAACCACAAGGACCGCTTCACCTGCGGCCACTGCAACTACATGGAGAAGAAGTAGGATTATTTTTTAACTTATCGAACAATTTTTAAACGCACCAGCGGCACCATCTAGTATGTCGCGGCTCGCCGGGAAACTGGGAATCCCTCTTCTCGAGGACGAACTTGAGAGGGTACTCGCTCTCGAGGATGATGATAGCGCCGCGATTGAAGTCGATACGCGGAGGGAGAACAGACGGGGTTACGTCGCGGTGCACGTCTATCTGAAGAGGCAGTTCGAATCATCCGATGATTTCATGGGCTTCCTGAAGGATAAGAGAATAGCGCAGCCTGAATCGCCACCATTCTCGTCAGGAGGGGGATCAAATGGATACACGATTTTCTACGATCGCATGCGCGTGGACTTCTCGTACCATATAGGCCGTCCGTTCGCCCCCTTCATCAAGCACGGGACTGCCCTGCCACGCATAGACACCCGTAAGTTCTGAAGGATATCGGTATCCTGCATCGACCATCCAATGAATCAAAAATAGAGAATTTGTTCTATCTCTTGAATTCGTAGCCGCCTTTGATGTACAAGTCACCGGCACGGCCAGATAAATTCCAGAAGTATGACCGCATAAGCGACATGAACTCCGATGAACGCGGCGGAATGGTGCGCATCTACGCCTTCAAGAATGACGGCGACGGGAACTACAAGTAGCAATCCTCTCTTTTTCATCATCTTTATAATTTCTCGATAATAACCATACAATCATGAGATACTTGCACCACGATCCGGCTTGCGCAGAAGACTCGTGCAACGTCGATGGAGAGCTGGAATTCAAGTACAAGGGCAGAGAGGTCATCGCCATCATCTACAGCGAACGCGGAAGCAACAAGCCACGCGTCAATGTCCTCGGTTATGTCATGCAGAGAGAGGAGCACTCCACTGAGATCGAACGAGTCAGCACAGCTCCCGAGCGCAAGGACATCACGAAGAGACTCCGGTCCCGAGGTCTCGAGCAGGAGATAGATTTCTTGTGATGCAGCGCCTCGCCGCCATCGTCGAACTCCTCAAGGAGTCGAACAAGCGTATAGAGGATTCTAGGGAGGCAGAAGGCACGGGGTTCCTCTCGTTCGATCCAGAGCGGATCGCGCAGACAGTGCTTGAGTTGAGCGCAATCAGTCGGCCTCCCAGGAGCGTCCTCGACTTGGGCTGCGGAAACGGCCAATTCGCATTGCTCGCCGCGGCGGCAGGTTACCCGTCGTATGGCATCGAGATAGAGCCTCGCCTCATCGATGAAGCAAGGCATCTCCACGAGATATGTGTTGAGCGCAATCTAATAGACAAGAATATCCCGTGCAGGTTCGTCGCCGGCGACATGATCCCATTCGAATACCGCGAGCAGTACAGGAAGTTCCGGACCGAGCACAACGAGAACGAGGCCAGCATGCCAATATCCGAAGATACCTCCGACCCCTACAAGGAGTTAGGCACAAGCATTCAGACAGCGGACATCATCTACTGCTGGTCGTGGCCAGGCCAATCGCGATTCCTCTACAATCTCCTCGAGGATATCGCGAAACCTGACTGCGTATTCATACTTCCCTCATATGAGCGTTATACGCAAGGAGAGCACATGAACGCTGCTTTCAAGGAAAGGAACCGCCTTGTGCTTACGCGTCTGGCAGAGGTCCAGGGCCAGACGAGCATCTTCATCGGTCGCCGCGCTCAGTAGCGAACTGTTACATCTCTCGGCGTTTTGCCGATGAGGTCCCACGTATAGATAACGGCATCGAAGGGCTCGTATGAAGTGATTCGTACCCAGTCTGCAGGTACCCAGTCCCCTGCAGCGATTACCTGCCGATCTCCCGCGGCACGCTTGATGACTGCGGCAATGTTATTCTCCTCCCCGTTCCATGCTGTCGAGCAACTGTTCAGAAGTATGGTCGCATCAGGCGCAAGCTGGTTAAAAAAGCTGCGCAACTCCTCCACGTCACTACGGTCAATGTAGCGCTTCTCGTCGCAATCGACTCCACAAGGATCATCAGGGCCGCCGAGCGCAATTGATGTCGGCGTGCCATGGCCTCCGATGACGAGCAACTTCGCTCCCGCCACAGGCGTACGGTACAGCTCATCCTCTGTCCCTACCTCTGCCATATGCGTCAGGTAGTGCGACTCAATCTGACTGATCAGCTTTGATTGCGCTGCCCGCGAGAACGATCCAGAAGTATCATACACGGGCATCGTCATGACTGCTTTCGGCTGTGAGAGCGCTGCTGCGAGGATGAGTTCGAGAAGCATGCGTTACTCCATGAATGTGTAGTCGATTTCCGGCATCGTTCCAGAAGGATACGATTTCCCTACGATGTTTTCGAGACGCACGGTCTTGCCAGGCATATGACCTCCGTCGATATCTACCTTGCTTGTTATCCGCAGGCGGAATGGGTATCGTGAGATATAATGCTCATTGACGTCGTTGAAGGACGAGGTAGATGCGATGACCGTGCGTGTGCCTGCGATGCGCTTGAACTCAGCAGCGAAAGAACCAGGCCCTTTCGCCGTACTGCCGGACCGCAGGTAGATGGTCGCATCCTCAGGCATGTGCGAGATGGCTTCGCGGAGCGCCTCCATGTCGCCGAGATCGAGCTTACGCGCCTCTCCCTCGCCGGCGCTGAGCGTGATGCCATCGGGCGTGCCATGTCCTGATATCACGAGCGTATGAGGGCCGGTCCGCATCATCGCGTACACCTTATCCTCAGTATCGACCTCGTACATCCGCACACGGTGCGTCGATGCGAGGTAGGTGTCTATCGCCTGTTTTGTCCCGGCGTTACGCGTGAACATCCCTGTATCATAGTTAGGATGGAGGATGACAGCCTGCGGCATAGCCGCGATAATCAGTGCCGCCACCCATTGGAGCATGCGCCTTCGCGCACAAGTCTGCTCTTAAGGCCTGCGGCATATTCCCGTTGAAAACAAGAGAAATGCTCCTCATATGAGGAAGCGAAAAAAATAGGAGGCGGCGGATTCAATCCGCGTTCCGGCATTCGGAATGCCTGGAATCCCGTTAGGGATCATCCTGCCCGTAGTGGCAGCTCCGGGCGAGGAGCAAGAGATAGCGACGCCTAACAAAAGAGGGGTATGAAGCAGGACCTACTCGTCCTCTTCTATGAGGTCACCACTGCTGTTGACCTTCCACTCGTTTGGCGTTGCCATAAGTAGGCGAGGGATTTTCTCCTTTATGAAGGTTGTGTCATCATACTTTTTCGTCTGAGAAATCCACCAAAAGTGCATTTTTAGTCATAAGGAAAAGAACGTAAACGACCATATAGAAAATAAATAATTTATTGATGTATTTAAACAAATCGTAGTATTTAAAGAGAGGCACGTATCCGCCAGAAGAATTCAAAACCGCAACCATGCTTGCGCTTCTGGAGGTATCACGATGGAACACCAAGTCAAGACATTCGATCTCAAAGGCCTTAATGGTCTCAGCGACCAGCAGATGGAGCCGCATCGCGACGCGCTCTACGTCGGCTACGTCAAGAAACTCAACGAGATAGAGAAAGCACAGCGCGAGGCCGACCTCACGAAAGCTAATGGCACATACGCAGAGTTTCGCGAACTGAAGGTAGAGGAGCCGTTCGCGACGAATGCAGTATTCCTCCATGAAGGGTTCTTCGCGAACCTCGAACACGGCAAGGGTGGCGAGCCGCAGGGAGCGCTGGCCGAGGCGATAGCGAAGGAGTGGGGGAGCTTCGATAAGTGGAAGGCAGAGTTCATCGCCTGCGGAAAGGCTGCGCGCGGCTGGGCAGTGCTCGCGTACAGCTTCAATGACAACCGCCTGCACAACTACGTGATGGAACGCCACGATATCGGCGGGGTATGGGGCTGCATCCCGGTGCTCATCCTCGATGTGTATGAGCACGCGTACATGATCGACTTCGGCGTGGACCGCGCAGCATACATCAATACGTTCTTCGAGAACCTGAACTGGGACGTCGCAACCCAACGGTACGAGAAGACGCTGAAGTGACCGGCGGGGTTTTATCTTTTCCTTGATTCCTCAGCGCGGGATTTCGAGACTGTAGACCACAGCAAAGATAGGCGATATCTTTTTATCCGACAGCGCACTATTGAAGCTTATGGGTTACGAATGGCTGGATCCTAGACAGGATTTCGACGGTGTAGATCTCAGTGATGCCTTAGACGGTAATCTTGCCGATATCATCAAACGAGAGTACCGTAGGATGGTGCCGGGCATCGTGCGTTCTACTCTGCGCGGAGCGACTGCTGGCGCAATCGCTGGTTACGTGGCGCAGCGAGCCTTCAATCTCCCTCCAGACACAGTGTTTGCTGGCAGCATCGTGGGAATAACTGTCGATGTTGTCCAGTACAATATCAGGTACCAATACAGGGTGGCGAAGAAGTTCTTCGAATAATCTACTGCATGATTGGTCCGTAGCCGATGAGGCGGAAGAACTGTCAATGGCGTGAATAGATTTCTTTCGCTTTCGGCGTCAGGAAGATGATGTTCGGCGCGTTGTGCTGGGCCTGCGGCAGGTACCATTCATACTCCATCTGATCCATCCGCCGCGAACGCAGCCTATCCAGCAGAGGGACGCATTTCCAGAATGTCCTCGACAGATACTTTGAATCCTGCTCAGCGGCATTCTTCACAAACCCGCTCATCCATTCGTAAACAGGATCCTTGAACGCCGGATCATCACTACCCCAGGACTCAAGACGCACTTGCCGATCGGACATCTTCCGGAGCAGTTCGCTGTTCCATTCGACGAGCATGCTTCTCTGCGATTTAGGAAGCATTTTTGGGAATTTCTCCTCAATCTCTTGAAGCGTGTGCATAGAAGTCGGGAACTCGGGACTGGTTAAAAAGATTCTCACTGCTTGATTAGTCCGTAGCCAATGAGGCGGAAGCGGGTGCCAACACGGCGTGAGATTGTGACCCGCGCGCCGACATCTGCGCAGACAGGCTTCTTCAGCGTGCACTTGATCACGTTCTTTGAGATGTCGCGCACAATGCCGACAGTCGCTGAGCTGTTCACGTTGAGCATGAGCAGTTCGTTCGGCACAATCGGGTTGACCTTGAGGTCCTCGATGCTGCCGACCACACGCTCCATGAGCGTAACCTCGAGATTGAGGCTGTTCCACACCGGCGGAAGCTTACCGGGGAGGCCGACGACGTTGCCGGTGAGCGAGTCTGATTTCACGACGCCAGGGTCAAGGTCTGTCATGATGCCGATGCTGCCACCGGGACCGACAGATTCCACCAGAACGCCGCCAGTCACTGCTGAGACGACTGTCGCCATGATTGGCTTCGCCTTGAGCTGGTTCGCTTCCTCGTAGACACGGCCAGGACGGAGCTCCACCTTGTCACCAATCTTGAATCGTCCCTGCTTGAGCGAGCCACCGAGCACTCCGCCTTTGATCTTCTCTGGCTTGGTGCCGGGCTTGTTCATGTCGAAGCTGCGGGCGACGAACATGATCGGGTCTGCTTCAGCGTCACGCTGAGGCGTCGGGATGAACTCCTGGATTGCCTGCAGCAGAACGTCGATATTGACTCCGCGCTGGGCGCTGATTGGAATGATAGGGGCATCCTCGAACTTTGTGCCCTTGAGGAACTCCTTGATCTGCTGGTGGTTACGGAGCGCGCGCTCTTGACTGACGAGGTCGATCTTATTTTGCACGATGATGACCTTATCGATTCCACTGATCTCTAGCGCCATGAGGTGCTCGCGTGTCTGTGGTTGCGGGCACAGCTCATTCGCTGCGACCAAGAGGAGCGCACCATCGATGATGGTCGCGCCTGCAAGCATGGTAGCCATGAGACTCTCGTGTCCTGGCGCATCGACGAGACTGATTTTCCGGATCTCAGTGGTCTCACCAGCTTCCGCGTCCACCTCTTTGGTGGTGAGCGTGCCGTCCTTTGCCTGGCGAACGGTGAAATCGGCATAGCCGAGCCTAATCGTGATGCCGCGCTTGACCTCTTCAGAATGCGTATCTGTCCACTTGCTGCTCAAGCGCTCAGTGAGCGTAGTCTTGCCGTGGTCGACGTGGCCGACCAGGCCGATGTTGATCTCTGGCTGCGCGACGCCGTGCGCGGCCTTGGCCTTGGATTTCTTCTCCTTGTGCTCAGGCTTGTGCTCTGGCTTCTCCACTGCAGTCTGTTCAGGTTCTGCAGTCTTCTGAGCCTTTTTCGCCATCTAGAGGAGAATCAGGAGGTTCTTTTTAAAGGTTTGTAGATTCTCTCCTGTATTTCGCGACGTCAATAATGCCACGATTGTTCAGGATGTCTAAGAGTGTGGGTTCATTCACCAGACAGCTCTGTTCCCTGAACCTCTTCTTCACCGCCTCAAGCTCAAAATCCCTCTGTGTTTCGAGAGAGCCCATCTTCCTATCGTACTCCTGCCTTGCGCTATGGAAGTAGGAAAGATCGCCTGCGATATCGCGCCTCGGCACAGTAAGGAGGTCTAAGACGCTATTGTAGTGCCGGTCAGTTACGATCACTCCTTTATCATAATCGTAGAAGGTGATGAAGCGCGATTTGCGCATGAACGTGACGTCCTCACCCACCCCGATAGGGTCTGGGCAGATTACTGCCCGACGTTCCTGTCTCTTCCTGAAGAGACCGTACTGCCGCAACACCACTGGAGCCAATACCAGACCATCTTCCGATCTGGCCTCGTAGTTCACATAGTTCGTGGCAAGGATATGGTTCTTGTGATCTGCGACCACCAGTCCTGCAATGTCCAGGATGTATAGGCGTAACTCTTCCATGAGAATTGGGACGGAACGCCGTGTTAAATAACTTACGAGAGTGGGATTTAAGAATTCACAACAACTCCCTGACTCCATGCTCATCCGTAGAGCGCGTATCGATGATGCTGAAGACATCAGCAAGCTCTGCGCAGAGCTCAATGTGACGCGATCATCATCGGCACGCACAGGTTTCGTGGAGCACGCACCTTCTCCAGAGGAGTTCAGGCGACGTATCATAGGCAATCCGCTCTTCTTCACCGCGTACGAGCATCACGAACTCGCCGGGTTCGTCGCTGCGTACAGGGATGACAGGATGCCAGAGGAAGATATCACGAAAGCATTGGATACCAAGGAGCGACCGTTCGTTTACTGCGAGCTTCTCGGCGTGAAAGAGGGATACCGCGGCCTGGGCAAGATACTGGTGCAGTACCTCTTTGATCATTCAAGAGGGCCATACTGGTCGGCGACAGTTTGCGCTCCGCGCAGGAACAGGCCTGCCGAAGCGCTCCTCAGGCTCACCGGCTGGAAACCTGAGCAGAAAGTAGAGAGTGACGGATTGACGTTTCAGTTCTATAGGCATGAGTAGAAAAAAAATCGCCCGATTTTCCAACCACCTCGGGCGCCGGTGTTGCCGCCCCGCGCTGAGTGTTGGGGGGTGATACGTATAAAGCGCGGAACAGCCAAGAATTCTCCGAAAGGAGTGTCATCTCTTGGCCATTTGGCCACGGATCCTTGCGAATCCTGGTTCCGGGAATGTCCCGTAACCGTTGCCACTGTCATCACTGTCCGGCAAGATTCTCTTGCGGTTCGTGCTGCGGCGCACCCATACTTGCGCATGGTTGTTTCGGCCCTCGCACAGTTGCGTCGCCATAGCTCGCAACACTCAGGCCTCAGACCTATGCCAAGGCAGCACTGGAAATTGAGTAAGGAAAGGAAAAAAAGGGCCGGTTCACTGCGTCACCAATTCCACCATGTTACCAAACAAGCCATCCTTGGTGTATTTCTCTGTCGTCTCTATCGGCCCCTCTGTCACCACCGTTGACTGTGAGGGAAAAAGGAGTAAAATCAGTACAGGATCTCGAGTCCGAGGTCCTGGCTCACCTGCTGGCGCGCGCTGGCTTTCGCCTGCGCTGATTGCTTGCCCATAACATACGGGCTGCGCACGCCGGTGATGATTGTCATGATGGTCAGCTTACCCTTCATCTCAGGCACGACGCGCGCGCCCCAGATGACGTTGGCATCCTGGTCCATGGCCTCTGTCACGAAGTCGCCGACACGGGCGACCTCATCGAGCGTCATGTCCTCGCCACCAGTCACGTGGATGATTGCGCCAGTGGCGCCCTCGTAGCTGATGTCCAGCAGTGGGTTGGCGAGCGCTCCCTTGACCGCCTCTTCTACGCGGTTGTTGGTGTCGCTCGCGCCTACGCCGATGACCGCTACGCCGCCGTTCGTCATGATCGCCTTGATATCGGCGAAGTCAAGGTTGACGAGCGATGGGACGCTGATGATCTCGACAATGCCCTTGATCATCGTGGAGACGAGCTCGTTCGCGACCGCGAACGCCTGGTTCACCGGCAGGTTGCCGGCGATCGCCACGAGACGGTTGTTGTCAATCACGATGACCGTATCAGTGTGGCTGCGTAGTGCCTGGAGGCCGAACTCTGCGCGGTCAATGCGCGCGCGCTCAATCTTGAACGGCATCGTCACTGTGCCGATGACAATCGCGCCGCTGTCCTTGGCCATCTGGGCCACGAGCGGTGCGCTGCCGGTTCCTGTGCCGCCGCCCATTCCTGCGCAGACGAAGACCATGTCAGATCCCTTGAGGACCTGCTGGATCTCCTGCTTGGACTCGGTCGCTGCCTCACGGCCGCGCTCCGGGAATCCGCCGGCGCCAAGGCCGCGAGTCGTGTCGCGTCCGATCAAGAACTTGCGGTCCGCCTCGACAAGATCGAGGTGTTGCTTATCTGTATTGAATGCTATGATCTCTGCGCCTTTGACTCCTTTCTTATAGAGCCAATTCGCCATGTTGCTGCCGGCGCCGCCGCACCCCACCACTTTGATGGTTGCGTGCCCGACGAGGTTGTCGTTGCTGTCCCTGTTGCCACTGCCTGCGATGTCCATGTTGCTCCCCGTACCCCTAGCGATCGTCAGACTGCCGTCTTGCTTGCTTATTTTCCGCAAGAATGGCTTCGCCCGCTTCTTGGACCTGAGTATGAGCCTTCGGCATCATTGCTCAAATCTTTTAATCACAACCTTGAGTTTACTTATATATAAATACTCTCGTTATTCAATATAGTATTGAAAACCTACATACTGCACAGAATTTCTGCAGAAAAGAATTCGGGGCCTCACGTCGATAAACTACTTCTGCAGCAGGACCTGGCGATCATCACTGTACAACCCCATCTGGGTCATCTGCTCATACTGCTGCGGCTCAAGCATAAGGTATACTATAGTAAAACCCATTTCCTCTTTGATCTTGGCCACTGCAGCCACCAATGGCTCTGTGGCGATACCTGAGCCGATGATGAGCAGGTGCGCCTTGTCCTTGAGCTTCTTACCATGGAGCACAACTTGCCTGATGCCCTCGATAGGTCTGCAGAGCTCGATGAACTCTTCGACAGCACCGCGTCGCAGTTCGATGAGCTGGTCCACGAACTTTGACTCCTTGCCCGTACCGTACTGGTATATCTTGAACTTCTTGATTTTGATCTCCTGCACCACACCCATGGTGACCAGTCTGCGGACGATGCGGAAGACCGTGGCGATGGGAACCCTGGTCGTCTTGGAGATCTCACGAAGATAGTACTGCTTCTCCGCGTTCTGCGAGAACAACCTCAAGACCGCAAGCGTCTTCCTATCGAATAATTCCTCAAGGATCTTGCCCGGTTCCACAGAATGCCTCTACAGGCGCCCTCTTATATAATTATCGAATTTGGAACAATGTTCCATAATTGAAAACATAAAATATGAGGCAATTCCAAAGTTACGAAAAGACAGGATCTTGCCCAGGACCCCTTCGTTTCTCGTCGAAAGTTCCATGAGAAATCAAGGGGTTGTCATGCACGGGTGACTACGGAAAAATTACGGACGAGGGAATGTTTCACGAATTATTTTCTATATTGTGCGGAAATACTACAGAACCTAACGACCCCACTTCCCAAAAAATTAGTTTCTATATAGTACATAAAAATGCACGCATATATCGAAAAACTGTAGAGCAACACCAATTACTTCTCTAAACTATATTCTGCACTAGACAATTTTGCGGCCGGAGATATCCCTGATGCCATCGCCAGGATCTCCGCAAAGAGAAAAAGGTATGAATTCAGAAGTATACATCAAATCATATTCTTTGAAATCTATATTTTGTAATGCGGATGCTATCCGGCCAGGAACATACAAGTACCGCGAGTGGTCGTGCCGCATCTTGTAGAGTCCGCCGCGTTGCCGGCGCTCGAGGGCAAGCACATCACGCCTGAAAGAAGGATAGGCCTTCATTTCCACCCAGAACATGCAGTCCGGGGCCACGGCAATGTCGAAGCCAAGGTTAGCAAAGGAGCAGGGTGCCATGATGCTGATGTCAACACGCTCCAACTGCTCAAACCCGTCATCAGCTATCTGCGGGATGGAGAACCCGCGGCCTCGGTAGTGCTCAAGCGTCTCTTGGATCTCCGCAGGCGTGTCACCGTACATGACAGCGATAAGGGTCGCCAAATGCTCAGCGGAGTTGTACCGGTACAAGCCCATAAGGAAGAGAGATGCAATGGAAGATTAATAGTTACTTGTTCCTGCCGCGCTGTGCCTCGTAGGCATCCATGACATCGGAGAGCGTGCTGATCTCCTCAGGCCTGCGGTCGTCCCGCAGCCGCACGAATCGCGGGAAGCGCAGCGCGAAGCCACTAGAATAGGAGGGTGAGCGCTGTATCTCCTCGAACTTGACCTCGACCACGATGTTCGGCTTCAGCCTGACCTCCTTCCCTTCCTCTGCCAGGATGTCGTCCTTGAGCAGGTCAGTGACTTGGGAGAACGTGGTTCCGCCCTCCTGCTCAAGCTCCTTGAGACCAGTGCCGAAGCGGCCGATCTCAACGAAGTTGCCATCATCATCTAGGACCGCGATGGTGAAGCTGGTGAGCCAGCCTGAGCGCTTGCCCTCACCCCACTCTGCACCTACGATGACTACATCGAGCTCATCCATGACTGGCTTCATCTTGACCATGAAGCCGACGCGACTGCCGGGCTTGTACGGCGCTGCGAGTGTCTTTAGCATGATGCCCTCGTTACCTGCGGCCAGGCTTTTCTTGTAGAATGACTCCACCTCTGCCTCTGCGTGTGCGATCAAGAGGTCGCTCGGCTTGATGTGCCCAGGCCTGTTCGGAATTATTTTTTCTATGAGCTTGCGCCGCTCCTCGAACGGCCTGAGGTAGACAGACTCATTCTCGTGGTAGAGGATATCGAAGACATTGAGCTCCACCGGCAGTTCCTTCATGAGCGTGTCGATGTCGTACTTACGGCGGATGCGTTGGCTGATCTGCTGGAACGCAGTGTACTTCCCAGTCTTCGGGTCGTAGCCTACAGCTTCGCAGTCCAGGATACAGGCCACCTTGACCTCCTTGATGAACTCCACGACATCAGGGAACTGGTCTGTGACGTTCTCCAGGCGGCGCGTGAAGAGCGTGATCTTCCCTTCCTTGTCCCGATGCACTTGCATGCGAAAGCCATCGTACTTGTACTCGAGCGCGGCAGGAGTGCCTACGCGCGTAAGCGCCGCCGCAACCTCAGTCTCCTTCTGCGCGAGCATGACGCGGATCGGCACGCCAATCGTGAGGTCGATGCCGCGAAGGCCCTCCAACCCCTCATGCCTCGCGGTGACTGCGACCTTGGCGACATCGTTGGAACGGTCGATGGCATCCTGGACTGCCGCCCGCCACTCCTGTGCCGGCGTCTGGACTCCTGAGTCCTCAGCCTTAGGCGGCTTATCGGCAGGGATGACGTGCAGGCCGTGCTTCTCCAGCGCGTACTGGATGATAGCGTCGCGTATCGTACCATCGGCGATGCCGATACGGAGGTCCTCAAGCAGGATGCGGATTAGGAACCGGGCTTCGAGCGGCGAGGCATTGTTCAGGAGATGGGCGATGGTCCTCAGCTTAAGATCCACGCTGCCGCTGCCTTCGATCGTGCTGATCTTGCGCATGCCCTTGATGACATCCTTGACTGAGAGCTCGGAGCTTGCGAGTGTGGACTGCTTGCGCTTTGAGAGGAGCTGCTGGCAGACCTGGCCGATGTCCCCGGTCTTCTTGAATTGCTGGACTATCTTCGTCTCTGATTCACCGCTCGCCATGCTGATTGCGCGGATGGCGAGCTTTGAGCTGATGCCGAGCTGCGTCTTGTCCCACTCCGGATAGACACGACCCTTGAGCAGCATCATGACCTCTGCCATGTCAGAGTCAGGGACCTCCTTGAGCAGCGCGGCTATGAGCGCAGTCTTCTCAAGGCGCTTGGCTGTCTGGGACAGCTCAAGATACGCATCACAGAGCTGGGAAAAACGCATGGGTATGCTGAGAACGCAGGCATTAAAATATGTTCCTCAATATTTTATTTAATTTCCACACCCCCCGTTTATATTTTAGTTACTCTATAGTGATTATAATGGAAGAATATTTAAACCATGCGCGCACCGCACAAAACATGGGGCGCAATGGGCATTTTCCTAACTCTGTATACGATCTCCAGAAAAAGATGGAGGACTGCAGAGAAGAGCACAAATCTACGCTCGTGATGCTCAGCCGCCACTGGATTAGCCATGCGCTCGCCAAAGACGCCAACAAACACAGCGTCAAAATCGAATACACGGGAAGCTCATCAAGTAAAGTACGCGATAAGAGACTCTATGCCGACATGATGCGCAGGCAGGAGATCGCGTGGGAGTATGCACTCGAGAGCATCGGACCAGAACAGAACTACACTCCGAAGAACCTTGCCACCATCGCGCAGATGCTCGCCCCGTACGGCAGGTACAACCCAAATACCGGCTTCAGGGTGGAAGCGGTCACCATCACCGGCGCGCCGTACTCCCCGCCAAGCCCGGGCAAGCTTGAAGAAGATGTGAATACGCTCATCGAACGCGCAGATCACCTCCTCACATTGCCAAAAGCGATTTTCTCCCACTACCACATTGCGAGAATACACCCTTTTGCGGACGGGAACGGAAGGACTGCCAGGATTATCCAGAATGCCATCACTTGCGGAGCAGGATTCCTGCCCATCAACACCAGGAGAGAGCAGCGCGACCTCTACCTCAGCCTACTTGCCGAAACAGACAAGAAATACTACTCAGGAGACCACGACTACCTGCACACGTTCTCTGAATTCCTCGTGAGCAATCTGAAGACCTCGCTGAAGCAAGCTCGGAACAATCCCCTCGCCAGGCTCCTCTTCTGAGACAGTCCCCAAATTCTAAGCACAGGACAACCACCGCCCCAATAGTTATATAAGGATTTCACGCATGCCTGGAGTAATGGGCCTCTTTGACAACGTCCACATGGGCGCTTCCCTCATCCGCAACGAGCAGGCGCTGGACTACGAGTTCCTGCCTAAGCTCATACCGTTCAGGGAAGGCGAGCAGCAGTACCTCGCGACCTGCATCAAGCCACTCTTCAACCAGCGTTCCGGCCGTAACGTGCTCATCCACGGCTTGCCAGGTATTGGCAAAACGGCAGCTACACGAGTTGTCCTGCGCGACCTCGAGGAGCAGAGCGATGACATCTACGTCGTGTACATCAACTGCTGGCAGCACAACACAACCTACAAGATACTCCTCGAGACCTGCGACCAGCTCGGCTACAAGTTCACGCAGAACAAGAACACAACTGAGCTCATGAAGGTCATCGCGAGCATCTGCAACAAGAAGGCAGCAGTCTTCGTCTTCGACGAGATTGACAAGGTGGAGGACTTCGACTTCCTCTACAGCCTGCTTGAGGACATCTTCCGCAAGTGCCTCTTCCTCATCACGAACTACAAGTCATGGCTCATGGAGCTCGATGAGCGCATAAAGTCACGCCTCACGCCAGAGCTCGTGGAGTTCCGGCAGTACAACCCGCACGAGACCAAGGAGATTCTACGCCAGCGTCTCGACATCGCGTTCCATCCAACAGTCTGGGATGTCCCGGCGTTCGACCTCGTCGCGAAAAAGGCGGCGGAGGTTAAGGACATCCGCGGCGGCCTCTTCCTCATGAAGACCGCTGCGCTCGAGGCAGAGTCCAAGCTCCAGCGCAAGGTGGCTGCAGAGCACGTCCAGGCAGCAGTGAGCCGCATGGATGAGTTCTTCGTGAAGAACCAGGAAGAGCTCGAGGATGACACGCGCAAGATCCTGGACCTCGTGACCAGGGATCCTGGACGCAAGATAGGCGACCTCTTCCACAGCTACCAGAAAGAAGGCGGTAAGGGGTCGTACAAGACCTTCCAGCGCAAGATAGCACGCCTTGAGCAGAACCGCTTCATCACGCTCGAGAAAAGCGGCGGCGGGGCAGGCGGAAACACAACAATCGTGCATAAGAATTCTGACATCAAGAAGCTTGATGAGTTCTAAACATTTTTATTCTACAGCCCACCCCTGAAGAGCATGTTCAGGGACGGCAGGATCAGCCCGGCAGAGAGCGGAGCAGTATACCGCAGCCTCCAGCCCTTCATCAGGCATCTGGAAGATAGCATCGGAGGAGGCTACTACGTACAATCTTCCCTCAAAGTGAAGCGCAGCTACGACCTGGAGGACCCGCTGGACAAGATCATCCTCACCGCCCGCGTATGCAAAAGGGAAGGGTTACTCTCTAGCACATTCGCCACAGTGAGGATAGAGGCGAGCGAAGGAGGGAGGCCCCGGATTGACACATTCTCGGAGTACCCGGTGCTTGACAGCAAACTGGCGCAGATGATCAACGAGAAGCTCCAGTTCCTCGAGGAGAACATCTTCAAGCGCAGGGAGTGCACGCGAGAAGTCGATGAATGGTGAGACCACCATTCTAACGGTCCGGCACAGCCTCTACAACTACCCGACCGTCTGGCCATGCGCACTGGCGAGGATAGGTCTCAAGCACAGGGTTGCCTGCGCCGGCGCATGCCATGAACTCCTCGCCTGCACACGCTGCAAAGTCGCACTGCGGCGGCACGCGACTGACACTGATGCCGTCGGGGCAGATGCGCAGATCCTCAGGGCATCCTTCGAAGCGCTGCCGGTCGAGCAGGGTGACAGCAAGTATCAGGCCGAAGATGACAACGAGGATGCCGAGCGCGAACCAGTCCTGCTTCTCCATCAGTGCGCTTAATGGTGAATCCAGGATATAAAGTTACTCAGGAATGACCTCAGTCACCGTCGTCCCGTTCTCCCAGCGGCACTGCCGCGGGTAGGATTCCATGACAGGGTTGCCTGCGGCTTCGCAGGCGAGGAAATCATCGCCGGGGCATGGCGCGAAGGCGCAGCTCGGCGGCACGCGGCCAACAGCGCTGCCATCAGGGCATATCTTCGCGTCCATGGTGCAGGCGACTGGGTCCGCTACTGGCGGCTCTGGCATTGTGGGGTCGACCACCACTGTGCCATTAGGCCACGCGCACTGCGCGGGCAGGGATTTCATCATCGGATTGCCGTCAGCGATGCACTTGTCGAACTCGGATAATTCCATATCAGGCGGGATCGTCGCGTTCTCATCGCCTGGCAGCCACAAGTCCCTGATGAGGAATGCGAAGGTGCTGGCGAGGACGAGGAGTGTGATGATGGCGAGGGCGATTGGCTTCATGCCCTTGCTAAGACACGCCCTCCTATATAGATTGGCTTGGGTTCAGCCGGGGTTGAAGTCTTGACTCTGCGCTCCGGCCTCTCTACCCGCGATTTGTTTCAGCTCCGCACTGTCGACTTCGCTCTCGCTCGTCGTCGCGGAGCCTCAGGATGATGCCAAGGGAGCGCTCACTAGAATGACCTACAGCCTGCTAACTATATACGATAAGAAAAAGGAGAGGAACGCTTATGCGCGGCGACCGTTATAGATCCTGCTCTTCGCCAGGTGATAGCCACAGAAGATGCTGCTCGCGAGCGACTTCTTCTTGCACTTAACACAGACGCCCTTCTTCTTCCTATCAGTATACAGACTCCTCCTGAACTTGTTCAAGTCAGGCCTGTGCATGTAGTAGAACTTCTGGAAGCGGTCCTTGAACCTCTTCCCCACCACTGCCACGCGCTTGAACTTACTCGGCTTGCGGCCACGCACTGGTTTCGCACGCATTATGTGCTTCACAGCACGTACCACGCGCTTCACAGCACGCTTAGGTGCACGTTTGAACACGGGCTTCGCCACACGCTTAGCGGCACGTTGCACGCGCTTCACTGCGCGCTTCGGGGCACGCTTAGGCGCTGCACGCTTAGGTGCACGCTTCGCAGCGGTACGTTTAACCGCCTTCGCTTTCTTCTTTGCCATTACTTGCCACCTCGGCATTACGCCAAACACTACTTCCCCGTCAAAACACGTTTAAAAATGTTCTCATAAAATCTCGATGTTACAGTGGCGATGTCCACTGCACCTACGTCAGGAAAAGATTTTCTGCACAACATTTCGCTCCACTGGACATTGCCGCGCCGCGTATATAACCTCGTCTTCCCCAAGAGAATACAGATAACGAGGTGCCACGATGAACCCATCCAACCCAACAACAGCAGACATGAGAGATATCGAACAGTTGTTCTTCGCGCAGATGCGACGCCAGACAAGATATGCTACCCGTCCCGGCTTACGTGAGCGCGAGGCAGCCACAACTGCGCTCCTGCGCTCCTTCGATTTCCAGTTCAGCGACCAGTGGACAGCAGTGTGAGGTGCACGATGAAGACTAAGGACGCATACGCATACGACATCACCCAGAGCCTCGCTGAGCACAGTCTCGCCATAGATGCCGAACTGACACTCATCAGGGCATACCTAGAACAGTGATCACTCCTTCTCTTCTGTATATTCTATGATCTCGATGTAACCGTCGGAGTCTTGGTTGTGCGGCTCCGTCGGTTTCTCGGTCGCGAGCTGCTCTTTCAGCATCTTGCTGAAGTCCTCATCAGAGAGGCTGTCGTCGTTGAGGAGCTGGTTGAGCGTAGGCTCCTTCTCAGGCTCGGCACTCTCATCGTGCTCCTCGTGCTTGTTCACTGTGATCTTGAGGAATGGCGTATCCAGGGCAGGCTCCTCAGGCATGTCCATCGCGTGCGTCGGATGACGCTTAGCGATGGTGTCCTGGAGTATCTTGAGGGCGTGCTTGAGCTCCTCGAGAGAATCATTCTTCGTGTCGAACGTCACCTGGACCATAGGGGATTTCACGACGAGAGAAGTATTTAAGCTTGACGGTGCTCAGAGAAACATCTTCTGGTAGTTGAAGTAGATGGCGTTCGCGACCTCCACAGGGTCCATCCGCTTGAGCTCCGCGATCTTCAGGATCGCCTCCTTGATATTGGCAGGCTCGTTGCGCAGGTCCTTGTACGGCCCGAGGTAGGGAGCGTCGGTTTCAGTCAGGATATTCCCTATAGGCAGCGCTTCGACCGCCTGCTGGAACTGCTGGTTTCGCACGACGTTCGTCGGTATACTGAACATCAACCCCAGCTTGATGCCACGCTCGAGGAGTTTCCTGCTACCGGAAAAACAGTGCATGTCGACGTGGAAGTACTGTTCATCCTCGAGGATATCGAGTATCTCCTTTTCCGCATTGCGCGAATGCACAATAAGCGGCTTGTGGATGCGCTTTGCAAGGCGCACAATCTGGCGGAAGTTCGCGGATTGGGTCTCGTGGTCCTTGCTGTACTTGAAATCCATCCCAACCTCACCAATAGCGATAATCGCGTCCTTGTGCTCCTCTATCGCATCGAGCGTATCTGCAAAGGAGGTCTTCGTGCGCCGGGAGTAGTCGTCGCCTGCCGCAAGCTCCGGGTCCACCTCGACATTGAGCGCGTCGAGCGGGTACATGCCGAAGGCAACCTTGATCATCGGGTCGAGCTTTGCAAGCTCAAGGAGCGCGAGGTTCCGCTCATGGTCCACGCCCTGCGTGATGACAGCGACGATACCTGCGGCTTTCGCCCGCTTGATGACATCAAGCAGGTCCTTCTCGAACTGCGGGTGGTCCAGGTGAGTGTGGACATCGACGAGGTGCATGTGCAGCAGGCCTGGCGGGCACAATAAAAACCTTTCTAGAGCCGCTCGTAGTCCTCGAGGATGAGTAGGTCCATCTCCTGGAGGTTCGTGACCTTGTAGAGCTTGCCGTTCCCTATCTCGACAATCTCCTTGGCGAGCTTCTCCCCCTCTTTCTCGAGGTTGATGCCAACGATGCTGATGGTCACGCCTGCATCATGCGCCTTGCTTGCGGCCTCAAGGGCGATGCGGCCAGGATCCTCGCCGCGCGTCGGGAGCGCGTCAGTGATGAGGATGAGATGCTTTGTGTGGCCACCACCCTCAAACAAGCCGATGGCGTGGTCTATTGTCAGGCCGAGATCGGTCTCCTGCCCGGCGCGGATCTTCGCGAGCTCATCGAGCAGCAGCGGGAAATCGCGCGTCGGCGGGATGCTCTTCTCTATCTTACTCGTGAACACCACGAGGCCGACATCATTGCGATCATTGATCGCGCGGAAGGCAAGCGCGATGCCGGCCTTCTTAGAGATGCCGAGCTTTGCGCCGCGCATGCTGCCTGACGCGTCCATCGCGTACACGATACTGATCTTGCCGTGCTGGCGCCGCGTGACCGCCTTGAGGTCCTCGCGCTCGATGCGCTTGTGACCGCGGCGGATGGCACGCATAATGCTCGCGCGCATATCCAGGTCCTTGTACCGCTGGTTCTGAAACCTGACAGTCTCGTCTTCCTCGCCATAGTGGGACCTCTCCTTGAGGTCCTTGCGTCCGAGACCGTGCGTCTGGAGGTGGTCCAGCTCCTCTGTATAGAGGACGAGCGAGGCGAGCTGCAACCCTGATTCTGTCACAGAACCCTCCTTGTCAAGGAGTCCTTCTGCACGCATGCGATCAATGTTACGGTGGATGTTAGCCTTGAGCTCCTCACGGAACTCCTTCACCTTCACATTCCGCTCGATGAAGCCGCCTTCGTAGCCAGTGAGCTCCCTGATGATTGTTGGCCCGTAGAGTCGTTGCGCGTTGCGGTAGTTCTGCACAATCTTCTCGAACATGAGGTCGGGCGTGAAGCTGCCCATGGCGTAGTCGACGGATTCCGCCAGCAGCTTGCCGTCCTTGATCATCTGCTCGTCGTTCTCGATGACGCTATGCATAAGGCGCTCCTGGTCGGGATCGCTGGCCATCTTGCCTTCAAGCGCCTCTATCTCAGACGCCTCGTCGAGATTTACCTCGGAGTCCTCAGCGTCACTCTCACCCCTCACCCCCGTCCATATCATGGTCCCGGACGAAAGTTTGGAACTGCTTGGCGATGTACTGCTCAGGCTGCTCGAGGTAGCGGATGCTCGGCTTGAGGCTCATGCGGTGGCTGAGCACACTCGCGACCACAGCAACAACATCATCAACAGTGACAGTCTTGTGGCCGCGCAGGAGCGCAGTCGAGGTCGCGCGGTCGACGACGCCGATGGTCGCGCGCACTCCGGGCTTGCGGTCGATGTTCTTGTCCGTGCGCAATTGGCGCACGAACGTGATAATCTGTTGCTGGAGCCGCTCAGGCATGCTCACGCCTTCAAGCGTCTGCCTGCGCATCATGACTATCTGGTGCTCGACCGATGCGGTCTCAGGGTAGCCCATGTGTATCATGTCGAAGCGATCGAGAAAGACGTCTGAGAGCTTCTCAGTGCTCGTGTCCTCAGGATTCATAGTGCCGATGAGCAGGAAGTCGGCTTCGAAATCGATATCATAACTGCCGATGGTGACGCGTTTCTCCTCGAGTACCTGGAGGAGCGCGTTCTGCAGCTTCTCGCTCGCGCGGTTGATCTCATCGAAGAACAGTATCCCTTTGTTCGCGCGGAAAATCTTGCCTGGCGTGAAGCTCTGCGGCGAAAGCGGACCGAACTCAAGCGCCTTGATTGGGTCGATATCGCCGAGCAGGTCCTCTGCAGTGAGATCAGGACTGCCCTGTACGCGAACGAACGCCTGATCGAGCATCTTGGTCTTCGCCTTACCGGCCTTGCACTGCGGGCAGCTCGGGCGCTGCGGGTCGCAGTGGAACGGACAGTCGTTCACTGTCTGCGGCGGAAGGAGGTGCGCGACGGCCTTCGCGAGCGTGGTCTTGCCTACTCCCGGCGGTCCGACGAGGACTATGTTGCGGCCGGTGATGAGCGCTGACTTCAGCTCCTCCTTCACCCTCTCCTGGCCAAGTATCTCTGAGAGGTCTGCCTTCATGATCGCTTTTCGGAATTCTGTCATGGCGAAAAGTTGACTTGGGCGGGTTTATAATAGTTATCTCAGAGTGGAATCGGCTACGCATGTGACTGAGTCGCAAACCTTTTATAAACGCCTGCTCCAGGAGGAGAGCATGCGCGGACAAATCAGCGTCGAGTACCTCATCATCATAGGTATCGCACTCGGCATCCTCATCCCAGGCATCCTCTTCTTCTACACCTACAGCCAATCAAGCGAAGGGAGCACGACGAATGCGCACCTCAATGATGTAGGACTGAAAATGGTAGCAACAGCGAAGGGCACCTATGCGCAAGGCATAGGCGCATGGCAGACCCTGGAAGTGACACTTCCGCCAGAGGTCACTCGCGTGTACGTAAGCGGAACAGAGCTCGTCTTCGTCTATGATACGCCTAGTGGTCTATCTGAGGCGGTGTTCTTCTCCACCATCAATATGACCTCTCCAACCACTGATGGCAACATCACCGCAGTGCATCCGGGCGTCACCCGCTTCAGGTTCACCTCAGAGGGTCCCAGGGTGCTCATCAACGAGACCGCATAGGCAATATGAGAAGACGCGCACAGACGGCGATTGAGTTCCTCGTACTGCTCGGATTCATGCTCCTCGTCTTCACCGCATTCTTCGCGGTGATGCATGAGCGCAGCAGCATCATCATTGAACAGAACAGGTACGGCGAGCTCACTGCCGCAGGAGACATCGTCAGGGATGAAGCACTGACTGCGCAACAGGTGCATGACGGCTACAGGCGGGTGTTCGATTTGCCGACCATGATACAAGGCAGACCATACACGATCGCGCTTGTCGACAGGAGTGAACTGGTCATCGAGACCGCGGACCAGCAGCACATCCTGTTCCTCCCGATCAACATCTCCATCATGCAGAATGGTATCCCCTCGGCCGATGGTCCCGTAGCGACAGGCAAGAACATTATCAAGAAGACCGGCGGCAATGTGACGATCACGCCTGTGACTGCGCTCATCAACGCGACGCCGAATCCCTGCACGCGCTCAGGAGCGACCTGCACCTCAACGCTCAGATGGTACGGCAGTGCCGAACACAGCCACCTCCAGGTATGGGTGCAGCAAAACGATGGCGCTGAGAGCTATCTGGGCAGTTCCAATGGATGCACAGTGCAGCCGAACAGCAAGGCGTATGACTACACCATCGGATCCTTGTGGTATACCTTCAGACTCTATTCCGCCACAGGCTGCGATAGTTCAGAGCGTGTCGGCATCCCAGGCCAGGAACTGGGCACAGTAGTCGTGACGAGCGTGACCTGACGTCTTCCCTGGCCGATAGGAACACCACCGGAAATTATTTAAAGCGTCTGCCCGGCGGGAAAATTCCCTATGGGATGGTTACGTAACCTACTGCAGAAACTCTCACGCCTATGGAGGAAGAAACTGCAGCTCGGCCTGTACGGCCCGCCCAACAGCGGCAAGACAACACTCGCGAACCGCATGTGCGCAGACTGGCTCGGTTCTGAGATGGGGTCGACATCCAAGATAGCGCACGAGACGCGCGAGGTCCATCTCAAGGATAAACTCATCATCAAGAATGAGGAAGGCAAGACGATAACATTCTCGCTCGCTGACACGCCGGGCATCGCCACGCGCATCGACTACGAGGACTTCGTCAAGGACGGCCTACCACCGCAGGAAGCCAAGATGCGCGCGAAAGAGGCGACTGAAGGCGTCCTGCAGAGCATCAAGTGGCTCGACGACATGGACTGCGTTGTGCTCGTGCTCGACAGCACAAAAGAGCCCTACAACCAAGTGAACACCACCATCATCGACAACCTGCAGACTCGCAGCATCCCGCTCCTCATCGTCGCCAACAAAACCGACCTGAAGAAGTCGAACATCGACCGCATCAGATCAGCATACCCCGATCTCGACATCATCGGCATCAGCGCGAAACAGGGCGACAACATCGACAAGTTCTACATGAAGCTCTTCGAGCTCACGGCGAAGGTGAAGTGAATGCCGCACCAATGCGTGAAGTGCAGCCATGTCTATGAGGACAACGAAGATGCAGTCATGCACGGTTGCAGCTGCGGCGCGAAGGCGTTCTTCTTCCTCAAGTGCAACCATAAGGAACTGCCCCAGATTACGGAAGTCGTGCAGACAGACGGAGCTGAAGAGTCAGAAATCGAGAGCGGCAAATACGACCTCGACCTACACACACTATTCGGCAGGAAGACCCTCGTGCACCAGAACGACGAGGGCAAATACGATATCGACCTCGAAGAGAGCTTCAAGCAGCACGCAGGGAAGTAGGACACATCTCGTATGGACATCAACGTGCAGTAACAGTGCCGCCTTGGCATCGGTCCGAGCAGCCGCGACAACGAGACGCGCAGCGTCGAAGTTGACAGTGCCGTGGGGAACGAAGTTCCCGCGGCCCCGAAAAGCTCGCTTTTCATGGGCGGCTGCGAGACATATCACGAGCAAATGGCCGCGGCACAATAAAAGCACCAAACCTTTTAAAAACCGCCCGCCATCGCCAAGAGCATGAAAATCTTCGCCTTCACCGATATCCATGAGGACATGCAGCTCCTCGCACGCATCAAGCGCGTGATCGAGAAGGAGAAGGTGGACCTCGCGGTGTGCACCGGCGACTTCACGGTCTTCAGCAACGGCACGAAGATGATGATGGAGGCGATGGACAAACTCGGCGTCCCCCTCGTGCTCATCCCAGGGAACCATGAGGACGAGGATGAGATCGAGACGCTCCTCCCGCGCTTCAAGAACATCCACTACGCGCACGAGCGCGTCGTGGACGTGAAGGGATTGCGCTTCATCGGCTTCGGGGGCCGCGGCTTTCGCCGCCACGAGCCTGATCTCGAGGTCCTCGAGCGCAAGCACGCGAAGGACTTCGACGGAAGGACAATATTTTTATGCCATGCTCCGCCATACGGCACTGCGCTAGACGAAGTGGATGAGGGGTGGCATGTGGGCAACGAGACGCTCACAGAGCTCATCAGACGACGCAAGCCGATGCTCGTGCTCTGCGGCCACATCCACGAGTGTTTCCATGCGCATGATGAGGTCGCGGGGACTCCGGTCATCAATCCCGGTCCCGACGGCGAGATCATCGAGGTGGAGGAATGATGGACGCGAGGAACGATGTGCATGAGGTCATCGAGAAGGTAGAGGCCTCGCCTGAATTCCAGGAGTTCAGCGAGCAGAACCCGCACCACTACCTAGTCCATGCTTTCTCGACTGCTGCAGGCGCTCCGGCACCCATAGAGCTCGGCTACTACGGTGAGGACACGGACATGATAACGGTCTTCAGGAGCGATCCTATCACCGCCATGCCTCCCGAGGAGGTATTCAAGCAGGATGGGAAGCTCAAGCAGCTCGACCTCACCGCGGTCCGTCTCGGACTCAAGGACGCGCTCGAGCGAGCAGAGAAGGAGCGCGCTGCCGCCTACCCTCAGCACGCGACCATCAAGGCAATATGCATCCTGCAGCAGCACGACAATCCCACGTGGAACCTCACGCTCGTGACCGGCACGATGCAGATGATCAATATGCGCATCGACGCGCTCACAGGCCAGGTGCTCTCAAGGTCCATCCAGAGCATCATGAACATCGCGCGCGAGTGATGTAACGGAGAGCGTAAGTGATCGCTAGAAAATCGAGAAGCTCTCCGTACATAGTAGAGCAGAGCGATTATTAAACACTAGTGACCTCCACTATGTTTTCAATAGGAAAAGAATCTTTCTTGTGGCAATTCCGCAAACCCTCCTCAGGTAAACTCAGCGATTCTCTCCGCAAGGGTTACACATCATGTCCTACAAGATAGAAATCGCGAAATGCATCATCAGTTGGGTAATACCACAGGGTAGATGTTTCAACACGACTTTGTTTAAATACGCTGCATACCGGTAGATCATCATGGCAGCAATCAGCTATGTAGCGAAAATCAAGAGCCAGCAGCTGAGTGACTTCGAAGAGACAACAGAAGAGTAGCTGGCTTCTTTTTTCATCTTAGATTCTCGAGCTGAAGTAATTCCAAGTCATCTCATGGAGCACATCGACAGGCAAGGTGCCGTCGAGGCGAATGATGCGTTCCGGATACTGCTCACTGAGCCGCATGAACCCGTCACGTACACGCTGGTGGAACGGCACCATCTCATCATCGAACCTTGAGACAATCCCCGTCTCGGCGTTCCTCTTGTACGCCCGATTCAAGAAGTGCTCCACAGGACCGTCGTACCAGAAGGTGATATCAGGAGCAAGCCCCTCTTCGATGAGGTCATGGATAGTGTGCATGAAACGCTCATCGACGCCACGGCCGAAGAACTGGTACGCCCACGTCGAGTCACGCTCGCGGTCAGTGATTACACTGATACCCTTCTTTATATTGCGCTTAACAAGAGTGTTCCTATGCTGATAGCGGTCGGCTGCGAAGAGTAGCGACTCAACTTCAGGCAGGAGTCCATCCTCTCCCTTGAGAGAGGGATCCAGCAGTATCTCCCTGATGCGCACACCCACTGGAGTGCCCCCGGGCTGCTTCGTGAGCACGGCAGGATAGTCTTCGCGCAACATCCTTTCGTACAACATCTTCGCCTGCGTGGACTTACCGCATCCTTCAGTGCCCTCGAACGATATGTATTTACCCCTCATGATTCCACCATTGCGTATAACTAAATCATCCTCTCGTACTTGAGGAACTCCTCCTGCGGCATGTCCCACACGCGCACACCGCAGTAGCGGGCGCCCTCAGGGCAGAACGGAGCCACGTGCGCAGCCTTCCGGTGGCCGCAAGGCGGGAGCAAGAAACGCCCGATCGCGGGATTCTTCTCGAGCACCTGCTTCGCTTCTTCCACCGTCGCCTGCCATATCTCTTCCTGCGCGTTCAGACATTGGCGAAGTGTGTTCTTGTACTGGAAGTTCAGGAGATTGGTCCCTTGTGCGAACCGTATCGCCTTTGCGTTGGGGAAGAGATACTGGACCGATTCGGCAGGTTCCCCCATCCGGAGCAGCTCTCCGATGCCACCCCACGCAGTCTCCATGGCAGCACGGTAATTACGCTCAACATCACCGCCCGCGATGCGCACGAGCGTCGGGATGAGGTAATCAGGATTAGCACCGACCTCAAGCATGAGCACAGGACGGCTTCCCGGCGTCATGCGATGGCGCTGGTCCTGCGAATCAGCAGTATGGCTGAGACGCTTCTCGAATGAGTAGTGCACGGTTTGCATGGCCCGGGCGAAGGGAGAGAGCGTCGCGGTGTTTGAAGGAGTATAGACGTGCGGGTTGATCGACATGTCCATAGCGAAGCGGATTGCCTCGTCGAGCGACAAGTCCTGCCTGCAAATGACATCGCGGACCGCCTGCGCAAGCAGCTCTTCGTTATGCTCAGATCCCGGAAGAAGCCTCGACGTGAGGCCATCAAGCCTGGCGTCGAATGCCGCTCGGAAGGAATGGATGCCCGCGATGACACTCGGGTCGCGCACATATGCATCGATATCCCCACCAGAGATATCGGCACCACGGAGATGATTGATTGCTGAACGGTACTCCGCAGTCTCTTCCAGCGCGACCTCACGCGGCAACGTGACATAGTCAGGATCGAGCTCGCGCAGCAGTGATTCCATCTGTTTGACGACGGCGAGCTGCTCTCCTGTTGTGCCGAGCACTTGCGAAGCAGCGACGTAGCGCTCAAGGACATTTGTGCTCACAGTATGGTACAGGAACGCTTTGGTCGCAACAGGAGCGACATAGCGTGCGACCTCCTGCGCCCTTTTCTCAGCATTGCTTTCCAGTTCTTTCGTCCAACGGTCAGAATTGTATTTTGGGAAGCGTCTTGTGAGTTCTGCTCTACATACTGGAAGCAGGTCTCTCTTGATCTCCTCGTACGCGGTGAAGAGCGATTCGCATGTCGAGGAGAATACCCTTTTCGCCGCATCGCTGCGCAGTGGCGGCGTAACATACGCTCCAGGCTTGATCTCGACATAACGTTGGCTCACCTGCTCGCTGTTGTAGAACGGATGCACGTGAAGGAACTGCCAGAGGAACTGGCGCGAAACGTCAGCGACCTCAAAAGTGAGCATTGCGTGCTGGCGCGTGGTGTTGTGACCAGCATCGCCGATGCTCTTGAGGATGGACTTGCCGCGGTCATCAAGCCGCCCTTCCTTCACAACATCCTCAGGTCTCATGAAGCGCTTGCTGTAGCAGGTGCGCGCTGCCCCGAGAGCGAGATGACTCGGCGGCACATGCGGACTCTCGACAAGTGTCACTTTAGGTGCGAATTCCCATCCCATACCCTTCACCGCGCCACTCGTGACGAGGCAGTATATAAGAACGCTGGCGGGAAAACGCCGATGTTCCCACGTAGAGTTTAACGCGCTGGAAAAGAAGTATTTGAATGAAGTGTCGTGACCTCGGCGTGTCAACGGAAAGCTCTTAAGAGGACGCACGATTAATCATGATATGATCATCGGAGTCACAGGCACAAACGGAGCAGGCAAGACGACACTGCTGAAGATGCTCGAGGAGCGCGGCTTTCAGCAGCTAAGCCTCTCAGATTACCTACGCGATGTAGCAGAGGAGCGCAAAGGCGAGGGGGCGCGCAATGACCGAGATTACCTCCGTGAGATCGGAAATGAGTTGCGTGCGAAACATGGTCCTGGTTATCTCATGCAGGAGACGTTGAAGAAAATCAAGGATGACGGACGTTACATCATCGACAGCATCCGCAATCCTGGAGAGGTCAAGGCGATGCGCGCATCTGACCACGAGACATTCCTCTTCGGCGTCGATGCGCGCCCTGAAGTCAGGTATCAGCGGCTCCTCTCACGCTCGCAAGCAACGGGCCGTATCGAGGGATTCAAGACCTATGAGGAGTTCCTCAAGGACGAGCAGGTGGAGAACATGAGCGACCCGGCGGGCCAGCAGCTGCATGCGACACTCGACCTGGCAGACATCGTGTTCTACAACAACGGCCCGCAAGATGATCTCAAAGCGAAAATCGAGCGCGTGCTCGACTATATCGTCACGAGAGCCTGACCGTCTTCTTCTTACCAGAGAAACCCGACGTTATCGTCGACTTTCGCCCGAGCAGCTTCGTAAGCAGGCGTTCGACCTCTGCATTCGCTTTGCCGTCTTCAGGCTTCGCCGCTATGGCGAGATGAACTATCCCGTCCTCGACTTTCAGCACATCGCTCTTGCGTGCGTTCGGCTTCACCTTGACACGCAGGCGATCATCGCGGACAGCTGAATCCAGGTCCATGCTGCGGTAAGATGACAGAACCTTTATAAGCCGTTCCTTTGCCACAAGCAGCATGAAGAGAGCCGCAAAAGCCGACAAGACATTGTGGCAGAAGATCTGGCACTTCCTCTGGTATGAGGACAGCGTAGCGAGCTGGGTCGTGAGCATCGGTCTCGCGTTCATTCTCATCAAGTTCGTCGTCTATCCCGGGCTCGGCCTCCTCTTCGGCACCCAGTTCCCCGTCGTCGCTGTCGTCTCCAACAGCATGGAACACGACGGCAGCTTCGACGACTGGTGGATGTCGCAGGAGGATCTGTACCTCGAGCACAACATCACTAAACTCGAGTTCCTCGCCTACCCGATGGAGGACGGCTTCGATAAAGGAGATATCATAATCCTCATCGGGACACCACCGGAACGGCTGCAACGAGGAGACATCATCGTCTACTGGGGCGGCAAGGAGTACCCAATCATCCATCGCGTCATAGCTCTCGGGGACGGATCACTCCAGACCAAAGGTGATCACAACCGCGGCCAGATCATCAACCCGCCGTTCCTCGACGAGCGCGATGTGCAGCACGACCAAATCATTGGCCGCGCAGTCTTCCGCGTGCCCTACCTCGGTTGGGTCAAGATCGGTTTCGTGAACCTCCTGAACGCCGCCGGTACCAGAGCGGCTTGAACGGAACTTTTTTATACCCCTCATCTGGGACTCGACACATGCTCTTTTGCCCTAAATGCGGATCACTGATGGCCCCAAAGGATGACAAGGGGAAGAAGTACTTCCAGTGCTCCTGCGGCCACAACACGAAAAAGGCAGCGCCCACGACCACAGTCCTCAAGGAGTCTGTGAAAGCCAAGCGCTCCGATGAGTACACAGTCGTGAACGAGAACGACACGACACTCCCTCTCACAGAGGAGCAGTGCCCGCAGTGCAAGCACCTGCGCGCCTTCTGGTGGACGAAGCAGATGCGATCATCCGATGAGCCAGAGACGAAATTCTTGAAGTGCGAGAAGTGCAAGTACACGTGGCGGGACAGGAGCTAGAACACTTATTCTCGTCATCGAGTTCGTTATCAGATTCAGTGCTGCCTTGGTACGCTTCCTGAAGCCGTGCGACCACGACTGAAAGGAGTGGACGGTGCACGGCTGAGACAAATCATGAGTATATGTACCGCAGCACGAAAGAATTCTTCAGTAATCCCCGAACAATGCCTCGATGGAAGGCTCATAACGTGCATCACGGTCCTGACCGAGCAGTTCCCGCGCGAAGATGTGCCTATTCCCCTTGCACCGCTCGAAGCCGCTGAGTGTCACGCCTGCGAGAGGATACCGCTGCAGCATGCGCAGGTTCGCGTACGTGCGGTCGCGATGTTGCATGAACAATTGACCGATACCTTCATCCTCGCCGATCCGCTCCGCTCTGTGCTCGAGATCGTCGAACTCGACAGGAGGCACAGCCACTCTCGTGAATCCGAGGCTCGGGTGCAGGAAGAACGCAAAGTGGTCTTCGGCATGGCGCGTGTCTGATTCATAGAGGATGAGCGTTGGTCTCAGGATAGTCCTGCGGACATCGTGGATAGCGCCCAGGAATTCCCGGCCGAACACGGTGCGCCCATAGCCTGGCCAATGAGTATACATCCCGCTGCCATCAGCGATCTGTTGCATCACGCAAGCCAGCACACGGACATCAGGTTCTCTCTCTGTCATGGTCAACGGTGTTACGGCATGATTAAAAAATCTAGCGCTAGCTCTTCTTGTACAGCCCGATTATCTGCGCCTCGGCGAGGATGTGGCCTTGCATCGTTGCGAGCAGCTCCTTCTTGCCGGCACTCGGCGGTAGATCGAGCATCGTATCGAGCGCATAGAGCTTGAAGAAGTAGCGGTGCGTCCCGATAGGCGGGCATGGACCGCCGTAGGAGTTGTTACCGCGCTGGTTACGTCCGACCACTGCATCGGCAGGCACACCGCCCTCAGGGAACTGCTGCCCAGGAGGGATGTTCCACACCGCCCAGTGTTCCCACACAATCTTCGGTGCTGCAGGGTCGGGCGCGTCAGGATCATCCATGATAAGGACAAGGCTCACAGCACCCTCGGGGACATCCTTGAACTCGAGCGGTGGACTGATATCATCACCTTCGCACGTGTACTTCGCAGGTATCATGCTATTGTTCTCGAAGACAGGACTCGTGATTTCCATGGTTACCTCCGCGGTGCAAGCAATTAGCGAGCCAGACAAATAGCGTATCGTGAGAGTATGCCAGCCACTGATTTAACGGTTTCCCTATACTGAGAAGATGTAGAGTCGGTCATCGCGCGTAGGCGCAGCGCCTATCTTGATGATGCGTTCAGGAGCGATGATATTCCCCTCTACTTCTACAGATGCGCTCGGACGTACGGGGTTGTGCGGGTCCGTTACCCCACCATCCACTGCGATCACAGCACCCTCCCTCTTCACGACAACAGAGGGATCCCTGATGACGATGCCGGTGCCGAGCACGATCTGGTAGTCGAGTTCCTTCGCTCCTTCGTTCTTGAGCGTCTTCTGGTCATGATCTGCGCATATCTCGAGGCCGTACGTGATCCCGCCGATTGAGAAGACGCCACTGCGCCGACCTCGCTCCATCACCGGCCTGCCCGCCTTATCCTGGAGGTAATCGAAGTCGTACAACCCGCCGCTGGTCCTGAAAGACTTCTTGTCATAAATGTGGAGCACATCGCCGCCTCTGAGCACGTACGCACGGTTATAGGCATTGCTACCCTCACGCACCATGGAGCTACCAGGGATGAGCAAGGTGCCTTTATCCATGATGCTGAGCTGAGTCATCTCCTGGAGCGTAAGGTTCGTGAACTCCGGCGCGACCAGCATATCAAGTCCGTAGGATCCGTTCAGAATGTGGCGTAAGCCTACGCCTACTTCACTGCGCTTCCTGCCGAACGTAGGGAATGCGTACGCACCGATAATCATAATACCCCCATAAGAGACCTGCCTATATAAATGTTACTTAACAGTGGTAACAAAGTTCCTCTCCCTTGTGGAATGAGAAACAAGACGCTATAAAAACAGGTGTGGAGGAATCAGAGAACGGGCCTAGAAGGATTTGAACCCTCGCTACGCGGCCCCGAACCGCGTGTCCTACCAGGCTAGACTATAGGCCCTTCATCACATTCGGGTCCAAACCTTGTCTTCTACCGAACACAAGGCATAGGCCCAAACCGCTTTTGGACCCAACTTCGTCTTCTCAGCCAAAGTATAGGCCCTGCCTGGGAGAACTGGAAGGGGTTTTTAAAACCTCTTCTTCCGCAAACGCTTCTTCAAACCCTTGTGGAGCTTCTTCCCCAGCCGCCCCTGCTCCGCCATGAGCTCTTTCGACTTCTTGACAATACGCGGACGCATGCCGCGTAGGAAGGTGTGCTCCTCGAAGTAGCGGAAGGTCTTCCAGCTCACGTACGTGACGATGAGTGCTATGGCGAGGATATCGATGGGCTGCGTGTACTCATTCACCCTGTGCCACTCCCTACCTAGCAGGAAGCCTGCGTAGATAAGGATCGTGTTCCATAGGAGCGAGCCCGCGAAAGTGTAGATGATGAACTTCGTCCGCGACGTGCGCGTCGTACCTGCAGGAATGCTGATGAGCTGGCGCACCACAGGGATTAACCTGCTGAAGAAAATGGTACGCTCGCCGTAGCGCTTGTAGAACATCTCTGCGGAGACGAGGTGACGCTCATCGAGGAAGACGTAGCTACCGTACTTCCGGACGATGCTTCGGCCCCCCACCCTACTCACCTCATAGGTGAGGACTGCGCCGAGCAAACTGCCCAACGTAGCGGCGAGGATCGCCCACACGAGCGAGAACCTCGTCTCATAGACAAGGAAGCCGATGAAGGGTAGAACCAACTCGCTCGGGATGAAGATGATGATGCCCTCGAGGAACATCAGGAAGATGACTGCAGGATAGCCTAGAATGATGACGTGATCAGATATCCAGCTGAAGACCTTCTCAAGCATAGCGCATCAGTTCAGGAGCTTGCGGAACAGCCACAAGTATGTGACTACGAGGAGCGCGCCTGCGATGAGCAGCCCGATGACTGTGCCGATAACTATCTGCCGCATGCGCTCGTTCTCCCGCTGCCTATCCATAGGAAGACGTGCGTTGTTGACGTATATAAGACATACGGTGCTAGAGGTCCCGCTTATCTTTGAGGATGCGCTTGACCCTCTGGTCGAAGAACCATTTCTTGATTGCGAGCTTGCGCTCTGTGAACCATAAATCCGTGCTCTCTACAAGGAGGCGCTTGCGCTCACGGAAACGCGCAATGGGCTTCTGCATCCTCGCCTGCCTCAGCTTCTGGTCGTACACTTTACCGTGCCGCTTCTGAAACTCGAGTAGGAGCCTCTTGTAATCCTTGTCAAAACGGTCCTTCGCCTTGTAGAGATCTTTCTGGGATTCTGCAGCGAAACGCTCCTCGAGCATCTCCTTCTGTTCATTGAACCAGTCGTCGACCTCTGACTCCTCCATACGCCTGCAGCGGACAGTCGGTTTTTTATATCCTCGCTTCGCTGCAGCTGTATGGATTGGAAACAGCTCATCCTCGTAAGGCATGACCTCGCCCTGCCCAAGGGAAAGCTCGCTGCCCAGGCAGCGCATGCTAGCGTCGAGGCTGTGCTGCGCGCAGACAAGGATGATGTCAAGGATTGGCGACAGGAGGGCATGGCGAAGATCGTGCTCAAGGTCGCCGATGAGAAGGAGCTCCTGCGCCAGGTCCAGCGCGCTAAGGACGAGGGGCTCACGACCGCTATCATCACTGACGCGGGCCACACGGTTGTCGCGCCAGGCACGCGCACCTGCGCAGCAGTAGGCCCTGCGCCCGCGGACAAGCTGGACAGCCTCTTTAGCGACCTCAAGCTGCTCTAAAAACAGAGGTCAAAAGATATTTAAACCGTCTATCGGGCTTGACGGCACAGGTGGGTTGTGGATATAATCTATACGTTCGGCGTGATGATCATCACCGCTGCAGTGCTCGCGCTCCTGGCGCAGCGCCTGAAGCAGCCATTGCTGCTCGGATATGTTATCGCAGGGCTCATTCTCGGCCCGGCAGTCACCGGTCTCGTCAGCGATCCTGAGCCTGTGCTCGCATTCTTCGCTGAGTTCGGACTCATCCTCCTCCTGTTCGTCATCGGCCTCGAGCTCGACTTCACCAAGATCAAGTCCCTCGGCAAGATGAGCATCATCATCGGCACGCTCCAGATCTCCATCATCGCCGCGGCAGTGATTGGCATTGCGCTTTTGCTCGGGTTCGCCACGATGATTGCAGTCTACATCGGCCTCATCGTGGCGTTTTCCAGCACCATCGTGGTAGTGAAAGCGCTCTCAGACAAGGGAGAACTGGACTCTGCGCACGGCGGTATGATCCTTGGAATCCTCATAGTGGAGGACATCCTGGCGGTCGTGGGCCTCACCCTCCTTGGCGCATTCGCTCCTGCAGGCGAATCGCACAACATCATGCCATCCTTCACACATCTTGTGGAACTCGTCATCCCACTCCCGCATGCGGCGTGGTTCAGCCTTGTGGCCCTCGCTGTGAACGGAGCAATATTCATCTTGGTCGCCTATCTCTTCGCGAAAACAGTCCTGCCCAAGGTCTTCAGCATCGTCGCTGACAGCACAGAGCTCACGTTCGTCATGTCATTCGGCATAGCGCTCACGCTCGCGGCAATCGGTGCATTCTTCAGCTTCTCACTCTCCATCGGAGCGTTCGTCGCGGGCATCGCACTCTCAAGCTCCGTAGTGAGCCATGAGATCATGGGCAAGGTGAAGCAGATCAAGGACTTCATCCTCGTGCTCTTCTTCGTGGCACTCGGAACACTGCTCACGTTCAACAACTTCGCAAGCCAGGTCAAGCTCATCGCCACCCTGCTGGTGGCGGCGATGCTCCTCAAACCGCTAATCATCTTCGTCATCCGCAAAGCGTTCCGCTACAGCAACAGGATATCATTCCTCGTAACCGCGGGTCTCGCGCAGATCAGCGAGTTCTCGCTCATCCTCGCAATGGCAGGCGTATCGCAGGGCACGCTCGAGGCGGAGTTCATGACTGGAGCGGTGATCGCGACGCTCATCTCGATGATCTTCACAGTCTATATCATCAAGTATGACGAGCAGCTCTACGCGCTCATCAAGCCACTCCTGACGCCAGTGGAGAGCATCTTCGGCCTGCGAGCAGAAGAGCAGCACCACAGCCATGCGAAGCACAAGCCGAAGATCATCGTACTCGGGATGAACAGCATGTCTGCCGAAGCCATCGAGACCATCCACGGCAAGAAGAGCCTGCTTCTCATAGAGAAGGACCCACGCAAGGTACTCGTCCACAAGGAGCGCGGCGTACAGGTACTGTGCACCGATGCCTTCAACCAGGACATCTACGATGAGCTCGTAGACTTCTCGGATGTCGAGACCGCGATCAGCGTCGCTGATGATGCCAGCGCGAACATGTACTTCGTCCGCAAGATCAGGGAGCTGAAGAAGGACGCGAACATCATTGTCATCGCGCCGACCGAAGATGTTGGGAAGAAGCTCTACAAGGCAGGCGCGACGCTGGTGCTCCAGCCTGATGTCATCGGCAGACGTCTGCTCAGCGACCTGCTCCTGCAGCCGGAGAAGGTGAGGGCTGTCGGCCGCGAGTACTACGCAGAGCTCGGCAAGAGCTTCGTGTACCAGCGTATCTAGGAAATCTTTATAACCCTCCTCCAGGTCTTGGCGTGGTATGACAGACGCCGAGAAGCAAGAGCAGCCAGTAGAGGAGCATCGCCTCATCGCTGAGCGTAAGCGCAAGCTCGAGGAGCTCCGCCAGGCAGGTATCGACCCGTACCCGCACAAGTACGAACCGACGCACAAGGCCCGTGAGGTCCAGGTGACGCACGCGCACCTGGAAGCAGGAGCGTCTTCTAGCGAGAAGGTCCGCGTCGCCGGCCGCCTGATGCTCATGCGCCGCATGGGCAAGATGGCCTTCGGCCACATCCAGGATGAGACTGGCAGGATCCAGGCCTGGTTCAAGGCCGACGTCCTGGGCGACAGCTACGACACGCTCCGCCTCCTTGACATCGGCGACTTCCTCGGCGTCGAGGGAGAAGCGATTAAGACCAAGACCGGCGAGGTCACAGTCCTCGTTCAGGAGTACACTATCCTGGCGAAGTCCATCAGGCCATTGCCTGAGAAGTACCATGGCCTCAAGGATGAGGAGGAACGCTTCCGCCGCCGCTACCTCGACCTCATCATGAACCCTGAGGTCAAGGACATCTTCATCAAGCGCGCCCGTATAATGCAGACTGTCCGCGAGGAGCTTATGCTGCGCGGATTCCTCGAGGTCGAGACCCCGACGCTCCAGACCATCTACGGCGGCGCGAACGCGAAGCCGTTCATCACACACATCAATGCCTGGGACATGAAGATGTACCTCTCAATCTCACCCGAGCTCTACCTCAAGCGCCTCATCGTGGGGGGTTATGGCAAGGTCTTCACCATCTGCAAGAACTTCCGCAACGAAGGAGTGGACCAGACGCACAACCCTGAGTTCACGATGATGGAATGCTACGCGGCGTACTGGGACTACAACGACATGATGAAGCTCACAGAGGAACTCTATGAGAAGGCGGCGCTCGCGGTCCATGGCACGACGAAGGTCATCCGCAATGACGTGGAGCTCGATTTCAAGGCGCCCTGGCCGCGCGTGAAGATGAAGGACGCAATCAAGGAGCACGCAGGTATCGATGTCGATGCGCTCTCCGATGATGAGATGCGCGTCCTAGTAGAAAAGCACAGGCTCAAGGCGACGCGGCAGTCATCGCGCGGCGAGATAATCCTCGCGCTCTTCGAGCACTTCTGCGAAGAGAAGATGGTCCAGCCGACACACGTCATCGATCACCCTATCGAGAGCACGCCTTTGTGCAAGACCATGCGCGACGGCGACACAACCATGATCGAGCGCTTCGAGTCATTCTGCATGGGCAAGGAGCTCTGCAACGCCTACACCGAGCTTAACGACCCTGTTCTCCAGCGCAACCTCCTCGAGGACCAAGCAGCGCAGCTTCGCGGCGGAGCAGAGGAGGCGCACCCGATGGATGAGGACTTCCTGCAGGCCATAGAGTACGGCATGCCACCGACCGGTGGCTTAGGCATCGGCATCGACCGCATGGTCATCATGCTCCTGGGCGCGGAGGGCATCAGGGACGTCATCCTGTTCCCGACGATGAAACCGCAGTAGGCTCTTTTTATACTATTCCCATATCGGAACTTTCTTATACCCCTGCAATTCGCATCTCCTGTTGAGTGGTGATATGGTGGAATGGAATCCTGATATCAAGATTGTAAGCCCTGAAGAAGCAACACAGCACATCCCTTTTCTGCGAGAGGCGTACAGAGCAGCCTATGATAGCCATGACCTAGTGACGCACACCGGCGCAGTCATTGTCCGCAACGGCCTCATCATCAGCAGAGGTTACAACCATTTCCAGGGAGAGGCGAAGAAGGAAGTCGATGCCAATCCCGCATTACTCACCGACCCGGCGCACAAGGAATGGAAGAACAAGAACATCACGCACGCGGAGCGCTCAGCCATTCAGAACGCCAGAGGTAACGGTGACTTGAGCGATACAATAAAGTACATGCCTTGGGTGCCGTGCAGGGACTGCGCGGACGATGTCCTCAAAGCAAGCATCACGAAGATGTACGGCCACAAGGAGCTGATTATGAAGACGCCTGAGCGATGGTGGAAGAGCTGCGATGAGGCGATCAGTATCCTTCGCAAGGAAGACGTGGACCTTTACATGATCGAAGGTAGGATTGGCGGCGTCGAGCACCTGTTCAACGGCGAGCTCTGGTATCCTTAGTTTCTCTCTTTCCTCTATCTAGCGTTAAATAGCGGCAGCCATGCGTGGCAGCCATGCGCACTGAGCTCCGCAAGAAGACCGCCCATATCCTGATGGGAATAGGGTTCACCTGGGCAATCACCGCCGGCGTGTTGCGCGCGTGGCACTTCCTCATCATCCTGCCCGTTCTGCTCTTGTTCACGTGGCCGCGCGCACGCGGCAAGATGCCGCTCCTTGAGCGGTGGATGCGGCAGTTCGACCGCAAGGACAAGGCTGCCGGCATCGGCGCCGTGTGGTTCGTACTTGGCGTCCTGCTTGTCTGGCTTGTGTTCGGCGAGCATCCGCAGCTCGTGGCTGCTGCGATTATGGTCCTCACGTTCGGCGATACCGCCTCGAGCCTCTTCGGCCGCCGTTTCGGCGAGACGCCGAACCCCCTGAACCGTAATAAGCTGATTGAAGGCACTGCCGCCGGAGTGTTCGCTGCGTTCATCGGCGCCTGGTGGTTCGTGCCATGGCTACCGGCGCTAGTCGGGGCCGTGGCAGGCATGCTTGTGGAGACTATGGAGTTCCGTTACCAGATTCATCGTCTCGATGACAACCTCATCGTGCCGATTGTTGCTGCGCTCGCGATGTACCCGCTCGTATGAAGAAGACGATGATTACCACGAGGAGCGCGCCGAGGATCCATCCCGCGATAACATCGGTGAGCCAATGCTCTAGCAGCATGACCCGGCTGATGCCTACCATTACCGGGACGATGACAATGGCGAGCGCCTGCCAGCGCAGACCCTTCTGCCAGAGCAGGAATGATATCATGCCGTAGACCGCTGTCGAGCCAAAAGTATGGCCGCTCGGGAACGCGTAGGTGAGGAGCGTCGCGTCCTCTGGCCGCGGCCTCGCGAAGATGATTTTCAGCCCCTGGCTGACGAGGATGCTGGCGAGCAGCGCGAGTGTGAGCATGATTGCATTGCGCCTGCCTTTGAACGCGTAGAGCGCGATGAGCGTCGCTATGCCAAGCCCAAGGACACCGCCGAACAGCGTGACTGCAGTCCAGAACACCGGAGCCTGGTGGCTCGCTGCGAACGCATACGCGGCATTGTCGAGTGCGGTCATGCTGTGTGGAAGATGGTCACAGTAAAGAAGTTAGCGTTCGCGCGTTCATACTGTGGCGCGGCGGTACACGTTCATACTATGACGCTGCGGCGCACATACATACGACTTGTTTCGGCCGCGCACTGTCAACTCAGCTCCGCTTCGTTGTCGCGCGGCCTTAGACTTACGCCAAGGCAGCGCGTAAATGAAGAACGAGATCTCCTTCAAAGTCAACGTGAGAGCAACTGTAACAGAACAGATGTAAAATGATTATGCAAGAGAATATCTCGGCCTAAAGGATATTTCGAACGCCGTCGATGCTCTTCGCCACGTCCTCGCCTTTCTTGGTGAGCTTGAGGACTTTGAGGCGGCCTTCCTTCTGGAACGTAATGAGGTCGGCTTTCTGCATCTCGTTGAGGATCTTGACGATGTGAGAGTATGTGCAGTCGACGGTCTTCGCGAGCGAGGACGCGTACTGCTCGCTCTGCGTGTTGAGCAGAGTGACGAGCATCATCGCTGGTTTCTCCCTGAAGAAGACACTGAAGATTTTTTTGTTTCTCGCAGACATTTATACGCCCCAACCGATATTTCCTAAACTAAATGATGGAAGAACGAGGTTTGTTTATATAATTTTCCCCTCGTTCTGGTCAAAGGCAGCACCTGCGCAATCGGCGCAATGATGCAATTCTCGTCGGAAAATCCGTTCCCCACCAACGACCGATACCTGTCGGGCACAAGGGGATATTTAAAAATATCGCTCTCCGCGCCAGTGACACGCCACTACCGCTTACCGAAGTAGAAGAACTTCTCTATGCTGATATCATCTGCTGGACCTGTAGAGGCCGCTGCCCGCGAAGGCGCGTGGACTGGCACAGAGACAGGCGTCGGTTCCGGGACCTGCCATCGAGGAACCGCCGCGTTCGCAGATTCGATATCGCGCATCTTCGCGCTGATGCTCGAGAGCTGGGCTGAGAACTGTGCGATTCTGTTGTTCGCGTCAGCGAGTTGCGACTGCAGCTCTTCGATCCGGCGCGTCTGCGTCTCCTGCCTGCGCTGCAGCAGCTCGAGTTGATCACGAACAGCGTCATCCTTGCGCTGCTGTGCCACCGCAGGGTCTGAGCTCGTGACAGCGCGCGCCTGCTGGAGCGCGTCAAGGCTGTCTTTCGCCAGACCACGCTCGCGCAACTGCCGCGCGAGCTCACTCATCCTCCTAATCTCGTCTATCTGCTGCATGATACACTCTGTGAATGAAAAGGCGCTCGGCTCTGGCCCCGGGGTATTCTGTAGTTTCTGTGGGGTGTCCTTTGTCGCAATTGGTACGTTGCCTTTGCCGAAACCGGACATTCGCAGTGCCCGGCTGGGAATCGCTTCCCGCGCGACCTCCAATGCTCTTGTGAACAGGAAGTGTGGAGAGTATTGGAAACGTCATGCCTCCAAGCTTACATCCACACCAGTATACTATTCCGTATGTTGGGATATGTTCTATTTAAAAGTTTCGATGGTCTGGGATAGGGAAAATAATTCTGGAAAAGGACGGCCCC
>DAGG01000024.1:0-32335 GCA_002498125.1 Candidatus Woesearchaeota archaeon UBA525
GGGGGAAGAAATGAAAATAAAAAAAGTTGTGAAGTTTGAAGAGACGAAGCAATTACTGCTTCTTCTTCTTAGCTGCCTTCTTCTTTGCTGCCATGGGATTCGCCTCCTGTAATTTGATTTACTAATCATAGAGGTTTCTATATTTAAATCTTTCACTTTTGACAACTTCAACAGAAATTTGTGATGAAGTGACTTCTCATTTTTCTCGTCGAGAAAATGATTGCTCAAAACTTCTGCGCAATTTTTCTCTTTTGATGATGATAGAAATTGATTGATTTTATCGTCGAGAAATCAGGTTTAGAGAACTTTTTGAAGGAAAGAAAGAGATGTCACTGAACTTTTTCGCTGCGGCGTTCATACTGATGACTTGTTTCGGCGCTCGCCTCGCTTGTTCGTCTTCGACTCCAAGCACTCGCGCCTCAGAAACACTCCAAGGCAGTCGGCGTTCGAATGAAGGCCGACTAAGGAACGCGAGTGACTGCAGCGAAATAAAGAGAGAACGAGAAACTAACGTAACTCTAACCAAGCATCTTCTCGTCGAGAATCTCTCCTCAACTCCACATTCACTTGAACATGTTGTAGAATGTCTCGAAGATGGGCGTGTTGGTGCTAACGCTGATGAAAGAGGCGCCGTTGCGCTCGCAGATCTCCTTGAGGTGCGCGATGTGCTCCTCAAGCCTCTGCTGGTAAGTGTTCTTCAGGCGCATCGAGACGAACGTGCGTATCTTGTCCTGTGTCTCCGCATCCTCGAGGATGACGTCACCGCTCAAGTTGAGGTCGCGCTCTTGAAGATCGAGCACTTGGATGATGAAGACTTGACTCTTGTGGTAGCGACTGATGATCTCCTCCACCTCGTCGAGGTCGTAGAGGAAGTCGCTGATGAGGACGATGAAGCTCTTGCTCGTGATGTGCTTGCGGTACTCCTCCATGGACTGGAGGAAGCTGCTTCTGCCTTCGACCCTCATACTGCCGAGGGTATCAAAGAGGTAGGCGAGATTCGCCGCTCCCTTGCGGGGCTTGAAGGCGTTCACGTGCTCGGTGAACGTTGACATGTTGAACCGCTCGTTGTTCCGCATGGCGATGTAGGCGAAACCCAGACCCACCTCGGCTGCGTACTCGAACTTTGTGTGCTTCCCACTGCCGAAGTTCATGGACGCCGAGCTGTCGACGAGAATATGGACTGTGAGGTTGCGCTCTGCCTCAAAGCGCCGGATGTAGAACTTGTCTGTCCTGGCATAGACCCTCCAGTCGATGTAGCGGAAGTCATCGCCTGGCGCGTACGCCTTGTAATCACGGAAGACCAACCCCTCGCCGCCGTGGCTCGCCGTATGCTCCCCGTGATGTGCGGCATAGATCCTCTTCTTGAGGATGACCTGCAAACGGTCCAGCGATTTAAGGAAGTCAGTGGTGATGACCATCTACGCCTTCCTCGACCATGTGATGAGAGCGATGCCGCCGAGCAGCAGAACTGCCGCAGCTACCCAGACGCCAGCACCGAGCGGCCCATCGCGCATCGCGAACATGAGCCAGGCTAGCCAGGCGAACATCAAGAGCACGATAATGCCTAGGACGAGGAGGATTTTTGATTTTACGGAAGGATCCATAGTCTCACACGCTCTTCAACACTTCCCTGATGATATCATCCGGGCTCTTGCCTGCGCGCTCTGTCTTGAAACTCAGCACGATCCTGTGCCTGAGCACGGGCAACGCCATGTCATCGATGTCCTTGGCGCTAACGAACTTGCGTCCGTCCATGAGCGCCTTCGCCTTGGCGGCGAGCACGATGCCTAAGGACGCACGCGGCGACGCGCCGTACTCGATAAGTTCAGGGACGTGCCTGGTCTTGGCCACAATCTCAACAGCGCGGCGCTTGATGTCGTTCGCGATAGGCACTTGCCTCGTCAGCTTCTGCAAGAGGATGATGCTCTCGGCAGACAGGAGTTGTTGGAGCTGCTCGTTCTCCTGCGGCTTGGTGTACCGGTCTACAATCTCGCACTCCTGCTCAATCGTCGGGTAGTTCAGGATGATCTTGAGGAGGAAACGATCAGTCTGCGCTTCAGGCAGCGGGTAGGTTCCTTCTTGATCGATCGGGTTCTGGGTGGCAAGTACGAAGAACGGTCGTTCAAGCTCGAAGGTCTGGTTGCCGACAGTGACCTGCTTCTCCTGCATGGCCTCAAGGAGCGCAGCCTGGGTCTTGGGCGTCGCACGGTTAATCTCGTCCACGAGGACGATGTTGGCGAAGAGCGGTCCACGCTGGAACTTGAAGACCTTCTTACCATCCTTCTCCTCAATCACGTACGTTCCTGTGATATCCGAAGGCATGAGGTCCGGCGTCCCTTGAATACGGGAGAACTTGAGATTCATGGTCTCAGCGACAGCCTTGATTGTGCTCGTCTTGCCCAGTCCCGGGTAGGACTCAAGTAATGCGTTGCTGTCCGTGAGGATGGCGATGATGATCTGCTCGACCACCTCATCCTGCCCGACGATCTTCTTGCCGATCTCCGCTGTGATGTTCGTGAAGGTCGCTTTTAGCTTATCGATGTTCTTGACCGCTTCTGCGCTTGGTGCTGCCATGAGTGTTTCCTCCTGATTGCGTGTTTTAAATGATTGTCATTATCCTTGCGTCTGCTTGGCGTAGTTGTAGCTACGCTCCTGATCCCTCTCCGATAGACCGGAATCACTGTAACCGCCCTCGGGCGTGTTGAACGCCCCACCTTCACCGCCGAGGTCAGAGAGCGGATCGCTCGCCGGGCTCGCTGGGTCGACAGAATTGAAATCAGGGCTATTGAGTGACGGGTTCACTGTCGCGACGAGCTGATCCTTGCCGAGATTCGCGAGGCTCGGGTCGCCGAATACCTCTGCGCCAGCATCTCCACCCATACCTTCTGGCTCAGTGCCAGTAAGCCCGCCAAGGAAACCGCTGATCGCGGCCATCGGACGCTCGAGCGGGTTGTCAAACTTCGCCACGTTGATGTTGAAGAACGCGATGCTGACGAGCACTATGGCGAGCGTGAATATCGTCGCAATCTTGATCATGAGCTTCTTGAAGTCGAGGAACGTCCCGCTCGATATCCGCTTCATCTTCTCGAGGACCTCGAAGAAGAGCGCGTGAGCCATGAGCGAATCCTCGTTCATGTTGTCCTTTGCTGTGCGTAGGATCTCCTTCAGCTCCGGGTTCTTCTCCTCCACATGCCTGATGCTGATCTTGCGGACCTCGAAGGCCATCATGATGATGAAGTAGAGCGCTGCGGCGATGATGACATACCATAAGGGCATGTTGAAGATGAGCGCGACGAGATCGGCGAGCAGGAACAAGATGATCGTCGAGAGGAATACGTTCAGGAGTATTATCTTGACGAGCTCGTACCGGACCTCATTGAACATGCTCCTGATCGGCTGCATAGCTATTCTCCCTGGCAGGTGCGCAGCTCCCGCCTCAGGCTTCTGATATCGCTCTCCAGGCGAGTGATGTTGGTGCTCAGCTCTGCGGTCTTTCGCGCCTCAGCCTCGTAGAGGGTCTGGAGCTTCTGCTTCTGTGTCTTCTCGAACGCGAGCTGCTTCTCAGTGACTTCGAGCGTGTCCTGCGTCTCTTTTAGTTCCGCGACCTTCTGCTCATAGAGCTGGTCATACTTCTTGATGTCCTGGGAGGTCTGGTTGACCTTCTGCTGGGCAGCAGAGTACTGCCCCATGTAGTTCGATAGCGCCACGTTGCACTGCGTGAGCTGGTCTGTGGTGCTCTCATAAGCGCCGGTCCTGTTCTGGAGGCTGCGCTGGAAGAACACCGTTGTACCTACAAGCGCGACGACGACTCCTATGATAATGATGAGCAGTGCGAGGTTGACATTCCTTCCGAGGTATGAGGCCATAGGTTCACTCTTCGATTTCCCTTATCTTTCCTTCTTTATATCATCATTCCTTAACTTCAGGTCTTCTGGCTCATGCGCCTGACGAATATCTCAACGAGGAACAGGAGTATGGCGAGTGCGATGAACGGGTTGCGTATCTCCGTCTTCTCAGTCGTCACCCTGGTGCTGACAGTCCTTATCTGCTCGACGATCTCCTCCACCTGGTCGAAGCTGAACGCTGCTCCGCCACTGACGGCGACCGCATCCTTGAGCTCCTGCGCAGTGCCTACCTTCCAGACTTCGGAGGGGCCGTTCACTGCGTAGGGTATGCCGCAAGCAGTGCTAAAGCCTGTTTTGGTCGGGGTGAATGTGAAGATATAGGTGTCGCCGCTGCTCCGGTCGAAGGCGAGCTCCGTGTCAGGGCAGCTGCCGCTGATCGGCTGATCGCTGATGAACGTGATTTCTGCCTTCTCGCCGACAAGCGCCGGCTCGACGATGGTACGGACCGCTTGCTTGCGTGTCGGGTCGCCAACAGCCCAGAGGACAGTGTTACGCAAGAGATCGCTGTTCTTGCCCTGCAGGAGTGGTCCTACGCCGCCGCCAGTGAAGACAGTCACCGCCGCCACACGGCCGTTGAAGTAGTTCCATATCGTCACTGCCGGGTCGCCCGCATCAGTGGAGACGAGCATGCGGCTGCCATCCTTGGGGACGACCTCGTTGAAACCGTTCAGCACAGCATCGAGCTCGAGGTCACGGGTGATGAAGTGGGTAAGGCTGAGCGGCACGAGCATGAAATCCTCGCCGAAGCCCTTCTCATCAGGATCGCCGTACTTGACGATGAGGCTCGCCATGTTCGTAGCACGGTCGTATGTGGAGTCACCGCGTGTCGCGACCGTCTTGAGGAAAGCCTCATCGACCTTCTTCGCGAAGAGCGCGTCATCGGCTGATCCGACGCCGAGCGTCTGGGTCTTGATGTTGTAGCGCTTGTACGCGTTCTCGACTACGGCGAGCGTGTTCGCTTTGGCAGGCACGCTCTCGCCTGAACCCAGTCCTGCGCTGAAGCGGCCGTTCGTGAGGAGGATGATGGTCTTATCGCCGCTCTTGTCCTTGAGCATGTCGACCGCTGTCTTGAGCGCGATGTCAGGCGCCGTCGTCCCGCCGCCTTGGATGCGCGGGATCTTGTCAACGAGCTCCTGCTTGTGGCTATAGAGCGGCTTGACATCCGCTATCTTGACCACTGATGCCTGGAGCGTCTCCTGTGCGCTGCTGGCATCGAGGCCTGTGGTGCTCACGCCGAAGGCGACGACACCCACATTGTTGCGCAGGTTAAGGCTGTTGATCGCGCTCACTGCCTGCGCCTTGATGATGTCGATGGTAGGTTCGGTGTCCACGACCTCGCGGCGCTGGCCGTCGGGACCTATCTCGATCCTCGTGCCGCCGGTGCTGCCGGAGACCTGCATGACGATGACGATGTTGTTCTCACCGAGGCTGCGCTTTGCCTTCCCGACCTTAACCGGCAGGAGCGTCTCAAGCTCGCTGCGCTGGTAGTCGCCACGGTCAAAGCTGTTGAACCCCCCGAGGACGACGAGGCCGCCGCCGTACTTGCCGCCTTGCTCATCGCGCAGGAACTCGGCGATGCGAGGAACGTCACGCACATGGGAGCGCGACTCGTCATTGATGACTACAACATAATAGTCGTCGAGTTGCGACGGGACGGACTGCGTGACTGTGACATCGAAGAGGCCGGCGAGCGCGTTCTCGAGCGGTCCGCGTTCTCCGCTGATGACGAGGACTTTGGGCTTCTCGAGCACCTGCATGACGCGGTAGTACGCGTCATTCGCGGGGTTTGCGTCCCCGCCTGCGATACGTGCCTCGATGCGATGGTATCCTGTGCCGAGGTCGGGGGAGAGCTCGATAGCTCCAAGCGTTGGCGCGTTGTGCACCTCCTTGCCGTCGATGAGGACGCTCAGCGGCACCGGCCGCTGCTGTGTCGAGGTCACCTCGACGACAATCTTGGCAGGGTAGCCTAGTGGCACGTCGCTCGGCGCGCTGACATACACTGCAGCGTCATCCTTGAGCGGCGAGAGGGTTATCATGTTGATGCTGAGGTTGTTCTCCTGCGCGACCTGCGCAACATCGCGCAGCTGCACGCCGGTGTTCGCATTGCCGTCGGAGATGATGAGCACGTGCGCATCCTGCCCCAAGAGCGCATCGCCGACAGGGCTCTGCGTCTCTGAGCCGAACTCCTTCATCGTTGTGGGGAGCTGCGCGCTGATGCCACGCTGCAGAATTGGTAGGAAGCTCGTGTCGTAGTTCTCCATGCTGCCGCTCCTGTCGACGAGGATGACGGCGCGCGGGTTGCCTGCGGATTCGGTAGTGAGCTCAGTGAACGGTGTCGCGAGCGCGATGACGAGCAAGGAGAGCGCGATGAAGCGCATGCTGAACGTGAAGATGCGCATCCGCTTCAGCTTGCGCTTATCGGCCTCATCCATCGCGTACCTGACGAACGTCCTCGTGATGAGGATGAGCAGGATGACGAAGAGGACGGGGATCCACCAGAGGTATGATGGGTACTTGAAGACCGCAGTGAGTTCGACCGCCTGCTCAACGATCAAGTCCCAGAGCTGCATTACAAGTCACCTCGCAGCTTGACATAGAGGAGCTCGAAGAGTATAACTGCCATGCCGATGATGATGATGATCGTGCTGAGGTCCTTTGGCGCTTTGGTCTCGCCGTTGTTTGCGGACGCTGCTACGTCCGCAGCGCTGATCTTCGCGCCCTTATCGATGACACTCTCGTAGCGGACACCAGTCGCCTCTGCTGCGCTGCTCGTACGCAGCGCGTAGAGGTTGGCGGCGATTGCGGTCTCGCCTGCCTGGTAGATGCCGGCCTGGTCGGCGATGGTCGGCGATTGCCTCTTACCGTCAGGCCCCAGGACGTTCTTCGTCACTGAAGTGATGATGGCGCCGGTCGGCACGTTGAGCAGACGCGAATCAGGGATGCTGTAGTCGACGATGCGTCCCCATATGACAGCGTAGGACTGAGGATCGATGTCTGCCGCCTTCTGGTCCTTTATACCATAGTAGATGACCGCTCCCTTGCCGATGCGCTTGTGCGCGATGACAGGCTCCTGACCTGCGTTCGTCATGACATAGGCATGCACCAGAGCATCTTCGGATCTCTGGACACGCATGAGCTGCCCGCCGTCCACCTGTCCGATGTAAGAGAGGCCGCGTAGGAGCCCGAGGCTTCCGTTCACGATGATCTCCTGCCTGCCGCCGAGCTGGTCAGCATCGCGCGGGAACACCGGCATGAGCTGGGCATCGGGCATGCGGAACAGGCCGTCCTGCGCGAACACCACGAGTATCGCTCCTGCCTCGACACGCTCGCGCAGGTCGCGCATGATTCCTGGCAGGATGAATTCTGGGTTCGCGTCCTTGATGATGTAGATGTCATGCTCGAGGCGCGGTATCTTCGGCGGAATCGCATGCTCAACGTTGATGCGCGTGAAGCTGTCGCCTGCGGCGTTCAGCGCGGGAATGACTCTACTCTCCTTGAGATCCTCGTTGGAGATGATGAGCACGTTAACGCGGTCACGGTCGTGGATGCTCGCGAAGTAGTGGTTGTCCGTATCGAAATCATCCTTGGGCGTGAGTGTTATCTCAGACTTGCCGTGCGCGAGCGGGATGCTGACAGAGAGCAGGCTTCCCGGTTTCCCGTCGGGCGCGAGCACCGGCTGAGCGAGAGCGACGTCTTTGCCGTTGTACTTGAGGCCTATCTCTTCAGGCTTGTCGTTGAAGTTCTGGATCTTGATCTCGAGTGTCGCGTTCTGTGAGTTCAGCGTGGCGTCGATGATGCCGATGTTGCTACCCTTGGCCTCTATCGGGATGATCTCTACAAGTGCGCCCTTGCTGCGCAGGACCTTGATTCTCGCCTCGATGAGCTCCACGCTCTCAAGGTCTGAGAGGACGAAGTCGCTCACGATGGTGATTTTCGAATCAGGCGCCACGTGCTGAGCAGCGAGGTCGAGCGCTGTCGGTAAGTCGCCCTTCATGTCTGAAGGGACCAGATCCTCAATCATGGACTCTGCCTTGCCGGCAGGGAGCCTGGGATTCCCATTCTCCTCTAGAGTGTAGGGGTTAGCGCGCGCCACGATGATGATGTTCTCCCTAGTGAGCGCCGCGATGGCCTCGGCTTGGATGTCATCGAAGCGGTCAGTGGCCCCGGTGCTTGCGCTCACGTCCACGATGATGATGGACTGCCGCACGAGCGATTCCTGGTCGACATCGATGTACGGTTTTGCAAGGGAGAGCGCAAGAAGGAGTATGGCGAGCGCCTGGATGATGAAGAGGATGTCGCGGAAGAGCGTGCGGAAGAAGCGGTGGACATTGCTCTTGCCCATATCCTTGAGGATGAACATGAGACTCGGGACCGCGACGTTCACGGGCTTGGGCTTGATGAGGTAGAGGAGGATGAGAGGGACGAGGAACGCGAGGCCGTACAGCACGTTCTGGGGGTTTAGGAAGAGGCTTGAGAACAGGCCTGCCGGGCCAAATACCTGTGGGAAGAGGACCATCTAATGAACCACCATTATACCGCCTATACTAATGTCCTGAGGGACAACACCAAGCGGAAAGCCCGAGGGGACGTTTATAAATGTTACGTAGGAATGAGAGGATATCCTCTGAATACAAGAGATAGTCCGTGAGAGAGGAGAATAGCCCTACAAGGGGAACATAAGACTACGCCGCCTTGGCATGCTTCCGAGGGACCACGACGAAGCGAGTCACACAAGCTTCGACAGTGGGGTCCCGAGACAAATAATGAGCAGATGGCCGCGGCGAAAAACAGTGCGTCAGGTCTTCTTCCTCGCGAACGTGATGGCCCAGAGCGTTAAGACCAAGAGTACTGCGAGCTCAGCGAGGAGCAGGAGAAGCGGCGTGAGGAAGCCGCCGGGCGATTCGAAGAGTAGTGAATTACGCAGGAGGAGCTCAGCGAGGACGAACGGGTTGAACCTCGCTATGGACGCGAGAAGTGGATCCATGCTCTCCATTGGAATGATCACGCTCGAGAACAGGAAGAGGATGACACCGGTGATTATCGAGATGAGTGTGGTGGTCTCCTCTGAGTTGAACAGGAAACCGAAAACGATGCCGAGCAATGCGAAGAACCAGACAGAGAAGAGCAGCCCGGCGATGAGCAGTAATGGATTGAGCATGATATTGACATCGAAGGCCAGGCTACCGATGAGCAAAATGACGACTATCTGTATCGCCGCAAGTATAGTGGTCGTGATGACTGCCCCAGTGAAGAAGATGAACGTCGGCGCAGGCATGATGAGGTTGCGGAAGTAGGCACGGCTGTTCTTCTCCTTCATGACGATGGTAGAGGCCGCGAGGATGCTCACGAACATTATGACGAGCGCAAGGAGCGAGGGAAATAGGAAGTCGAACTGTCTGCGCGCACCGGTCACTGACTTGATGTCAGTACTGAATGGTTTAACGATAGCTTCGGGAGTGAGCGAGCCCACGCCGGACAATGATTCTTTGGCCTCTCCAAGGCTCTCCTTGACAGCACCGAGCGTAGCGACCGAGGCGTTAAGCGAACGCTCCGCATCATCGAGCTGCTGCAGAAGGGATGCGCGCATCGTCTTGAGATCCTCGACCTTGGCATTGCCCTCCTTGAGCTGCGCGCTCATGGCAGAGAGCTGCTTCTCCGCGGCGTCAATCTGGTCGATGGCCTCATCACTGCCCTCATCGTAATCGTCCTGGAAATTATCGAGCCGGTCTTCGGCGTCATCAAGCTGCGTGATAGCCACGTCCAGTTTCTGCTCGATAGTCTGACTCTGCGCGAGCATTGACTCCATGTTCAGGCGCATCGTGTAGAGGACTGAGCAGTCAGGGCGCGATATCGTCGTGAGCTTCTGCTCCAGGCCCGCCTGATCATCGAGGTATGCGCTGAGATCCTCCACATCCACGCTGCCGCACTGGAGCGCGGTTTCAGAAGCCTTAATCTGCGCGATGCCTTGCGTCATCTTCACCTGTGACTCCTCCAGATCGCTCGCTGTGCGCTCGAGCTCCGCCTTCGTCTGTGATATCTGCGTCTTGGAGCTCTTGATCTCCGCATTCACCTGCTTCTGCTGCGAAGCTATGGCCTTGCGCTGCGCACTCGCCTGGCCTGCGACGCCATCGAGCGCCGTTGGGTCGACAGGGCTGCTCATGTCAAGCGCGGCGATATCCTTTCGCATCTCCCCGATATTGGCGAGCATAGTTGCGCTATCGCCAGTGATATCCGCGAGGCGCACATCATTTTCGTCCACGTACTGGCTGACGCCATGCATCGCATCGAGCAGCGATTTGCTGATATCCGCCCCGATTACCGATGCCTCTGCGGACACGTGCTCATTCATCGCGCTAATCAAGATGAGCACGAGGCTGAGACGAGAATAGTCCACATGGAATGATACCGAAGAGGTGCCGTCCTGCGCCTTGCCGAACGTCGTGCAGATATGGGATTTGCCGTCCTTCACGCTCTTGATGCAAGCGGCCTCTGTCGTGTACTCCTCCACATCGAACGTGCTGCCCTTGGTCTCAAGCTTTGAGAGGATGTTGTCCACGTACTCAGTGCGCTCCTGCGCATACGCGCCTACCTTGATATCGTGGAGGCTTGTGTTCGAGAACGCGAGGCCGATGACAATGATGAGCAGCAGAGGGCCGAAGAGTATCGCCCCGGCGGACACGCGTAGCCTGAACAGGCGCAGCAGGTTCTTCTTCGTCGCTGCGAGCAGCTCACGGAGCACGCGGAGCCTCCGTCTCGAGCTTCTCGAACACCTCGCCGAGCGTCGGCTTCATAATGTCCAGATCGATGAGGTGCTCACCCATGCCTGCGATGCTCCGAAGTATGGCATAGACCGCGCGTTCAGGCTCGGAAGTGGAAATGCGCACCTGGTGGTCCTCAATGGAGACTGCCGCGATGACAACTCCCTGCGCACGGACGCTCTCCACGATGCGCTGGTAGTCGCCAGGATAGGTGACGAGATGAATCTCATCATAGGGGAAGTACTGCTTCGTGATGTCCGCCGGCGTGCCGAGAGCGACGAACCTGCCGTTGAAGATGATCGCGACATTGTCGCACACCTGCTCGAGCTCCTCGAGGATGTGGCTGGTGATGATGATGGAGATGCCATTGTCGCGGATGCGCTCGATAAGCGCGAGCATGTGCTTTCGCAGCACAGGGTCCAGTCCGCTCGTGGGCTCATCCAGGATGAGTATCTTCGGCGAGTGCAGGAGCGCTATGGCGACATCGAGCCTGCGGCGCATGCCTCCTGAAAGCTGCCTCCCCAGGAGGTGCCGCGCGTTCTCGAGCTCGACTATCCCTAGCAGCGTCTTGATCCTGTCATCGAGGTCGACCTTCCCTATGCCGTAGAGCGTCCCGAAGTACTTCATGTTCTCCTCGCAGCTCAGGTCCTCGTAGAAGCACTCGTCTTGCGTCGCGAACCCTATCTGCCGCGTGAGGTCGCTGACATCAGTCACTTGCTTACCCTCATACATGACGCGGCCGAAGTCTGATGGGTAAAAGCCGATGAGCGTGCGCAGTATCGTGGTCTTGCCTGCGCCCGACGGTCCTATGAGGCCGAAGATCTCCTTATCGTGCAGCGTGAACGTGATGTCGTTGAGGATGCGGCGGTTGCCGAATGACTTGCTCACATGCTCGAAGACCACGATGGGCTTCGTCGGATCCATAGACGGTTCTCAGACGAGACTCAATATAAAAGCATGAGTCACTACGATAAGAGAGAGAAAAAAGAAAAAAAGTTCAGTTCATGAGCGGCGGCCAGACGCACTTGTAGTTGCCGCAGCCGTTCTCGGGGACGTATAGGTATTCGCCACCACCGTTGCTGCACGCCTCCTCCGTATCGCTATCCCAACCCTTGTACTCGCATGTACCACACCAGGACGTCCAGCATCCATCTGCGCCGATGTCAGAAAGCACCTGCAATCCTTGATCGTTGCAAGTCTGCCACAAGTCTTGCTGGTACTCGCAGTACTGAGGCCTACACACAAGCTGCGGACATCCGTTCGCGGTCGTAATCTCATACCAGCTGTTGCTAGTGCACTCCTTGATCTCCGCGTCTGTCGGCACGACAGACTGGCATGCGCTGCCGTTGGGAGCTGTGAACTCACAGCCAGGCACTGAGCATGCACCAGCGTCGATAGCGACAGCCTTGCCTCCGAACCGCGTGCAGCGAGAGAGCAGATCACGCGGGTACTTGGTGAACTGGCACGTCGAATCACCGAGTGCTAGATCAGATGGGTACGCTTTGAGGTACGCCTTGAGCAAGGGGTTGTTAAACTGACGAGTGACCGTCATATTGTACCATGCTGCATAGTCGGTCAGCTTCTTGAACTGCTCGACAGTGTAAGAGGCGTAATTCCAGTCATTGGCATATACTCCACGGATTATTGCCCCGTTGGTCCAGTATGCTTGCGCACCGTCGAAAACGACGACCTTGCGCGCGGCATCATAGAGCCCGCCCTCATCAGCCACTACCAACCGCATGATCTCCTGCGCATCGGCTGCGGACTTGGATAAGAGCACGTCCGCACCTCCCTGTCCATCGGATCCCGAGTAGTAAGCTCCCATCGACAGGAACGGCATATCGTTGAACTCGGAGTACGACATATAATCGTAGGTGCTCATCTCATAGCCAGTGACCTCAATAAATGGCGATGCAGGCAGTGTGCATGTGGTGTAGTAGCACGTGTCGCCGGAGTAGCTCTCACGCGATAGCTTCTCTATCTTACCTCCTTGCGCCTCGCATACCACTTTCGCCTCTGGTTGGTTGACTAAGTCCATGTTGTCCCAGCAGCCAGCAGGGATGAGGCTCGCATCGTCAGGCATGTATATCGCCGCATAGCGCTGCAGGAAGTAATCCCATGAGAGCGTATCGACGACATCCCATCCCGCAGGGATAAAGAAAGTGGCGGATACCACTTTCTCATCAGCGACCCAGCTCACGAGGTAGAACGCGCCGCTATCCATAGATTCAGAAAACTGCTTATAGTACACTGTAGCGTAATAGTATTCCGATGAGTACTCCTTCCTGACAGGATATTCCTCAGAGGTGCCCATGTCTGCGTAACCACTCCATAACCTAAGCACGAGCGGCTCAGCGCCGTCAGCGAGCTCAGCACCGAGCGTCTTCGCACGCGCTGCCGAGGGCAGCACAGCGACATCGGCCCAGACAGAGTAGCTCGTTTCGTCCCTGTAGAAGTCCTTGGTGTAGTAGGCTAGGTAGTGCTGCATATCATTCTCACCGAAGAGATCGGAGTAGAAGTAGCGATAATCTCCCAAGTCATACTCAAGCAGCACTCCTGGGTAATGCTCTTCCACACCGGTGAGGAACGACTCGGTGAACTGGTTGTTGCCGTCGTCAATCTCCTCGATGGTGTTGGAAGGGTCTATCCAGACACTCACCCAGTACTCTCTCGAAGGCTCCGCAGTGAAGTCGAAGCTCGAGCAGATCCTCTCGTCCTGGTCTCCATAGCGGAGATTGAAATCGACCATGCTTATGCCATTGACATTGCGGGTGGTGGCGTAAAGCTCGCTCGCTGCAGAGGAGAACGATACTTGCTCAAGCGGCGCAGAGCTGTCGTACGGCTGTGCGATGCCTCCGACGTTCACATACACGTCGAGGTCGCCATCGTACTGCCCATTGATGTTATCAATGCAGTAGAAGACGTTCGCTGAACCGTCGCTCAGATAGTTCAGGTACACTTCCCCGACGGCAAAGTCAGGCCTGCAATCATTGCAGCCGCCGCGGAGCAGCTCGGTGGACGAGCAGAAATTGTCATCGACACAGCTGCCGCCGAACGAACAAGCGGAAATGACCAGCGCGAGCGCCACGAACATGGAGAAAAACAGGTAATTCTTCACTATGCCACCACCAGGACGCGATAGCGCCCTTCATGAGTCACCCCCGTCCAATGGCATATAAAAAGTTTATTGTCGCACTTTGAAGATGTGCGCCTCGCCGGGATCAAGGATGACCGTGACCTCGTGGCCTTCGCGATCATACTTCTCTCCGTTCAGGAGGTCATCGAGGACATAGGGCTTGGTGAAGTCTATGGGCAACGCGTCGGGGAGGTGTATCTTCACATACTCCGCTCTCGCCACGATATCCATGTTGACTACAACGATGATCGTCTCTTCGCCGAGGATGCGTGCGAAGCTGAATATCCTGCCCTCATGCGCTATACCTTCGCTCGTGTGGAGATAGTAATAGCCTCCACGCTGCAGTGCAGGTTCGCTCCTGCGGATGAGGTTGACCTTCGCGATGTGCTCGCTGATATCCTTGTCCGATTCCCAGTCAACGGTGCTATAGGAGAAGAGGCTGGCGGGCTCCCACTCGATCTTCTCAAAACCATTGAATATCATCGGGATACCGGGTAGGCATGCAGTGATTGTCCACCTGCTCTTGTTCGCGTTGAGATCAGCATCCGCATGCTGCTCACGCAGGTCCTTTGCTATCTTCTCAGGGTTACGGTGGAAGTCGTGGCACTCGGGGAAGATGAACCACATGCTGCCGTCGGGGAAGTGCTCGCCGCCGATGTTGTACATGTAGTTGAGGTAGCCTGTTATCTCAGGCACGGCAGTGAGCTTGTTGGAGAAATCGCCGTAGCAGGCGGTGAATCCTGCATCGAGCAGTCCCGCTATGTCCACATGGTAGTCCTCGGCGATGAATATCACGTCGCCGTCGAGGCTGCCGTTCGCCGGATGGCATCTCTTGGCGGTCTTGCGCGCCTCGATGATGCAATCGCGCCAGAAGTCCTTGGGCACGCGGTACGCGACATCGCAACGGAAGCCGTCGATGCCGAACTCCTTGATCCAGAACTTCACGATGTTCTTGAAGTACTGGTACATGTCAGCGATTGTCGGGTTCTCCGGCGGTTCGTTGGATGCCAGCTGCGGCATGATGAAGTCGGGGTACGCCTTGATGTTGTTCCAGTTGAGCTGCGCAGTATCGTCCCACCACCATCCGTGGTCATAAGACGCGAACGTGTGTTTGGGATCTCCCCACGGCTTGCCCTCCTTGATCTCCTCGGGGTAGATGTACGGCTCCTCGAGGTTGAGGATGTGCTCCTTGTACAGGAACCACTCTGGGTGCAGTCGTTGGAATACCGCGTCGTGCGCGCTGTGGTTAAAGACAAGGTCCATCACGACACGGATGCCCAAGCGATGTGCCTCGTCCACGAGCTTGTGAAACTCATAGAACGGGTGCTCGCTATCAGTGTCCTTGCCGAAGCTGAGTTCGGGATCGATGCTCTTGTAATCCTTGATACTATAGGGGCATCCGGGTTGGAGATACTCAGGCAGGAGGTCGTGCGGGTTGTATTTCCTGTAGAGCTCACCGATCATGTACACGGGATTGAGGTACAGGACGTTGATTCCCATGCCACTCAGCTTCTCCAGCTCCACCTTGATGTCAGCGAACGTGCCGGGCTGGACGTGCGTCACCTGTCCGTCGCGCTCAATAGTCTTCGCTCCGAAGTAGCGGACGAAGACGTTGTAGACTATCGCATCATATATCCATGCGGGATCAACCCAGAGCGAGATGGTGGTCTTCTCATCACCTCCTGCCCAGGTCCAGAATTTCTGGTCCTTACGACGCGCGCGGAACTGCAAGGGGAAATACCCACTCTCATCGAGCTCAATGGCGAGCGTGAAGAGGTTGCGCTCCGCATCACAAGTGAGAGGGTGCGCGTCCACGCCGGATAATGGTGCCCACAGTTCGACAATCAGGTCGCCAGGATCCTCGCCGGACACTACAATCTCAACGTGGAGATTCTCACCTACGCGACGCTTGAGCGTGCCCTTGGGCGTGACGACAGAGATATCCATGAGAGAGCCTGCCCCTTGCGGGCTTTTAATCATTTATCACTACTGGAGCGGCACTGTAGCGCCGATGATGGCGGCATCCAGGCCGAGCACTGATCTCTTCACGACAGGTCTGGCCTTATAGCGGGGCAGTCGCTTATTGATCTCCACTGTGAGCGGAAGGTTGCTGATGCCTCCGCCGAGAACGACTATCTCCGGGTCCAGGGTGCGGCAGAGGTTGGCGATGAATATCGTGGTGAGACGCAGCGTCTCTTCGCGCGTCTGCGCTGCGGCTCGCGATTTGGAGAACCAGATACTCTTAGGATGGTCCTCTTTCCCGCCGCGCGCCTTGTGGCGCAAAACCATACCGCGTCCGCTGATGACCTCTTCCCAGTCGCCACTGCCAAATGCATAGGACTCTAGCATCAGGTTGTGGATCGTGTGCCCTCCGTCTCCGGCATCGCCTGCTCCAGCGTAGACCTTGCCATCGATGATAATCCCTGTCCCGACACCAGTGCCGAGCGTGATGCCGATCATGTGCTTCGTGCCCTTGCCTGCGCCGAAGCGGTGCTCTGCGAGCGCGAAGCAGCGCGCGTCATTCGTCACGACGAGTTTCGCTTTCGTAAGCGTCCTGAAATCCACGCCTTTAAGGCAGGGGATGTTGGCCATCTCGACTATCCGTGTACCGCGGAACGTGCCCGGCACGCCGATACCAACGCCTTTGATCCGCTGGCCCTCAGAGAGCGCACCGATGATCATCCTGAGCTGAGCCAAGACGTGCTTGCGTCCTTTGTCCGCGCCTGTCGGCGCGATGATGCGCTTGATGACCTTGCCGTCCTTGACGAGGCCGCCTGCTATCTTCGTTCCGCCGAGATCTATTCCGATGAGCATATCGAAGCTACCGGTGTTGGGAGTTTAAAAAACTAAGTCTCGCGTGCCGCGGAGGATGCACTCTCGACATGTTTCGCTGCCGCACTGTCGGACTCACTGCGTTCGTCCGTCGCGGCAGCTCAGAACTATTCCAAGGCGGCACTTTTCGTTATACGGAATACTAATCAATAGAATAAGTGCTAGAAAACAGGATAAGAAGAGGATTCAGCTCGCCGCTTTCTCCACTGCCTTCACGTCCACTGGCGAGACATAGCCCTTCACAAGGAGGTCTCCCATGGTGCTTAGCTGGATGTGGAGCTTACCCTTGACCTCGATGGTCTCCACGAGGCCGAGGTCACGCAAGCCTTCGCTCTTCAGGTTACCGTTGATGTGGTAGCTGACGAGCGGCAGACTCATGCTGGTCCTCTTCGCGAGTTCCTCCAGACTTGAGCAGCAGTCGTGGTTGGAGAGGAGTCGCAGGATGTCCATCTTCTTGTCAGTGATGAGTTTGTAATAGCTGAACTTAAGAACCGGCAAGAGGATGATATGGTCGTTCTCCACGCCGTATGCACGGATGCCGTTGACGAACGCGGCAGACGTCGATGCGCAGTTCATGATGTTCGTCCCCGAGGCCACGTCCATGATGAGCTCGTACTCGGAGAACTCCTTCTTCGTCTCGCCTACGATGCGGAAGAGATCTTCCCACAGGTTCGCGGTGTCCATCGGTTTGATGAGTGTTGGGATCTTGAAGCGCTCGAGGTCCTTGCGCAGCTTCTCAGCGTGGTCCTTACGGTCTTGATCAACGATGAGGACGACGTAGTGAGTGTGGAATTCCCTGATGCCCATGAAAACAGAGTCAGTCGTATCGCCGACAGGGGCGATAATGATGTTTTTCATGATTCAACCTCCCTGGTTAAACCATCTCCTGAAGCGCTATATAACGCCTTTTTGAGGAAAACGCGGAGTTGAGGAGGTCAATATTGCGGAAAGCCACAAAACCTGCAGATGATTTTTAAATGTCAGATACTGGAGGTTGCATGATGGATTGGATCCAGGAACAGCTCGCTGCAGGAAAGAAGGAAAAGGATATCGTCGAGGCACTAAAGGCCAACGGCTGGAAGGAGGAGGACGCCAGGAAAGCCATAGCATCCCACGCTGCGCCGACAGAGCACCTGGAGAGAGCGGATATCAATATCATAACCGCGTCGCTCCTCGGCGTTCTGCTCTTCACCTGGTTCTACCCGTTCACTTTCGAGTACACGAGTAACATCTATACTACGATTTCCGACCAGGTCTTCACTGACCTCGTGCCTGCGGCGTTCCTCGTCGCAGCAATCCTCCTCGTAGGCTGGACGCTCTTCGAGCTTGCGATCAAGCACCGCCACCCACACCTCCACCGCGCCTACTTCCTCTGGGCAGCCGTGACTGTCGGTGTCGCGGTGTTCCTGTGGTTCACCATGGCTACTTCGCTCCTGCTGCAAGTGCTTGACGTCACGCTCGGCACTGCCGGATTCCTCATCCTGGCCAGCCTCTTCTTCGCTGCGGCAATCGTCTCGATGGAGTCGGTCTATAACCGGCTATGCAACCGATACGAAAATGTGCCGGTGCGCAGCGCGAAGCGTCTTGCTGTAGTCGGAATAGCCATCGCCGTGTTCGCATTCATCATCCTCACCATTGCGGCCTTCTTCACGTTCAACTCGTTCGTCGATAACCAGAACATGTGGCGCGAGAAGATGGCCACAGATGCCGAATTCCAACTCGTTGATGAGGAGAGAATCCTCAACGTGCCCAACAGCTACCTGCGCGAGCGACTCGTCTCATCACCACAACCCGGACAGTTGCCATCAGTATCGTTAGGCGAAATACTTAGGAGCGAGGTCGCTGAGAACCGCTGCGATGCGTTATACGCATCATTCTTTTGGCAGACAGAAAAGGTCGTGAACTACAGGACTGCATTGCAGTACCGCAGCTACATGGAGAACGGCACTAACACAACAATCAACATGGATGCGTACCGGAAAGAATGGAATTCACAAAGGGAGACTGGTGATATGGAACGTATAGACGCCCGCATCGTGGGCGTGTCCTATGCTGAGATGACCACTCTCTATTCCTGCTTCTGGAAGACGACATGGTCCACGAAAGACCTTCGCACCGCACCATTCCCCGCAGAACCCAACCTCAATGATCCTGACCAGTCGGAGGTCGTGAAGTTCTTCCTATGGCAAGAGGAGCAGAAACGCCAAGATGACCTGCGTAGAGAAGCGGAAGACCAGAGATGGGGTTGAACTCACTCTAGCTGCGCAGCGAACTCCTCAGCGCTCAGGAAGCCTATCACCTTGCGGCCGTTGAAGAAGAACGTCGGCGTGCCGACGACTCCTGCTTCCTTACCGAGGAACCACTCTGCGTTGACCTGGACAGGTTCGCGCTGCATGCACTCGCTGAACTCTGCGCCCTCAATACCCATATCGGTCGCGTAGCGCAGCAGGTCCTCATCACTGAGGGCTTTTGGGTTCTCGAAGAGCGTGTCGTGGTACTCCCAGAACGCATCGTCACCGCCGATCTCCTGGACGCACGCTGCTGCCTGCGCAGCCTCTGCTGCACGTGCATGGCTCTCGAGCGGGAAGTGCTTAAACGCCAGACGCACCTGACCGGTGTCAATGAATCGCTCCTTGATCTCCGGCATCTCCTCGAGCGCGAACTCCGCACAGAACGGGCATTCGAAATCGCTGAATACCACCACAGTCATCGGCGCAGTGTCAGAACCCATGACTGGCGAAGCCCCTATCGGCATCTGCACGACGGCACTCTCTTCTGGCGCCGGCGCAGTCATGCGCACGAATATCCACCACAGGCCTCCTGCGACGATAAGCAGGACTATTCCCACAGCAATCGCATTCTCCCTGAACTCCTCTTTCGGGTCAGGAGCGGGAGCCTTCTGTGCCAGCTTCACTGGCTTGACGGGCGAAGATTTCGGTTGCATAGGAGCGGCCACACATCAGGGTTTCATAAGCTTTTTGGACTGGAGATCGTAGTAGACGACGCCCATGCGCTGCAGGTCACGCAGAACATAGAATCCATCATCCTCGACTGTGCCCACGATGCTCCATCCGGGCTGGAGCGTGCTATGCTCTGCGGCTCCGCTATCCAGGATGAGCGTCGGAACGGCAGTGATGCCATACTTCGTGACAAGCTCTCTTCCAGCAGGACTCTCAGCATCTACTGTGCGCTCAGAGTACGGCGTGATGCGCACATCAGCGAGCCACTCGCTGCTCTCAGCCACGTCATAGCATTCCTGGCATGAGCGCATTGTGATATAAGTGACACCGACGCGGCCGCGCACTGTTCGGTTTGCCGCATCGTAGTAAGGCGCGTTCTGCGTGGGTAGCAGGTACCACGTGCCTGCGTACTCACCTGAGAGATTGATGATGGATCCAGCCCCTTCCCAGCCGCGCACCAGCGCCGGGTACTCCTCGAGCGTCTGGTTGAAAGCGATAGCAGGGAGCAATGCGCTGCCGAACGCAGGGATACGGTCCTGCGGGACAGTCTCGACAGCCATGTTGATGGTGTCGTTGAGCGCAATAGCATACTCTGATATGTCGAAGCAGTCGTCGCACGGCGCCGGCAGGATGAGCGTACGCACGAGGGGCGCAGTCACGGGAAGTACGGGAGCAGTGATAGTAGCAACGACCGGAGCGTGCTCCGGGATCTCAGCCACGCGCGCCTGTAGCATCACGATAGCCACGATATTGATGAGTATGACTGCCGATAGAGCGTAGAGGAGCAGGTGGTCGCGCGCCATCTATACTGTGCACCCTGCGCGCTCTGCCAGAACGGCCAGATCCTGCACGCCGCTGAGCAGTGTGCCATCAGGCATAGCCCATGCAGGGTACCCTTCGACACCCGCCGCCTTGCATGCGTCAGGATTGACGTCACAGTTGATGTACGTCACATACTTGAAAGAAGAACCGAACTCCCGCTTCTGCGCCTGGCAGTACGTGCACCATTCTGTGCCGTACATCGTGACGCCCTGCGCCGACAGGCACTTGGCAAGATCATCGTGCTCGCTCGGCCCTTCGGGCTTGAGCATCGCATAGCCGCCGTAGATAATCGCCACTGCGACGACCGCTATGATTGAGTAGTTGAATATCTTCTTGTTCCGCTCGCGTCGGCCGAACGCTTCACGCTGGGACTTAATCATCGCCGCGCGCTCCGCTTTTCTTTCCTCTCGTTTTTCCAGTCTCGTTTTCATAGTATCACAGCTCTCGTTTGAGTTGCACGGTGTTCGTCTTGCCGTCCTCTGTCTTCGTGATGATGCCGCGCCGCTCGAGCTCCTTGAGGAGTACGCTCAGCTTCGCCTTGCTCATGTCTGTGCGCAGGCGCAGTGTCGCCTGGCTGATGCCTGGCTGCTCGATGACTGCCTTCACGATCTTGCCCTCATCTGGCGTGAGCACACTTAGAATGATATCGCGACGCTCATCCTTGGAGAGCTGCTGACGTTTCTCGCCGAGCTCCTGCAGTATCGCGCGTTGCGTGGCGTCGCTCCTGAACAGGTACGCGCCGATGAGCACGCCGAATATCGCCAGGAGCATCCCTCCGGCATCAGGCAGGACTGCAGTGTCCTGCGACTGGGGACAGGTGGTTTCGTCGTAGCGGCAGTTCTCGTACTGCGGCATGCTCACGAGCTGCGCGATTGCCTGCGTGCGCTGTCGCTCCAGATGCTGTTCGTACAGGAAACTCCCTGCGACGATGATGAGCGTGACGAGTATCACCATCAAGCCTATCACCCTACCCCCTGATGCCATATCGTATGCACACCGACGGGTGATTTATATAGTTTATGGCGGTCAGGCAGGCATCTCCCTTCCTGTCTTCCTCTCGGAGATCACCTCTTTGCTCTTATACTGCCGTTCGAGCTGTGTGATGAGCCTGCTAAACGCGTCCTGCACAGCGGTCCTGATGTCCCACGCGTCAGCATGGCACGACGGAACTGTTGCTCCAGGATAGCTGAGCCGCAGATGCACTGAGTACTTGTGACGTTTGCCTTCGCGCGCGTATTCCTTAATGTGGACAATGAGTTGGTGCTCGTTGTGGAAGTAGCGCTCGAGCTTGTCGGCGTGGCGCGACACGAATCTGCGCACGTGCGCTTTCTGGAAGTTGTTGATGTCGAGTTCCTCGAGACCGACGTACTGTATGTCGTCGTGTTTCTCTGTCTGCGCGCGTGGTGAGAAGACCTTGATGTTGTCGCCTGTGATGAGCGCGTATGCCGTCCCCTGCTCGCGCATCTTGCCAAGCGTCGAGGAGATGCGCTCTGCGCCGTCCACCTGGACGAACCCCTGCGCAATCATCTCTGCTGCGGTCACCATACAATCACCTCCATATATAATGACGGTCTCCAGCATGCGGGAGCTGTTTAAAAACATCTGTCGAGGAAGCCGCAAAGGACGCAGAAGCTATATAATGCAGGACTGCGTGCGCCATCCTATGGCGGAAATCACCTATTTCATCGCGTTCCTCGCCGGGATCGTATCATTCCTGAGCCCCTGCGTGCTGCCGCTCATCCCTGGCTTCATCGGCTACCTCTCCGGAGCCCGCGTGGACCGGAGGAGCACATTCCTGCACAGCGTCGCGTACGTCGCGGGCTTCACCACAGTCTTCGCGCTGCTAGGCCTCCTGCTGGCCACCGTGCTCTCATCAGTGTCCTACACAGCGCAGCTATTGCTCTCCCGCGCGAGCGGCATCATCATCATCGTACTGGGTGTGCACACTGCTGGATGGGTGAGGATTCCTTTCCTCAACCAGGAGCGATCGTTGCAGGTGAGGCGTGAACGTGGAGCGTACGCGACGTCGTTCCTCTTCGGCGCAGCATTCGCTGTCGGGTGGACGCCGTGCATCGGTCCGGTGTTAGGCGCAATGCTCGCGCTCGTCGCATCGCAGCCGGCGCACGGCTTCGGGCTGCTCCTCATATACTCCTTAGGCCTTGGTCTCCCTTTCCTCGCAGTGGGTCTCTTCTCAGGGCAGGCGCTCGCGTACATAAAGAAGCACAAAGGATTCCTGCGATGGTTCAACATAACCGTCGGCATCATGCTCATCTTCCTCGGCGTGCTCATATTCACGCAGACGCTCAGCCTCTTCGCCGACTGGTCGACGCTCATCAGGGTATTGAGTTAGACGGAATAAGAAAGTTGAGAGAAAGAGAAGAAAAAAATCCTCATTCCACGATAAGCTTGCCGGCCATCTCCCGGTGGCCCTGGCCGCAGAAGACGTTGCAGTAGAGGCGGAACTCGCCTGACTTGTCTGCAACGAACTCAAGCGTCGCCGATCCACCGGCGTCGAACTTCACCGACTGATCGTAGCCTTCGATGGCCAGGCCATGCCCGGCGTCCTCAGAGCGCACGTTGATGCGCACGAGGTCGCCGTTCTTCACGCGGACCTCGCTCGGCTTGAACTCCCAGTTGCGCGCGACCATATCGATCACGACGTCCGGCTCTGATGCAAGGTCCTGTTCCACAGGTTCAATCTGCTCTGTCGTTGGCGTGCACGCGATCACGAGCACGAGTGCTATGGCGGTTAGGTATTTCATGCGTGCGCAACGTGATGATGATTTACAAATCTATTGCTTTGGGCGCGTCGCGCTCATGTCTGCGCCTCTGGAACTGTTCGTTGCGTAATCGGCAAAATCCGAAAGCCATTAATAAGCATCGTACCGGTAGAGGACGATGGTAAGAATCTACGCAATCATCTTCGCATTGCTCATCATCGCATGCACACCGACAGAACAGGCCGAGCTCAAGACGGCTGCAGAGAACCTGCAGGAGACCGCAGAGGACCTCCAGCAGATAGTCGAGAGCACGCCCGCGCTCAAGGAGTTCGCCGAAACTGCTGCTGATCCGCAGCTTGGCGCAGCGGAGTGCACTGAGCCCATCGACCCTCAGATCATGCTCGATGTGTTCCCTGCCCAGGTAGGCTCCTATGTCGCGGTCGGTGAGACCATCGCAGAGCGCAGCGAGATTCCAGGATACTCGAAGGACAGCCTCGCGCTGCGCACACTCACCATCGAGGATGAGACCTACCTCTCGTTCACAGGCAATGACGGGTGTGGAGCGAACATGAATGTCGCCAAGATGAAGCTTATGTACACCCGCGATGACGAGTACGGCTGGACACGCGAGACGACAGTCGCAGGTAGGCCGGCATGGATTAGCTACGATGTGGGTATAGAGCGCTACACTGTGAATGTGCTCCTCGGCGACCGCGTACTCATCGAAATCGTCGGAGACCTCACTTCAGAGGAGACAACAATGGATGCTGCGTCACAGGTAGACTATGACGCCATCGAGGCTGCGCTCTCCTGATTTTTCTTTTCCTGATTTTCTCTATTCTCTTGTTTTCTCTACTCTCCTACCTAGTTCTCTAGTCTATCCTGCACATCGTGGGAGTAGAGGGATGTACATGACCTATCCATATCGCGTGGCCTAGAATGCAGGCTCTCCTCTCATGCGCCAGCGCTTGAACAGCCAGCTCTCGAGCGTGTATTTGTCGTAGCCGTGCAGGAGGAGCGCGATCGCCACGCCGTAGATGACATAGTGCGGCCACACTGTCTCGCCGAAGAAGACGAGGCTCATGGTGAGGAAGGTCATGAGGAACACTGAGGTGAACCTGATATCGACGCCGATGATGTAGAACACTCCGAGGATTATCTCCACGATCATCGCGCCGAGCACGATGAACATCGGGTCGAAGGGGAAGTACTGGTCGAGGCCGTACTCCACGACGGTGCTGAGCGCGAGGTTACTGAAGATGAGCTTAGCGTAGACGCTCGCGTAGATGAGTGAGATGCCAAAGAGCACGCGCAATGTCGGGAATGCCCACTCCTCGAGCCTTGACTCCTTCTGCTTGAAGATGCGGCTGTCCACGGAGTAGGCGCCTGAGCCAAGGATCATGACCAGCACGATCTCGCCGAGGTAGTTGATGTAGGTGAGCGAGTAGGTGCCGTACTGCACAAACATAGCGAGAAACGCGATGAGCGGCACGATGCTCGCGTAGCGCGCGAAGAGTCCTATCGTAATAAGGATGCCGGAGATGACGAACAGGATGCTCCAAAGCTGCGCTGCGCTGCCAAAGATATCGACGAGGGGGAGTTCCGGGCCGAAGAGCGCGCCGTAGAAACCGTTGAATATCATGCAAACGCCGAGCGTGATGCGAGCGGCGAGCGGGGCGTAGCGCTTGAGCCACATGAGGAACGGTCCGGTCTTGCGCTGGAGCATACGCGATGCCGAAAGCAGGATGAGAAGGAGTACCACCGCGGCGCCGATGGATGCCCAGAGTGCGAAGGAGCCGATGTGCTCTCCGATGATCGTGAGTGGGTTCGTGCCTGGAGCAGCGAGTCCCTCATCGATTGCCGTCTGGTTGAGGACGTAGATCTCGTGCGCATACGCAGGCGCGATGAGCAGTAGCAGGAGTAGCGTGAACGCAAGAGGCTTCATGCACCTATCCCTAAAATATGCTTATTTAAAGTCGATGGGAACAGGATCGGTTCATTCCCGCTCAAGCGCGATGATCCTGGCCATCTCTGCACGGGTGACTGGCTGGTTCGGACAGAAGCCTTGACTGCAAGGCTCGAACCATCCGCGTTCTATCGCGATGTCGATGAACCGCTGCTGGCTCTGACCGACATCTGCGAACGAATGGCGCTCAGAGGGAGTGAACCCGCCGGCCGCTGTGAGGAAGACTGAGAGCTGGAATCTCGTGATGGGATCGTTGATGCAGAATTTTGGCGGGTTAACGCTGCATCCCGCGGTGATGCCGTCGCGTTTGAGCGCCTCGACATACTTGTAGAACAGGTGCGATCGTGGGACATCGGTGAAGCTCGGCTGCGTGGGCGATGCGGTATCAATATCGAACATGTTCACGACTGCGACTGCTGCCTGGCCGCGCAGGAGAGGGTCGGCGGGGCCAAAGCGCCTTCCACCGTATCCTACGAGCGTCCTGTCGACAGTGGTGAGCTGGACGTCATCCCAGTACGCGTGGGTGAGGGGGACATCGGTGAAGTGCATGTTGGATATCGCGCTGCCTGATCGCGCGAGCTCGCGCTGGACCTTCGCCGCAGGGACATTGCGCGGTGGGATATTGTCGATGGCGGAGATAGCGGCGAGCATACCTGCCGCCTGTCCTGTCGCCATCGTGATGGGCTGGAGCCTGATCGCGCCTTCGGCGAGGCGGCTGACGCCGATGTTCTTCTCTGCGGCGAGGAAGCCATCTATCTGCTCAGGGATGAGCGTCTCCATCGGGACTTGGAAGTAACCTCCCTGGTGCCATTCATTCGTGCTGTCGCCGTAGTCGAGTGTGGAGTTATCGCGGCAGTTGTGCTTGTCGACGCCGTAGTCACCTACTGCGATGGATGAGGGGATTGGTGTGCCTGCGCGACTCGCCTTCATCTCCTTCGCTGTGTACATGTCAATCGAGACTATGCGCCGTGCCTCGCGCACGTATGGGAACGGCGGCATGTGACGCTCAATAGTCTTGAGGTCTTGAGGGATATCAGCGCAAAGGTGCGCCCTGTTGTAGGCGGTATCGAAGCCTTCGTCAGCGATAGACCAGTTCAGTCCCATCTCCTGGACATAGTAGAGGAAATTTATCGTCTTGAGTTTCGCCTCGCAGTTCATGCGTGTTCTGTCTGCAGGGTTCTCGATGTACTTGACACTCAGGTTGTATATCTTGCCTTGCGGCAATGGATTGTACGTCGCGTATGCGGGATAGTCATTGGCCCAGTTCGCGTAGGTCTTGGTGATGAGTGCCATCTGGTTCCCTGTGTAGCTGCCCGGCCTTGTGGAGTCAGGCACGCCACGGTAGGCGTTGTGCACTGGCCAGCCGACAGGATACTGACCTTTCCATGTCTGTGCGCCGTTGAGAGTTACTGTGTGTTTGAACTCCTCCTTGTACGCTGCGTAGCCCGGCGGCGGTGATGTGATACGGAACTGCGCAGGTATGCCTGCAGGGTACTCCTTGATCATCGCCGTGTAGGTGATGTCGTCGACACACGAGTTGGGATTGATATTCGGAGAAAGGGAGTTGCCGATAGCATAGCGCGCTCCTGTGAGCGGGATGACGTCGCCGTACTCAGTCGCATCGATGAGGACCTCGCTGCGCACCTGCTTGCCGTTCGCCACGACGCCAGTGACTGTGCTGCCACTCTTCGTGACGCTCGTGATCCTGTGCTGCGTCCATAGCGTGACGTCTTCCTCTGCGAGCATCTGCCTGAGGATGAGCTGTGATGCGCGCGGCTCGAAGCATGATGTGCCGGCTGACCAGTAGCAAGTGCCTATCGACTTGCCGCTGGGCGGGAAGCGGACAGGGTCTGCGTAGTACGCACGCATCCTGCTCTCGAACTCCTCGTAGATGCCGGTGCCTGCGGGCGGGTTGTAGCCGCCGTCCATGTTGCCGACAGGGATTATCTGTCCGCCGACGACGTCGGTCTCCTCGATGAGGAGGACGCTCGCGCCCATGCGTGATGCCTGTATCGCTGCGGCTATGCCGCCACTGCCTGCGCCTGCGACGATGACATCGTATTGGGGAATGGTAGACGGTTCGTTGTCACGCGCATCATCATTGATAGGGATGTCGCGTTCTCTAGATGGTGGCCTGTATTCTGCAGGCTTGGTTCCGGCCTCGCCTGAACCGATCTTCACATCAGGTGTCGGCGGACCGAGGTACTCAGTAGGCTTGACTAAAGTATCTGTGCCAGTCTCTGGTGGCCCGAGGAATGTAGGGGAGAGACCCGCCATGCCGGCCTTGTTCGTGCCGGTCTCCATCACTGAAAGCGAGATGCTGGCTATCGCCACGAGCGCGACAATGAGGATGGCGGCGAGGAAGTGGGAATCCTTCACCATCCTTCACAGGATTGCTGGTTTAAAAATTAGTTCCTACGCTTAGGTCCCTTAGACCATCCGCCCTGTCCGGGGCGTGCCTTGCGCGACCCGCGATCATCGCGGCGCGGTCCATCACGCCTTGGTCCGTCACGGCGCGGTCCTCTGGGTCCGCTACCCCACTGGCTGCCTCTTGCAGGCGGCCTTGCCGCTGCACCGACTGCGTTCATCGCGGCGTTAGAGTGGAACTCGTGCTCCTTGTCCACAGGGATTTCCTTGTGGATGAGACGCTCGATGTCGCGGAGAAACCCGCGCTCCTCTGCAGAGCAGAACGAGACTGCGTCGCCTTCTGCGCCTGCGCGTGCTGTGCGGCCGATGCGGTGGACGTAAGTCTCTGGCTCATTCGGCAGGTCGTAGTTCACGACGTGCGTGATGTTATCGACGTCGATACCGCGCGCTGCGATGTCTGTCGCGACGAGCACCTCGACCTTGCCGCTCTTGAAGCGGTCCATGGCCTGGGTGCGCGCGGTCTGGCTCTTGTTGCCGTGGATAGCGGTAGCCTTGATGCCTGCCTTCTCCAATTTTTGCGCGACCTTGTTCGCGACGTGCTTCATCTGCGTGAAGACGATTGTCTTCTGCATGCCTGTGACCTGCTCGATGAGGAGCGCGTCCTTGTCCTTCCTGTCGACGAACAAGACCTTCTGCTTGATCTTGTCGACGGTTGGCTTCTCAGGCTCGATTGAGATGTGGACCGGGTCCTTGACCATAGTCTTTGCGAGCTCGACTACGGGCGGGGCCATGGTCGCGCTGAAGAAGAGCGAGTGGCGCTGCTGAGGCAGCTTCGCGATGATCTTCTTGATGTCTGGGATGAATCCCATGTCGAGCATGCGATCCGCTTCATCCAGGATGAAGACTTCGATCCTGTCTAGGTTCACGAAGCCCTGGTGCATGAGGTCAAGCAGGCGTCCTGGAGTGGCGACGACGATGTCCATGCCTCGTGCGAGCGCTACCTCCTGCGGCCGTTGTCCGACGCCGCCGAAGATGACGGTGTGCGTGATGTTCACGTTGCGGCCGTAGGCCTTGATGCTATCACCTATCTGTGCGGCGAGTTCTCGCGTGGGCGCGAGGATGAGGGCGCGCGGGCGGCCTCTGGACGGCATCCGCTTGACCTTCACGAGGTGCTGCAGGAGCGGGAGCGTGAATGCTGCAGTCTTGCCTGTTCCTGTCTGGGCGACGCCGAAGAGATCCTTGCCATGCAGGAGATGCGGTATCGCCTGCTGCTGGATTGGCGTGGGGGTAGTGTAGCCCTCTTGCTGGAGCGCTTTCTGTAATGGTTCTATCAATAATGTGAAGTTGTTCATACCTGTACCTTCCGGCAGTTTTTTACCATACCCTCTGCCGGATGGAGGAGAATGCGCCTTGCGGCAATAGTAGGGACGGCACTTTGTTTATAAAGGTATGGCTGAGGAGTTGATTAGAGAGGCTATAAGTGTGGTTTCGTAGTGATTTGGTACTGCGTCGTTCTAGAGATTTACTTCAAGAAACTTTAAGAATAGTATCATCTGTGATACTCGTATGACTTCGAAAGCCATGCACTATACGCTCTGGACACTGCAAGGATTGCTCGCCGCACTCTTCCTCTTCGCCGGGGTTGCGAAGTTCTTCACGCCTCAGGCGCAGTTCGCTCCACTGCAACCATGGTTTGTGTACATGATCGCCGTGTTCGAGATCCTCGGCGCGCTCGGGCTCATCCTGCCCGGAGTGTTCAAGACCAAGACCTTCTTGACCGGGTGGGCAGCCGCGGGGTTGACTGTGATTATGATCGGCGCAGTCGTGACCTCATGGCCGATGGGACTCATGTTCGCAGCCCTACCGTTCGTGGTCGGCATCTTCACAGGGCTCGTCGCATATGGGCGATGGGAAGGAGCGCCTACACTGGCAAAGTGAAGTGGAAGATCGCACCCTCGCCTTTGGAGACACCTATCGTCCCGCCGTGGCCTTCGACGATGCGCTTGACTATCGGCAAGCCCAGCCCCGTGCTCTTCTCTCCAGCAGTACCTTTCGCCTTGCCTCTAGCGAACACGTTGAATATGTAGGATGCCTCCTCTTCAGAGACACCCGGTCCCTCGTCCGCGACTGCCGTGCGCACCACCACCCCCCTCTCCACGCTGACCCGTATCATGCTGCCGGGTGGCGAGTAGGCGATAGCGTTCGAGAGCAGGTTGTTCAGGACTTGCTTGATTTTGTCCTCATCGATAAAGAGCCTAATCTCATCTTTGGGCATCGCGAGCCTAATCTTGATGCGCTTTGGCGCCGCGAACGTCTCGGCGAGATGCACAGTATCGCGCACGAGAGCCGTGTAGGAGACATCGGTCTTGCGCAGTGTCAGGCTGCCTGACTCTATCTTCGAGATGTCAAGCAGGTCATCGACGAGCCTGAGCATGAAGCCGCTCGAGTCGTGGATCCTCTTTGCAAGCTCGAGACGGTCACGCTCCTTTGCGGGCTTTCCCTGCATGAGCAGGGACGAGCCCATCTTGATGACGCCGATGGGATTACGCAGGTCGTGCGCCGCTATGCCAAGGAAGAGGTCTTTCTGCCGGTTCGCCTCCGCAAGCTGCCTCTTTTGCTCTCGCTCGGCATCAAGCGTCGTCCGCAGTCGCGATGCGAGGTAGGCTACGAGCAGGAACACCAGCACTCGTGCACTGATGTTGAAGAGGTTAATGGGGAATGCTATTGGATCCGAGATCGTGGCGATGAGGGAAACGATACCTTCGCCGATGGCGAGGAAGTATGCTAGTGGAGCTCCCAACCGCCATGCTCCCCAGAGGATGATGAGGAGGTAGAATATAGACACGCTCACATAAGGTCCCGTGGCATAATCGAGCACGCCTATCAGAGTCACGGCGAGGAACGCCGCTGCGATTTCCAGCCTGCGCATACCTACAGGATGACTCCGGGCTATAAATAATATAGGGCGATTAAAGGGCTGAAGGCCGCATCATGCCTCAAAACTTAAATACTCGAGACGCGTAGGAGACCTTATGGCAAACGCAGCTTTCATGAAACCAATGACCATCAGTCCACAGCTCGCAGCAGTGATCGGCAGTGGCCCTATGCCTAGGACCGAGGTCACGAAGAAGCTCTGGGACTACATCAAGAAGCACAACCTCCAGAACCCGGCGAACAAGCGGAACATCAAGGCTGACGAGAAGCTCAAAGCTGTCTTCGGCAAGTCTGAAGTGAACATGTTCGAGATGACCGGTCTGGTCAGCAAGCACCTGAAGTAGGGATTCTTTATTTCTGTTCTAAGATGTAGCGGATGCTCTCCTTAAGGAAGAAGTTCTTAGATATACGGCTCTCCAACCGCAAGCTTTATATTTTTCACATAATACACTGGATTCGGTGCAATATGCCAACTATCACACTAGCAATCCCCGAGGACCTCAAGAAAGAGATGGACACCATGCCTGAGATCAACTGGAGTGAGATTGCAAGGATAGCTATTCGGGAGCGCGCTGAGGAGTACAAGGTCTTCAAGAGCATCGTAGCGAAGTCGAAACTGACGCAAAAAGATGCTCGCGGCATCGGCGATAACATCAACGAAGTCATGTACCACAAGTACAAGACCGCAAACCTTGCGGCGCGCAAGCCTCGATGAAGTTCTCAAGTAGAAATTACTAGAAAAGTAGGAATCAGCCGAACGCCTGCTTGATCTTGGCCTCAAGGACGCTCTTGTCTGCATAGCCGACGTGTCTTGCGACCTCTTTACCGTCCTTGAACAAGATGAGCGTCGGGATGCCGCGGATGCCTAAAGATCCTGCGACTTCACCCTGCTCGTCAGTGTTCACCTTGGCGAAGTTGACGGTCTTGTGGGATTTACTTGTTTCTTCGAAGACCGGTGCCATCATGCGGCACGGGCCGCACCATGGCGCCCAGAAGTCGACTACCGTGTTGCCCTTGGCTATCGTTGATTGGAAATCCTGTGTTGTGAGCTCTTGCATAGTATCACCACTGTGAGTTTTTAGCAGTACTGATATGTGCTCATTCTTAAAGCTGGCTGAGTACTTCCAGATACAGGGCAGGATTTGCAGGACCGCCTATCGCATCTTCCAGAGGAGGTATGCGGCGCCGATAACTGCTACGGCTACGTAGACCCAGATGTTCAATGCGAGGATGGTCGGCCAGAGCTTGGCGATTAGTAACGCGAACGCGAGTACTGTCAGTTTGAGAACGCTGATGTCATACCAATGCAGTGTCTTGACCTTCTTATCGAGCCATTTCATAGGAAATCACCTGATGGTTTTTTGGTACTAAGGCCTTATTAAACGGCAGTAACTTAAAGGGTACCCTAACCGGGCAGGGTGCTCTTATCTGAGAGGTTAGAGGGCGTTGTCGCCATACTAGAAGCCTCGAATATCGAGCTGATGTCGCCACTCTCTGATTCGACCGGTTACATCGCAGCGCCTCCTTCGCGCCTTGTCGCTGCGGTGATGGAATTGCTCTCACATACCGATACGACGGCTATTTCCTTGGATATGGGCTGCGGGAACGGCGGCTGGCTACTGCTCGCCGCCGCCGCAGGATTTCCGTCGTATGGCGTTGAGATCAACCCATTCCTGATAGACCACTGCCAGCGGAACTATGAATTATGCGTCGCTGCGGGGTTCATCGATGCTGCTACGCCGTGTGCGTTCATTGTCGGCGACATGATCCCTGTACGGTTCTCTTCTGGATATGATGTCTTCCGCAAAACCCACGAAGGCAGCATGCCCATCGGCGCAGTGGTGGAGGATGCGTATGCACGACTGCCTGTGTCGGTGGCTACTGCAGATATAGTGTACTGCTGGGCCTGGCCGACACAATCGCGGTTTGTGTATA
>DAGG01000024.1:32452-32691 GCA_002498125.1 Candidatus Woesearchaeota archaeon UBA525
TTGTGCTGCCTTGCTATGAGAGCTATGTGACTGGCGCGAATGTATCTGCTGTTGTGAATACTTTGGTTTTGGGGTCATTTAGGACTGTGGAAGAGGTAACTGTGGGGAGAAGGTGAGTAGGATTTATGTCACGCACCTTCCGTTCTTTTGTTACCCACACATAACCGAAGCCATTACGATAATCATTTCTTGAATTCTTCTAACCCTCGTTGCAAGGACTGATAACTTATTAGTTCGCC
>DAGG01000003.1 GCA_002498125.1 Candidatus Woesearchaeota archaeon UBA525
TCGCAGCAGTTCACGTTTCGCGAGAAGATGCGCGTTGTGTGTGACCTCATCCGCGCGCCGTTCTCCAAAGACATGAAGAAGGTCAAGCTGCGCCTCGATCAGGTACCTGACGCGAAGACGCTCGATATGCTCATGCGCATGCTCAAGGAACGCTACCCCTCGCTCTACAACGTGCTTATCATCGAGCGGAACATTGTCATGGCGAGGAATCTCGATCGCGTCGTGCGGCAAAATCCCGGCCGCAAGGTGTTGCTCGTCATCGGCGCAGGCCATGGCGATGACCTGCGACAGCGACTGAAATCTATGGAGAGCATCGCGGATATTCTCTAAATCGTGAAGAGACTTTTTAAGGTCTCGAGCCGAAAAGACTCTCGTGGGGATGAAATGGGGGTTTTGCCTGCAGGATGCTGAGTTCACAATAGCCTCCTCGATGTACGGTACCGATATACTCGTCAAGCCACAGTATCACGACACTATATGGCTTAAGTATCCTGTCTTCGCATGGTGGATGCGGGAGCAGGAGCAGCTGAGGGAGCACGCGAAGTACCATTCCTTCCTCTCTCCACGCCTTGAGGCACTCGAGGACATTGAGCCGCTGGAACGCTCATGCGTCGCGGCGCGTGTCTTGCGTTCGTTGAACATCCCGCTCGTCCTCGCTGAACAACACAGGCTCCGCCTGCATAAGAAGGCCATACCTGCTCTTGAGTTCCTGGCAGAGACGTCGCTTGGCGGCACCCACTTGCTGCGCAATAACGGCTTCCTCGATCTCGCCGATGCTGCAGACAGGACGTATGATCTCAATGCGCGATTGCTCGCATACCAACAGCACACGTATGAGCAGTCAGAAATGAATTACAAGAACAGGTATTTCTGACGCGAATTTACCACCAGAAAAACTCGCCTATCCACAGTATCCCTGCGAAAAGAGGGATGATAAGAACTAGGAATAGCAGAGTGGTTTGTAACCAAAGCCAGAATCCTTGAGAGTACTTACTCATTAACTTATGAGCCAGAAAACATATTCCTGAATCCAGTATGAAGACAACAACGGTGATGCCAACAGTCATGGGACTCCAGAACGGTGCAACGGTCATATAGCAGTTAACCCTCTCGCGGATATAAATTTTCTCAAGACTTCAAGGTGAATAAGAAAAGAGAAGAAAAAATCAAACGTCAGTCAATCCTGCCTCAGTGACCATGAACGCTGCCTCATCATCTGGCAGGTTCGGCGCGTCGACGAGCTTCGCGACACGCGAACCCTTCTTTCCACGACGCAGGTATATCCTGAATGTGCTATTGTGGCCAACGATGTGGCCACCGATTGCCTCTGTCGGGTCGCCGAAGAACGCGTCCGGCTTCGCCATGACCTGGTTGGTCACGTAGACGCACGCGTTGTACTGGTCCGCTATCTTGCTGAGGACGTGCATGTGCTTGTTCAGCTTCTGCTGGCGCTCAGCGAGTTGTCCGCGGCCGACGAACTCCGCACGGAAGTGCGCAGTGAGCGAATCGACGACGATTAGTTTCACATTCAGCCCCTGCTTGAAGAGGTCCTCGACCTTCTCCGCCAGCAGCATCTGGTGGTCGCTATTGTACGCGCGAGCGACGCGGATGTTCTTGAGTACCTCACGACCATCAAGACCCTTGCCTTCTGCGAACTGTATGATGCGCTCAGGACGGAACGTGTTCTCAGTGTCGATGTAGACAGTGACTGCGGTCGGGTCTGCGGCATAGGCGTTCACAGCGAGCTGATGCGCTATCTGCGTCTTCGCGCTGCCGTACTGACCGAAACACTCAGTGATGCATCCGGTCTCGAAGCCGCCGCTCATGATGCGATCGAACTCCTTGACACCGGTGGTGATCCTCATCACCTTCTCGCGCTTCGCCATGAGGTCGTCGCCTGAGGCGAAGCCCATGTCGAGCGACTCGCGTGCCGCCTGGATTATCTTGCGTGCGACCGCTTCACTCATGCCTGCGACATCAACGAGCTCTCCGGGACTTGCTACAGCGATGCTCATGAGATTGTCATAGCCGACAGAGGCGAGCTTCTCAGCTGTAGCGGCCCCTACACCGGGCAGGTCCATCACGCTTACTTCTTTCGCCACGCTCTTCTCCTTGTCTTTCTTCTTGACCGCCTTGATCTCAGCGATTACGGTCTCTTCGTCGTACATGATCTCTTGTTTCATGGTAACACCTACACCTTTAATAATTATTCTCAGTCCTTGGACTAGAGGAACTAGTAGTTCCCCGCACTGTCGTTAGTATTGGGAAGCCGGTCATTCACCGGATTCACGATAGGGAATTCAGTATTGTCCATCAGAATCCCCGCCATCTTCGCCAGTGAGCACGAGGTACTCATAGGCCTTATTCAACAGCAGGACCGCTTTGGGGAGGTCGTTGGCGCGGAGGCTGTTCGTGCTCTTCCACTCGCCGTTCTTGTCCTTGTAGCGGCGCTCGAAGCTGACAGTCTTGTAGGCCATGACCTGGCCTTCGGCGTTCAGGTTCTCGTTCTCCCAGATGGTGACTTGGATGGCTCCTGAGCGGAGACTCTTGAGCGGTCCTTGGCCTTTCTGGGCCCTAGAAGGCTGTCTTTGCTCCTGCCCGGGCACCTCCCGCGACAGGTTCGCCTGGCCCTTCTGGCCGAAGCTATACTTTTTCTCTGTGTTCATTTGCATACTGCACCACCTTGCTTTTCGCGTTTTGTTTCACCTCCAGACGCTGTCGTTGTCTTCCTTCGGGGAGAAGGAAAAAAAGAAGGAACCGAAGGGAGAGTCCGCGAGGTTTGTTCAGCGGCGTGTCCCACGGCACAGGGGCGTCCTGATGTCTGGAAGGGGGTGCTGCCTGATTCTCAGACAACAAGAACCATAGAGCCTGGCTCGTTTAAATAGGCCATTCGGCTGTGTCCAGTGGAGCCGGTGTCCAGTGAGTCGCGACTCCACCGACACGCGAATTCCTAAAAATCGCTGTGTCCAGTGGGAATGATGACCAGTGAAGGCGCGGCTCTACCAGTACGTTAATTCCTAGAGATCCTATCTGACAGAATAGTGTCTAGTAAAGCAGAATAGAAACTTCATCAGAACGGATTGCCAGAGGATTATTTCTCGACATCCTCAAGCTCGTCGAGGGATATGATATCATCCTCGACGACTGATATCTCATCCGAATCCGACTTAGGCTTCTCGGGTTCAGTCGTCTTAGGCTCGGTCGGCTTTGGCTCTGCGGGTTTGGTGCCAAACTTCTTCTCGAGGTTCGCGAGCTCTGCAGCCGGGTCCACGTCTGTGAACACGAGCTGCGCCGTGAATTCGAGGCGGTCGAAGGTCTCGTTGCGCTTGCACTTGCCGACGACCTTGACGAACTCGCCGAGGAGATCGTTCTTGACATCCTCAAACGCCGTCGGTTCATCGCGGTAGCGGACGAACTCGGCTTCGGTCTTACCTGTGAGCTTGATAGCCTGCTGCTTCCAGAAGGACGTACGGATGGTCCCTGTGCCGTCGTCGAGGAACGCGCTCATGCTGAAGTTCACGGAAGGGATGACCTCGCCGTGCTCAGGGCACTGGTTCTCGCCCAGCACCTTCTTGTTGCACTTCGGGCATGAATCGAAGAAACGCGGATCGTATACCTGCACGATGGTCGCGATGAGCTCAACGTTCTCGTCATCGCCAAGATCCTTGATGTACTTCTGCACTGCGGGGGGGCGCTCAGTGCGCTGGAACTCCCGCGCAGCGACCTCGACGCCCTCAGGATTGACGGTGAGCGCAGACTGCGTGTTGAGCTGGAGCTCGAGACGGTCCTGCATGTAGGATTGCTTGACGAAGGGGTTCTTCACGACGAGGATATCACCATCCTTGAGTTCCTCAAACACATCGACCTGCTCATTCCAGAACACGAGGCGCGTGACGCCCGTCTCATCGCCGAGCAGTAGAGAGGCGACCTTACCCTCGCGGCCGTTCTTGTTGAATGCCTTGACATCGTACTTCTTGACGACGCGGCCGGATACGACGATGCCGCGCGATGCGATGGTAATCTCGTTGATTTTTAGGCTCGCGCCCTGCTGCGGCGCCAGCTTAGTCAACTGTACGCCGAGCTCGTTGGCGAGGATATGCGCTGCGCCATCGCGGCTGATGAGCCCCGCGAGAGACTTCAGCTTGTCATTGATGCGCGACTGTATCTCAGCGACGGAGAGACCTGTCTCCTCACTGATGCGCCGTACCGCTTCCTCGAACGAGACATCAATCATATGACTGGTGAGAGTGCGGTCTTATTTAAGGATTGCCGCTATATAAAGAAGGTTTTCCGACGGGAAATCGATATAGCCTCAGGTGGATGAGCTCATCCGTAAGTATCTTGGAAAGCTGCCGTGCCGGTCTGTCTTCATCATACATAGTGTTGAGATCTGGATGAACGCGTCTTGTTTCGCAGCCCCGATGTAGTTCATGCCCCTATATGCGACGCAGCGATCGCCCCATTCGTCCGGCTTTGTCCAGCAGATGATGGATCGCGGCCGCACATCAACCTGCGTACCGGCCGGGAGCAGGTCGTTGAGCCTAAGCACTTCTTTAACCTTCATCCTGCCGATGATGCCTGGCAAATCGCGCTCATTGAAGACGTAAGGATCAAGGTGCGGTGGAAGGCAGCCGTTGAGCTGCACCCGTAGATAGTCATCTCGCGCCCGTTGTTCGGGATTGAGCGATTCCTGCGTCAGTTCGGTATCCATGCCCCAGGTACGAACCGTGTACTTGAGAATATAAACTGAATGCATAGGATGTTTAATTCTTAGTAGAGAACTACTGAAATGATGAATCAGTTTAGCTTGTGCTCAATAATTTCGTACTGCGTGAGAGGATAACCGTTTATGACCGGGTCGAACTCAGGCGACTGGAAACTGAATTCATGATGGATTCCGTCATCGCGCTGCTGCTTGACATAATGAATATCGTATCCAGCGAATACATTCTCCTCAAATGTCTTCAGAATACCGTTGCCTAGTGCGGTGTCTGTGATGAGTTCGGGAGAAGGGACTCTGATGATCTCGCCAGTGACGAGTTCTACGAGAGAACGAGTGGTTCTCTTGATGGTGCCGGTGATTTCAGTCATTGCATCCAGTCGAAACGCTTGAACGCATTGTGTTCATCGTTCTTGTCGAAACTATCTTTCCATCCGCATAATACGAGGAGGTTTTCCTGCACCGATCTCCATCCTTCGTCAGGAGTGTCCACCACGCCCGTCATGCATGCGCGATAGGAGGCGGAACGCAACTTCCTTGACAATTCCGTCTTCTCCGTTGGAGAGTATGTGCTCGCGAAAAGTACCTCCTCCAACCTGTCTGAATAATTTATGAGCTGATCCTGCCTCTCAATCCAGCTCATCGAAGAGCGTTT